>NZ_JBNBLH010000005.1:0-412916 GCF_049830555.1 Roseobacter sp. EG26
CACTCATTGGCTATGGACATACAACAACGAAAGACCAAACATGGGGATCGGCGGGATAACCCCGATACAAAAACTGAAGGCAGCTTAGATTCTACTGACGCGCCCCTCTAAAAATGGGGAGATTACCCCCCAATCAATGGCAGTTCATTATGCAATAATGGAAAAACTGTCGGCCAATTCACAATTACACTATCAAGCGGCTAACTACATTTCGAAAAGCCACAGCTTCCACAGGTCATACATCCTTCGACCATGCGGAGATCATATTGGCCACAACTGCTGCACGCCTGCCCTCGTGGCGCATCCAGGCCAACGACCTGCGCTTGCGGGTCCGATTTCAGCCCCATCCCTTCACCTTCGATGAACCCTGTTGCAATCATGTGTTGCTCGATCACCCCGCCGATAGCCGCCAGAATGGACGGGATATATTTGCCCTGCATCCAGGCGCCACCGCGCGGATCAAATACCGCTTTCAACTCTTCAACGACAAAGGACACGTCCCCGCCGCGCCGGAACACCGCCGAGATCATTCTTGTCAACGCAACGGTCCATGCGAAATGCTCCATGTTTTTGGAGTTGATGAATACTTCAAAAGGCCGCCGATGGCCGCCTAGCACAATGTCATTGATCGTGATGTAGAGCGCATGCTCGCTATCCGGCCATTTGACCTTGTAGGTGTTGCCTTCCAGTTCGCTAGGGCGATCCAGCGGTTCTGACATATAAATGACGTCACCATGGGGCTGCTGCGGCTCGGCGACGTCACTGGTGATCACTTCGGGAGCGCCACTGGCCGGTTTGTCTTCCGCCACGCTCAGAACCGACCCTGTCACCGCATTTGGCCGATATGTCGTGCAACCTTTGCAGCCCGTGTCCCAGGCTTGCATGTAGACGTCCTTGAAATCATCAAAACCGATGTCCACAGGACAGTTGATTGTCTTCGAAATCGACGAATCCACCCATTTCTGCGCGGCCGCCTGCATCTTTACATGGTCAAGCGGCGCCAGGGTCTGGGCATTGACAAAATATTCAGGCAGAGCCTTGTCCCCGAATTTCTCGCGCCAGAGATTGACCGCATAATCAACGACTTCCTCTTCGGTGCGCGATCCGTCCTTTTGCAAAACTTTCCGGGTGTAGGCATAGGCAAAAACCGGTTCAATGCCCGAGGACACGTTGCCCGCATAAAGACTGATGGTCCCCGTCGGCGCAATCGACGTCAGCAGCGCATTGCGAATACCATGGGTCCGAACAGCATCCCGCACATCTTCATCCATCGCCTGCATCGTGCCGGATGCCAGATAGGCATCTGCGTCGAACAAGGGGAACGGCCCTTTCTCCTTCGCCAATTGCACCGACGCCAGGTACGCGGCGCGGGCGATCGCGTGCAACCAGTCCTCGGTCTGACGCGCCGCCTCGTCGGAGCCATATCTCAAGCCCATCATCAGCAAAGCATCCGCAAGACCCGTCACGCCCAGCCCGATGCGCCGCTTGGCCTGCGCTTCTCCGGCCTGCGCTTCCAAAGGAAATCGCGACACATCCACAACGTTATCCATCATCCGAACGGCGGTGCCCACCAGTTCCTGCAGCGCAGCATGATCCAAAGCCGCCGCCTTTTCAAAGGGATCGGACACCAGCCGCGCCAGATTGATGGATCCCAGCAGACATGCGCCATAGGGCGGCAAGGGCTGCTCGCCACAGGGATTGGTGGCGGCTATGCTCTCGCAATAGCTGAGGTTGTTGGCGGCATTGATCCGGTCGATGAAAATCACACCCGGCTCCGCGTAGTCATATGTCGCCTGCATGATCCGGTTCCAGAGATCCAATGCCTGTACCGTCCGGTAGGTCTTACCGTCGAAAACCAGATCCCAGGATGCATCCGCTTTGACCGCTTCCATAAAAGGATCAGTGACCAGAACCGACATGTTGAACATGCGCAGCCGCGCCGGGTCTGATTTAGCGGCGATAAAATCTTCGATGTCGGGATGATCACAGCGCATGGTGGCCATCATCGCCCCGCGCCGCGACCCCGCAGACATGATTGTCCGGCACATGGCATCCCACACATCCATGAAACTCAACGGACCAGAAGCATCTGCTGCAACGCCATGTACATCCGCGCCCTTGGGACGGATCGTCGAAAAATCATAGCCGATGCCACCGCCCTGCTGCATGGTCAGGGCCGCCTCCTTCAGCATCTCAAAAATGCCACCCATGCTGTCAGGCACCGTGCCCATCACGAAACAGTTGAAAAGCGTCACCGACCGCGCCGTACCCGCCCCGGCCGTAATCCGCCCCGCAGGCAGGTATTTGAAATCTTCCAGCGCCGCATAAAAGCGGTCTTCCCATACCTCCGGTTCATTCTCGGCTTTCGCGAGGTCCCGCGCGATGCGACGCCATGTATCCTCGACCGTTTTGTCTTTGGGCGTGCCATCCGCTTCTTTGAAGCGATATTTCATGTCCCAAATCTGTTCAGCAATCGGGGCGGCAAAACGTGTCATCGGTTCCGTTCCTTGGAGTGGGGGAGATACGTAAATTAACCCAGAATCGCGGGTATTTCCACAAGAAGTTGAAGAAGACCTGCGCAGTATTAATATATATAGTGTTCAGGCAGGGGATTCTGTGAGTGTTTCGGTGGGCAAAGCTGTGGATAAATGCGTCAATCTGATCAAGCTTTCCGTGGGATCGGAAAACGTGGAAAGCCTGGCAGCCTGGCAGGCCACGAAGCCTGCCCAAACCAAAGATGGTCTGCCCCGGCATGTCACGCGCATGTGGCCAAAACGCGAAGCGGAAATCCTGAACGGCGGTTCGATCTACTGGGTGATCAAAGGCGTCGTGCAATGCCGCCAGAAAATCCTGCGCCTGGATGAAGTGATCGGCAACGATGGTATTCGCCGCTGCGCGATTGTGCTGGACCATGAGGTCATCCGCACTCAGGGCAGCCTCAAACGCCCCTTTCAGGGATGGCGTTATCTGCCAGTGAACGATGCACCACCAGATCTGCCAAAAGGCCGCGCTTCGGAAGATCCATTGCCAGTAGAGCTAAACCGTGCTCTGGCCGAGATTGGGGTTCTTTGAAGATCAAAGAGACAGCTGGTCAATCAGATTCTTGATCACGTTGCGATCCTGATCGTCGACCGGCGCCAGCCGACTGCGCCAGAGCGTTGCCTGAGACTTCAGTATTGGCTCTTCCTTCAGCACTTTCAAATGGTTTGCCCGTAGCGTTTCACCGCTTGAGGTTATATCCGCAATAGCCTCGGCCGTTTCATTCGCAACAGTGCCTTCCGTTGCTCCCTGACTGTCGACCAGCGCATAGTCCGCGACACCCCCGTGACGCAGATAATCCCGCACCAGCCGGTGGTATTTTGTCGCAATCCGCAGACGCATCCCATGCGTGATTCGGAATGCAGCGGCCACTGCATCGAGGTCATCCAGCGTGTCCACATCGACCCATGCTTTCGGGACAGCCATGACCAAATCCGCCTGACCGAAACCAAGTTCCTGCATGCATTGAAGCTGCTGTTCCCAAAGGGGAAGTTTTTCCCGAATCAGATCGGTGCCGGTGATCCCGAAATGGAGACGACCGGCAGCCAACTCCCGCGGCACTTCTCCTGCGGACAGCAAGACCAAAGATACGCCTTCTATCCCTCCAACAGCCCCGGCATACTCGCGCTCCGATCCGGTACGCGTCAGTAAAACGCCACGTTGTCTGAACCAGTCAAAGGTCTTTTCCATCAACCGTCCCTTGGAAGGAACACCCAGCTTCACGGTCATGGCTGCGCCTCCAGTTCCAGCATCAATCCCGGGCGCAGAACGCCACCCACTGCGGGGATTTCCGCACCACTACCGAGGCGATGTGTAAGCGCATCATAGCGTCCGCCCGTGGCAACCGCGGGCAGATCGGGGCGTTTCGCACTGAAAAACCCAAAGACAAAGCCGTCGTAGTATTCCATCGACGTACGCCCGAAACTCGCCTCGAAAGCCAGATGCTCCACATCGACACCCCGCCTGTCGAGCGCGTCGGCCCGCATTTCGATACCTGAGACGGCAAGAGAAATTGACGGCATATCGACGGCGATGTCGCGCAGTCTCTCCAAAGCGAAGGGGGTCGTTTCCCTGACATCAAGCAAGGCGTCCAGCAGATCGACTTCCCCAGCGGACAGGGGGGCGGCAGTTGCATCTTCGCGTAATGCGTCGATGCGCCTGTCAATTTCCCTTCGGCTGCGCTTGCCCACCATGGGTATGCTGGTATCGGAAAGCGCCCCCGAAAGCAGTTTTGCACGCTCATCGGATACAGGCACCCGCCCTGCGTAACGCTCAAGCAACGCCCGAAACCTGCGGGGGCGCCAGATGTGCCGGAGCAGCGCTGCCTTGCGCGGCGCTGTTGTCTGCAATCCTTTAACTGCGGCCATGAGAACACCGATATCGCCGGTCGCAGCGCGCAAATTCAGATGAACCACCGCCTCTGACAGCAATGAAAAGACTTCGGCGTCAGCGGAGGCTGGATCAGTTCGGTCAAAAATCTCGTACCCTACCTGAACGTATTCGTTGGCCCTGTCAGGGTCATGCTCCTGACGCCGGAACACTTCGCCGGAATAAGTATACCGCGCGGGCTCCGCCCCGTGCGCCATATGCATCTGCACAACCGGGACCGTAAAATCCGGGCGCAGCATTTGCTCCCCGCGTAGCGCGTCTGACGTCACATAGGCCCGTGCCCGGATTTCTTCACCATAAAGATCAAGCAATGTCCGCGCGGGTTGCAGAATCGGGGTCTCCACAGGCACGGCACCTGCCGCCTCGAAATCCGCCCGAAGCTCTGCTGCGCGCGCAAGCGTCTTTGCGCGATGGATCATTGATCAGCACCGCCTCCGGGCAGGCCATGTTGCGAGAGGATATCGCGCACTTTTGAAACCAGCTGATTGCGGGGAACTTCGAATTGGCTCGGACGATCTTTCCACTCTTCCAGGGTGGCACTTTCGGCGATCCGAGCACCCAGGATCAGATCCTTGATCTGAATGACGCCCTGCTCTTTTTCATCGCCCCCTTCAATGACGGCAATCGGACTACCCCGCCGATCCGCATACTTCAGCTGGTTGCCGAAGTTCTTCGGATTGCCAAGGTAAACCTCCGCACGAATGCCCGCACTGCGCAGCTCCGCAACCATCGCCTGATAATCGGCCATGCGGTCGCGGTCCAAGACGGTCACGACGACCGGCCCCTGCATATCAGCCCGCATACGGCCCTTCGCGTGCAATGCGGCAAGCAACCGATCCACGCCAATCGACACGCCCGTTGCCGGAACTTCCTGCCCGGTAAACCGCTTGACCAGATCGTCATAGCGCCCACCACCTGCGACGGAGCCAAACTGACGTTTGCGACCCTTTTCGTCGAATATCTCGAAGGTGAGTTCCGCCTCAAATACAGGACCGGTGTAATACCCAAGGCCGCGCACAACCGAAGGGTCGATCTCTATCCGATCCGGTCCGTAACCTCCCGCTGCAAGCAAATCTGCGATGGTTTCAAGCTCGTTCACGCCCTGCACACCTATCTCGGAATCCTGCACCAGCGCACGCAGTCCGGCGACCGTTTCCGCGCCGGTGTCTGCTTTGGCTTGCATGAAACTCATGATGACATCCGCTTGCGCGTCGCTGAGCCCGGCACCATCGGTGAAATCTCCGCTTTCGTCCTTGCGTCCGGGACCGAGCAGCGCCTTGACGCCTGCCAACCCCAGCCGGTCCAGCTTGTCGATGGCCCGCAACACAATGCCCCGTTCGGATTGCCTGTCATCGCCGGACAAGCCCGTAACTTCAAGCACACCGTTCAAGACTTTGCGGTTGTTGACGCGCACCACATAGTCGCCGCGTGGAATGCCAACCTCTTCAAGACAATCGGCTAGCATGGCGCAAATCTCCGCGTCCGCGGCAACCGAAGGCGCGCCCACCGTATCCGCATCACATTGGTAGAACTGGCGAAACCGGCCCGGACCGGGCTTCTCGTTACGCCAGACCGGGCCCATCGCGTAGCGGCGATATGGCTTGGGCAAATCATTCTGATGCTGCGCGTATACGCGGGCCAGTGGTGCAGTCAGATCATAGCGCAGCGCCAGCCAATCACCCGGCTTTTCACCTTCGGCATCTTCTTGCCAGGCAAAGACACCTTCATTTGGACGGTCCACATCCGGCAGGAACTTTCCCAAAGCCTCAACCGTTTCCACGCCGGAGCTTTCGAGCGCATCGAACCCGTAACGATGATAGACCGCCGCGATCTTGCGCAGCATTTCGGCACGTTGCGTCACTTCGGCACCGAAATAATCACGGAAACCCTTGGGCGTCTCTGCCTTGGGGCGCGGGGTCTTTTTGGTTTTGGCCATGGTTCTACCTTTGGCGTTTGGGCTCGCGCGCGGTCTAGCGGATGGGGCTGGAACAGACAAGGCGGCGATGACACTTGATGATTATGGCTTTATCGCATCGGCTCCCCATGATACGCGACCGCCTTCAATCAAAGGAAATCGCCATGGAAAAGCTCGAAGAACAGATTGCGCATTTAACGCGCGTGGTCGACGATCTGTCCGATGTGATTGCCCGACAGGAAACTGAAATTGCAACCTTGAACCGCCGCGTATTCATGTTGATGCAGCGTGAAGGGGAACGCGACGCACAACAATCCGGCGGTGTGGTTGTTGGCGACGAACGGCCCCCTCATTACTAGAGCTCTTCGACCTCCAGAACACCGGCGAGCGATCTTATGGCGCCCTTGATTTGCGGATTTACAACGAACTCCTGACCAAGCTCGACCTCCACCTCGCCGGGCAAGGTCGGATCCATCAAACAAAGCTCCACGGGCCCCCGCGCGGCGGTTTTTACGGCGTTTGCGGCCCCCTCCAACACGTTTGCCACAGCGGTGATCGCCTCGGGCGCTTCGACAAATACCCTGAGCCCCATGGCGCCCGCGTCTGCCGTGACAACGTCGATCGGCGATACGGATCGCGCCAACAGCTTAAGCTGATCGGCTTCCAGGCTCGCTTCGACGGCGATGACGACCTTCGCCCCGGTTTCAAGATGCTCGCGGGATTTTTCGAGTGTTTCAGAGAAAAGCGTTACCTCATACGCGCCGGTGGTGTCAGACATCTGGCAAAAGGCGAAACGGTTACCACGCGCAGATTTGCGCTCCTGCCTGCCAGCAACGATGCCCGCCAGCTTTGCATTCATCGGACCTGACTGCGCTTTTTCGAGGACTTCATCCAATGTCAGAATACCCTTGCGCTTCAACGGCCCCATGTAATCGTCGAGGGGGTGACCAGAGAGATAAAAACCCACGGCCTTGAATTCTTCGCCAAGCCGTTCTGCAGGCAGCCAATCTTCCATCGGATGCAGCCTTGGCTCTGGCAGGTCCTCCCCCGCCTCTCCAAACAACGAGACCTGACTGGAGGCCTTTTGTTCATGAATCGCCGCTGAATACCCGACCAGCGCGTCCAGCGCGCCAAACACACGGCGACGATTGGGGTCGAGTTGATCAAATGCGCCTGAACGCGCCAACATCTCCAACGGGCGCTTTCCCACGCGTTTGAGATCGACCCGGCGCGCAAGATCAAACAGCGTTGCAAAGGGTCTGTCACCTCTGCCATCAGTGATCAGCCTCATTGCCTCAACGCCCACGTTTTTCAACGCACCAAGCGCATAGGTGAGCGCCCCATCCACCACTTTGAACGTCGCATCCGAGCGGTTCACACAAGGGGGCACCCAGGGCAATTCAAGCTGCTTGCGCACCTCCTCGAAATAAACGGCCAGTTTGTCGGTCAGATGAATATCGCAATTCATCACACCCGCCATGAACTCCACAGGGTGGTTCGCTTTCAGCCAGGCGGTCTGATAGCTGACTACCGCGTAGGCCGCCGCGTGGGACTTGTTGAAACCATAGTTGGCGAATTTTTCCAGAAGGTCGAAAACCTCGGTGGCCTTTTTCTTGTCGACCCCGTTTTCCATCGCGCCCTTTTCGAATTTAGGGCGCTCCTTGGCCATCTCTTCGGCAATCTTCTTGCCCATGGCGCGACGCAGAAGATCGGCACCACCCAGGCTGTATCCGGCCATGACCTGCGCGATCTGCATCACCTGCTCCTGATAAACGATGATCCCTTGGGTTTCCTCCAGAATATCGTCGATCAGCGGGTGAATGGATTCGCGGTTCTTCAGCCCGTTCTTGACCTCGCAATAAGTCGGAATGTTCTCCATCGGGCCGGGCCGGTAGAGCGCAACCAGCGCCACGATATCCTCAATACAGGTGGGCTTCATACGTTTGAGGGCATCCATCATGCCCGAACTTTCAACCTGAAAAACCGCAACCGTCTTGGCAGAGGCGTAAAGCTTGTAGGACGCTTCATCATCCAACGGGATGGTGCCAATGTCATCTTCGAGCCCATCAGGGGGCTGAAAAAGCTCCGTCCCGTCCGCCGCAATGTGCAGATGACGACCCGACGCCTTGATCTGATCCACCGCGTTCTGAATGACAGTCAGGGTTTTCAGGCCCAGAAAGTCGAATTTCACCAACCCGGCCTGTTCCACCCATTTCATGTTGAATTGCGTGGCAGGCATGTCCGAACGTGGATCCTGATAGAGCGGCACCAGCGCATCCAGTGGCCGGTCCCCGATCACCACACCCGCCGCGTGGGTAGACGCATTCCGGAGCAGACCCTCGACCTGCTGACCATAATCGAGAAGCCGGGCCACAACCTCTTCGTTACGGGCTTCTTCACGCAGGCGCGGCTCATCTGCCAACGCCTTTTCGATGGAGACAGGTTTGACCCCTTCAACCGGGATCATTTTGGACAAACGATCCACCTGACCGTACGGCATTTGCAATACACGGCCGATATCGCGCACCGCAGCCTTTGACAAAAGCGCACCAAAAGTGATGATTTGGCCCACCTTATCGCGGCCATACTTATCCTGAACGTACCTAATGACCTCTTCACGCCGATCCATACAGAAGTCGATGTCGAAATCGGGCATGGATACGCGTTCAGGGTTCAAAAATCGTTCAAACAGCAGATTGTAGCGCAGCGGATCCAGATCCGTGATGGTCAGCGCATAGGCCACCAGAGAGCCCGCACCCGACCCCCGGCCCGGGCCGACCGGAATGTGATTGTCCTTGGCCCATTTGATGAAATCCGCAACGATCAGAAAATAACCCGGAAACCCCATCCCTTCGATGATGTCCAATTCGAAATCGAGCCGTTTCTCGTACTCTTCCACGCTGGTGGCATGCGGAATGACGGACAGCCGGTTTTTCAAACCGGCGTGCGACTGGCGCCTGAGCTCTTCAATCTCGTTATCGGCAAACCGGGGCAGAATGGGGTCGCGCCGATAGGCTTGAAACGCGCAGCGCTTTGCAATCTCGACCGTGTTTTCAATGGCTTCAGGGAGATCGGCAAAAAGTGTCACCATCTCGGACTGTGACTTGAAATAGTGCTGCGCCGTAAGGCGGCGGCGTGCATCCTGCTGATCGACATAAGCCCCTTCGGCAATGCAGATCAGCGCATCATGAGCCTCATACATGTCGGATTTGGGGAAATAGACGTCATTGGTCGCAACCAAGGGCAAATCCATCGCATAGGCCATCTCCACAAAGCCCCGTTCGGTCAGACGTTCCGCTTCGGGTTGCCCATTCTCATCCGGATGGCGCTGTAATTCCACATACAGTCTGTCGCCGAAAGCCGCCTTCAACTGGTTCATCAACGTTTGAGCTGCTGGTTTTTGCCCCCCTTGCAGCAACATCCCAACAGGGCCATTTGCACCACCCGTTAAGCAAATCACATCCGCAGCATGCGTTTCCAGTTCATCCAGACTGACTTGCGGCAGCGCACCGCCCTTGTCCAGATAGAGGCAGGAATTGAGCTTCATCAGGTTTTCATAACCGACCTCGGATTGAGCCAATAAAACCAGCGGCGCAGGCAAGCGCGGTTTCTCTCCAGGGTGCGTTTGCATGTAAGTGACATCGACCTGACAACCGAGGATCGGCTGTACACCGGCACCAGACATCGCAACAGAAAACTCCAGTGCTGCGAACATGTTGTTTGTGTCGGTCAGCGCCAGTGCTGGCATCTGCGCGTCATGGCATAGGTCAGGCAATTTCTTGAGACGCAAAGCCCCTTCCAACAACGAGTATTCGGAATGGCTGCGCAGATGAATGAATCGGGGATCAGAGCTCATGACGTGACCCTAGAGGACCATATTGATCGCTGCCAGAGGGAAGAGGATCGCGATGTCAGATTTCGTCAGGACCTATTCAAGCCACGGTAGAAATACATATTTTTACTTGCAAAACGACATTACGTGCGCTTAGCCTCTGTTTGCTTAACGCCTGCCTGACGTTCTACGCCGCATCGAACGCATGGCAGTCCGGGCCCTTGGTACCGCGGCGGATCTGACTAAATGAACTCAGCGTTTCGCCGAATTGGAGAAACAGGGGCGCAGCGCTTGCGGGTGTTGCTCTTGGATCGGGTTAACCGCTCGATCGACAAAGCCACAATTCTCTCAATCCCGAACTTGCGGACGACACGTTGATGACGCCCTTGTTGTCGCTCAAGGGGCTGACCAAGGCCTACCCGGGTGTTGTCGCGAACGACGATGTATCTTTGGAAATCAACCCCGGAGAAGTGCATTCCCTGCTAGGCGAAAACGGCGCCGGCAAATCAACGCTCGTCAAAATGATCTATGGGCTGGTCAAGCCGGATCATGGCGAGATGAAGATGAACGGCGTAGCCTACGCCCCGTCCGAGCCCCGCGCGGCGCGCGGTTCTGGTGTGGGAATGGTCTTCCAGCACTTTTCCCTCTTTGACGCGCTGAGTGTTGCCGAAAATATCGCCCTTGGCATGGAGAACGCACCTAAACTGACCGCATTGTCGGAGCAGATCCGGAAGGTCTCCGACACCTATGGATTGCCGCTGGCACCCGACAGGATTGTGGGTGATCTGTCTGCGGGCGAAAGGCAGCGGGTCGAGATCATCCGTTGTTTGTTGCAGGAACCCAAATTGCTGATCATGGATGAGCCGACATCGGTTCTGACACCGCAGGAAGTGGACATTCTGTTTCAGACCCTGCGCAAGCTAAGCGCCGAAGGAACGGCAATTTTGTATATTTCTCATAAGCTTGAAGAAATCCGGAGCCTGTGCGATTCAGCAACAATTCTGCGGCTTGGCAAGGTCGTCGGCACCTGTGTCCCGCGCGAAACCACAGCGCGGGAGATGGCCGAAATGATGGTCGGCAAAGTCCTCGGGACACCCACGCGCGCGGGCCTCACATTGGGAGAAACCGTGCTTGAGGTCAGCGCGTTGTCGCTGCCATCACCTTCCGCGTTCGGCATGCCCTTGCGGGAAGTTTCCATTCAGCTGCGCAAGGGTGAGATTCTGGGCGTCGGCGGCGTCGCTGGCAACGGGCAGGACGAGCTGCTGGCGGCATTATCAGGCGAACTCCTGTCACCTGCGGGCAGCATCAAGATGAGGAATGAAGACATTGGACATCTGGGACCCAACGCGCGGCGCGCAATCGGGTTACTGGCAGCCCCAGAAGAACGATTGGGCCATGCCGCCGCGCCGGATATGTCTTTGACCGAAAACGCGATGCTCACAGGAGCGGCGCGCCAGAACCTGGAGCGGAATGGTTTTTTGAACTGGCCCGCAGCACGTGGCTTCGCAGAAAAAATTATCGAAGCATTTGATGTACGTACGCCCGGCCCGGGAAATGCCGCACGGTCCCTCTCCGGTGGAAACCTGCAAAAATTTGTCATTGGGCGCGAGGTGTTACAGAACCCTGAGGTGCTGGTCGTCAATCAACCGACATGGGGCGTAGATGCCTCTGCCGCGGCCGCCATCCGGCAGTCATTGCTTGATCTCGCGGGCAAAGGGGCTGCGGTCATCGTGATCAGCCAGGACCTCGACGAGTTGATGGAGATTTCCGACCATTTTGCAGCGCTTAACGAAGGACGATTGTCCGAGCCGTGCAGCACGGATGGCCTCTCAGTCGAGCAGATCGGGCTGATGATGGGCGGCGCACATGGCATGGAGGTGGCGCATGTCTGAACGTCTGAAGCCTACGATCCTTCTTGACCCACGGGGCGTACCGCAATGATTGCGCTGGAAAAACGCCCCGAACCCAGTCGCGCCTTTTCTTATTTGACGCCTGTTCTTGCGGTGATCGCCACGTTCTTTTTTGGCGGGTTGCTCTTTGCGGCATTGGGCAAGGATCCGGTGACCTCCATTCTCACCATCTTCTGGGAACCGCTTTTTGGCGAGTTCTCGTTTTATTATCGCCCGCAGCTTCTGATCAAAGGCGCGCCGCTCGTTCTGATCGCGATTGGTCTGAGTCTTGGCTTCAAGGCCGGTATTTGGAACATCGGTGCCGAAGGGCAGTACATCATGGGCGCGCTTTTCGGGGCCGGGGCCGGGCTGGCCTTCTACCCCACTGAAAATG
Organism: Roseobacter sp. EG26; assembly: GCF_049830555.1. Taxonomy (NCBI): domain Bacteria; kingdom Pseudomonadati; phylum Pseudomonadota; class Alphaproteobacteria; order Rhodobacterales; family Roseobacteraceae; genus Roseobacter; species Roseobacter sp. EG26. Next base: position 12,459 of record NZ_JBNBLH010000005.1, read on the forward strand.
TCCTGATCTTTCCGTTTATGGTGCTGGCGGGTGCATTCGGCGGCTGGCTCTGGGCGATGATCCCCGCTTTCCTGAAGGTAAAATTCGGGACGAATGAAATCCTCGTGTCGCTGATGCTGGTCTATGTGGCAGAGCAGTTCCTTGCCTCCATGTCGTTGGGATTGCTGAAAAACCCGGAAGGATTCGGATTTCCGGGCAGCCGCAACCTGCAACAATATGCCTCCGCCCATAACGCCGAGATCATTGCCGGGTCCGGCATGCATTGGGGTGTTGTCGCGGCCCTGATTGCGGTGATTTTTGCCTATGTGCTGCTGGCGCGGCACCGGCTGGGATTTGCGGTTCGGGTCACCGGCGAAGCCCCGCGCGCGGCGCGGTTTGCTGGTGTGAACCCAAACCGGCTGATCCTCTTTTGCCTGGGCACATCTGGTCTGCTAGCCGGACTTGCCGGTCTCTTTGAGGTCTCCGGTCCGGCGGGGCAGGTCAGCATCGACTTTAACGTCGGATACGGTTTCACAGCCATCATTGTGGCGTTTCTGGGCCGCCTGCACCCCATCGGCATCGTGCTTGCGGGGCTGTTGATGGCGCTGACCTACATTGGCGGTGACATAGCGCAAAGCCAATTGGGCCTGCCTGCCGCGGCCATACAGGTTTTTCAGGGCATGCTGCTGTTCTTCCTGCTGGCGCTGGACATGTTCACGAACTACAGGCTGCGTTTTGGCCGGTCGGAGGCCGCATAATGGACCTTTCAGTCATTAATCCGATCCTGCTATTTGCTGCACTGATGAGTGCCGCCACACCCATTCTGCTGGCGGCCACCGGCGAGCTTGTGGTCGAGCGTGCGGGTGTCCTGAACCTCGGGGTCGAAGGCATGATGATCCTCGGAGCGATCTGCGGCTTTGCCATTGCGGTTGAAACCGGATCGCCGATCATCGGCTTTGTGGCAGCGGCCGCAGGTGGGGCTGTGTTGAGCCTGCTTTTCGCGTTTTTGACCCAGATTACGCTGGCCAATCAGGTGGCTTCCGGCCTCGCGCTCACGCTCTTTGGTCTGGGTTTGTCGGCCCTTCTGGGGCAGGGATATGTGGGCATCAAGCCGCCGCGTCTGCCGGATATCAACTTCGGGTTTCTGGCGGAAATTCCGGTCGTCGGGCCGGTCGTCTTTTCCCATGATCCGATCCTTTATTTCGGCATTGGCCTTGTTGCGGCAGTCTGGGCGACGCTCAAATATACCCGCGTCGGGTTGGTTCTGCGGGCCGTCGGTGAAAACCATGATGCGGCCCATGCGCTTGGTTACAAGGTCGTCCGCATCCGCACGCTTGCCATCATGTTCGGCGGTGCCTGCGCGGGCATGGGGGGCGCCTACATCAGTCTGATCCGCGTGCCGCAATGGACCGAAGGCATGACCGCAGGCGTCGGATGGATCGCGCTCGCGCTAGTCGTCTTTGCCAGCTGGAAGCCGTGGCGCGTTCTGCTGGGTGCCTATCTTTTTGGCGGGATCACGCAATTGCAGCTCAATCTGCAAGGGGCGGGCGTTGCCATTCCCGTCGAATATCTGGCAATGTCGCCCTATCTGATCACCATCGTCGTACTGGTCATCCTGTCTGCGGATAAAAGTGCGGCACCCGGCTCTTTGGGCCGAACATTCCACGCCTCAAACTAGGGGCCAATCAACGCTCCAAACAAGGGGCTGCACAATATGGGGAAGACCTGAAATGAAAATCACAACCCTTTTGGCCAGCGCTGCGGTGGCGCTGGGTCTGGCCACAAGCGCCTTTGCTGATGGCCACGAGAAAACCAAGGTTGGTTTTGTCTACGTGGGCCCGGTCGGCGACGGCGGCTGGACCTATGAACACAACAAAGGCCGCCTTGCGGTCGAAGAGGCGTTTGGCGATGCGGTTGAGACCGTTTTCGTGGAGAACGTCGCAGAAGGCCCGGACAGCGAGCGTGTGATGACACAAATGGCGCTTGACGGGGCGGATCTGATCTTCACCACGTCGTTTGGCTACATGGATCCGACGATCAACATCGCCAAGAAGTTCCCGAAGGTGAAATTCGAACATGCTACGGGCTACAAGCGCGCGGAGAATGTCTCGACCTATTCGGCGCGGTTCTACGAAGGGCGCGCGATCCAGGGACATATCGCCGGGTCGATGACCAAATCGAACATCATCGGGTATATCGGGTCTTTCCCCATCCCCGAAGTGATCCGGGGCATCAATTCCGCCTATATTCATGCGAAAAAGGTAAACCCTGACGTGCAGTTCAAGATCGTCTGGGCCTACACCTGGTTTGATCCGGCCAAAGAAGCGGACGCGGCCAAGGTCCTGATCGAACAGGGGGCTGATGTTGTTCTGCAACACACGGATTCGACCGCGCCACAGGCGGCTGCACAGGAAGCAGGCAATGTGATCACCTTTGGTCAGGCCTCCGATATGGGCCAATATGCGCCCCTGCCGCGCGTTTCCTCGATCATTGATGACTGGGCGCCCTACTACATCGCGCGGACAAAAGCGGTGATGGATGGCACCTGGGAAAGCGTTGACACATGGGACGGCATCGGCGCGGGCATGGTCGGGATTGGCGAGATTTCTGACGCGGTGCCGGCCGACGTGAAGGCCGAAGCGCTGGCGATGAAAGACGCGATTGCCTCCGGCGCATATCACCCCTTCACCGGCCCTTTGAAAAAGCAGGACGGCAGCGACTGGCTGGCAGATGGCGAAGTGGCCGATGACGGCACCCTTGCGGGCATGAGCTTCTATGTCGAGGGCATTGAAGGCGACATTCCGAACTGATCCATCTGACATCTGTTGGTAACGATGCCCCGGCCCAACCGCCGGGGCATTTTTTTTGGCCACTGCCCGAATGGTCACCAAGGCGTACGCGCAACACCGCGAGGCGGCCCGGACATGCCCCCTGGCCCGGGTCCCAAACCGGCCCGCAAAACAAGGGATATCCCCGGCGCACACCCCGTACACAAGCTGTGCACAGCCCGTGCACCGATCAGCGGCGTTTCCATGCATATCCACGTCAAAGACCGGAAAACACCCGCCTCGGTTAAACAAGCCCTGCCCCGGCGCACGTATCTTACCGCCGATCCACGATGTTCCATGCTGCACAGTTTCTGCACATCCTGACAGGCCGATCTGCAAAGCCGCGCGTCATACCACCAAGCATGGAACAAAAACGCAATACATTGCTTTGGACGGGTTTGGCTCTGGCCTCTGCCCTGCTGGCTGTCGAGCCCCTCAAATGGCTCGTTCACAGCTGGCACGATCCATCCTATCAATCCGATGGGGGACTTTATTGTCTGGCACTTTTCGGTCTGGTTGGTCTGTCCCTTAAAAGCTCCTCCCCCAGAGCGGCACCCCCGACCGGTCGCGTTTTTGTTCTGTTTCTCTTCGCTGCGGGCCTGCGCCTGCTGGGCCAGATACTTGCCGTAAACATCGTAAGCGCGCTTGCCCTTGCGGCTGACATCTACGCGCTGGCGGCCTTGCTACGCCTTGAACATCGCCGTTTCGCGATCTCGCCGTTCTGGCTCGCGGTATTTTTCCTCTTTGCCTTGCCGCTCGGCCCGATCCTGCAACGGATCGCGGGCTATCCGTTGCAAAGGCTATCTGCGGAAGTGGCCTGCCGAATGCTGTCGCCGGTCTTTGACGATCTGATCTGCGAAGGGGTGCGGCTCCAGGTGAACGGGGTTGACGTTCTGGTGGACCTGCCCTGCTCCGGTGCGTCGGGATTGTTGTTGATGGTCAGCCTCTGGGCCTTTCTGAACGTAATTTACCGACCTGCTTTTTTGCCTGCCATCAGCGGTCTGGGGGTGGTTATGCTGTTTGCCTTGTTGGGAAATGCCCTGCGGATCAGCCTTTTGGCCAGCGGGCTGGCGCTTGGATATGACACGATGGCCCAAGTGCCGCATGTGGCAATCGGGGTGATGACGATTGCGCTTTCCGCCGGGCTGTCCCTTTGTTTCTACCGTCCGACCCCAGCGCGCCGAAACAGACGCATCTGCGTCCCATGGCAAATACCACGGCAAGCGCAGCTGCCCATCGTGGCCTGCGCGATCATCACCGCGTTGAGCATCGTCAGCGCGCCTGAACGGCCCCTCGACGTATCCGCCCCCGTAAAAGCCGCGGTTTTGCCCATACAGTTGCGCGGCCACCCCGCGGTCGAGGTTGCCCTGTCTGAGATCGAACAGCATTATTTCACCGCCTTCGGGGGAACGGCCCAGAAGGTGCAATACGGCCCGCTTGGCCTGAACCTTGTCAGCACCTCATCGCCATTGCGCCACTTGCATTCCCCGGAAACCTGTCTGCGGGGCATGGGCTTTGAGGTCGTGTTCAAGGGCACCTGGTTCGACCCGATCCCGACCTCGATCTATGAGGCCACGGGACCGGACGGTCAGGTCTGGACCGTCGCGGTGAGTTTCATCTCGGAACAGGGGTATGCAACCGCAAGCGTGGTAGAGGCGGTGTGGCGGTGGCTCATCGGCACATCCCGCACCTGGCGGTCTGTTCAACGGATCACCCCCGCAGCACTTCCCGAGCCCGCCCGAAATTCCTATGAGCTGGCAACGCTGGCTGCACTCGACCTTCCCTAACACGAGGATACCATGCAACACTCATTCCTTGCGCTTCTCTGCGCCCTTTTCAGCCTCACAAGCGCGCCTGTCGCGCGGGCACTCACCCCTGACGACATGGGAGGTCACGTGATCGGGTCCTTGGGAGGTGAGGCGTTTCTGCTGCCGATGCTGCACAGCGACATCGCGGTCAGCATCGAAGGCGATGTGGCCACGGTCGAGATCACGCAGACCTTTGTCAACGACGCGCAGCTGCCGATTGAGGCGGAATATCTTTTCCCCCTGAACCAGAGCGCGGCCATCTACGGCATGGAGATGGTCGTGGGCGATGACATCGTAACAGCCGTCATTCAGGAAAGGGCCGAGGCCGAAGCCACGTTTGAGGAGGCTGCCGAGGCGGGTAAGGCCGCAGCCCTCCTGACCCAGCACCGCCCGAATATGTTCACGCAACGCATCGCCAATCTGATGCCGGGGCTGCCCATCGAAGTGACCCTGCGCTATGTACAGATGGTACCAAAAATCGACGGACAACAGGAGCTGGTCATCCCCCTGGTCGTCGGCCCGCGCTACAAGGGATCGCCGGAGGGGGCAGAAACCGCAGCGATTGCGACAGAGGATTCGGCGGCGTTGCCGGTCAACACATGGACCATCGCCGATGTGCCGGATCACCCGCCGGTGTTTGGGCTGGAGATCCCAGAGACCTTTCGCGCTGAGCGGGTCTCGCTTGACCTGAAAATGATCAGCGGCATTTCCGTCGCGGATTTCGGCAGTGCAACGCATCCTCTGACCGTTGAAAGAACCGAAGACGGGCTGACCGCTGCCTTCTCCGATGCGCGGGTGCTCGACAACAAAGACCTCGTGATCCGCTACAAGCTGGGGGGCGCGACCCTGGAGGCGGCGAGCCTGTCGCATGTTGACGAACGCGGCGGCTTTCTGTCGCTGATGGTGGAACCCCCCGCACTGCCTGACGACGCGATGATTACCCCGCGCGAGCTTGTCTTTGTTCTGGACACCTCTGGTTCCATGAATGGCGCGCCAATGGAGGCCAGCAAGGTGTTCATGGACAGGGCCCTGCAGGGCCTGCGCGAAGACGACTATTTCCGGATCATCCCTTTTGCCGACACCACCCGGATCTATTCCGCCGAAGCCCAGCCTGCGACGGGGCGCAATGTTCGGAAAGCGCGCGATTACGTGCGCCGCCTGAGCGCTGGTGGCGGGACCGAGATCGACAAGGCCATCCGCACGGCCCTTGCCACTGAGCAGCCCGCCGACACCCTACGGATCGTTGTCTTTCTGAGCGACGGCTACATCGGTGACGAGGCACAGGTCTTGCGCACGATCCACCGGCAGATCGGTGATGCGCGCATCTATGCCTTTGGCATTGGCAGTTCGGTGAACCGCTATCTGCTCGATGCCATGACACAAGAGGGGCGTGGCTATACCCGCTATGTGCCGGTGGGGGAAAAGGCCAATGATGTGGCCGAAACCCTTGCCGCAGACTTAAAGACGCCGCTGTTGACCGACATCCTTATTGATTGGGGCGATCTGGAGGTTTCCGATGTTACCCCGTCGCGCATTCCTGACCTGTTCGCGGGGCAGGGTCTGCGGGTCTATGCGCGTCACAACGGCCCCGACACAGCACAAATCGTGGTCAAAGGTCGCGTCCAGGGCCGGGCTGCGGAAATGCCGGTGGCGCTGAGCCTGACACATAACGAACAGGCGGCGGGTTTGCCGCTGGTCTGGGCCCGCAACCGGATTGCGACGCTGACGCGCGACGTGGCCCTTGGGCGCGACAATGCGCAGGCCGCGAATGCGGAGATCACCCGCCTTGGCTTGGCCTTCTCGCTGCAAACGCAGAACACCTCCTTTGTTGCGGTGTCCCGGCAAAAGGTGAACACGACCGGACAGGCGGCGACACCGGCATCGGTTCCGTTGCCGATCCCCGCAGGCGTGCCCGTCACCGCGTTTCAGGGCGGGTTTTCCGGCGCGTCCACACCGGAGCCTCAAACGATCTTCGGCTTTCTGATCGTCCTCGTCATGTCGCTGATCAGCCTGCGCCGCAGGATCGCAAGTGCCGGTTGGTTCTGGACAAAGCGATGCGCGGAAGTACAACGTCACCCATGATGTCCCGCGTCCTGATTGTTGATGATGACCCGCATATTCGCGATGTCGTGCGGATCGCCTTGCAATCGGCGGGTTTCGAGACGCTGGAGGCGGCAAATGGTCAGGCTGCGCTGACCCGGATCTCGCGTGAGGCTGTCGATCTGGTGGTTCTTGATATCGGGATGCCACAAATGGATGGCTTTGACTGCTGCAAGGCGATCCGCGCCACCTCAAATGTTCCGGTGCTCTTCCTGACTGCACAGGAAGATGAGATTGACCGGGTGCTGGGCTTTGAACTGGGCGCGGATGATTTCGTGCCCAAACCCTTCAGTCCGCGCGAACTGGTTCTGCGGATCAAGGCGATCCTTGCGCGCGGTAAACCTGCGGCGGATGACAGTCTGAGCCACGGGGATCTGACCTTGCATCCGACCGCTCACAGCTGTGTTCTTGGCGGGGCCGAACTGGTCCTGACCGCGACGGAATTTTCCTTGCTGGAACTGCTGGTGCGCGCGCCACAGCGGGTTTTTGACCGCAACCAGCTGATCACCGGCATCTATGGGCCCAATACCGCCCTGTCAGGCCGGACATTGGACAGCCACCTGCGCAATATTCGCGCAAAGGCAGCGGCAGTGGGGTGTGGCGATCTGATCGCAACCGTCCATAGCGTTGGCCTGAAACTGGGCACATGTCGCAGGTGACCGGCATCCGAAAACGCCGGCGCCCGTCCATTGCGATGGTTGTTGCAGGCGTTTGTGCGGCCCTTGTCTCGGTTCCGCTGATCGCACTGCTCGCCCTTCGGCTGACCTCGAACCAGTTCGTGCGGGAGACAGAACAATCGCTTATTCAGCAAGCCGCCATCTATGCCGAGCTTTACGCGAGCGCCTTCAGCCCCCTGCCCGGACCGACAATTGGCACCGCTCTGACGGATGCACAAAAGCAGCACTGGGGCCAGGACCTGCATCCGGCGCGGGCGCTGTTGAATGTGCGTCACGATCCGGTGCTGCCACCGCGCCCGGCAGGTGACCCGGTTTCGACGGAAATTGACCCGCGGTATATGGCCATCATTGACCCGCTTGTCAGCATCGCCCGGGGGGCGCAGCAGACGACTTTCTCAGGCGTTGCGTTTCTGAACCATGACGGGCGGCTTTTGAACGCGCCCGGTGCCCCGAGCCTTGGCGATCTTGTCGAAGTTCAGGCGGCACTGGGTGGTGACATCGGTCGGGTGCTGCGGTTGCGCGGCGATGGCAACAAGGTGCATCCGCTTGCGTCCCTGAGCCGCGACACCGGGTTTCGCGTTTTTGTCGCCTACCCGGTGATTGTTGCAGATCGTGTCATTGGTGCCGTCCACATTTCACGAACACCCCTCAATCTGGGCAAATTCCTCTATCAGGAACGCAGCGCCATCCTGACCATGTTTGTCGTCATGCTCGCCCTTGCCTCTCTGATCGGATGGGTGCTGACCCGGCTGATTTCACGTCCCGTGACGGGGCTGCGCGATGCGGCAATGGCGGTGGCCGAGGGCCACAAGGACCACGCAGCAGCGCTGCCGCATTACGGATTTCGCGAGCTGGCCACCCTGGGTGAAAGCGTTGAACAGATGGCTGCCACGCTGACCAAACGGTCGCAGGAGATCACAACCTATTCGGATCATGTGACCCATGAGCTGAAATCACCCGTCACGACCATCGTGGCTGCGGCAGAGCTGTTACAGGGCGATGGCCTTGCCGATGACGACCGCCTCAAACTGCTGGATAACATCGCCGCCGAGGGACACCGCATGAACGCCTTGCTGGAGCAGTTGCGCGAAATGACACAGGCGAGAACCATGGCGCCGGGTGAGCCGGGCAAGCTCTGCGAAATGATCCCGCAGGTGGACGGCTTGCGCATCGACAATGGCTGCCCTGAGGATACACAGCTGCCCCTGACCATGGAACATGGCCGGATGATCCTGCTGCACATAGCGCAAAACGCGCAGGCCCATAATGCACAAACGCTGCGGATTTCCCGGGATGGGCATATCCTGACGCTTGCGGATGATGGCGATGGCATCGAGGCGGAAGATATTGACCGCCTGTCCGAGCCGTTTTTCACGACCCGGCGCGACACGGGCGGCACCGGCATGGGGCTAGCGATCTGCAAAACCATTCTGGAGGGCTATGGCGCGACATTGAGAGCGAAACCCGGCAACAAGGGTGCCATTTTTCAGATCGTATTCAGGCGTTGAGCGGCGCGCGATCCTTGAAACCAGGGCCCTGCCATTTACAGGAGCCCGATATCGTGACCGGCGTTCGGGCCTCGCGCCTGCATCAGGCTGCGGGGCGCTCTGCGCTCAGTAGGAATATTCCGCATAGATGCGGTTCAGATCACCCTGCCAGTCGCCGTGATAATGATCCAGCAGCTCATCGGCGGGCACTTTGCCGCTTTCGATGCTCTCTTGCAGCGCGTTGAGGAAATGGGTCTCATCCGGCACCAGCCCGCCGGCTCCGGGCCGGGCGCGGTTTTTCAGCCCTTCATGGCTGAGCGCCACGGCTTCGCGCGCGATGTCATGCATGTTGATACCGTTCACCTCGGCCTGAAGCCCGTCGACGGAGGCCGCCACGCGCATGGCCTCACGGGTTTCGGCATCCCAGTCTTTTGCGAGATCCCAGGCCCCGTCCAGTGCCGACTGGTCATACATCAGTCCGACCCAGAACGCGGGCAAGGCACACAGACGGCGCCATGGGCCACCATCGGCCCCGCGCATCTCGATAAACCGCTTCATCCGCGCCTCGGGGAAGGCGGTGGTCAAATGATCCGCCCAATCGCTCAATGTCGGGATTTCGCCCGGCAAGGCAGGCAGTTCGCCTTTCAGGAAGTCGCGGAAAGACATGCCCAGCGCGTCGATATACTGGCCGTCGCGATAGACGAAATACATCGGCACATCGAGCGCATATTCAGCCCAGCGCTCAAAGCCAAAGCCGTCTTCAAAGACAAAGGGCAAGGTCCCGGTGCGCGCATCATCTAGATCGCGCCAGACGCGGCTGCGCCACGATTTATGCCCGTTGGGTTTGCCCTCAAAGAAAGGCGAATTGGCGAACAGTGCCGTGGCAATCGGTTGCAGCGCCAGAGCCACACGCATTTTCTGGATCATGTCCTGCTCGGAGCCGAAATCGAGGTTGACCTGAACCGTGCAGGTGCGGCGCATCATGACCCGGCCCATGGTGCCGACTTTGGCCATATATTCATTCATCAGTTTGTAGCGGCCCTTGGGCATCAGATCCATGTCGCCATGGGTCCAGATTGGGGCTGCCCCCAGACCGATGAACCCCGCGCCGATCCTGTCGGCCACGTCCTGCACTTCGCGCAGATGGGTGTTCACCTCGTCGCAGGTCTCGTGGATGGTCTCCAGCGGACCCCCCGAAAGCTCAAGCTGCCCGCCGGGTTCCAGGCTGATATTGGCCCCGTCCTTTTCCAGCCCGATGAGTTTGCCGCCTTCTTCGACCGGCGCCCAGCCGTGGGTGTCGCGCAGGCCTTCCAGCATCACCCGGATCGAACGCGCACCCTCATAGGGCAGCGGTTGCAGCGTGTCCTTGCAATAGCCGAACTTCTCGTGCTCGGTCCCGATGCGCCAGTCTTCTTTCGGCTTGCAGCCATCCGCCAGATATTGCGCCAATTGGTCATGGGAGGTGATCGGGCCGCCGCCGGATTGAGGAATGGACATGTGCGAGGCTCCGTTTGTTCAGCCGATGCGTATCAGGGCTCAGGGATGCGGCGAATTCATCGGGGTGTCAATGCAGACTAATCTGTGCATTCGCCGAAGGGTCGCGCTGCCAGATCACAATCGGGTGTTTGCCCTTTGTCTGCAGGGCGCTCAGCATGCGTTCTGTCCGCAATCCCGAGAGCGTCGCGAAAGCGTCAAAAAGTGCGTCGGCCCCTTCGGCGTTGATCGGGATCAGCAGTTCAGGATGACCGGGCTGCCGCAACCGCCAATGCGCCGGGAAAAGCCCTTTGTCCAGAGTGAGTTGCGACAGTTCCTGCAAAGCAACCGCGCCGCCCGTCAGGGGTCCGAAATAGGTGATCTGTCCCTCGTCGACACGCACGGAACCCGGCCCTTCACCCGCATTTCGAAACCGCGCGCGTTGCACACCGATCCAGATCAGCGCGCCCCCGGCAACAATCAGTGCCGCTGCCGGGAAGATCAAGAGCCGCCCCGGACCCAGAAGCCACCACAGGCCCACAGCAACCATGAAAGCGCCCGCGAGGGCTTCGCGCCATCTGAGCAGCTGGGCCTTGGCCTCGGGTCGGATCATTGCCAGTCTCCCAGTTGAGTTTGCCACAGGGTCAACGCCGCAACCGCCGCCGTATCCGCCCGTAGAATCCGGGGGCCAAGCGGCACCGGGTGCGCGCATTCCAGCCGGTGCAAGCGGTCCCGTTCCTTGGGTGAAAACCCGCCTTCGGGACCGATCAGGATCGCCCAGGGGCCGTTTGCCGGAGGCAGAGCCGCCTGCTCCCCGGCCCGGGCTTCGTCGCAGAACATGATCTGGCGCGACCGGTTCCAGCGGTCCAGTGCCGCGTCCAGCCGGACCATATCGGGCACTTCGGGCACATATGTGGCACCACATTGCTCGGCTGCCTCCACCGCGTGGGCCTGAAGACGATCTTTCTGGATACGTCCGGAATTCGTGAACGCGGTCTGGACCGGAACGATCATGCCCGCCCCCATCTCGACCGCTTTTTCCACGATGAAATCCGTGCGCGCCTTTTTGATCGGCGCAAAGAGCAACCACAGATCGGGCGGCATCTGCAACGGCCTTGTCTGCTCCAGAACGCTCAGCACACCGCCGCGCTTGCCAGCCTCGGCCACTTCGGCCAGCCATTCGCCATTCTTTCCATCGAAAAGCAGCACGGGGGCACCCACACCCAGCCGCATCACGCCAAAAAGGTAATGTGCCTGCTCCCGCGACATCGGAACCAATTGCCCCTGCCCCAAAGCATGCTCTACATAAAGTCGGATCTTGGCTGTCACGATACGGTCCATGGAGAGATACATATGCAAGACCCGAAGACAGTACCAGATGGTCAGGTGGCCGATGCGGTAAAAGACAACTGGGTCGATATACATGCCCCTGCGTGGTCACGCCCGTATTTGCGCCTCAGCCGCGCCGACCGACCGATCGGCACCTGGCTTTTGCTGTTGCCCTGTTGGTGGGGTCTCATTCTGGCGATGATCCACGATGGCAACACCAGCTGGCACGATCTGTGGATCGCGGTCGGCTGTGGCATTGGCGCCTGGCTCATGCGGGGCGCGGGCTGCACCTGGAATGACATCAGTGATCGCAATTTTGACGGGCAGGTCGAGCGCACGCGATCACGGCCCATCCCGTCAGGGCAGGTCAGCGTTCGGGGGGCCGTGATCTGGATGTGCGCGCAGTCGTTGCTGGCCCTTTGCATTCTGCTGACCTTCCATCAGGCGGCGATTGCCATGGGGGTGCTTGCGCTGCTGCCGGTGGCCATCTACCCCTTTGCAAAGCGGTTCACGTGGTGGCCGCAGGTTTTTCTGGGGCTCGCCTTCAACTGGGGCGCCATGCTCGCATGGGCCGCCCATAGCGGCACCCTGCACGCCCCGGCGATTGTGTTATACGCCGCCGGAATCGCCTGGACATTATTCTACGACACGATCTACGCGCATCAGGATACCGAGGATGACGCCCTGATCGGCATCAAATCCACCGCCCGTCTTTTTGGAAAAAACACCGCAAAATGGCTGCGCCGCTTCCTGATGGCGACAGTGGGGTTGATGGGATTGGCAGTGATTTACAGCGCGCTGCCCCGTGCCAGCGTGCTGGCCATGGTGCTGGCGCTGGCGGGACCCTGGGCCATGGGCTGGCACATGGCCTGGCAATTGCGCGGGCTCGACATCGAGGATAGCGGGAAATTGTTACAACTGTTTCGCGCCAACCGGGATACTGGCATGATCCCGCTGCTCTTTTTTGCCGCAGCACTGCTGGCATGATTGAAACCCCGCGCCCGGAGGCGTATCAGGTGAGAGACCTTGTTCAGACCACCCGGTGATATGCGCCTGTCTCAGTATTCTCTTGTTATCTCTGCCTTTGTGGCCGCTGCCGCGGCGGCTTTGTTTGCCGCCAATTCATCAGTTCAACTGATCGAGGACTCATCTGAAATCGGCGTGAGAGATGCGCTGGACAGCAATGATCTTGTCTGGGCGGAGGTTGAGGCAGACGGGCTGCGCGTCACCCTCGCCGGGCTGGCCCCGAATGAAGCTGTGCGGTTTCGCGCCCTCAGCGTCGCGGGCTCGGTCGTGGATGCCGCGCGGGTGATCGACGAGATGGAAGTCGAAGCCGCGGCCTCTATCATCGCCCCGCGGTTTTCCGTCGAAGTGCTGCGCAACACCGCGGGTTTGTCGATCATCGGGTTGATCCCGGAAGCGACGGACCGCGACGCGCTGATTGAAGGCTTCGTGGACATGAGCGATCTGCCGGTGACCGATCTTCTGGAGACCGCGGATTACCCCGTCCCCGGCGGTTGGGACGATGCCCTGGCCTTTGCGACAGCCGCCATAGAAGATCTGCCGCGCGCCAAAGTGTCGGTTGACGCAGGCCGCGTTGAAATCACGGCCATCGCCGACAGCAGCGATGCCAAGGCCAAAATGGAAGCAGATCTGATCCGCTCGGCCCCCCCGGCGCTGCGCCTGTCGATGAACATCACGGCCCCGCGCCCGGTTATCACGCCCTTTACGCTGCGTTTTGTGAAAGATGAAAACGGCAGCCGGTTTGATTCCTGCTCGGCGGACACCGAAGAAAGCCAGCGGCGTATTCTGACAGCCGCTTTTGAGGCGGGCCTTACCGGACCCGGGCGCTGTACCATTGGCATGGGCGTACCGTCCAGAAACTGGACCGACGCCGCCGAAGCGGCCATTGGCGCGCTGGCCGAACTGGGCGCGGGCAGTGTGACCTTTTCCAATGCCGACATCACCCTGGTGGCCGCGGAAGGGACTGAACAACGCCTGTTTGATCGCGTCACGGGCGAGTTGGAAAACAGCCTGCCGGAAGTCTTCGCGCTCTACCCGGTGCTGCCCGAGACCCCGGAGCCATCAGCGGGACCACCGGAATTCGTGGCCACCCTGAGCCCCGAGGGTCAGATTCAGTTACGCGGGCGCATCACAGACGCAAAAATGCGCGAGGTCGCCGACAGCTTCGCGCGGGCAAAGTTCGGATCGGAAAATGTCTACACGGCCGCGCGGGTTGTCGATGACTTGCCCGCAGATTGGCCCGCGCGTGTCCTGACGGGCATTGAGGCTCTGGGTTTTCTCAACAATGGTGCCGCAACCGTCACCCCGGATGCCATTACCATGACAGGCCGTTCCGGCAACGCCAATGCCAGCACCGCCATTGCCCAGTTGATGGCTGACAAGCTGGGTGAAGAGGCCACCTTCGAGATCGACATTGCTTATGTCGAAGCGCTCGACCCGATTGCGGCATTGCCATCGCCCGAAGAGTGCGAGGCGCAGATCGCGACGGTTGTTTCTGAGGCCAAGATCAACTTTGAACCCGGCAGCGCGACCATTGATACCAGCGCCTTGAGTACGATGGACAGCATCGCCGAGATTCTGAAGGAATGCGGCGATATCCGCCTTGAGGTACAGGGGCATACCGACAGCCAGGGCCGTGAAGAAATGAACCTGTCATTGAGCCAGGCCCGAGCGGAATCGGTTCTGAACGAATTGCGCGCGCGCCGGGTTTTGACGGGCTCTTTTGCGGCCAAGGGATATGGTGAGACCGCCCCCGTCGCCGACAACGGCAGCGAGGCAGGCCGGGAAGCCAACAGACGCATTGAATTCAGGCTGATCCGCCCGAAACCTTCAGAGCCTGAGCCGCAAACAACACTGGAAAGCGTGGCCGAATCCGGTGATACAGGAGCTCAGACCGGTGACGCAGCAGCAGGTACCGCGGAAGAGGGAAGCAACAATGAGTAGGACAGAGTTTGTCATTGCGACAGCGATCATCCTCTTTGTGGCTTTCTGCCTTGGTTGGTTTGCCAACTGGATCGTGCATCGCTTCAGCCGTGTTGCCGCAGGGGATGTGGCAGAACTTGACCGGATGAGCCAGGAGTTACACGAGGCCGAAGAGACCCGCGATCAGGCCATTACCTACCTGCAACAGCGCGAGGCCGAGCTGACCAATCAGCTGGCCCAAACCGAGGCCGAGTTGCGCGCCGCCATGGACGGGCTGCGCGATGCGCGCCACGAAGCCGAAGAGCTGCGCGCGCGCCTGGATCGTCTGCACGTCGGCTGACGCGCGGCTAGGAAACCGTCAGATGGGCACATGTCGCCAGATGGCTGACCTTTTGCGATGTGCTGCCCAGAACCAAAGCGGATAAATTGCCCAGACCGCGACGCCCCGTCACGATCAGATCAGAACCCAGCTTTTCGGTCATATCCAGCAGGGATTGCGCGGGATCGCCATGTTCGATGTGCGTGGCAACCGATGGCAAGCCTGCCTCCTTGGTGATCTCGATGGCGGTGGACAATAACTTCTTGGCGGTTTTTTCCACTTCTTCGGCCGACGGCATGGTGGTGGCAACGTGGTAGCCCGACACCGCCCCTGTGGCAAAGGCAACGGTTTCGGGTTTCGGCGTGTGAACGATGTGAATCTCCGCGGCGTATTTCCCTGCAAGGTCGCAGGCGAGCCGAAGTGCGTTTTCAGATGGTTTCGATCCGTCAAATCCGACGGTAATCTTGCTAAACATTGCTTTTGTCTCCTGCTAAAAAATTGGGATGTCAAAAGCTTAGCGCCCACGCGGAACCCGTGCCTTGATACACGTCAACACAAGACCCGGATGGCGCGGCAGATAAAGTTTTGGCGGGCGCCGAAGCCACCCGCCAAAATAGTCTGGTTTATCTGAAACTGGCCTGCCAGGCAGGTCCGTTTGTTAGGACAGATCGAAGCGGTCCAGCTCCATCACCTTGACCCAGGCGTCCACGAACTGCCGGGCAAAAGCGTCTTTGGCGTCGTCCTGCGCATAGGCCTCGGCAAGCGCACGCAACTGCGAGTTCGACCCGAAAACGAGATCGACACGGGTTGCCGTCCACTTCACCGCCCCATCTGCGCTGCCCTCGAACACGGCGTCGTCAGAGGTGGGTGCCCATCTGGTGTTCATATCCACGAGATTGGTGAAGAAATCCGTGGTCAGGGCCCCTTCGCGGTCGGTGAAGACACCATGTTTGGAGCCACCCACATTAGCACCAAGAACCCGCAGGCCCCCTACCAGGACGGCCATTTCCGGCGCGGTCAGTGTGAGCAATTGTGCTTTGTCGACCAGCATCTCTTCGGCGGATACGGTGAACTCGGCTTTCTGGTAGTTGCGGAAACCATCTGCATCCGGCTCCAGAACCGCAAAGCTCTCGACATCTGTCTGCTCCTGCGAGGCATCCGTCCGTCCGGCTGTGAAAGGAACCTCAAGGTCATGGCCAGCAGCCTTCGCCGCCTGCTCGACCGCAGCCGAACCCGCCAGCACGATCAGGTCCGCCAGCGAAATTGCCTTGGCGGATTGCGCGCCGTTGAAGCTGGCCTGAATGCCTTCCAATACGCCAAGCACCTTGGACAGCTGCGCGGGTTGATTGACCTCCCAGTCTTTCTGCGGAGAAAGACGGATGCGGGCACCATTGGCACCACCGCGACGGTCCGACCCACGGAAGGTCGATGCAGACGCCCATGCGGTCGACACCAGTTCCGAAATCGACAGCCCTGACGCCAGAACCCTGGCCTTCAGATCCGCGACGTCAGATGCGTCGACCAGAGCGTGATCAACGGCGGGCAAAGGATCCTGCCACAACAGATCTTCTGCCGGAACTTCATTGCCAAGATAGCGCGATTTTGGCCCCATATCGCGGTGGATCAGCTTGAACCATGCCCGCGCATAGGCATCCGCGAATTCCTCCGGATTGGCATGAAAATGGCGCGAGATTTTCTCGTAGGCTGGGTCCATCCGCATGGCCATATCCGCAGTGGTCATCATCGGCGCATGGCTTTTGCCGCCATCATGGGCATCCGGCACGGTGCCTTCACCGCCGACGGCTGTCCACTGCTGCGCGCCGGCCGGGCTTTTCGTCAGTTCCCACTCGTACCCAAACAGCGTATCGAAATAGGACATGTCCCACGTTGTCGGCGTCGGCGTCCACGCGCCCTCGATCCCGCTGACGGTGGCATGGCCCCCAACTCCGGATTCAAAGGCGTTCTTCCACCCCAGACCCATCTGTTCGATAGGCGCGCCTTCAGGCTCGGGACCAACCAATGCGGCATCCCCCGCGCCATGGGCCTTGCCAAAGGTGTGGCCGCCCGCCGTCAGAGCCACGGTTTCATAATCGTCCATCCCCATCCGCGCGAATGTCTCGCGGATGTCGCGGCCGGAGGCCACCGGATCAGGATTGCCATCCGGGCCTTCCGGGTTGACGTAAATCAGGCCCATCTGCACCGCGGCAAGCGGGTTTTCCAACTCGCGGTCGCCAGTGTAACGGCTGTTGCCCAGCCATGTTTCCTCTGTGCCCCAATAGATATCTTCCTCGGGCTCCCAGACATCTTCACGACCGCCGCCAAAACCAAAGGTTTTGAAACCCATTGTTTCCATGGCGACATTACCTGCCAGAACGATCAGATCGGCCCAGGAAATCTGATTGCCGTATTTCTGCTTGATCGGCCACAGTAAGCGACGCGCCTTGTCCAGACCGCCGTTGTCCGGCCAGCTGTTGAGCGGCGCAAACCGCTGAGAGCCCGAAGACGCGCCCCCCCGCCCGTCACCGGTGCGGTAGGTGCCCGCCGAATGCCAGGCCATCCGCACGAACAAAGGGCCGTAGTGACCGTAATCCGCCGGCCACCAGTCCTGGCTGTCGGTCATCAGGGCGGTCAGGTCTTTCTTGAGCGCCTGAAGGTCAAGGTTTTTGAACGCTTCGGCATAATCCACGGCGTTTCCGAAAGGGTCCGTCTGCGGCGCGTTCTGGTTCAGGATTTTCAGGTTGAGCTGGTTGGGCCACCAATCGCGGTTGCCTCTGACTTCATTGGTCGCATGAATGCTGGCCCCATGCATGACCGGGCACTTGCCAATATCGTTTCCGTCCATTTTCTCGCTCCTGAAGATGTTGCTGTCGAGGGTGGTTTACCAGATCACTTTGATATGTTTAATTTGGATTTTCCTATCGCAGCGATAATCTGAACCTATGGCCCTCAATCTCACCTTCAAACAATTGCGCTATTTCGAAGCCGTGGCCGCGCTGGGGCATTTTGGTCGCGCGGCAGACAGTTGTTCGATCTCGCAGCCGGCGATCTCTGTGCAGATAAAGGAGCTTGAGGAATCGCTTGGCACACCGCTTTTCGAGCGCGGCGCGCGTCATGTACGCCTGACAGCCTTTGGCGAGGTTTTTGCCGAGCGGGTCCGCGCGATCCTGCAATCTGTGGACGATCTGGGCGATCTGGCGCGCGCGTCCAATGACGGGCTGGTGGGGAAGCTGCGCATTGGTATTATCCCTACAATTGCCCCTTATCTCTTGCCCAGGATCATTGGCAACCTGTCCCTGGCCCATGCCGATCTGGACATTCACATCCGCGAAACGCTGACGGACAAGCTGATCAAGGAGCTGATCGAGGGGCGGCTTGATACGGCCATTGTGGCCTTGCCGATTTCCGAGCCTTCGCTGACAGAAATTCCGCTGTTCGAGGAGAATTTTGTCCTTGTTCGCAGTCAGGAAGATGCCGGAAAACCGGTGCCAAATCGCGAATCCTTACGCGAAATGCGGCTACTTTTGCTCGAAGAAGGCCATTGTTTTCGCGATCAGGCCTTGTCGTTCTGCGGCTTGCGGTCGCCCTTGGCGCGCGAGGGGATGGATGGCAGTTCGCTCTCGACCCTTGTCCAAATGGTCGGGACAGGCATTGGTGTCACATTGATCCCGGAGATGGCCGTGCCGGTCGAAACCAAATCAGCCGCCGTTTCCATTGCCTCCCTGAACGCGCCGGAGCCCTCCCGCACCATTGGGATGGTCTGGCGAAAAACCAGCCCACTGTCGGCTCAGCTCCACCAGGTTTCCGATGTCGTGCAACGTTCCGCCGAAGCCCTCAAAACAGAACAGTGCAAGCGACCCGGAGGATAGGTGCGGCATTACCAACGGCTTAGCGCATCCTCGTCCTCACCCCGCGCCTCAACCCAGGAGGCCCCTTCGGCAGTAACTTCCCGCTTCCAGAACGGCGCGCGGGATTTCAGATAATCCATCAGGTATTCAGCCGCCTCAAAGGCATCCTTGCGGTGCCGTGACGCGGTGGCAACCATCATGATCATGTCGCCGGTCTCAAGGCGCCCATGGCGATGAATGATCAGAACATCCGCAAGCGACCAGCGGGTTTGCGCCTCGCGTGCAATTTCGGTCACCGCCGTTTCGGTCATGCCCGGGTAATGCTCGATTTCCATGGCATCCAACGGCGCATTGCCTGTGTCGCGGACGATCCCCGTGAATGTTACCACGGCACCGACATCGCGATGACCGGCCGCAAAACGGGCACTTTCGACACCCAGATCAAAAGGCGCTTGCTGAATGGCAATCCGCATGTTTCAGCCCCCGGTCATCGGCGGAAAGAACGCTACCTCACGCACGCCATCAAGCTTGGCATCAAAATCGCTGAGTTCCTGATCAATCGCCACGCGCAGGGCGGAAAGGTCCGAAAAAGCCAGCGCATAACGATCCTCGCGGGCCCGGAGTTCGTCGACAAGTTCCGCAACAGTGGCGGCCGTTGTTTCAACATCCTCGCGCGGCAAACCGATGCGTTCACGCACCCAGGCGAAATATAATACGTTCATTTCTCATCATCCTTGAGGTGAGGCATGGCCTTGCGTAGATAGTCCACGCCGGTGATCAGCGTCAGACCCGCGGCCACCCACAAGAGCACATGTCCGGTACTGCCCGCCCATTCCATTGCCGCATGTTTCCAGCGCAGCCCCTGTAAATCCGGCTCCGTGCCCTCGAAAATCGCATTGACCATGGTTTGGTCCATTCCATAGGCCGACATGCCAAGGTAATGTTCGAACACGCCCTGCGAAAAAAGAACCGCAATCGCGACCATCTGAAAGGTCGTCTTCCACTTTGCCAGTTTCGTAACCTTGAGTGTGCCGGCGGTATCCCCCAGAAACTCCCTGAGTCCGGAGACGAAAACCTCGCGAAACAGGATGACCGTCGCGGGCAGAACCAGCCACGGTGACCAGCTGGAAAATCCGATGATCACCATCAGGGCAATGACAACCATGGCTTTATCCGCAATCGGGTCCAGCATCGCCCCAAGCTTGGTTTCTTGTTTCCAGGCCCGCGCCAGATACCCGTCGAACCAATCGGTGATAGCGGCCAGCACAAACAGCACCAAGGCAAACCAGTCCGCATAAGGTCTTGTGAAATAAAGGAACATGACAGCCACCATGGGTGCCGCCAGCAAGCGAACGATCGTCAGGACATTGGGCATCGTGAGTGTCATGAGGCTACCTTACATCGCTCAAATTGGCTGCGAAAGCGACAACCGCAAGAGCGCATGAACTAACCGTGACACGCAGCCACGCTTTTCGGCAGAAAAGCAAAACATCGTGTCGCGCGGCACGCGCGTCCGCTGGATCAACCGCGCTCGTGGAAATAGTCATAAATCTTTTCGGCCAGGGCGCCCGAGACACCCTCCACCGCTTTGAGATCGCTCAGATTTGCCCGCGATACCGCCTTGGCCGATCCAAAATGCGCCAACAACGCCCGTTTGCGCGCAGCCCCCACACCGGGCACGTTATCAAGCGGCGTCGCGCCAACGGCCTTGGACCGTTTTGCCCGATGTGTTCCGATGGCAAACCGGTGCGCCTCGTCCCGCATCCTCTGCACGAAATACAAAACCGGGTCATTGTGCTTCAGCGCAAAGGGCCGCTTTCCGGTCCGGTGGAATTCTTCCTTGCCCGCATCCCGATCCAGCCCCTTGGCCACGCCCACCATGGGAATGTCTTCGACGCCGAATTCCCGCATGATCTCACGCACTGCACTGACCTGCCCGGCCCCACCGTCGATCAGCAGGAGATCCGGCCAATGGCCTTCCTTACGATCCGGATCTTCCTTTTTGAGCCGCTTGAAACGCCGGGTCAGCACCTCCTTCATCATGCCAAAGTCATCCCCCGGCGTCAGCTCCTCCCCCCGAATATTGAATTTGCGGTACTGGTTCTTCATGAACCCTTCAGCACCCGCGACGATCATAGCGCCCACGGCAAATGCGCCCTGAATATGAGAGTTGTCATAGACCTCGATGCGTTCGGGCGGATTTGGCAGATCGAAGGCTTCCGCCACCCCTTTCATCAAGCGCGCCTGTGTCGCCGTCTCCGCCATCTTGCGTGCCAGCGATTCCCGGGCATTTCGCAAGGCACTGTCGATCAGTTCGGCCTTTTCGCCCCGTTGCGGCACAATCAGCTCGACCTTGCGCCCGAGTTTCCCGGTCAGAGCATCTGCCATCAGATCTGGGTTTTCAATTTCATTGCTCAGGATCAGCTGACGCGGCGGCTCACGCGTGTCGTAGAACTGCCCGACAAAGGCTTCCAGAACTTCCGCCGCATCCACATCATTGCCCACCCGCGGATAATAGTCCCGGTTACCCCAGTTCTGATTGGCGCGAATGAAAAACACCTGAACGCAAGCCTGTCCGCTGTCCATATGCAGCGCGATGATATCGGCCTCAGCCACATTCTTTGGGTTGATGCCCTGCGCTGTTTGCACCTGGGTCAGGGCCTTGATGCGGTCCCGCAATGCCGCAGCACGTTCGAATTCCATGGCGTCGGAGGCAGCGCTCATTTCGGCGGCCAGGCGCGCCTGGATATCGGTTGTTTTCCCGGTCAGGAATTTTTCCGCATCCCGAACGGTTTGCTGGTACTCCTGCGGGTTGATCTTGCCGACGCAGGGGGCCGAGCATCTTTTGATCTGGAATTGCAGACAGGGACGCGTGCGGCTTTCAAACATGGCGTTGGAACAATCGCGCAGCAGAAAAACCCGCTGCAACTGATTCAGCGTCCGGTTGACCGCCCCCGCACTCGCAAAGGGGCCGTAGTAGCTGCCCTTTTCCTTCTTGGCCCCGCGGTGTTTCTTGATCTGGGGAAAATCGTGCTCCGCAGTCACCAGGATGTTGGGAAAGCTTTTGTCATCCCTCAGCAGAACGTTGAATTTCGGTTTCAGCTGCTTGATCAGGTTCTGCTCCAGAAGGAGCGCCTCGGTTTCCGTCCGCGTGGTCAGAAACATCATCGAAGCGGTATTGGAGATCATGCGCGCAATCCGCGGCGAATGCCCAGCTGGCCGCGCGTAACTGCTGACACGCGCGCGCAGATTGCGCGCCTTGCCCACGTATAAAACCCGGCTTTCCCCATCCAGCATCCGGTAGACACCCGGCGAGGAATCGAGGGTCTTGAGATAACCCTGGATCACTTCATGCCCGGTCAGCTCGCGCGGAAGCTGAATGTTGTCTCTGTCTGTCATCTGATCCCGGTGTCGATTCTATCTGCTGGCTGCACTGTAGCGTAGCCGACTGCAAGCCATAACCTTTCCACGGATCGTGTGGATAACTCTGCCGATAACTTCAAGGCATTTGGAAAATTCTGTTTGAATTGGGGCATTTCCACGATTTGCACAAAAAATAGGCACTATGTTAAGCTTCTGATAAATAAAGAAATATTCTTTTACACAGTGCAAGTTTTTGAAAACAAAGACATTTTGGTAACGGTTTTGTAACACCCATTAACGTGGTGCAAAACTCGAACCGGGTCACCGAATTATTCAACGCCCAAGACATCGGGGGTCTGCCATCCAAGGTGCTGCCCACCATCCACGCAAAGCAGCTGGCCGGTCACCGCAGGCGCGTCCAAAAAGTACCCCAGCGCCGCCGTCATATCCTGTGGATTTGAGCCACGCTCAAGGGTTGTATTCGCGCGTTGGGTGGCGAAATGTTCCGCCGACTGACGACCGCCCTGCAACGTCGGCCCGGGACCAATACCATTCACCCGTATCGCCGGAGCAAGCGCCTGAGCCGTCGTGCGCGTCATCGCCCAAAGCCCCATCTTGGCCAGCGTATACGTCATGAACTCAGGCGTCAGCTTGCGCACCCGTTGATCCACCATATTGACGATCAGCGCCGCCGCCATCGGCTCACCGGCATCATCCTTCAGCGGGGACAATCCCTGCGCGGCCATGGCTTGTGTCAACAGGAATGGCGCGCGCAGATTGCTTTGCATGTGCCGGTCCCAGGTGTCGCGGGTTGCCGTTTCAACCGTATCATATTCAAAGATCGACGCATTATTGACCAGACAGGTAATCGGCCCTCCCAATTGCGCAATCGCATCCGAGAAGAGCTTTGTTGTCTGCACGTCGTCCAAAAGGTCGGCTTGCAGGGCAATGGCACGACCGTTTCGCTCTTCGATCAGGGCCACGGTCTCGCGCGCACCTTTGTCTGATGAGGCATAGTGCACGGCCACGGAATACCCGCGGTCTGCCAGAAATAGTGCCATGGCACGCCCGATACGATGCCCTGCACCGGTGACTAGCGCTGTTGCCATATCCTCTGCTCCTCAAGTTAGATCAGCTCAGAACCACGATCAGATACGTCAGGTAGAGCGTTGTCAGGATGACGCCCCAGATACGTGTGATGTTCCAACACAGATAGACGAAGGGGGCCAAAAGAACAGAGGCCCCCAGCATGACCCACAAATCAAAGGTCAAAAAGCCCGGGTCTACCCTGATTGGTCCTACGAAACTTGCGATGCCGATGATCGCCAGCAGATTGAACATGTTAGACCCTATGACATTACCAAGCGCCACGTCCGCCTGACGGCGCAGTGCGGCCATGACAGTTGTTGCCAGTTCCGGCAGTGATGTGCCCACTGCCACCAGGGTAAGGCCGATCACAGTGTCCGAGACCCCATAGGTTTTCGCAATGATCGTCGCGTTATCGACAAGCAGGTCGGCCCCCAGAGGCAGGCCAATCAGACCCAGGACAAGAAACACGATGATCCGCCACCAGGGCATATCCGGATCAGCGCCTTCAGGCTCTTCTTCGGGCAGATCCCTGCAGGCCTTCCGGTGCTTTTGGGCGTCGCGAAAGGCGTCCCCTAGCATCAGCGCCAGGCAAACCAGCAGCACCATACCTGCGATCCAGTCGAAGACGCCGCGAAAGGCGAGCCCGATAAAGAGCAGGCTGGCCAGGATCATGAAATTATAGGTTTTCCGGGTGTTGCACTCCGCCATATGCATGGTGGCCAGCAGCGCCGGAACTCCCAGAACCAGAAGGATATTCGCGGTGTTGGATCCCACGACGTTGCCCAATGCCAGACCCGGCGCCTCGTCCTTGATGGCCTGAATGGCGATCAACAATTCGGGCGCAGAGGTGCCAAAAGCCACAATTGTCAAACTGACAATCAGAGCCGGGACACCCAATCGCAGACTGAGGTTAACCGCGCCTTTGACTAACGCGTCCCCTGCAAGCAGCAACAGGATCAGGCCAAAGCCGCAGAGAAACCACGGCATCATCATGAACGATCATCCCCGCCGCAGGCACAAGGCCCGCGCCCGATCCGGTAGCGACCGCAGCGGCTGCATTTTGCCGATGTCAGTCGTTTGCCACCCAACCAATGCATTTTGCCGAACATGGCAAGGACGCCCATAACGACCAGAAAGAGGGTGACAATCTTGAAAATCATATGGGTTAAAGCCCGAACTGTGCAAAGGCGCTGCGTTCTTCCACGCTTTGAAGCGCGTCGTCCACAACCCGCGCACCGAAGCGCGACAGGAAGGATTTGCGCACCCCGTAGCGGCGGAATTTCACTTTTTCTCCAAAACGGTCCTGCATCATTGGTTTCAGATGCCCAATGCCGTCGATCAGCCCAAGGTCCACCGCCCGTCGTGCCAGCCAGACCTCACCGGTAAAGAGATCCTGATCTTCCGGCAGTTTGCCTTTACGGCGCGCGCTGACGTGGTCTTTGAAATTCGTATGGATGTCTTCCAGCAACCCCTTCAGACGCGCCACATCCTCGGGATTCTCCGGGCGGAACGGGTCCAGCATGGATTTCGACTTGCCCGCCGTATAGACGCGTCGTTCGATCCCCTGACGCGCCAGCAGTTCATGCGCGCCGAAAGAGGCAGAGATCACGCCAATTGATCCCACAACCGAGCTTTCATCCGCAAATATCTCATCTGCAGCAGCGGCCAACCAATAGCCACCAGAGGCCGCAACATCCTCTACAAAGGCGATCACGGGGATGTCTTTTTCTTCGGCCAACCGGCGAATACGGGCACCGATCAGCGACGATTGCACGGGGCTGCCGCCCGGCGAATTCACCTCCAATACCACGGCTTTGGGTTTGCCGCGCGAGAAGGCTTTTTCGATCACCGGCGCGAGTGCTGCGTCATTCAATGCGCCACGCCCCGACGCGCTGATCATGCCAGCAAGGCGAATAACAGCAACGGTTGGGTCAGATTTCAGAAAGGGTATCCAGCGTTTCATGTGTTCCCATGTAGAATGGCACCCCCCTCCAAACAAGGAGAAGAACCCTAGAGTTTTACACTGCGTCTTTATTGCCGGATGCGCCAGCCGGTTTTGAAGATCCAGCCAATGACCAGCAGGCACAAAGACGTGAAGCCGGCGATTGCGACCAGCGACAGGGCAATTGGCACATCCGACGTGCCAAAGAATGCCCAGCGAAAGCCTGAGATCAGGTAAACGACCGGATTGAAATAGGAGATTGTCTGCCAGACCGGAGGCAGCATGGAGATTGAGTAAAACGACCCACCCAGAAACACCAGCGGCGTGACCACCAGCAACGGCACAAGCTGCAATTGTTCAAAATTGCCGGCCCAGATGCCAATGATGAAACCGAGAAGCGCAAAACTCAGGCAGGTCAGAAGCAGGAAAGCCACCATAGCCAGCGGATGCGCGATCTGGACATCCACAAAGAAAAACGCGGTGATCAATATGATCACGCCAATGAACAGGGCCTTGGTTGCCGCAGCGCCGACATATCCGGCGACGATCTCCAGAAAATTCACCGGTGCTGACAGCAGTTCGTAGATGGTGCCGATGAATTTGGGGAAATAGATGCCGAAGGACGCGTTGGAAATGGCCTGGGTGATCACCGACAGCATGATCAGACCCGGCACGATGAAGGCCCCGTAGCTGACGCCTTCGATTTCCTGAATGCGGCTGCCGATGGCGGCACCAAACACGACGAAATAGAGCGAGGTGGACAGCACCGGTGAAATCAAGCTTTGCGCCAACGTGCGGAAGAAACGTGCCATTTCAAATAGATAAATCGCCTTGATCGCAGTCCAGTTCATGACGCACCCCCCATGTCTTCGTGCACAAGGCCGACAAAGATATCCTCAAGACTGCTTTGACGGGTGACCACATCCCGCAGGACAAGCCCGGCGGCGGAGACATCCGACAGCAGTTTCGTGATGCCGGTACGTTCAGCGCGGGTGTCGTAGCTGTAGGTCAGCGTGCGATTGTTGTCGCAAAGGATCAGATCGTATTTCTCCAACGCCTTTGGGACCGCCGACAAAGGTTCTGACAGTTGCACATCAAGCTGTTTTTGCCCCATGCGCGCCATCAGGTTCTCCTTGTCTTCGACCAACAGCAACTCGCCCTTGGCGATCACGCCCACCCGGTCGGCGATGGCTTCGGCTTCCTCGATATAATGGGTGGTCAACACGATGGTCACGCCATCGGCTTTCAGCCCTTCGACGATTTCCCACATGTCCTTGCGCAATTCCACATCGACCCCGGCGGTGGGCTCGTCGAGAAACAGCAGGCGCGGCTCGTGGCTCAGCGCCTTGGCGATCAGCACGCGGCGTTTCATCCCACCGGAGAGCTCGCGAATCTGGCTATTGCGTTTGTCCCACAGCGACAATTGCCGCAAGATCCGTTCCAGCGCTGCGTCATCGGGGGCTTTGCCAAAAAGCCCCCGGGAGAACCGCACCGTGTTGATGACTTTCTCAAAAGGCTCAAGATTGATCTCCTGGGGCACCAGACCGATCATGGATCGCGCAGCGCGAAAATCGCGGATGATGTCATGGCCGCCAACCGCAACGGTCCCGGACGTTGCCGTGGTAATGCCGCAAACGGTTGAAATCAGGGTGGTCTTGCCAGCCCCGTTTGGCCCCAGCAATGCGATGATTTCACCCGCATCTATTTGCAGGCTGACCCCTTTGAGCGCTTCAAATCCGTCAGAATAGGATTTCCGCAACTCTGAAATGTCGAGAATTGGTGGCATTGTCGCTCTGTCCCACTTGCTATCCCGCGCAAACTAGGCGGCGCGCGCCGTAAACAACAGCGCAGATACGCACAGCTTTTCGCTGAAATGTGCGCCAGTCCGCAAAGGGGATATCAGGATTTGCCAGTCAGACGCTTTAACCAGCTTTTCTTTTCCGCCTCAGGCGCATCATCGGCGGGTGCCTCCTCGGCAGTCGCCGGGCCTTCGAGCGTTTCCTGCAGGTTGGTAAAGAACTGGTCGGCCATTTTCTTGGCAAACCCATCAATGATCCGGCTGCCCAGCTGCGCGAGCTTACCGCCCACCTTTGCTTCAACGTCATAGGACAATTCGGTGCCACCATCCTTGGCGGTCATGCGCACCTCTGCGCCACCCTTTGCAAAGCCTGCCGCACCACCCTTGCCCTCACCGGAAATTGTCAGGGACTGGTCCGGCACAAGATCAGAAAGGGTCACGGCCCCTTTGAAGGTCGCTTTGACCGGCCCCACCTTCTGCACAACCGTCGCCTCGAAACCTTCCTCTGCCGATCCGGTCACTCCCTGCGCGCCTGGCACACAGGCCTCCAACACTTCCGGGCTCAGCAAGGCTGCGTAAACCTGCGCCGGGGAAGCTGCTATCTGGCGGGTATCGGACATCTGCATCGGAAGGCTCCTTCTTACTGACCTTTGGCCGTTCTACCTCAGAGAATCGCAAAGCACCAATCGGCATTTGGTCTATGTCGTTTCTGTGCTGGACAGCCCCTGCCTGCCTGATAGGAGTGGGCCATGACTGCCCTCCCTCAGAACCGCGCCGGGCTTGGAATTCTCTTCGTGCTGGCAGGCGTTTTTGCAATATCCATCAACGATATGCTGATCAAGCAATTGTCGGGTGGCTATCCCTTGCACGAGATCGTTTTCCTGCGGTCCGGGATCGGCATGTTGTTTTCGCTGATCATGGTGCAGATGGAAGGCGGTTTTGGCATTCTCAGGACACGCCGCCCACTCCTGCATGCGACAAGAGGCCTTCTGATTGTCATCGCAAACATGAGCTATTTCGTGGCTCTGGCGGCAATTCCTCTGGCGGATGCCACGGCGCTGTTCTTCGCAGCCCCCCTCTTCATCACTGTCCTTTCCATTCCGATCCTCGGCGAAAAAGTCGGCCTGATGCGCATGAGCGCGGTTCTTGTGGGCTTTGCAGGCGTCATCATCATGCAACGGCCCTGGGCGGACGCAGACAGCCTGCAAGCTTCCCGCCTTGTCCTGCTGCTCCCCATCGTCGCGGCCCTGACCTATGCGCTCAATCAATTGATGACCCGCAAGCTGGGTGTCGAAAGCAAGGCCTCTGCCCTTGCGGTCTATATTCAGGCGACGTTCGTCGTCGTCTCCCTGCTGTTCTATGTCGTCGCCGGAGATGGCCGCTTTGCGACAGGCATCGACAATCCTTCGATGCAATTTTTGCTGCGCGCCTGGGTCTGGCCTGCGGCGGCGGACTGGTGGGTCATCATCGGGTTGGGCGCAAATTCCGCGATCATCGGCTATTGCCTCAGCCAAGCGTATCGATTGGCAGATGCCGCAACGGTTGCTCCGTTCGAATATGTGGGCCTGCCTCTTGCCGTGTTCTGGGGCTGGGCGGTTTTTGCCGAATTGCCCGTCTGGGAGGTCTGGGCGGGGATCGCCCTGATCCTCGGCTCTGGTCTCTTTGTCTTTCTTCGCGAACGCCAGAAGGCCCGCATTGTTGCCCGTGCCCCGGTCCGGCGGCGCTAGGCGTGCGCCTGCCTTATCCGCGCCTGCACCAGCCCATTGTTTCCTGACCCGTCTCGCGACATCCTTCGCGGATGGTTGGTGCGCTAAACTCCCCCGTCAAAAACCTGACGACACAGGCGCAGGACGCGCTAGGATGGCCCGACACCAATGATCGGATCAATAAGGGAGAGTGAAATGTTCAAGCACCTGATAGCCGCCACCCTGGTATTCACAGCAACCATTGCAGCGGCGGAAGACCGATGGCTGTCGATCCCGGAAACACCCGCGATGCCGGAAGCAGCGACGAGTGGCACGGTCTCGGTCAATGGGATCGAGATGTATCACGCCACCTATGGCGATGCTTCGGAAACCCCTATTCTGCTGATCCATGGGGGTTTGGCCCATGCGGACATCTGGGCGGAGCAGGTCAAGGATCTAATGACAGATTTCAAGGTCATCGTTGCCGATACGCGCGGGCACGGGCGAAGCTCGAACGATGGCAGCGCCTATTCCTACGACCTGCTGGCCTCCGATTACCTCGCGCTGCTGGATCAGATCGGCGTGGACAAGGTGCATCTTGTCGGCTGGTCGGATGGGGCTAACATCGGCTATGCCATCTCCCAGTCACACCCGGACCGGTTGGCCAGCCACTTTGCCCATGCAGGCAATATCACGCTCGATGGCATCGACCCTTCCGTTGAAAACAACGCGGTCTTTGGCACCTACGTCGGGATGATGGCGTCTGACTACGCGCAGATGTCGCCCGTCCCGGATGGGTTCGATGATTTTCTGGCGGGCGTGGTGGAGATGTGGAGTACGTCAAAACCCGGCGGGGCCGAGGCGCTCAAAAGCGTGACGGTGCCGACCCTGGTGGTACAAAGCGAATTCGACGAAGCCATCCTGATGGATCATTCGAAAATGATCGCGGGCATCATGCCTGCGGCTGAGTTGCGCGTTCTGGAAGACGTGAGCCATTTCGCATCGTTCCAGGCCCCCGGTGAATATACCAACGCCATTCGCCAGTTCATCGCGCAGTAACACAGCCCCGGAACCGCCAACAAATGGGGGTTATATCATAGAGCCAAAGTCATGTGAGCTCAGTCGATCCGCACAACGACCTTGCCCGTGGCTTTGCGTGTTTTCAGCAGATCGAGCGCTTCGTTGACCTGCGCCAGCGGCAAGATGTTACTGACATGCGGTTTGATCCTGCCGTCCACGTACCATTGCGTCAGGACCTCGAAACTGTCGGTCAGAACTTTCGGATTCACACGTGTATATCCCCCCCAATAGAACCCGATGACGGTGAGGTTCTTGACTAGCAGATGATTGGCGGGGATTTGCGGCACCTCGCCCGACGCAAAGCCCAGCGGGATAAGCCGCGCCTCGGGTCTGCACGCCCGCAGAGCGGATTTGAACTGATCCCCTCCGATGGGATCATAAACCACGTCCGCACCCCCCAGTGATTTGACAGTATCGCGGATATCATCGGTCTCAGAATTGATCAGATGATCCGCACCTGCGGCCTTGGCGACCTGTAGTTTGTCGTCACCTCTGGCAACAGCGATGACCTCCGCCCCCATGAGTTTACCCAGTTCCACCGCCGTCAGACCAACCCCGCCGGAAGCGCCCAGCACCAGCAACCTTTCGCCCGGTTTCAAATGCGCCTTGTAGTCAAGCGCCACGTGGCTGGTGCCATAAGCGATCAAAAATGCCGCGGCGTCTTCATCGGTCATCTGGTCCGGGATCGGCACACAGATATCGGCGGAAATGGCGGCGTAATCTGCCAAGGCGTCAAACCCGCAGTAGGCCGCCACCCGCTGGCCGACGCGCAAAGTTGTGACACCTTCACCGACGTCGGTCACCGTGCCGCAAAGCTCCATACCCAGCGTGAAGGGCAGTGCGGGCTTTTCCTGATAGGTTCCCTTGATGATCAGCAGATCGCCAAAATTCAGGCCACATGTGTGCACCTTGACCTGTACCTGCCCTGGCGCGGGCTTTGGTGTCGGGATATCCCGCAGTACGAGAGGTTGACCGAGTTCGGTGACCTGCATGGCGCGCATCGACGTTTCCTTTCTGGGTCGCGGCTGACCGGCTCAAGCCAGCGCTATTCGTGAATGACCGTAAATGACCAAGGCATCAAATCCAGTGACCTTCCTGTCATGACAGTGTTATCTTTCACTGATCCAAGCGACTGGCAACGACGAAAAGCAGCCCATGACCTTCTCCAGATACGGCATTTATTTCACACCCGCTCCGGGCCCCTTCGCTGAAGCGGGCGCGACATGGCTCGGGTGGGACGTGGCGAACGGGTGCCGCGTGGGTGCCCCCGATGATGATGTCACCAAACGCCCGCGCCGCTACGGGTTTCACGGCACCATCAAGCCACCGTTTCATCTGGCGCCCAGCAAGACCGCACAGGCGCTTGAGAGCGATCTGGAAAGGCTCTGTGATGCTCTTGAACCGGTGGTACTGGAAGGATTGACGCTGAGCAGGATTGGCCCGTTCCTCGCGCTGACGGCTGTGGGAGACGTCCGGGAACTGGCGCAGATGGCAGGTCAGGTTGTGCGCGACTTGGATGGCTACCGCGCGCCCCCAGATGAGGCAGAGCTTGCCCGCCGGCGGCAATCCAACCTGACGGCCTTGCAGGAACAAAACCTCAAAGACTGGGGCTATCCTTACGTGATGGAGGCTTTCAAGTTTCACATGACCCTGACCGGCCCGCTCCCGCAAGCACAGCGTGATGCTGTTCTGGCGCGGGCCAATACACATTTTGGCGATCTCCCGCCGCGCCCCTTTGTCATCGACAGCCTGACGCTGGTGGGGGAAGGCGCGGATAGCCGGTTCCGCGAAATCAGGCGCTTTAAACTGCGCGCCGGCCTATAAAAGCTTGCCCCGCTCAAGGAGCCTGCTCCGCCAGAAAACGGCGAAGCAGGGATTTTGATGTTGTCAGTTCAACGCCTTGCGCGAGATGTTCCCGATGTCAAAGAACATGGTCTCGCCGGAATGATCATCAACCCCGTCGTTATCGGTTGCAATCCATGCCTGGCCCTCCGGGGTGATGGCCAGACCCTCGATCTTGTCGAGAACATATCCGCCCGTCGCTTTGAGGTCCGGGATCATGTCGCGCACCAACGTTTTGGAAACCACCGGCAAATCCGATCCGAGCGCTACGGGTGTCAAATCATCAAGCGGCACCGCATAGATTTTCTTGGTCACGGCGTCGCTTGCGTGCTGATTGTCGCGCTCAATGATGTAGACGCTGTCCCCATAGAGGCTCAACTCGCTCAGTCCAACCCAGCCTTCTTCTGCGGCCGCTTTTGAATAGAGCACAGCGCCCCACTCTTCGGTCTCAAGATTGTAGGCGACAAGTTTCACGTGATCTTTGGGGTCATCCGCCCATTGCCGCTGAACCGGCATCCAGAGCATCTCCCCCACCTTCGCAATACCCTCAAAGCCAAAACGCCGTTCAAAGGCCATGAGGTAAGGGGGCAAACCGATTTCCGCGATGATTTCGCCGTTCGCGCTTACGTTCAGAATGGCATGGGGCCGCAGACGATCCGTGCGCCCTTCGGACGCAATCCAGAAGCCGCCTTTGCCGTCCAGCGCGATCCCTTCCATGTCCAGCTTTTGCGCTGGCAAGCCATTACGCGTTACATCAATCGCCTCGACAATGCGGGCGGGCGAGGTTCTGGGATCGATCTTGAAAATCCGGGGCTGGTGGCCATAGAAACTGTCAGAAACCGCGTAGATCATGCCGTTCTGATCCGACACCAGACCAGAGATCGCGCCCCACCCGGTCAGCGTTTCCATTCCCTCCGATGTAAGGTGCGGATAGCTCGCCGCCCTGTCCGTGTATTCATAGAGCATGACATGTGCGGGCGCGGCCCCGTCCTGGCGCCCATCAAATTCATTGGCGGTGACCAACAACCCTCTTTCGGGGATGGCCACGGCGCCCTCGGGGGAGATGCCAGACGGCAGCAGCTGATGCAGAACCGGTGCCGTCGGGTCAGTGACATCGTATACGGCAACGATTGAGGCGCGTTCCGCCATGACAAATACGAAGGGCGTGCCGTCATAGATGGCGAACTCCATGCCTTCCGGTTCAACACCTTTGCTGTCGGAGCGCTTGTCGGGATAATGCCCGATCTGCACAATCGCCTGTTCCAGCGTGGCACCG
This sequence comes from Roseobacter sp. EG26, assembly GCF_049830555.1. Taxonomy (NCBI): domain Bacteria; kingdom Pseudomonadati; phylum Pseudomonadota; class Alphaproteobacteria; order Rhodobacterales; family Roseobacteraceae; genus Roseobacter; species Roseobacter sp. EG26. Next base: position 45,325 of record NZ_JBNBLH010000005.1, read on the forward strand.
CTTTCCCAGATCAACGTGCCGTCCTTGCGAAAAATGGTCATCCCACGCGCACCGCCGTCCATGTCGCCCTCATTGGCGATGGCGAAGTGGTCATCGTCGATCCACTGCACACCATCGGGTTCACGGAGACGGCCCGGCTGGCGTTCATCAAAGATCAATGCCGCCCGTTCATCGGTGGCATCAATCCCTTCCAGATCAACCGCCCCGGCGGAGAAATGCGACAAGACCGACCCGTCCCTGGCGACAATGGCGATGTGGTTGTTTTCCTGAAGCGTCACGACGACCTCGCCGAGGCCGTTGATGTCGACAAATTCCGGCTCGGGATCTTCGCCTGCGATATCGGCCAATCCAGCCAGACCGGACCGGCGCATGGAGCCGCAATCCATTCTGCCGTCAGCGACATCCACAAGGACCAGATCACCCGCAGGCATTTGCGGCACCCGCCCTTCTCCTAAATCTTCGTCGCGTTCGTTTTCGATGGCAATAGCGAGGAAGGATCCATCCTTTGCCCGCGCTGTGCTATCGGGCTGCCCCCCCAATTGGCAGGATTGCACGACCTGCATGTCCACAAGATCAACGGCTTTGATCATACCAGAGGGCGCAGTGTAGCTTTCGGATGTGTTCACGGCGACGAAGGCTATGTTGCCGATCACGGAAACGGCTGTCGGCTCGCCCTGCATTGGCAAGGTTCCCTTGGGCAAAGGCGCATGAGCATTCGTGATATCAATGGCGCCAATCACCCCTGCGGGGCTATCGGTATATATCAGCGTCAGCCCGTCACCGGAGACATCAATGATCTCCGCGGATGTCTCTTCGGGGACGTCGCCCTCAAAATTGGCGGTCACGGGAAAAGAGGCGATGCGGTTGAAGTTCATCTCCGCATGGGCAGGCGACAAGGCAATTCCGGCAAGCAAGGTGCTGGTCAGCAGCAGGGTCTTGGTCATTGATTTCTCCATATGTCTCGACATGCGCGCAAAGGCGCAGATTCAGGACACATGGGCATGACATTCCGGTATCAGTTTTGTGAAAGCAGGTTTTAAAGATCGATTGCGATTTCGCCGTTTTCGTCCGCCGCCCGGGATTGGCACAGGATGATGTTGTTCTCGCGCTGCGCCTTGGACAGAACAAAATCGCGATGCTCGACCTCGCCGGCAATCACCCCACATTTGCACACACCGCAAATGCCATCCGAGCATTTGATATCCACCTTCACGCCATGCTCGACCAGTACATCCGCCGCCGAACGGTCCGCCGGGACGGCGATTTTTCGACCGTCTTTCAAGGCCAATGTGAAGGGGTGGTTTTCATATTCCGGCAGTTCAGGGACCGAGAAATACTCCAAACGCCGCGCCTCTTCCGGGAAACCCCCACGCTCGGCTGCCGCGACAACCGCGTTCATGTAGCTTTCAGGTCCACAGGTATAAACATGCCAGCCCGGCTGGTATCCTGCCAGTACCTTATCCAGATCAGCGCGCGTGTCTTCATCTGAAATATGGATGTGGACCCGATCCGCCCAGGGCATTTCAGCCAGATCATGGATGAACGCCCCTGCCTGCCGGGTGGGCACAGAATAATGCAGATCGAAGGGCTTGCCCAAGTGATGCAGCTCATGCGCCATGGCGATCATCGGCGTGATCCCAATCCCGCCGCCCATCAGAAAGCTGTGCGAAGCCGATTTTTCGACCGGGAAGTGATTGATCGGACGGGACACAAAAACCTTGCGACCCTCGTTGAAAATACGGTGCAGCAGTTCCGACCCGCCGCGCCCGTCCGCTTCCCGCAAGACTGCAATTTCATAGCGTGAGCGGTCGCCTGGGTCACCACACATCGAATATTGCCGCAGCTTGTCCGGAGTCACGACGATGTCGAGATGGGCGCCCGCGGCCCATTCCGGCAATTCCCCGCCGTCCAATGCACGAAAGACGTAGCGGCTGACCTCGTTTGTCAGCTTCTCTGATTGCGCGATCTCAACCCGAACCACCGGGCTGTCACGGCCATTGAGATAGCGGTGATCCCACGCGCCTGTCTCACCCGCCGCCTTGCGGGATTTGTATTCCTCCGCCGTGATCATCGCCTGATAGGCTTCGATCCCCGCCTCGCGATCCATCGGGAACGGGTAGGGCCAGGGGTGCGGGGCGAGACTGGCCGGATAGACCGCCAGCGTCTGGTCCTCGTATTTCAGCGCCAGATCCTTTTGCAGATCGCGCGCATTCACCGGTTTGCAGGTCGGATGGTATCCGCCGTCTTCGGCCAATTCGATGTCCCACCACCACTTCTTGACCGTATTCAACCGGCCATTGCCCACCGCATCGTCCAGTTTTGCGAGCGCCGGTGCCAACTTCGGTACATTCATCGCCGCCCACCTGAAGGGGCGTTCTGCAAAGAGCCCTTCGAGGTTCCAGGGACATGTTTTCATGCAGCGGCCACACATGGCCCCGCCCGGTGTGGTGATCCGGTATGTCGCACATTTCTGGCTATCCGACTTCCAGATTTCGTAGCCGTTGAACATCAGCTTGGGGCCTGCGGTAATTGCCCCCGAGGGGCATTCGCGCGCGCATTTGTTGCAGCTTTCGCAGAACTTCTGCAGGCCGAAGTCAATCGGCTTGTCATGCGCCAGGGGCATATCCGTGGTCACAACGCCCGACTTCAGCCGCGGCCCCAGAAAGGGGTTCAGAATAACCTCGCCAATGCGGCTGACCTCCCCTAACCCGGACAACAACAACAGCGGCGGCTGCAATACTTCGCCATCCAGAACCGTATGCGCCTTGGCCTTGTAGCCGAGATTTCGGATTTGCCGAGCGATCACGCCGCCCAGCAGAGAAAACCGAAGATAAGCCCGCATGGACTGGGCCACGGAAATCCAGTCGTCGCCAGAGGCCCCTTCCATGGTGTCAAACCCCTGATCAATGATCATGCTGATCGCCTGATCATGTGGCGGTTTGAGTGGCGCGCCGGTGGCGTCGTGGCTGTACCAGGTCCAGTCCGGACACCGGCTCAGCCCAACAGCGTCCACGCCCAGGAAATAACAGGCCGCTTTGACATTCGCGGCATTGCACTCTGCATCATCGGGGCGGGGTCCTTCATTGCGCGGGCCATCCTGCAACAGGACAAACGCTCCCAACATGCGGCGCTGTGCCATGGATGGCGCTGCTTTGCGGGCATAGTGCCCCCCTGCTGATCCTTCCTGATTGGCCTTGCCCATATCGCCAAACTGCGCCCGTGCGAACATGTCGGTGCGTTTGGGCACACGCGCCACATTGGGCTCATCAATATAGGTTGTGGGCTGATCGACGCGTGTGAGCGTCTCAAATGGATGTGGCCCAAGGGCAAAATCCCGGCTGGCGAACGGGTCCTTGTTGAAAGCCGATTTCTGACTGCCTTTGCCCAGCCACCAGGCCGGGGCGTTGGTGCGCAACCAAGTCTGAGCGCGCATCGGTGCCAGCGGGGCGTCATGGGCAAGCGGCATGGTCGTTGTCAAAACGGCCACGCCAAATCGGGTTCCGAGATAGGGGTTCACAAGGGTCCCCTCTTCGATCGAGGCGAGACCGGCGGCCACCGTCAACCGGTCGAGGTCAACATCCGTGCTGGTGCCGGTATGGGCCTTGGCATCCCAACCCAACAGTCGGATGTAGTTGGCCAGAACGACCGCTGTTTCTGTGGCGCGCAGACAGGCGCGATGGGCCTGCGCGTCCTCCAGCCAGTCTGTCCCAGCCTCCCCGTCACGCGGGTCACGCGGCATTTCATACAGGAAAACCACGCAATGGGCGTGATCGACAATCGTGGTCGGTGGCGCGGTCATGGAATCGCGCAGATCCGCCATGATCACATCTATGCCCGACGCGAGGGTTTTGGTTTGCTTGGTGCGCAAATCCTCTGCCAGCCTGTCAATGTCAGGGTTTCGAATGGGCTGGTTCAGAATTGCAGACGCAACCAGCGGGCCAACCCCCACCATCGAGGCATCACTGAAGTACCCGAACGACTTCAGATGATTGGCCCTTTCGTGCAAGTCATCCGGACATTGGGACCGCGTTTTGTTGACCAGCCCGTCACGGATGGCGTCCATTGTCGCCTGATAATCCGCCATCGCATTCACGATCGAGGCAGGGGTATGCGGTCGTTGGAAATCCGGAGGTTGAAATGGCGGGAGTGACGCCAAATCCGGCATCTCGCCACGCACAAGACGCTCCAACGGGTAGGGCCCCAGATGTGGCGCCCTATTCCGGGTGGAGAAAAACCGGAAGCTCATTTTGCGCCTCCTCGAAGGTCTTTTTGGCCTGTGCAAATCACTGTGCAGATCACCGCACAAATTTTAAGCAAGGTACGTTTAATCAGCACCCGATGACAATGCATTGCGCCCCGTCAACAGGCGCAATGTGCCGATTTCTCCGAATTGTGAACGACTTGCGCGGGGGGCTGCGAAGCCCCCCGCAGCCTCAGGTTGTTCCAAGTATCAGATCAGAGGCCTTTTCCCCAATCATGATCGCAGGCGCATTTGTATTTCCTGAAACGATCTCGGGCATGATCGAACAATCTGCGACACGCAGGCCTTTGATGCCATGGACTTTCAACTCAGCGTCAACCACCGCGTCCTCGCCTGATCCCATCTTGCAGGTCCCTGTCGGGTGATAGATCGAGGCCGTATTGTTCCGCGCCCAATCGAGCGTTGCATCATAGTCGTCAATGTCCAGAGTTGAGTGCGGCCTGAATTCCTCCGAGATCTTGGAGGTCAGGGGCGCATGGCGCGCGATTTTGCGCGCGATGTTCACGCCTGCCACAATCGTCCGACAATCGGTTTCAGTGGACAGGTAATTCGGAACAATTTTCGGATAGGCGCGCGGCTGAGCAGAACTCAGACGAATTTCGCCCTTGCTCTCGGGCCGCAACTGGCAAACCGACATCGTGAACGCCGAGAACTTGTCGGCCCCCTTGCCCGGGTTCTCGGCTGACAAGGGTTGGACATGGAACTGGATGTCCGGCGTTTCCATATCTTCGCGGGTTTTGAGAAAACCGGTTGCGAGACTTGCCGCCATGGTCATGGGACCCGCCCGGAAAAGCGCGTACTTCAGACCGATTTTTGCCTGACCAAACAAACTGCTGACCTCATCGTTCAAGGTCGGCTCGTTACATTTGTATACCAAGCGCGCCTGCAAATGGTCTTGCATGTTCTTGCCGACCCCTTTGAGTTCTTTTTTGACCTCAATGCCGTGTTCGGAAAGTTGCTCAGCTTCGCCAATACCTGACAGCATCAAGAGCTGTGGAGAATTTATGGCCCCTCCGCAGAGGATAATGTCGCGATTTGCCTTGATGGTCTGGACCCGTCCTGATCGGTCCTTGTAGCTGACCCCCGTGGCACGACCATCTTCAATCTCGACCTTGTCCACCTGCGCATGTGTGACAATCTGCAGGTTCGGCCGTTTTTTGACCGGGTTCAGATAGGCGACGGCGGAGCTACACCGACGGCCGTTGCGGGCCGTAAGTTGGAAAAACCCTACACCCTCCTGATCAGCGCCGTTGTAGTCGGGATTAAATTTGTACCCTGCCGCCTGGGCCGCGGCGACCCATGCATCTGTAATAGGGCGCTGAATGCGCATGTTGGAAACCGACAGCGGGCCCTGATCGCCATGATACGCGTCTGCGCCGCGTTCGTTGCTCTCGGCACGTTTGAACAGGGGCAGCACATCATCCCAGCCCCACCCGGTATTTCCCATCTGACGCCAGCGGTCATAATCCTGCGGTTGCCCACGTACATAAAGCAGACCGTTCAGTGAAGAAGACCCCCCAAGCACCTTCCCTCGGGGCCATTCGATCGACCGGCCATTCAGCCCGGGATCAGGCTCGGTCTTGTAGCACCAGTCCACGGACGGGTTGTGAATGGTTTTAAAGTATCCGACCGGAATGTGAATCCAGGGGTTCAAATCCCGCCCACCTGCCTCCAGCAAAATCACCTTGTTCTTGGGGTCGGCGCTCAACCGATTGGCCAACACACATCCTGCGGACCCTGCTCCGACGACAACAAAATCAGCTTCCATATCGACCTCCCAAACCAGTGTGAAAAAAACTCTATGCAAAAAGAGAATACTATACTAGTGTTTTTTGGGACTAATAGTCTCAATAAATGACATTCAGGGAGGAAGTCATGGGAATTTACGACAAACTAAACCACATTTCGCGCCGGGATCTGTTCCGGGTCGCGGGGCGCTACGGCATGAGCTCCACTTTGCTCGCTGCGGGTGGCTTTGGTGGGGCGATGAGCCTTGCAAACTTGGCTAATGCGGCCGAATCGACCTACGAAAAACGTTTCGCAAAAGAGCCTAAATTTACGTTGAAATTTGGCGCCGCGGGCTTCAATGCACGCAACCTTTTGATCGAACGCGCCGGTGCGCTGGAATTCGCTCGTGACCTTGAAAGTCGCACCGACGGAGAGATTCGCGTCGAGTTTATCGGCGATAATCAGATTTGTGGTCAGGTTTCCTGCGTCGAAAAAGCCCAACAGGGAATCGTTGATATCTATGCGGCCTCCACTCAGAACTCCGCCGGGGGCGCCCCTTATCTGAACGTTCTGGACTACGCCTTCATGTTCCGCAGCCGGGCCGACCAGTATCACTTCCTCTATCACCCCAAATCTCAGGAACTGCTGCGCGAACCCTATGAGCGCCGCCACGGTCTGAAATTCCTGTTCTCCCACGCGGAGCTTCGCGGCATCCAGTTGGGCCTGTCCTGGGAAGACAAGCCAACGGTGACCAGCATCGAAGAGCTCTTTGGCACGAAAAACCGCGTCACGGGCACCCAGTTGGGCCGAATCGCCATGACAGCGCTGAACCTGAACCCGGTACCCGTCGCCTGGGAAGAAACCCTCGACGGTCTCAAGCAGGGTCTGATTGATGGTGCGGAAACATGGGCATCCGCCGTGGCCTACGCCAACATGTCGCCGGTTGTGTCCCAGTCCGTACACCTCGACTTCTTCTGCGGCACAGAGCACACGGCGATGAACGCAGGTGTCTTCGACAGCCTTGGCGGCGAATTGCAGGACGCCGTGATGGAAAGTTCCTACTGGAGCCAGGTCCATGTACAGGCTGCAAACGAGGCGGCTCTGGTCAAAACGGTTGGTCTCTCCGACCCGATTCTGCCAAACACAATCTTCGCTCAAAACAACGTGCGTAACGCCTTCCTGTCGAAAGAAGAGCGTCGCAAGGCCGAAGAAATGTGCTCGCCAGAGTTCCAGCCACAATTGTGGGAAGACTGGCGCGAGCGTCTCAACGGATGGTCGGGTGGTCTCGACACGTACCAGGAGATCTACAACATCGCGCGCGAGATCGACGAAGATACACTGCCAGAAAACGTCGAACCACGCCGCTGGTGGAAAGCCTAATTCCGGCCTAACCCAAATAAGAAGCCGGTCCGTCAACAGGCGGGCCGGCTTTCCAGTACTTTTCAGTATCTCGCAAATGGCCCTTGAACGGTTCATCCGTTTGAAAAAGTCCAAAAAATGTTCGGGCCGATGGTTATAGTGCTTTGATCCAATGGTGCTTTTCGGGCAGCATTGCATGAGAACAACATAGGGAGGGCGCCAGATGTCAATCTTGGCGGATATGGGCACCATCGTCACGGCGACGCTGAGTGGCGATATTAATTTCAAAGTGGTCCAGGCCTACCGGTCCCCGGGGGCTTGGTTCGTGTTTGGACCACTGACCGTGATCGGCGGCTTTCTGGTGCTTTGGTTGTACAAGAAGATTCCGTGGCTTGACCGGCATCTGGAACGCACGATCATCGTCTACACCTACATCATCATCGCCCTGATCATCTTTGTCGGCGTAATCCAGCGTTTCGTTTTTTCGGCGCAGGTGCCCTGGTCGACGACGATCCCCCCGCTCCTGTTCATGATCATGGCGTGGTACGGATGTTCCTATAATGTCAAACTGCGCACGCACCTCAGCTTCAACGAGTTCCGCACCAAGATGGGACCCAAAGGGCAATTGACCTGCCTGCTGCTCGACAACTTGCTGTGGTTCATCTTCTGCATCATCGTTGTCACCACAACCGCGCGGGTGACCGTCAACACCTATGACAATTTCGCCATCGTGTTGGGCACCGACAACGTCATGCGCTGGTGGTTCATCGTCACCATGCCGATTTGTTTCGTGATGATGGCCGGGCGAGTGCTAGAGAACCTTTTCGAAGATCTTGAGAAATACCGCAACGGCGAGCCGTTGATTGAACAAGCCGTTATCGGGGGAGATGTCTGATGTCTGACGGATCATGGATCACAATCATCTCGCTCGGGGTGACCTTTCTCTTCATGCTTGGCACGCCAGTTTTGCTCATCATTTTCTATTGGGTGGTTGGCTGTAGCTTCGTACTCGACCTGACGCTCGACAACACCGGATCGGAGATGTTGAACGTCTTCAAGGACGGGTTTGCGCTACTGGCGATGCCGCTTTTCATCCTGACCGGGGACCTGATCAACAAATCAGGGATCGCCAAACGCCTGTCGGATTATGCTTACGCCTGTCTCGGCTGGTTGCGCGGCGGCCTCGCGATGGCTTCCATCGGGGCCTGCGGCCTTTTCGCTGCGATCTCAGGATCGAACTCGGCGACTACCGCAACCATCGGCTCGATGCTACACCCCGAGATGGTCAAGGGCGGCTACGACGAACGCTTCTCCGCGGCCACGGCTGCTGCTGGTGGTACAGTCGGGATCATCATTCCGCCGTCGATCATCTTCATCGTCTACGGCTTCCTGATGAATCTCGAAGTGGGACAGCTGTTCCTGGCAGGTATCATTCCGGGTATTCTGATGGTCCTCGCCATGATGTCGGTCTGCTTTGTGGTCTGCACGATCAACAAGTGGGGCATTCTGACAAACCTCAGCATCACCCGCATGACCAAAACGGCGCTTGGCGCTTGGTTGGGTTTCTTTGCCATCGGTCTGGTGCTTTGGGGCATTTACACCGGCAAGTTCTCCCCCACCGAAGCGGCGGGGGTCACCGTTGGGTTCGGGATCATCGTTGGTTTGGTCAGCTACCCGCTGAACAAGCTGATGGGCAACGATTCCAGCATTCCCGTGGATGAAAGAACCTTCGGCTCAATGGTTGTTGTCGAAGGGTTCACCCTGCCGGAAATCCCCTCAATTGTCGTACGCTCCGCACAGATCACCGGCATTCTCGCCCCACTGATCGCGGTCTCGGTGGTGATGCAACAAATCCTGTCGCTCCTGGGCGCACAGGAGACCATTGGTGGGTTCGTGACCAGCATGGGTGGATATTATCCGGTGCTCTTTACGGCGATGGCGATGGTCTTTGTCGCCGGAATGATCCTGGAAAGCCTTCCTGTGACGATCATCATGGCCCCGATCCTTGCGCCTATTGCAGCCTCCGTTGGTGTGGATCCGATCCACTTCGCGGTCATTTTCCTGGTTGGCGCATCCATCGGCTTCATCACGCCACCATATGGCTTGAACCTTTACGTGGCGTCGGGTGTCACAGGCGTTCCCTATTTCCGCCTGCTGAGATATTCGACAATGTATCTGTTCTCGCTCCTGGCGGTTTGGATACTGGTCGCCCTGACACCTCAACTGGCACTCTTTTTGCTACCAAACTAAAGAAGACAAATGCCGGACGATTTTGCAAATGAAGGACAGGGCCAGATACCAACCAACCTACGGTTGCTGGTCCTGTTGGAAGAAGTTGCAAAGGCGGGTGTCCCTGTCACACCGTCGGCTCTGAAGGAAAGTCTGCAATTGCCCAAACCAACCCTGCATCGGCTGTTTCACACGGCCGAAGCATCCGGTTTCCTACAGCGAGATATTGATGGCAAGTCCTATGGCCCCGGCCCCAGGCTGCGGCAACTTTCCATCAATACGGTCTCTTCGCAGCGCCTCAGAACCGTGCGTCTGGCAATTCTGCGCAGTGTCGCTGAGAAGATCGGTGAAACCTGCAATATCGCGGTCCCCGACCGGGATGGGATGACCTATCTTGACCGCGTAGAGACACATTGGCCCTTGCGTATTCAACTGCCTGTTGGAACGCAGGTACCGTTTTACTGCACCGCCAGCGGCAAGATGTTCCTATCCTCCCTGAGACCCGCTTATCTGGACCGGTTTCTCTCCAATGCGCGGCTGGAAAGACGTGCACCCGGAACGATCACCAGCAAGGCCAAGCTCAAAGAGGAAATCGAGGCAACGCGCAAGCGCGGATACTCGACCGATAATCAAGAGTTCATGGAGGGTATGGCTGCGATTGCCGTCCCCATCCTGGACGACCGCAAACGCCTTGTGTCGACATTATCGGTCCATGCGCCGTTGCAGCGTCAGGATTTGGCCGGTTTGGCCAAGAACATTGATGCGTTAAAGACCGCAGCGCAGGAGCTTACCGCGCTGATCAACAGCTGAGGTTCTGAACATTGTGCCAGAGGTGGACCTGTGCCTCCTCCTGCCGTCCACGTACCTTAACCGGTTTCACATCGCTCGAAGGCTGCGAAGCAGGGGTACCGAGCCCTTGCATCAATTCCTCGGTAGCTGCAATGACCGCGCTTTCCGATTTGGCTACTTCCATCAAACGGCTGGCCAGATTGACAGTATCACCGGCAACCGAGACCTGTTGATGCCGCTCACCCCCCAGCCGCGAGAGCACCACCTCACCACGATGAATGCCGACGCGGCACCCGAGTACGGGCGTCCCAACGACCGCCCGACCCAGACCCCGCACATCATCAACCAGCTCAAAACCAGCCTGTAATGCATTATCCGCGCTGGGTTTGACGGCATCCGTCATCCCGAAAACGGCCAATGCACCATCGCCCATGTAATTCAGAACGATGCCATCGTGTTCTTCGACCCGATTGGCAATCACCTGATGGAACCGTTTCAGGAAATCTTGCGTATTAGCCGGGCCAAGCGCTTCGGACAATTGGGTGAACCCGCTGAGGTCCACGAAAAATACGGAAAGGATCATCGGGGTTGGCTCTTTCAGGAATGCCGGGTTCTCTGAAATCATCTCGGCCAGAGCAGGTGACTGAAACTGCTTGAGCGCGGCAAGGGCGCGCGCGCCGAGACTGGCTTTGCGCTTCTCGCGGAAGTAACGCAGCGCCGATCCGGCGATCATAGGCAGGCCGGCGCTGGCCAGCGGCACAGCGGCACTGAGCCAGATGCCATTCGAAAAAGCAAACCAAACGACCGCCATATAGGCCCCGAGCGCCCCAAGCGCCAGCGGTATGCCCGTAGACAAAGGCAGGCTGAGTACCAGAACCGTGCAAATCAGGGCAAGCCCAATCGAGGCTCCCACATCTGCCCATCGGGTAGTCATATCACGCTGCAGGGTCTCACCACCCAGCAATTGAGAGACCGCCGTGGCAATGACCTCAACCCCGGGTGTGTCATCCCCGAAGGCGGTGGGAAACCGATCCCCGAAGGCCGTTGCAGTATAGCCGATGACGACGGCTTTGCCACGCAGCTGTGCGTCGTGATTTCCCGCCAGAACATCCAGGGCAGAGAGGGTCGGCAAGGTTCCCTCCGGACCAACCAGCCGAAGCGGCATCTGCATACCCAAATCCAGAGGAATGACCATGCCCGCCAAGGTCACGGCATCCTCGGAGACCCTCGGCTCTGCACCAGCGAACAAGGCAGCGACACGCAGCGGCAAAGAGGGCTCAATGCCTTGGTCCGTCAGGAAAACAACCGGCATATGGCGCGGCGTCCCGCTGGCGTCGGTCGAGACATTCACCAATCCGGTCATAGCAGCACTGGCAAAAATTGATTGCGGCCTGAGCACCGTGTCAGGTGTCACAATTTCCCAAGGTGCATTGGATTGCGAGAAACTTCCTGCGGAGGCTATCACCGTGGGGACACTGGCCAGTGCCGCCGCCAGCTTGTTATGGGTTTCCGGAGCACCGGCATCGGCCAGGATCACGTCGAGCCCCACAACCTTGGGTTCTGCGGCACTTACGCTCTCGATCACTTTGGCCAGGAGCAACCGGCCTTCGGCAGCCGTATCGCGCGTGCCTTCTATGGTCGCGTTGTCGATTGCGACAATGATAACATCCCCGGCAGGGTCGACCGGGCCCGTCAAGGCGAACCGGTAGTCCAGAAGCACCGCTTCCAACCCATCCAATCGACTGCTGGTCCCGGAAATATGGGGAAGAGAAATCCAGTAAACCCACAAAGCGGCCATGCCCAACGCGATGACGCCGGTCCAGAGTGGGGACGCAGATACGGTTTTCATCTCCCGAAGCGTGCCATCAATGCCGCGGCACGTTCCTCCCCCCAAACCCCAACCTCGGACGCGCCTTGCGAAGATACATCAATGCCCTCGCCTGCGCGCACCAAGGCCACTGGCGCTTCGGCCCCAAGCGGTGACACGGAAACTTCGCCCTGCACGACAAACACCGCCGTCGACGTCTCCGAAACATCGACCACGAAAACTGTGCCGCGTACCGCCGCGATCGCATGTGGCGTTCGGATTTGAGGGCGCGCCTCTCCGGGCGTCACCTCAAGTAAAACTGCGCCGTTTTTCAGGTCGAGTTCAGCCTCGTCACCGTCAGTAAACGCCATCTCGGCGACAGCCTCGATCTCGAGGATGATGCCAAATGCACACCGCAGAATATCACGCTCGGGATCGTCTGCCTTGGTGATCTCACAGTTCGGAGGCACCTGAGCGATCGCAAAGCCTGGTGGCAAAACGATACCAATCAGAAACAGCGCAACAACAAATCTGGCAAAAATCATCATATGTACTCTTTCAAAACAATAGGGTGCGCAGTTCCGGCAAGGATGCGATCCACCAGCCAAATGATTAACATTATTTTTGCCTGCGCTAAAGACACTCGCGCGTGCAAGGCGGATAATGGCAAAGCCGATGAATTCTTCGGTTTTCTGAAGGTTACCGCTGCGTACGCCCGTTTAAGCGCGCGGCAAGGCGATTGACGCACGTTGGGGCAGATCACAACTGTCTCATGGGAAAACCAATGGCCGATACCTCAAGCTGCCTGTCTTTGCCGTTCATTCAACCGAACCAGGCCCAGAAACACGTCACGCACAATGAAGCCTTGCGGATCCTCGATATCCTGACCCAATTGGGCGTGCAGGCCGATGACCAGCCCGTGCCACCTGCAACACCCGCTGAAGGAGACCGCTATATCGTCGGGGATAGCGGGACAGGCGACTGGGCCGGGCACGACGGGGATATTGCGCTTTTTGAGAACGGCGTCTGGCAGTTTTTCACCCCGAAACCCGGCTGGCGCGCCTATGTGATCGGGCGGGATTCCCTGATTGTGCATGATGGCACGGATTGGATCGATCTGGACAGCGCCGAGCTGCAGGAGATCGAAGCCTTCGGGCTTGGTATGATCTCCCTGCCCTCATCCCCTTTTTCCGCCAAGCTGAACGCAGCACTCTGGACCGCGCTCTATCGGGATGATGGTGGCAATGGCAGCATGATTTCCACCCTGAACAAGGAAGCGAGCGGGGACGATGCCGGATTCATCCTGCAACAGGATTTTGAAACGCGCGGTCTCTTTGGCCTTTTCGGCAGCGATAATATTCGGCTGGCGACATCTGCGGATGGCACCAGTTTTCATGACGGATTGATCGTGGATGCGGGTACCGGCGTGGTCGATCAGCCCAACTTGCCGCGCTTCAAGGGTGTGACGAATTTCGACAACTATCTGTCTGCGGATGCATGGACCAAAATCGCCATCAACCTGACCGAGTTCAACGATCAGAATGCGTTTGATTCAGCAAACAATCACTTTGTTGCCCCGGCGGCTGGCAGCTACGTTTTTGCTGCCGCGCTGACATTCAAGCAAAACGCATCAAACCAGGCCCGGATTGGCGCGCGCCTGCTCCGAAACGGCGCAGAAGTGATCAGTGGGTCGTTGGGCGAAAACACCGGGCCGCATATCTCGGAGCAGACGTGCCTGAACATTCAATGCATGGTGCTGTTGAATGCCGGGGATACGGTCGAATTGCAGGGACACCTGCGCGGATTTGATGGATATTTCCTGGCTGATCAAACCAGTTTCTGGGGATATAAGGTCGGATAATCCAACCAGATCACGAGAGGGCTACTTGCACACTGTAACCCTGTCCGGTCCCGCTGAAGACAATGGCCACTGCCTCACGGTAGTGGCTGTTTCAACATCGTGAACCTGGTTTCTGCGCTCTTGACCGTCGTTCACAGAACGGATCGCAGCTTGTTGACCTGAATGCCCATTTTACTGTCTTTGCCATTGCTCTAGGATGACGCCCAGCTTCCTGCGGAAACTGCGGCAGCCCCCTAAAGAGCAAGGCCCATGCACCTCCAGTCCCACCATCCCTACCCTTCTCGCCGATCTGCTGTTGCTGCGGACAACCTCGTCGCGACATCACATCCGCTGGCCGCCCAGGCCGGTTTGTCCATGCTCTATCAGGGCGGAAATGCAGTAGATGCGGCCCTGGCCGCCGCCATAGCGCTCACGGTCGTAGAACCAACAGGCAATGGTATTGGTTCAGACGCCTTTGCGATTCTTTGGGATGGCGCAGAATTGCACGGTCTGAACGCGTCCGGGCGATCCCCCGCCAACTGGACCGCTGAGCGTTTTTCCGGCCACGCGAAGATGCCTTTTCACGGATGGGAAAGCGTGACCGTCCCCGGGGCCGTCTCGGCCTGGGTCAATCTGTCAGAGAGATTTGGCAAACTGCCTTTCGAAAAACTGTTCGAGCCAGCAATCGGCTATGCGCAGAACGGGTTTCCGGTATCTCCCGTCATCGCCGCCCTTTGGCAACGTGGCGCTGGACAGCTCTCGCATCAGCCGGGTTTTGCTGAAACGTTCATGCCCGACGGGCGGGCCCCCAAAGCAGGTGAGTACTTCAAAAGTCCCGGGCACGCGCGAACTTTGAAACGCATTGCCGAGACAAAAGGCAAAGCCTTTTACGAAGGTGATATTGCTGAAGAGATCGCAGCCTTTGCCGCTGAGCATGATGCGGCCCTGACCCTGGATGATCTGGCCACGCACCGCGCGGACTGGTGCGGCACGATCAGCAAAGGGTTTGACGACAGTATCCTGCATGAAATTCCGCCAAATGGTCAGGGCATTGCGGCGCTTATGGGATTGGGCATTCTGTCGGGCACCAACATCCGCGATCTGGACGCAGACGACCCGCAGGCACATCATTTGCAGATCGAGGCCATGAAACTGGCGCTGCGCGACGCAGAACACTACGTGGCCGATCTTGATCACATGCGCAATATCACCGTGTCTGACATGCTTGATGACGGGTATCTGGCCGCACGTGCGCGCGAAATTGACCCCAACCGCGCCAGTGATTTTGGCGTTGGCGCGCCCAGACACGGCGGCACCGTCTATCTGAGCGCCGCTGACGCCAGTGGCATGATGGTCTCCTTTATCCAGTCGAATTACGCAGGCTTCGGCTCGGGTGTTGTGGTGCCCGGCACCGGTATCGCCTTGCAAAATCGCGGAGCCGGTTTCTCGCTTGATCCAAGCAATCAAAACGCCGTTGGCCCGCGCAAAAGGCCGTTTCACACCATTATCCCCGGCTTTCTGATGGATCACGAGGGGCCGGTGATGAGCTTTGGCGTGATGGGCGGGCCCATGCAGGCCCAAGGCCATGTGCAGATGGTGCTGAGAACGCAGCTATTTGGTCAGGACCCGCAGATGGCCGTTGATGCGCCGCGCTGGCGCGTGACGGATGGACTGGGCGTGGCCTGCGAAACCACCATGCCCGCAGAGGTTCTGGAAAGGCTGCGCGCCATGGGTCACGACATATCGCTGGAAACACCGGACAATGCCTTTGGTTTTGGCGGAGCACAACTGATCCACCGATTACCGGGCAAAGGCTATGTTGCCGGGTCCGATCCGCGCAAAGACGGCATGGCGGTCGGTTTCTAGTTTTTGGGCGTGTGACGCGTGACGCCAAAACCGATGGGTTTGCGCCTGTTGCCGGGCAAGGCCGGGTCCGGGCCCCAAATCGCCTGATAGGTGTCGACGGCCATGCCACGGCGTTGAAAAAGGATTGAAAGTACCAACAGGCCGACCCACCAGAGCGACAGGCACAGCCACATCCAGTTGGGCGCATTGGCCTGCCACAACCCGGCCAGAATGGTTGCAACCGACAGGATCAGGGCCGCGTATCCGGCCGCTTTGTGGACATATTCAAAGGCAAGACGGCGCGGGGTCATGTCGAAGTGATCCCCATGCAGTGAACCGTCGGCGGCAGGTTCCGTCGGGCCGCCCTTGGTGCCGCGCAGAATACCGCCCAGTATTTGCACCAGCGCCAGCGCCAATACGGTCCACCCCAGCCACATATGCGGGCCGGTAAGGGACACAAAAGGGGGTGCGATCAAGATCAGAATGAGCCCGACACACATCAGGACACAGGCCGAATATTGACAAACCCGGTGCGTGTTCCACCAGAAATGGCTGTCCAGATGAGCGGGCCAGTTCTGTCCTGGAAATACTTTGAAGTAACGCGCAATAAAAATGCCGATTGGCACCAGCACGCCCCAGGCGATCACCATGAACCGTGCGTGCCAACTCAGATGCCAGCCCACGTCATGCGCGCGGGTCACATCCATCGGAGCCAGCAGCCACTCCATCATCAACCTTTGACCGCGCCCGCGGTCATGCCAGTGATGATCTGTCGCGACGCCACGAAGGTGAAGATGATGGGCGGAATTGCCAGCAACATGCCCGTTGCCATGATCACCCCCCAGTCGATGTCAAATTCGGTGATGGAATTCACGATGGTCACCGGCACCGTGCGCGAATTGCGATCCGCCAGCGCATTGGCCAGCAGGAATTCGTTCCACGCGACCCGGAAGGTGAAAATCGCCGCTGCCGCCAGTCCCGGTTTGATCAGCGGAAGGACGACAAGGAAAAAGACCTGAAACGGACCCGCCCCGTCCATACGCGCGGCCTCCTCAAGCTGGATAGGCACCTGAATGATGAAGCTCTGCAAGATCCAGATGACGAAGGGCAGGTTCATTGCCACATAGACCAGAATGATCCCTGCGCGCGTCCCGTCGATCTGAAACTGGAAGGTCCAGATGCCAAAGACCGGCACCAGCAGCACCGCCGGCGGCACCATGCGCATGGCCAACGTGGACAGGGACACCGCATCCCGGCCCATGAAGCGGAAACGCACCAGCGCATAGGCCGCCATGCAGCCGATCACCAGTGTCAGCACGGTCGAGACCAGCGATATGATCAGGGAATTGACCAACGCGCGCCCGAAGGTCTTGTCGCAATAGTCGATATGGGGCGCTTCGTACCAGAGAAAGTCGCACAGCGCGGTTTCGTAGTTGCGCAGCGTTGGCATGAACAGAAGCGACGAGCTGTCGGACATGATGTCCACATTCAGCTTCAGCGAGGTCGTCAGCATCATCAGGATGGGGCCAATGGCCATGACGACGAGCGCCACAAGCAGCGCATAGAATGCCGGGTTCTGTTTTTCGTAGGTCCTGTCGGCCATCAGATGTCCTCCTCCGCGGCTTTGCGCAGACGGGCGGTGCGCGCCTCGACCGCCTTGTTGTAGGCGAACATCGCGAAGGTCAGGATCACCAGCAGGATCAGCAGGTAGTTCGACATGGCCGCCGCCTCCCCCAACTCGCGGAACTCCGACGCAGTTCGGGAAATGCGCAAGGACAGGATTTCGGTCGACAGACCCGGCCCGCCGTTGGTGAGCACAAGGATGACTTCGAGCACCTTGAAGGCATCAATCAGCCGCAGCAGCAAGGTGACAATCAAAACCGGCATCATCAGCGGCAGCTTGATGTAGAGCACCTGCTGCCATCCCGTGGCACCATCAATCCGGGCCGCTTCCATGGCAGATTGCGGCAGCGATTGCAGCGCAGCCAGCGACAGAATAAAAATGAATGGGGTCCATTGCCAGATGTCGGCAATCACCACGGAGGCAAAAGCCCAGGACCCATCGGACAACCACGGGATCGGATCGAGCCCAAGTGATTTCAGCGTGCGGTTAAAGACACCGACAGACGGGTGATACATGTAGCGCCACATGAGACCCACAACGATGGGCGCAATCATCATGGGCAGGATAAAGAGTGTGCGCAGCACCGACATGCCGCGGATATTCCTGTCGAGCAGAAGCGCCAGCCCAACGCCAATGACCATCTCCAGACTGACCACAACGGCGGCGAATTTCAGCGTAACAAAAAAGCTTTCGCGAAAAGCGGCGTCGCCCAGCAGGTTGACATAGTTCCGCAATCCGACAAACTCGGCCTCACCAATGCGCTGGCTGGGGTTCCAATCCAGAAAACTGGCGTAGATCATGTACCCGATCGGGTAGAGCAGTGCCACCGCCATGACCAGCGCCGCCGGGGCGAGGAACAGATATGGCGTCACCCTGTTTATGTTTGCGCTTTGCATGATCTCATTTCCGGGAAAGCCGTGGTTCGGTCGGGCGACGATCTTGTGCCGCCCGACCCCTCTGGGAGAGGGTTACTGCCAGGTGTAGTACCCGGCCTCATCCATGATGGCCCGCGCCCGTTCGGCGACACCGTTCAGGGCTTCCTGCGGGTCGAGCCCCTCAGTGAGAACCTGGCTCATGGTGGTGCCGATATCGGCGTTGATCTTGCCCCATGTCGGGATGATCGGACGCCAGTCAGGATCGGCATATTTCAGCGCTTCGCCAAAGGTCGCGGAGTAGGGATATTTCTCATTCAGCGCTGCATCCTGATAGGTGGAGAAACGCGACGGGTTGCCCCCGGCCATGGCCACAAGAAGATCGCCTTTTTTCGACGTCAGCCACTGCATCAGCAAAAAGGCAGCTTCCTTGTTCTGCGCATTTTTCGGAATTGCGATGCCGAAACCACCGGTTTGCGAGCCTCTGCGCACGCCCTCGGGGTGCAGCGCGTAGCCGACCTTGCCCGCCACCTTCGATTTGCTGGGGTCTTCAAACCCGGCGGCAAAGGCGATGCTGTCCATGAACATCGCAGCCTGCCCCTGACTGAAAGCGGCAGCGGCTTCGGCGGGGCCGAATGTCTGGCTGCCTTCCGGACCGCAATCCACGATGGTTTTCAGCGCGTTGGCGGCAGCAACACCGGCCTCATTGTTGATGATCGGTTCCCATTTGTCGTCGAAAACACGCCCCCCCAGAGGGGCCAGATGCAACAGGAACGCGTGAGATGCCTGGTGGCCAGAGGCTGCGCGCGACGCCATGCCGCCCATGCCCGGTTCCACTTCGGGCACCTTGCAGGCCGCATCCAGCAGTTGGTCATAGTTTTGCGGCACGTCGATGCCGTGCTTTTCAAAGATGTCTTTGCGATAGGCCAGAACGGATGTCTCAGACCCATAAGGGATGCCGAAAAGCGATCCTGTTGCCCCCGGAAGATACCCTTTGAACCCGCCTGCAACACCGATGTTGGCGACATAACCGTCAATCAGGTCTTCGGCGTCATAAGCCGGATCCGCCAGCTTGGGATCCATGAAGAAACGTGCGAGGTTTTCAAGCTGGTCCGCAAAAACATAGTCCGCCTTGGAGAAAACCACATAGGCGATCATGTCATAATCGCCTTCGGATTTGGTCAGTTCCAGCGTCTGTTTCTCGCGCATCTTGAGGTACTGGAGTTGGTCGACCTCAACCTCAATGCCGGTCTCTTTGGTGAACTCCGGCAGGACTTTCATCATCGCATTGTAGTGCGGGTGTGCCGGTACGTTGATCACCAGCGTGGTGCCGGCATAGGGCGCATAGGGCCCGCCGTGGCCGTCCGCAAGTGCGACCCCCGCCATGGAGACGGACACCGCCGTCCCCGTCAGAACTGATTTCAGTGATAGCATTCTTGGTTCCTCCCTAATGCCAATTTCGGCCTATGTCAGAGCCTGAGCCCTGTTGATTTGTCGAAAATCATGATTTCGTCAGTAAGCACGCCAAACGTCCGGACAGCGCCGGATTTAATCGGGGTGGCACTTTGTGTTTCCACCAGAACATCCGCCTCGCCGCAGCGCGTCACCAGAACGGATTGCGCGCCCAGGTATTCAGATACGATCACGCGCAACTCAATCGCCGCCCCTTCGGTGCCTTCAGAGACAAAGCTCGATGGTCTGAGCCCCAATGTCACATCCTTGGACTTGGTATTTTTGACGTCGGCCGTAGTTTCAGGGCTCAGCGGCAGCGCATAGCCCGCGCCGCGCACCCACATGGCGTCGCCTTCCTGCGTCAACTCCCCGTCCAGAAAATTCATAGTGGGCGATCCGATGAACCCCGCCACGAATTTATTGACTGGTCGTTTGAACAGCTCTTCGGGCGTGCCCTGTTGTTGGATGAACCCATCGCTCATCACAACGATCCGGTCGCCAAGCGTCATCGCCTCGACCTGATCGTGGGTCACATAGACCATGTTCTTGTCGATGGTATCGCGCATCTCGGCAAGCTCGGCACGCATCTTGCCGCGCAGTTTGGCGTCAAGGTTCGAGAGCGGTTCATCAAAAAGGAAGGTACCCGCATCACGCACCAAAGCACGCCCCATCGCCACGCGCTGACGTTGCCCGCCGCTAAGCTCCGCTGGTTTGCGGTCCAGCAGATGCGCGATGTTCAGCATCTTCGCGACGCGTTGCACTTTTTCTTCGATTTCGGATTTCGGCACCCGCGCCAGACGCAGCGCAAAAGACATGTTCTTGGCGATGTTCATATGCGGGTAAAGCGCGTAGTCCTGAAACACCATCGCAAGATCACGCTCTTTCGGATCCAGCCTGCTGATGGGTTTTTCATCGAAATATATCTCGCCGCCGCTGAGCGTTTCGAGACCGGCGAGCATTCTGAGCGTCGTGGATTTGCCGCATCCAGACGGACCAACCAGCACGGTGAATTCACCGTCATCCAACGTCAGATCGAATGGCGGCAGCACCTCTACCGATCCGTAGATTTTTGACACTTGATCAAAGATAATTTTTGGCACGTGTTCCCCCACCAACACCGCGGCAGCGATGTGACTGATCGCGCCTCTAGAGTGCACAAAGGGCTGGCAATCCCGAAGGGAAAAAGCGATAAACAACGTTAGCGTTAACGTATTGCAACCGACAAGCTATTGATAATAATAGATATCTAGGTGGACAGGTAAATGGCCAGACGTGGTAAACTCACGAAGATTGAGGACGTTGCGGCCAAGGCGAATGTCAGCATCATGAGCGTGTCACGGGCCATTCGAGGTGTTGAAGGGGTTTCTGAAAAGAAACGCGCCGAGATTCTGAAGATTGCCCGGGAATTGAAATATGTGCCCAACAGCAATGCCCGATCCCTGGCGGTGGCGAACTCAAACTTGATCGGAATTTCACTACCGACATTTGCGGGCGAGGTCTTTGCCGACATCCTCAACGGCATGCGTAAAACGTTTGAATCCGCCGGTTATGCGAGCGTGATCGACACAACGGAATACAGCCCGGACGCCGAACTCAACTGGGTGCGGCGCCTGTTATCATGGCAACCCGCCGGGATTATCCTGACAGGCACGGATCACCGGCCGGAAACCGTGGAGCTGCTGCGCGCAGCACCCATTCCGGTTCTGGAAATCTGGGATGAGGCCGAAAATCCCATAGATATCTGCGTCGGCATCGATCACTTCAAAGCCGGACAGATAATTGGGGAACACGCCGTCGCCCTGGGGTATGAACGGCCCGCCTTTGTCAGCACCGCGCGGGGCCATGATACGCGCGCCGATGCGCGTCTTGACGGTGTTCGGGAGGTCTTTGGCAGGCTGAAATCTGTCGCTGTCGCGTCTTCCAGACCAGAGGCAGGGAACACCTTCGCGACCGGCTTTGAAGGAACAGCCGCACTTCTTTCGGACGATCCACCGGACATCATCTGCTATCTGAACGACCACATGGCGTTTGGCGGCATGATGTGCTGCCAGTCGCGGGGACTGTCTGTTCCGGAGGATATTGGCATTGTCGGGTTCAACGAGCTTGATCTGGCCAGCGTTTTGCCGATGCAGCTTACCACGGTGCGAACTTTGCGAAAACTGATGGGCATTGTCGGCGCACGCAATTTGCTGGCTCGGATAAACGGGGCCAAAACCGATGTCAAAACGGTACTCCCGATTGAGTTTGTCGCCGGTCAAACCACGCGGCAACAAGGGGGCAAATGATCAGCAATAAAACGAAACGCCCGCAGAGAACGTCAAATCTGAGCCGTCGAAAACTCCGTTGCAATCCGGTCAATGAGCGCATCATCATTGCCACCGATAAGCAGGTAGTCATACCCGTCACGCGCCCATCGGGCGGCGCTGAGACCTTCCATTTCGCTCAATGCCGGATCTGGCGTGTCAGCCACGTTTGACCGAATGATACAGAGGGCCACCGGCTCACCGGTGCTGGTCAGAAACGCCAATTGTATAAGGGCACGCCCATTGAAACTCAGCACCTGCGCACGCTTGTATTCCACCTCGGGCAGTGTCTGAAGGGTCCCAACACCAACCGATTTACCTATAGCCGCGGTGACCCTGTCGAGTTCGGCTTGCTTGGCGGTCTCGGTCTGGTCGATGTGCGCCAGGGTGCTGTTTGAGTAGAGCGCCTGATAAGCGGCGACATAGTCAACCCAACCCGGGGTTCTTTGACCTGAAGAGTAGGCCCCGATGCCGATCCCTATTGCCAGCGCCACACTGGCTGCCAGTGCCATTCCAGCGATCTGGAATTTCGGTGCATGCAAAGCGGGCTCAGGTAATTTCGGCATCGGTCGTTCATCCGCTTTCAGCAGATCAAAACTGGCCGCAATACGCGCCGTGTCCACGGTCAACGCCGCAATGCGCGCGCCAAGCGCCGCATCGGTTTCAGCCGCCTGCGCGATATCTGCCACCGGGGCCAAATCATCCTCGCCGTCCAGATAGGCGACAAGTTCTTCATCGGAGAAGTATCTATCTTGCATCACGCGCCTGCCCTTCTTCTCTGAATTTCTGACCCAATGTCGCGCGGGCTGTCGCCAGTCGGCTCATGACGGTGCCCAGGGGGATGTCCAGTATCATGGCCGCATCCCTGTAAGAGTACCCTTCAACATAGACCAATACGACTGTCGAGCGCTGCGCCTCCGGTAAATGCAGAACGGCCATCATCACCTCGCGGTTTATCGCAACAGCCTCGGGACCCGGTTCAGGGCTGATGATATCAGCTTCTTCGATGGCGACCAAACCGCCCCCTGCCCGCACAGTATTCTTGCGGATTTCACTGACCCAGAGGTTATGAGCGATGCGAAACATCCACCGGTCCAACCTCGTGCCGATCTCGAATTTCTCGGCTTTTTCCAGGGCGCGTAACACTACAGCCTGCGCCAGGTCGTCCGCACGTTCTGGCGTGCCGGTCAACGTCAAACTATAACGCCAAATGCGCGGGAAAATCACGGGAATACCTTCCCGAACAACCTGCTGTGCATTGTTGTTACGCCAGAGTTTCACCTGATATCCTTAGCCGAGGGTACCGATTACCGCATTCATTTTTCACCCGCAGCGATGAGATATGCAATGACGTCCTGAATCTGCTCCGGTTTTTTCAAGCCCGGAAAGGCCATCTTGTTGCCGGGAACCACTTCTTTCGGCTTGGCAAGGAACGCTGCGAGCGTTTCTTCGTCCCAAACCAGATTGGCCTCGGCCATCGCGCCCGAATATGAAAACCCTTCCACGGCCCCCGAAGAGGCGCCAACGATCTTGTAGAGCGATGGGCCGGATTTGTTCTTATCGGCTTTCGCTTCGTGGCAAGCTTTGCACTTCTTGAAGACCTTCTTGCCGGCTTTTGGATCACCTTCAGCAAAACTCTGGGTCGCCAGGCAACACGCGGTCGAAAGACCAATCAATAGCATTTTCACTTCTTCACTCCTGTGTTCGAACAGATCACCACCGCGTTGCACCAGTCGGCGCAACGCGGTCGTGTCACTCGTTAACAACCTACTTTTCAAAAACCATACGAACTGAAACGGGCGTCACCCGGGTAATCCCTGGCAGGCTGGCAAGCTCCATAAGTTTATCGACGCCAGCATTGATCCCGAGATCTTCTGTTGAAAGCATGATGAAATCAGCCGTTGTCACCAACACGCGGTCTTCGCCCAGACGGGCGACGAGCATCTCCGCTTCGACATCGGTTTGAAGTCCGGCGAAGGCCAATGTGCCTTCGACATCGACGAGCGTGGTCGCACCTACCGCCAATGCGTCGACCTCGGCCATGTCCAACTCACCGCTCAGTACGGCTGTGGCTTTGCCAGACTGAAACACATGCTCCATCATCCGTTCGTTGCGAATATCGATGTTTGTCTCGACCGAAGACAAATCAATGGTGACCACCAGATCGCCCGCTTCGCTCACGGTGCCGCTTACGCCACTAAAATGATGTACCTCGCCGACCGTGTCTTTCTTGATCGACCCGAATGCTACGCTGGATTCAGCTTCGACAGACGCCCAATTTGCGTGCCCTCCGGCGAAGGCTGTGGAAGCCATCAGGGCAGTGGCGCAGGCGACATTGGCAAAAAACTTCATGAAACATTTCCTCCGAGTTTCCTGTGAACTCAAAGGGTCCACATAAAGAAAACGCGTGGCGCCGGAAATCTATACAAAAAAAAATTCGACGCCAAGAGGCGCACTGCATAACATCAAGAATTCGCCCCGCTTGACACGAGCGAGGCGACCAGGCTGACAAGGCGCCGGATCAAACAGATCGTGTGATCCCGCCGTCCACACGGATGTTCTGCCCGGTGATATAGGCACCTCCCGGAGAGGCGAGAAAGGCCACGACACTGGCAATCTCGTTCAGCGAACTGCCGTAGCGGCCCATCGGGATCATCGCGCGGAATTCGTCCTTTTCGGGCAGGCTGTCAATGAAACCGGGCAGAACGTTGTTCATCCGAATATTCTCGGCGGCATATTTATCGGCGAAGAGTTTGCTGAATGCTGCCAGCCCCGCGCGCATGACACCCGATGTGGGAAAGACCGGGTTCGGCTCGAACGCGGCAAAGGTCGAGATGTTGATGATCGCGCCGCCGCCCTGTTTCTGCATGATCGGGGTCACCAGCCGCGTCGGGCGCACCGCATTCAGGAAATAGACATCCATGCCCGTGTGCCAGTCTTCGTCCGTCAACTCCAGCACCGGCGCGCGCGGGCCGTGACCGGCGGAGTTAACGAGCACATCAATCCGACCCCAATGGTTCATCGCCGCATCCACAAGCCTTTGCAAATCTTCTTCGGACTGGTTGGTGCCCGTGATACCGACACCGCCCAGTTCCTTTGCCAGCGCTTCGCCCTTGCCGGAAGACGACAGGATGCCCAGTTTGAACCCATCGGCTGCCAGCGCGCGGGCACTGTCCGCCCCCATGCCGCTACCACCCGCCGTCACCAGCGCTACTTTGACGTCTGTCATTTTCTGTCCTTTTGATGCAGGCAGCCAAAGCTGCGTTAAATGTCTTCACCCAGCCGCCGGGCCTTCTCGACGGCAGCGATCTCATCGTCCGTTAATCCGTAATCGGCCGCCGCCACATCCGGCGAAATATAGCCGCGTGCCAGGTCACGTTTGACGCGGGCCTTGTCACGTTCTGCCGCGACGCCGTAGCCGGCCCCGCCGGGGAAGGCCAAAACAACTCTGCGCCCGTGTGCCACGAACTGCTTGCCCTTGCCGCGCATCGCCGCACCGTCGTCGCGCGCGATGGTTGTGGGCGCACCGGACGCCCCGCCGCGCCGTCCGCGCGCGGGGTGCCCCACGCGGTCAAACATCGCCTGAAAATCGAACTCATGACCCTCGCGCGCGCCCACTTCCATGTGCTGGCCCAGCCCGCCGCGCTGCTTGCCTGCACCGCCTGAATCGGGGCGCAACTCCTTGCGCCAGATGATCACCGGACCCGCATGTTCCGTCGCCTCAATGGGCATGGTCATCACCCCGGACGGAAAAGCGGTGGCATTCAGCCCGTCATGGGCGGGGCGCGCGCCGGAGCCGCCGGAGTTGAAGGTCAGCACTTCGGAGCGCATCGCACCCAGTGGCGCTGGTGCATCGGTGCGGGGCCGCAGGCTGACCTGAAAATTGCACAGACATCCCGCTCCTTCGGCAGGCACAACCCCCGGCAGAATCTTGTCAAGCGCCGCATAGACCGTGTCGGGCACAAAATGGCCCACGATGTGACGCAGAGCCACCGGGGCCGGATGCAGCGCATGCACGATGGAGTTCTCAGGGGCTGCAATCTCGAACGGGGCCAGAGAGGCGGCATTGTTGGGAATTTCCGGCGCAATCGCACATTTGAGCGCATAGCAGGCATAGGCTTTGGTGTAGACCAGCGGGCAGTTGATGCCTTTCTTGTCGAGCCCCGAGGTGCCTGCGAAATCCGACAGGATGCGGTCCGCCTCGATGGTCAGCGTCACTTTGAGCGTGATCGGCGTGTCGAACCCATCCACAGTCATATCGCCACTGGCCTGCCCACGCGGCAAAGCGGCAATGCGCTCCAGCGTGGCGCGCCGCGAATTCTCCAGAATGAACGCGGCAATGCCATCGAGGTCGGAAAGGCCAAATTCCGTCATCATGGCCGTCAGGCGGCGATGTCCGATCTCGTTACAGGTGGCCAGCGCATGGATATCCCCGATAAGCTGGTCTGGTTCGCGCACATTGCCACGGATGATGCGCACCAATGTGTCGTCCACAGACCCAGCGTCGGCAAACTTCATGATCGGAATATAGAGCCCTTCTTCATAGACGCTGGCCGCATCCGCACCGAAACCACGCCCGCCGATGTCCACGATATGCGCCGTGCAGGCGAAAAACCCCACCAGCAGCCCGTCGTGGAACGAAGGCGTCACCATGGTGATATCGTGCAAATGGCCGGTGCCTTCCCAGGGATCATTGGTGATGTAGACATCCCCGTCGACAATGTTCTGCCGCCCGATCCGGCGAATGAAATGCGCCACTGCGTCGGCCATGGCATTGACGTGCCCCGGTGTCCCTGTGACCGCCTGCGCCAGCATCTGCCCGTGGGTGTCGTAAACGCCCGCCGAAAGATCGCCCGCTTCGCGCACCGACGTCGAAAAAGCGGTCCGCACAAGGGCCTGGGCCTGTTCCTCAACCACCGAAATGAGGCGGTTCCACATGACCTGATAGGCGACGTTGGAATGTGTCTCTGCCATGGTTTCAGCCCTTCGCTATCACATCAATGCAGCCGTCTGGTTGGCGTATGGCCCGGCGCGATGACGGCACAATGATGGTGGTTTCATCCTCTGTGATGGCCGCAGGGCCGCTGACCTCCGCCCCCTCGGCCATGCCGCCCCGCAGCACCACCGCAGCTTCTGTGAAACCGGATTTTGCCGGGTCAAACATCTGTCTGTGGCCAGCAACCGCTGCCGTGCTACGCACCTCGGCCAAGGCGACCGGAGCGACCACATCCTGCGGGGTTGTTGCATTGAC
Organism: Roseobacter sp. EG26; assembly: GCF_049830555.1. Classification (NCBI taxonomy): domain Bacteria; kingdom Pseudomonadati; phylum Pseudomonadota; class Alphaproteobacteria; order Rhodobacterales; family Roseobacteraceae; genus Roseobacter; species Roseobacter sp. EG26. Next base: position 72,685 of record NZ_JBNBLH010000005.1, read on the forward strand.
CGACCAGACCGTGATCTCAATGTCCAGACCCTGCACCGTGCGACCAAAGAGCTTGGCATAATCTTCTTCGAAAAGGCGCTCAAATGTTGCGGCGTCAGGGGCCATGGCCTGCGCCTGGGTCAGCACGATCGGGATTTCCCACCCCTGCCCGGTATAGCGCATATAGACTTTGAATTCCGACAGGATGTCCGCCGTGGCATCGCAGTTGCGCACAAACCCCGTGGCTTCGGATTGCAGTTCCGACAACAGCGCCTGGATTCTGACCGCATCAAAATCCGACAACTTCATGTAGACTGAGCGGTTCGCCTCGAAACTGAAAGGCGCGCGCAAAAAGCCGATGGCCGATCCCACCCCGGCACCCGGCGGCACCAGCAGCCTGTCTACCCCGAGTTTTTCACACAGACGCCCGGCATGCAGCGGGGCGGCGCCACCAAAGGCGATCATGGTGTATTCGCTGAGGTCCTCGCCATTCTCGACAGCATGCACCCGCGCGGCGTTGGCCATGTTTTCATCCACCACTTCGGCCAATCCAAAGGCCGATGTCGCCGCATCCATGTCCAGTGTCTCGCCCAGCTCCGACATAAGGGCGTTTTGGGAATTGTCCGTATGTAGTGGAATGGACCCGCCCGCGAAATTCTCCGGATCAAGCTTGCCCAGCACCAGATCAGCATCTGTCACGGCAGGTCTGTCTCCGCCCCGACCGTAGCAGGCAGGCCCCGGCTCAGAACCTGCACTTTCGGGCCCCACCCGGATTTGCCGCAGCGCATCCACATGGGCCAGTGACCCGCCGCCCGCGCCAATTTCCACCATGTCGATAACCGGGATCGAAATCGGCATGCCGGAGCCCTTCTTGAACCGATAGGTGCGCGCCACTTCAAAAACCCGGCTGGTTTTTGGCGTCTGGTTCTTGATCAGGCAGATTTTCGCTGTGGTGCCCCCCATGTCGAAGGACAGCACCTTGTTCAGCCCGTAGCGCGCCGCAATATGGGCGGCAAAAACCGCGCCCCCGGCCGGGCCGGATTCCACCAGACGCACCGGAAATTCCGCAGCGCTTTCCAGCGAGATGATCCCGCCACCCGAATGCATCAGAAAGGTATTGCAGCGCACGCCCTCGTCGCTCAAACGCCCCTCAAGCCGACCAAGGTAGGATTTCATCAGCGGCTTGATATAGGCATTCGCAACCACCGTATTAAAACGCTCGTATTCGCGCATCTGCGGGGAGACTTCGGCGGATATTGAGATCATCGCGTCGGGCATTTTCTCAGCGACGACTTCAGCCACCAGCCTTTCATGCGCGTCATTCAGATAGGAATGGATCAGGCCAATGGCGACACTCTCGTAACCGGCCTGCGCGATCTCGTCGACAAGCGTTTCGACCTCCTTGCGGTCCATCGCGATCAGCACCTCCCCCCGCGCGTCAATGCGTTCGGTCACGGTATAGCGCCTTTGGCGTGGCAAAAGCGGTTCGGGCAGGTTGAGGTTCAGATCATATTGCTCAAACCGGCTTTCGGTGCGCATTTCAATCACGTCGCGAAATCCACGCGTGGTGATCAATGCAGTTTTGGCCCCGCGACGTTCGATCAACGCATTGGTGGCCAGCGTTGTCCCATGAATGATCTGATCAATGTCTGATGGGCTGACACCCGCCTTGGCACAAACCTGATGCATGCCATCAATGATCGCGTTTTCCGGCGCGGCATAGGTGGTCAGCACCTTGGTGGAGAATGGCTCCCCCGCCTTTTCCAGCACCACATCCGTAAACGTGCCGCCAATATCTACACCAAGGCGAATTGAAGATTGCATTACAGGCCTACTCTGATCAAAGCTCACCGACACTTAATCAGGCGCACATGATAGCTTCAAATTCTTATTTTCGATAGACTTGATAAACAAACATGATCTTCTGATTTCAAATGCCGGTCGGCAGCGCGCCCTTTATGGTTCTTCGCTCAGGTGCTTTTCCATATGGACCTTACTGCCGGCTCTCCCGGTTTCCCGCCATCCCAGGTGTTCATACATCGCCACATTGTCAGGCATGTTGACGTGGGTACTCAGTTTCAGAACCTGCACCGCCAGCGTTTGGCATGCCTGTTCAATATGTCTCAACAGCATGCGCCCCACCCCGCGCCCTTTTGCAGAACTGGCCACGGCGATGTTGGCCAGTTGAGCATCGGGAATATCCAAGACAACGATGGCCCCGCCGACGATCTCACCCTCCAGCACCGCAACCCAGGTAAAGTGATTGGCTATGTCCTGCTCTACATCTGCGGCAATATCCGGCAAATCCGGTATCGTTTCTGTGTAACTGGCGTATGCATCTTGAATGCAAGCAGCGAGGCGGTCGGCATCAACGGGCGTGGCGCGTCGAATATCAATGGGTCCCATAGGCAAATACTATTGTGCGATTCGGAGATCGCAAGGCATCGTTATCAAGCTGTGAGACCCCTGATATCTTTTTCAGGTTGGCAAGTTTCCGCAGCACGCCACTCAATTTCTTTACGAAACTTCCCAAAAAATGCCACCCTTAGTTCAGGTGGTTCCTGAGTGGTCAGTTTTGACCGCTATACCTGTTTGATTTTGAGCAGGTCGACTAGGGAATCTGCGGGATATTTAAGGAATTGATCATGATAAATCGCCGAAAGTTATTACACTTTTCCGCCTTTGGGGCCGCTGCTGCATTGGGTGGATGTTCTGTCCTCCGAAGCTTGACACCCACAGATTTTGATTTTCCGGTGATTGATATCCACGGCCATATCTTCAACGGTACGGACATTCCCGTTCAGGGCTATTTGGAGCAGGTCTTCTTGCGCGATCCCCATTCGGAGATTGAGCCGCCCGGCCTCGTCGGATCGCTGCTGCGCCTGCTGGTCTTCATTTTTAGGGAAGCCACGCCGGACGCGAAACAGGAGTTGAATGCGCTCAGGTCCCCGACGCAGGGTGATTTTGCACCGGCCGTGGCGGGACGATCAGACGCCGGTGACAGCGCCGCCGTGGCACGCGCGCTGGCCAATTTTCGCGCCAACCTTGCCAATCGGGATGCAGCACCCTCACTCGATGGCAGCAATCCCGATCAGGAGCTTCTGGATCTGCTCGCGGGCCCTTCTGACGAGATTCCTGACTTCGCCCCAAGCATCGGTGCCCCCGCGGATTTTCCCACCGCTCAACGCATTTATGAACGTGAACCGGGTCAGAAAACCTATGTCCGCAATTCGCGCATCTTTCAGACGATCCGTTGGGCAGGGCTTCTGACCCGACCACGCAGTCGCATTCTTGATGAATATGTCTCGCTCTACAAAGAAACCGGTCAGGTCAGCGTGTTGTCGCCTTCCATATTGGATTTTGAACTGTGGTTCCGCGCCGATGACAAGGTGTCGCCAATGAGTGATCAGGTTGAGGTCATGTCCGAAATCGCCAGGCGGAACAATGAGTTGCTTGTTCTGAACTTCCTGCAATTCTGCCCGCTTCGGGCCGCATTGCAGCGCAGGCAGGGACGAAACCCACTGCAGTTGCTGGAACACGCGGTGAAGCGGCGCGGTTTTGCAGGCGTCAAGCTGTATCCACCGCTTGGCTATAAGCCAATCGGCAATGCCGCAGACGCAAGCTTTGGGGAAAAACCCGGGAAAAAGGTACGCGGCGCCCAGATAGATCGCGAATTGAATGCCCTATTTGATTGGTGCGTCAGAAACGATGTCCCGATCAAATCCCATGCCACCAATTCGAATGATGCCGGCGTTTGCACGGCCCAGAATGCCTCTCCGGCACTTTGGGCACCGGTCCTCAAGGCCCGGCCCGAGCTCCGGCTGAACCTCGCGCATTTTGGTCGGTTTGATGAATCGGTTGAAACAAGCAAATGCAGCGGCGGCCCCACCGATTGGGAAGAGCTGACGGCGCAAATGCTTGACAGCGATCCAGGTCTCCATACTGATCTTGGCTATTGGGTCAAAGCCTATGACGGACCGTTTTCCAATAGGTCGAGGATCAGGAACCGCCTGCGCCAATTGGTCCGCGACTACCCCACGCTCGAAGATCGCCTGATGTTTGGCACCGATTGGTCGATACTTGCCAGAGAGCCCACGCATCCTGACTATATCGGACAAATCGAAGGCGTGGTGCAGACCGTTGGGCTTGATGCCCGCCGGGTATTTCATGACAATGCCGTGGGTTTTCTCGGCCTCATGCCGGGAACCCAACAGTGGGCGCGCCTGTCTGCGTTCTTCGGGGAAGACAGGCTCAGAAACAGTTTGACGTAGGTGGTTGTGACCCCTCAGTCGTAGCGCAGTTCGGTCGCCTTGCCCCGGAAGATATAATAGGACAGCACCGTGTAGCCGAGGATGGCGGGAAAAACGAATACTGTGCCGATCAGGATGATAAAGAGGCTTTCAGGCGCAGACGCCGCTTCGTAAATGGTGATCTGTTCAGGCACCACATAGGGGTAAAACGAATAGGCCATGCCGCAAAAGGCCAGCACAAACAGCGCCATCGCGGCGGCAAAAGGTGCCCAGACCCGTTTGCCGGTGGTCTTTGGAAGGTTGCGCAGTTGCCACCACAAGTAGATGACCAGCACAACCGACAGAACGGGCAGCGGCGACAGGTAAAGGAATTCCGGCAGGCTGAACCATTTCTCAAAAATGCGCGGGCTGACAAAGGGCGTGGCCAGCGATATCGCCACGATCCCCAGGACCAGCCCCCAGATGCCCCCCTTGGCCCAGCCAACGGCGCGTCGTTGCAGCGCACCATCGGTTTTGGCGATCAGCCAGGCCGCGCCGATGAAACTGTATCCCACGGTCAGAAAAACCGCTGTCAGCAGCGCAAAGCCGATGTGGCTCCATGTCCAGTTCAGCCCCATGACATACATCCCAAGCATGAACCCCTGGCTCATCGACGCCATCAGGGACCCGGCGAAAAACGCGGCATTCCACCGCGGTTTCTGCGCGATGGGTGCCTTGGCGCGAAACTCAAAGGAAACACCCCGCAGGATCAGCCCGATCAGCATCACAAAGACCGGAAAATAAAGCGAGGTCAGGATGACCCCATGGGCGGTTGGAAAGGCGACCAGCAACAGGCCGATGGCCAGCACCAGCCATGTTTCATTGGCGTCCCAGAAAGGGCCGATGGAGGCGACCAGACGATCCTTTTCCACCGGTTCCGCCAGCGGCATCAACAGGCCCACGCCCAGATCAAACCCGTCAAGGATCACATAGATCAGGATCGACAGGCCCATCAGAAAGGCGAAAGTCCAGGGCAGCCAGACGGCGGGGTCTCCAAACATCTCCATGCTCATTCTCCCGGTTGCAGGGCGGCGACTTCGGCTTCACCGCTACGCGGATATCGGCGCGTCGACATGGGCTCGCCCCGGGAGGCCTTGCGTGCCAGATAGGTGATGACAGCGATATAGGCGATGATCAGCGCGGCATAGACCAGCAAGTATCCGATCAACGTGCCCAGAACCATGCCCGACGGCACATCACTGACCGCCTCCTTGGTTGTCAGAATGCCCTGCACCAGCCACGGCTGTCGCCCGATTTCAGTGGTGTACCAACCGGCCAGCGTCGCGATCCAGCCACTGAAACTCATCGCCGTAAAGGCGTATAGCGGCAATCTGGGCATGTTTTCCGCCCCGTATCTGCGCAGATAGTACAGACCGGCCCAGGACAGGATCAGCATGGCCATGCCAGTGCCAACCATCACGCGGAAACTAAAAAACACCGGGGCCACACGCGGGTGCAGGGGCCTGCCATCTTCGGCCACAAAATCATTCAGCCCCGGCACCACGCCATCCAGTTTATGGGTCAGGATCAGAGAGGCACCATTGGGTATGCGCAGCTCAAAATGGTTGGTGCGCTCCGCGTCATCCGGGATCGCAAAGAGCAACAGCGGCACGTTCGGTCCGGTCTCCCAATTGCCTTCCATGGCCGCGACCTTGGCAGGCTGGTATTCCAACGTGTTCAGACCATGATGATCGCCCGCCAGAATCTGCAAGGGGATCAGCACCGCCCCGGTGATAATGCCGAAGCGAAAAGTGGATTTCACATTCTCCGCCCGGTCACCCCACAGCAGGCGCAGAGCAGAGATACCCGCGATCAGGAAGGCCACGGTCAGCCCCGAGGCCAGCAGCATGTGGATCAACCGGTAGGGCATCGAGGGGTTGAAAATAATCTCCCACCAGTTGGTGGCAAAAACGATCCCGTCGCGCAGTTCATGCCCCTGTGGTGTGTGCATCCAGGAATTCAGCACGATGATCCAGAAGGCGGACATGGTGGTGCCGAAAGCCACGAGGAATGTCGCCAGCGTATGCACCCAGGGCTTCACCCGTGATGCGCCAAAGAGCATAATCCCCAGAAAGACCGCTTCGAGGAAAAAGGCAGTCATCACCTCATAGGCCAGCAGCGGCCCCGCCACATTGCCGACAGTTTCCATGAAACCCGGCCAATTCGTTCCGAACTGGAAAGACATGGTGACGCCCGACACCACGCCCATGGCAAAGGAGAGGGCAAAGATTTTCACCCAGAACATATAGGCGTCCATCCACTTCTGCTCTCCCGTTGCGTTGAAACGCAGCTTGAAGAACAGCAGCACCCAGCCCAGAGCGATGGTGATCGTCGGGAACAGGATATGGAACGATATATTCGCGCCAAATTGAATGCGCGACAAAAGCAATGTGTCCATAGTGCGTACCTCAAATCATCAACAACCGCCTCGAAGGCGCTTACTCCAGAAGTAGTTGCGGATGTCTCAATGCCCATTGCGATGCGACGATTTGCGCATCTTTAGATGGGTGTGCGTTGTGAGGCCTCGCCCTCTTGCGAGCGGCCCCAACCGCCAGACGGCGCGGTTTTCAATCTTTCGGGTCCGGGTATTCGACCGGTCCACCTTGCTTTTCCCATGTCGAAAACCCTTCTTTCAGATGGGCAGCCTCGAACCCCATATCCTGCAGCGTCGCCGTGGTTATCGCGGAGCGCCACCCCGAGGCGCAGTGAAAAACGAATTTCTTGTCCTGCGCGAAAATATCCTTGAAATAAGGGCTGTCGGGGTCAATCCAGAACTCGATCATCCCCCGCGGCGCGTGAAAACTGCCCGGAATATACCCGCTGCGCTGCCGTTCGCGAACATCACGAATATCCACGATCACCACATCCGGATCATCCAGCATCGCGATCAGATCGCGTGTTTCAATCTCTTCAATCCGCTCACGGGCCTCCGCAACCATCTGTGCGGAAGTCGTTTTTAATGCAGCCATGTTTCGCTCTCCGGTTCTTGAGGGGATCGGGTATGATGCGAACTCTTGCACAGCTTGCAGGGGGCAACAACTGCTGCCACAAGAGCAATGGCGCGAACCTCTTCAATTGACACATGCGGGACGTCAGAACGATCCTCGTGCGCGGATTACCCGCAAGGCCCATCAAGACAGGAAGCAGCACTTTGGACTATTCGGTACTCCTGTTGATCGCCGCCGGGGCGTTTCTTTTTTCGGGTGCAATCAAGGGGCTGACGGGCATTGGTCTGCCAACAGCTGCCATCGCGCTGATGACGCTCTTCCTTGACCCCCGCACCGCAATTGCCCTCGTGATGTTCCCGATGATCGGATCAAATGCATGGCAGGTGTTTCGTTCGGGTCATCTTTGGCGAACCGCGCGTCTCTATGCCGTGTTTGCTGTCGTGCTGCTTGTGGGCGTCGCCGCCACGACCTTTTTCACAAAAGACACATCGGATCGCGCTTTGCTCGCTGTTCTGGGCGTGGTCATCCTGATTTTTGTCGCCGTCAGTTGGAAGGGTATGGTGCCGCCCTTGCCGGAACGCCACGACCGCAAGGCGCAGTTTGGCTTCGGCCTCATGGCCGGCATCATCGGCGGCATGACCGCCGGATGGGGCGCACCGCTGGCCATGTATCTGGCCACAAAACGTGTCGATAAGGATGAATTTGTCCGCGCAACCGGATTTCTCATCTTCGTGGGCAGCCTGCCCCTTTGCATCGCCTATGCCCAATTGGGGTTCCTGACGGGTCTCCTTGCCGGGGCATCAGCGATCATGCTGATCCCCACAATCGCAGGGTTCAGCATGGGAGAGGTTTTGCGCAAAAAGCTCTCCGTCTCCGGCTTTCGCAACGCGCTGCTGATCGTCTTTGTTTTCCTGGGCCTCAACCTGCTACGTCGCGCAATCTGGTACGCTTAGAAACAGGATTGCAGCAGTTCGGTTGTGTTCTTGACCGTCATCTTGACCGGGTTGCCACCGCAGCTCGGGTCCTGAAGGGCCGAAGCGACCAGCGCGTCGATATCCGGTCGCGTCACACCCAAATCGGTCAGGTTTTTCGGTATCCCCAGTTTGTCGTTCAAATCGCCCACAAACCCGTAAAACCCATCGAAACCGCCCGAGATGCTGAGGTAGTTCGCCGCCCGCGCAAGATGTTTGCGCACCTTGGGCCGGTTGAACATCAACACCTGCTGCATCACCACCGCATTTGTCGTGCCATGATGCGTATGATGCACAGCCCCGATGGGATGCGAAAGCGCGTGAATGGCCCCAAGGCCCTTTTGAAAGGCCGTGGCGCCCATCGCCGCCGCCGACATCATATGCGCACGCGCCGTCAGGTTGGTGCCATCCTCATAGGCCAGCAGCAGGTTGTCCTTGACCAGGCGCATCCCTTCAAGCGCGATACCCTGGCTCATCGGGTGGTAAAGGGGGGAACAATAGGCCTCCAGACAATGGGCAAAGGCGTCCATGCCGGTTCCGGCGGTGATTGCGGGGGGCATGCCCACGGTCAGTTCAGGATCGCAGATCACCACGGCGGGCAGAATTTTCGGGTGGAAAATGATCTTCTTCTCATGGGTTTGCGAATTGGTGATGACGCTGGCGCGTCCGACTTCGGACCCGGTGCCCGCCGTTGTCGGCACCGCGACGATAGGCACAATCGCATCCGCATCTGCGCGCGTCCACCAATCGCCAATATCCTCGAAATCCCACAAAGGGCGCGTTTGCCCCGCCATGAAAGCAATCACCTTGCCCAGATCAAGACCCGAACCACCGCCAAAGGCCACAACCCCATCATGCCCGCCCTCGCGAAAGACGCGCACCCCTTCTGCGGCGTTTATCTCTGTGGGGTTCGGATCCACATCTGAAAACATCGCCCGGCCCAGACCAGCCGTGGTCAGCAGTTCCAGCGCGTTCTGCGTGATCGGCAGCTCTGCCAGCCCCTTGTCCGTGACCAGCAGCGGTTTGGTGATCCCTGCTGCCTTGCAGGCGTCGGCAAGTTCCGAGATGCGTCCGGCACCAAAGCGCATGGCGGTGGGGTAGGACCAGTTTGCAACGAGTGACATCAGTTCAGGCCTTCTTGAGATGGTATGATTTCGGGCGGGTCAAGTTGTGATAGCCAATGACTGACAGACCGCCCCCGCGACCGGTATCCTTGCAACCAGTCCAGCACAAGCCCGGATCGAGGTAGTCGGCGCGGTTGAGAAACACGGTGCCGGTCTCGATGGCATCACCAATGGCCTCGGCACGGGCGGCATCCGCGGTCCAGAGCGAAGCCGTCAGCCCATAGTCGCTGTCGTTCATCAGCCGGATGGCCTCGGCATCATCCTTGACCGGCATGATCCCGACCACCGGGCCAAAGCTTTCCTCGCGCATCACCCGCATCGAATGATCCACATCCACGAGGATTTGCGGCATCAGATAGGCCCCCTCATCCTGCGGGAAAAGTGCCGGATCAATCAGCGCGCGGGCACCGGAGGCCACTGCCTCCGCCGTCTGGCTGCGCACAAGATCGGCAAAGCGCGCCTGCGCCATCGGGCCCAACGTCGTTTCGGGGTCAAGCGGGTTGCCCAGCCTGTAGCCCTCCACGATCTTGACCGCCTTTTCGACAAAGGCGTCAAAAAGGCTCTCGGTCACGTAAATCCGCTCGATCCCGCAGCAGCACTGGCCGGAATTGAACATCGCCCCGTCGATCAGTGTCTCTGCCGCTGCCGTCAGATCCGCGTCTTCCATTACATAGCCAGGGTCCTTGCCGCCAAGCTCAAGCCCCAGACCGGTGAAGGTGCCTTGTGCTGCGGCTTCCATCGCCCGTCCACCGGCGACCGATCCGGTGAAATTCACAAAACCAAAGGCCCGATCAGCGATCAGCGCAGAGGTCGTTTTGTGATCGAGAAAGACATTCTGGAAAACATCCGCCGGTACGCCAGCGTTCTGAAAGGCCCGCGCCATGCGCTCACCCACCAGCGGCGTCTGGCTCGCGTGTTTCAGCATCACGGCATTGCCGGCAATCAGCGCTGGTGCCACCGTGTTAATCGCCGTCATATAAGGATAGTTCCAAGGGGCCACGACAAGCACCAGCCCGTGCGGAACACGTTTGATCATGCGTTTGAAAGCGCCGCTGTCCTCCAACATAATCGGGGCCAGCGCCTCTTCGGCAATCTCGGCCATATATTGACTACGCTCATCAAACCCGCCGAACTCACCGCCATAGCGGATGGGTCTGCCCATCTGCCAGGCCAGTTCCGGCACGATCTCGTCATTCATCGCGCCCACATTCGCGACACCGGCGCGCACCAGTTCGATCCGTTCTGTCAGCGGGCGTGCGGCCCAGGCAGTTTGCGCCACTTTAGCCTTGGCGACCGCTTCGGCGGCTTCGAATTCGTTCAATGTCGAGCGGGTCGCATAGATCGATCCGTCGACCGGAGAGATACAGGTGATGGTCATGGTTCAGGCCCTTTCAAAACTGCGCGCGATTTCCCAATCTGTCACAGCCCGGTCAAATTCCTCCTGCTCCCATTCGGCAGCGCGGGTGTAATGGTCGACCACATCATCGCCCATGGCTTCTCGCAGCATTTTCGAGTTGCGCAGGGTCTCGGTTGCTGCGCGCAGCGTCTGGGGGATATCGGCGGCTTTGTCGTCCTCATAGACATCACCTGTGGTGGGCGGAGCAAGCGCCAGCTTGTCCTCGATCCCCTTGATGCCTGCCGCCAGCATCGCTGCCTGCGCCAGATAGGGGTTGAGATCTGACCCGCCAATCCGGCACTCGACGCGGACACCTTTGGTGCCATCGCCGCACAACCGAAAGCCCGCCGTGCGGTTATCGACCGACCAGACCGTCTTGGTGGGCGCAAAGGTGCCCTTGGCAAAGCGCTTGTAGCTGTTCACGTAAGGCGCCAGAAAACACACATAATCAGGCGCATAGGCGATCAGCCCGGCCATATAATGTTGCATTAGATCGGACATGCCCAGATCGGCGCCCTCCTGATAGAACACCGGCTTGCCGCCCTGCCACAGGGATTGGTGCACATGTGACGAACTGCCAACCTTCCCCGCGTTCCACTTGGGCATGAAACTCGCGGCATGCCCCTGCTGCCATGCGATCTCCTTGACCGCGTGTTTGGCCAGGCTGTGATGATCGGCACAATCGAGCGCTTCAGCATAGCGGATGTTCAGTTCTTCCTGACCCGCCTCAGCTTCGCCCTTTGTATTCTCAACCGGCACACCCGCAGCATAGAGGTGGTTGCGCAGCGGGCGCATGATCGCCTCTTCCTTAGTGGTCTGAAGAATATGGTAATCCTCGTTATACCCGCTGATCGGCGCGAGATCGCGGAACCCGTTTTTGCGAATGTCGTCAAAACTCTTCTCGAAGAGGAAGAATTCCAGCTCCGTGGCCATCATCGCGGTGAAGCCCAGCGCATCGAGCCGCGCGATCTGTTTTTTCAGAACCGCACGGGGGGAATGCGGCACCGGTTGATGCGTATGATGGTCCAGCACATCGCACAGAACCAAAGCGGTGCCCTCCAGCCACGGCACCGGGCGCAGCGTGTCGAGGTCCGGTTTCATGACGTAGTCGCCGTAACCGGATTGCCAGGAGGTGCTGGCGTACCCATCAGGCGTGGCCATTTCAAGATCGGTGGCCAGCAGATAATTGCAGCAATGGGTTTCCGCATGAGAATGCTCGACAAAGTTCATCGCGTGAAAACGCTTGCCCATCAGGCGGCCCTGCATGTCGACGATGCAGGCAAGAACGGTGTCGATCTCACCGGATTTGGCGGCTGTTTTCAATGCCTCAAACGTCAGGGTTCCGGCCATGTTCAGGATCCTTTCTCATGGGGAAGCGCCCCCGCGGGACGGGGACGCTTTTGGTCATCTTTGGCGGCTTACTCGAAGTTGTAAGGCACACCCGCCTGGTTGATGACGCTGTTGTATTCCTTGAAGATGTTGACGATCTTCTGATGCACTTCACCTTCCTGGGCAACCTCTTCCCAGAACTCCTTGGCGGCGTTTTCGACCTCGGCCCATTCTGAGGGTGGCACGGACCGCAGTTGCAGCTTGTCGCCATTGGCCCGCAGGGCCGCTTCGCCCCCCCAGTACCACTGGTTGCGATAGGTGTGTCCGGCTTCGGTTGCCGCCATGACAACCGATTTTAGGTGATCCGGCAGTTCCGCCCAGCGCTCCTCGTTGACAAACCACGACCCGATCCATGCGCCCGAGATGTTGTTGGTCAGGAAGTAGTCTGTCACATCCGCCCAGCCCACGGTGTAGTCTTCGGTGATGCCCGACCAAGCCATGCCATCAAGCTCACCGGTCTGCACGGCAACCTCCGCATCCTCATAGGGAATGTTCACCGGCACCACGCCGAACTTGGACAGGAAGCGGCCCGCCGTTGGGAAAGTATATAGCTTCAGACCGTCAAGATCAGCGACCGAGGTGATCTCTTTCTTGGTATTGAAATTACAAGGATCCTGCCCCGCAGCGGACAGCCACTTGACCCCTACCTTGGCGTACTCCTCTTCCCAGATCTCTTTCAGCCCATACTGGTTGAAGAGCACCGGCACGTCGAGAATATGCTTGGTCGCAAACGGGAAATACCCGCCAAACATCCGCAGGGGTGTCGGGGACGCCATCGAGTCGTCATCGGAATGGACCCCGTCAATGGTGCCGCGTTGCAGCGCCTGGAAAAGCTCGCCCGTGGGCACGATCTGATCCGCATAGAACAGTTCGACCTCCAGTTCGCCATTGGAATTGGCATTGATGTAATCGATGACCGGCTTGGTCACATGCTCGCCCAATGCACCACCGGCATAGGTCTGGAACCGCCATTTGATGGCCGTCTGCGCCTTTACGATGGAAGGGCTGGCCAGGGCCGCAGCACCACCGACACCGGCAGTGGTCAGGAACTTACGTCTCGTCGTCATGTTGATTTCCTCTCTGTTGTCGCTCGTCTCATTTGTCCCTTTGAGGGATCTCGCTTGGTTAATTTCCATACACATATCCCGGCAGCCACAGGGCAATTTCGGGGAAGGCCATGATGGTTGCCAGAGCCACCACCATGACCAGCACAAACGGCAAAATGGAGGCATAGATGTCGCGCAAGGTGATTTCCGGCGGGGCCATGGCGCGCATCAGGAAGAGATTGTAGCCGAAGGGCGGCGTCATATAGGCGATCTGCGTGGTGATCGTGTAAAGCACCCCGTACCAGATCAGATCAAAACCCAGCGCACCAACCAGTGGCACGTACAAAGGGGCCACAATCACCAGCATGGCGGTATCGTCCAGAAACGTGCCCATCAGGATAAAGCTGAGCTGCATCAGGATCAGGATCATCCAGGGAGAAAGGCCCAACTTCTCTGTAAAGAGGCTCTCGATGGCCTTCACCGCGCCCAGACCGTCAAACACGGCGCCAAAGGCGAGGGCCGCGAGGATGATCCACATGAACATGCAGGAGATGCCAAGGGTTTTGCGCACCGATACCTCGAATACCCTGCGGGTCATCCGCCCTTTCACGACAGCCGCGACAAAGGCCGCGATGGCCCCAATGGCGGAGCTTTCCACAAGTGACGTCCAGCCGTTCACAAAAGGCACCATCATCGCAAAGAAGATGAAGAGCGGCAGGAACCCGGCCCCGAGCAGTTTGAGCTTTTCGCCCATCGGCATGGCGCGTTCTTCGGGCGGCAGGATGGGCCCGAGCGCCGGGTTCAACCGGCAGCGGATCACGATGTAGATCACGAACATCCCCGCCATCAGCAGCCCCGGCACGACCCCCGCCAGCCACAGCTGGCCCACCGGTTGCCGCGCGATCATCGCATAAAGCACCAGAACCACAGAGGGCGGCACCAGAATGCCCAGCGACGACCCCGCTTGGATGACGCCCGTGACCATCCGCTTGTCGTAATTGCGTTTCAGCAGTTCCGGCAGCGCAATCGTTGCCCCGATCGCCATGCCCGCCACCGACAACCCGTTCATGGCAGAGATCAGCACCATCAATCCGATTGTGCCTACTGCAAGGCCCCCCGAAAGCCCGCCCATCCAGACGTGGAACATCTTGTATAGATCATCGGCAATTTTGGATTCCGACAGGATGTACCCCATGAAGATGAACATCGGCAGGGTCAGCAGCGGATACCATTTCATCAGTTTGATCGCAGCAGCAAAGCCCAGATCATAGCCGCCCCGGTCCCCCCAAAGGAAAAACGCGGCCACAACGGCGACAAAACCGATGGCGCCGAAAACCCGCTGGCCCGTCAGCAGCATCAGCATCATCGAGGAGAACATGAGGATGGCGATGGCCTCGTACGACATCAGACCTTCTCTCCCATGTCGTGGCCTTTGATGCGCAGAACATCCTTGAAAAATTCGGAAATGGCCTGCAACAACATCAGGAAGATGCCCAGAACCATGATCGATTTGATCGGCCATAGATAGGGTCGCCAGACCGAGGAACTGCGCTCTCCGCCATAGCTGAACGAATACATCAGGCTTTCCCAACCGCCCCAGAGCAGGAAGATCAGATAGACGATCAGGAACAACACGGTCATCGCGTCGACCTGCGCTTTACGGTGAGGGGACCAGTCGCCATAGAGCAGGTCCATCCGTACATTTGACCCCATCTGGATCGAGTACGGACCCCCCAGCATATAGTAGGCGACCATCGCGAACTGCGCCACCTCAAGTGTCCAGAGCGATGGCACAAAAAACGTTTTGGAAACCGAGGACCACAGCAAGATCGCCATCATCACGAAGATGCCGTACATCATGACCCGACCGATCCGGTAGTTCATGGCATCCACGATGCGGATGTATCTTTTGGCCATTTCGGTCATGCGCGCGAAGTATCCGGAACGACGGACGCAAGGGCTTGTTTCAGCCAGCCCGCCAGCATCGCGGCGATGTCCTTTTGGTCTTTAGGCGTGGCGATCAGGTCGTTACGCATCTCAAGCATCACATGTGGGATGCCGCGGCCAACACCGTGCCTTTTGAGCGTGTGCATCACCCCGTCACCGGGCCCGTAGGGTTGGTTCCGTGCCACCAACAGGCTTGTGTGATCCCCTGCAATCTCCAGCATCGCATCCGCCAGACGGCTGTCCGCATCATGCAAAACACCAACTTCAACGTCGCGCGTTTTGCCCAGATAGACCCGCGTGAAGCTATGAACGGTGATAATAACCTGCGCATGGGTCTCGTCCAGCAGCTCCGAGACGGTCGCGTGAAAAGGATCGTAAATCTGCCGGGCGCGGCGTTGTTTGCTCTCCGCGCTCAGCCCGATGTTTCCGGGGATATCAAAGGCTTCGCTACGCTCTGGAATCGCACTTGCCGCTTCGGGCGGACGATTACAGTCGTAGATCAGACGTGATACGCCGCCTGCCACCAGTGGTGCTTCTAGCATTTCAGACAGATGTTCCGCCACGGCCAGAGCCCCCGGATCCCACGCCGCGTGGCTGCCGCGCACGGTGTCATCCAACCCCAACCCGCCGAAGGTTTCCGGGAAATGGTTCGACGCATGTTCGCACACCAGAACGATACCAGAGGCACCCGCCGGACGGGTCACAATTGCGGATTCAACCACAGCGTTTATCTGGTTTTCAGGCGTCATATTTCCCCCGGTCCGCACAAACTTCTTGCCGGATCAGGATTCTGTCAACACAATAATGAAAGATTCTCTTCAGATTTCATCTTTCTGTAATAAAATCCGTCAAAATAGGGGCAGGTAACTTGGGCGACGCTAATCTGACCATCGCTGACCGCATTCAGGACCGCCTGGAAAACCTGACCCGGGCCGAACGGCAACTTGCACATTCGATACTTGAAAACTATCCCGCGTCCGGTCTGGGGCCCATCACGACCCTCGCCAATGACGCCGATGTCTCCACACCGACGGTGGCGCGGATGGTTCAGAAACTGGGGTTCAAAGGCTATCCTGAATTTCAGGCGGAACTGCGCGAGGAACTGCGCGCCAAGGTCAAAAGCCCCATCGCAAAACACGACACCTGGGCCGAAGGTGCGCCCTCAGGACATGTGCTCAATCGGTTCACCGAGGCTGTCATCGACAATATCCGCCACTCGCTGGGACAGATTGACACCGCCGATTTCGACAAAGCCTGTGCCCAGCTGGCCGACACCAGGTCGCGGTTGAACATTGTCGGTGGCCGCATAACACATACAATGGCGGAATATCTTTTCCTGCACATGCAGATGATCCGGCCCGACGTCATCCACATCCAATCCACCTCAAACGCGTGGCCGCATTATTTGCTGGACGTGGGACCGGGGGACACTTTCGTGATATTCGATGTCCGCCGTTACGAAAGCAATACGCTCAAGCTGGCGGAAATGGCCCATCAGCGCGGCGCAAAGATCATCCTGTTTACCGATCAATGGCGCTCGCCCATCCATCGTCTGGCACATGTTTCCTTCTCCAGCCGCATTGTCGTGCCCTCTGCCTGGGATTCCGCTGCCACCACGCTATTGCTTGTTGAAACGGTCATCGCAGCCGTGCAGGATCTTAGCTGGGAAACCACAAAAAACCGCATGCACACGCTTGAAGAAATGTTCGACCAAACCAAACTCTTCCGAAAATTCACCTGATATTCAGCCGCCGCGCAATTGCCTGCTGCCCTGACTTTCAGGTAATTTGCGGCAACCCATTGAGGAGCTTTGCGATGACCGATCATGACAGATGTCCAAAGAACGGAGTTTCTCATGTCATCGGCGATCGGGCAGAGCCGCTTTGGAATGTGACGATTTCGGATCTGCTGTCGCAAACAGCCGCGCGCCTTGCAGACCATCCTGCGGCGGTATTTCGAGCCCAGGGTGTCAGATGGACATATGCTGAGCTCAATCATCAGGTCGATCGCCTTGCCCACGGATTGCTAAGCCTCAATCTGCAAAAGGGGGACCGCGTTGGTATCTGGTCGCCCAATCGGTTCGAATGGCTGCTCGCCCAATTTGCCACCGCACGTATCGGGGCAATCCTTGTTTGCATCAATCCAGCCTACAGACGGTCAGAACTGGAATACGCCCTCAACAAGGTTGGCTGCACGGCATTGATCGCCGCGCGCCGTTTCAAATCATCGGATTACACCGGAATGCTCAGCGAGCTTGCGCCGGAACTGGCGGCGGCGACGCCTGGAAATCTACACGCCGAACGCCTGCCGCATCTGCGCAGCATCATCGTGATGGGCGAAGATGTACCCGCTGGCATGCTGAGCTTCGCAAACCTCTGTAAGGCCAGACCCGAGGCCGATCTCGAAGCCATCGCGCAAACCCTCGACCCGCAGGATGTGATCAATATCCAGTTTACCTCCGGCACCACCGGTAGCCCCAAAGGGGCCAGCCTGACCCACCACAACATCGTCAACAACGCCCGCTTCGTCACTCAGGCGATGGAGTTCACGCAAAACGACCGGCTCTGCATCCCCGTTCCCTTCTATCACTGCTTTGGCATGGTTATGGGCACGTTGGGCTGCGTGACGAAAGGGGCAACAATCGTAGTCCCGGGCGAAGGGTTCGACCCGCGTGAGACACTCGCTGCCGTCTCCGAAGAAAAATGCACCGCTCTTTTTGGGGTCCCAACGATGTTCGTGAATGAATTGGCCCTGCCGGATTTTGAAAGCTACGATCTGTCCCATCTGCGCACCGGCATCATGGCCGGTGCACCCTGCCCCATCGAAGTGATGCGGCAGGTGCAGGCGAAAATGAACATGCACAATGTGACCATCGCCTACGGGATGACCGAAACTTCCCCGGTCTCCTTTCAGAGCAACGTGGATGATCCGCTTGAACAACGCGTCTCCTCTGTCGGTCGCATCCATCCCCATGTGGAGGTCCGCGTTGTCGATGAAGAGGGACAGACCGTGCCAATTGGCGCCCAGGGTGAATTGCTCACGCGCGGTTATTCGGTGATGCGCGGCTATTGGGGGGAGGACGCCAAGACAGCTGACAGCATTGATCCGGATGGATGGATGCACACTGGCGATCTGGCCACACTGGATGCGCAGGGGTATTGCACCATCACCGGTCGCGTCAAAGATATGATCCTGCGTGGCGGCGAAAACATCTATCCGCGCGAAATCGAAGAATTTCTCTACACGCATCCTGACATCGCCCAGGCGCAGGTGTTTGGCATCCCCAATGATACCTATGGCGAAATTGTCTGCGCATGGATCGTTCTTCACGCAGGCAGCAAGATATCCCCAGAAGACATCAGGCAATTCTGCAAAGACAATATCGCCCACTTCAAGGTGCCGGCCCACGTCTCCATCCGGGATGAATTGCCGATGACCGTCACGGGCAAGCCTCAAAAATTCATCATGCGTGATCAGATGATAGCGGAACTGGCAGGCTGAAAACGCAACAAGCGGGCACGGCAGCTAAACTGTCACGCCCTCTCACCGCGCGCCAGCACCGGACAAATCCTGCAAGAATTTGTCCGGGACATGTCATGCGGCGGAGCCGCTCAATTTTTAGACGGCACCGGTGTATTCGCCGCGCGCCGGATAATCGTTCTTGATGGCAAAATCCAAAGCGCCGACAAGTTCAGAAAAATGCGGACGCACGAACGGCATGGTCTGCACCGAACCATAGTACAAGGTTTGCTGCGGGGTGATCATGAACAACCCTGGCTCGGAAAACAGGGCGGGTTCTTCGATCCCGATCGACGTCTTGCCACGCGAGGTTGAAATGTAAAGCCCCCATTCCTTGGCTGTCGACAAGCTCAGGTCATATCCAAACCGCAAGGATTTCGCCTCGATCTTGTCGGCCATCGCACGGGTCCGTTCTTCATCATCCGAGCTTACCGCGATTGTTTTCACACCCCGTTCGGCAAAATCGCCGGTGCGTTTTTCAAGCTCTGCGAGGTAAGTCGCACAGATCGGGCAATGCAACCCGCGATAAAAGCACACAACAGTTCCGGTTTCGGCCGCATCACCCGACAGATCGAACGTGCCCCCATCAAGCAAGGGCAAAACGAGGTTGGGTACTTTCTGGCGTGGCATCAGCATGGCAGATCTCCTGAATTTGAATTTCGGTTGTTATCTCTCATGGATGTCGCACCAAGACCAGTGACCCATGTTCACATAATCTTGTGCTTGATTTCCGCAGCATCCATGTCGCAGACAGACATGCCTCAGGGTGAAAACCGGTGCTTGCTGAGTGGG
Source organism: Roseobacter sp. EG26 (assembly GCF_049830555.1). Classification (NCBI taxonomy): domain Bacteria; kingdom Pseudomonadati; phylum Pseudomonadota; class Alphaproteobacteria; order Rhodobacterales; family Roseobacteraceae; genus Roseobacter; species Roseobacter sp. EG26. The sequence continues at coordinate 92,085 of NZ_JBNBLH010000005.1, forward strand.
CAGCAATTGGAAAACACCCCCAACATGGCATCACATTTTGACATGGTTTCAGGCTTCATCGACACCCCTGATGTTCCGCCGCCCGCGCGGCGCATGGCAGCTCTCCTGCTGATTGATACCTTGGGTGTCGCGGCCGGTGCAACCAGGCTCGATCCTTCAAGGATTGCGCGGGATTTCGTCGTCGATTTTCATGGCGCGGGCAGGTCAGAACATGCAGCCCCCCTTCTTTTTGACGGTCGTCTGGCCTCGGTCCCCGGGGCCGCCTTTGCCGCGGCCACGCAGATCGACAATCTGGACGGACATGATGGTTTCAACCCGGTCAAGGGCCACATTGGCTGTGCGGTTGTCCCGGCGCTGATCGCCTTTTCGGCGGCCCTACCCGATCTGACGGCGACAGCGGCGCTCGACACTCTGGCCATGTCTTACGAAATCGGCGCGCGAGCCGGTCTGGCGCTGCACGCAACGGTGCACGATTATCATACCTCCGGTGCATGGAATGCGCTGGCGGTTGCGGCGCTTGGGTGCCGTCTTCGGAACGCGTCACAGAAACAGCTGCGCGAAGCCCTGGGGATCGCCGAATACCACGGGCCGCGCAGCCAGATGATGCGCGAGATTGCCCATCCAACCATGTTGCACGATGGCTCGGGCATGGGCGCTCTGACCGGTTCCATGGCCACCCTGCTGGCGCTGCGCGGCTTTGAAGGAGCACCCGCGATCACCGTAGAGGCACCAGAGGTGTCAGACTTCTGGCAGGACCTCGGCACCCGCTGGACGATCCTTGAGAACTACATCAAACCCTACCCCGTCTGCCGCTGGGCGCATGCCCCTCTGGACGCGCTGGACGGCCTCATGCGCCAGCACGATCTGACACACAACGACATAGAAAGCCTGCGCATCGGTACCTTTGCAGAAAGCGCCGCGCTTTATCCGGGGATGCCGGAAACCACCGGGCAGGCGCAGTATTCACTGGCTTTCGCGCTGGCCACGCTGATGCGCTACGGGCACGTAGGGCCTGAACATATCGCAGGTGCCGGTCTCACCGATCCGGAGGTTGCGCGCCTTATGCCGCGCATTTCCGTGCGAGTGGAGGCGCGCCACAATGCTACCTTCCCGCAATACCGCATGGCGGATGTAACCCTCACAACAACCGACGGGCGCGAGCTCAAATCCGGCGATACCCATGCGCGCGGCGGACTTGACGCGCCCCTTACGGAAGCTGAAATCGAGCGGAAGTTCCACAATTTTACCGCACCTACGTTGGGGGCCGAACGCAGCGCGCGGATCTGGTCCATGCGCGACCGGCTGCTCGAACCGGATGCGCGGTTTTGCGAACTCACCGCGCTGGTGACACCCGCGCCCTAGCTGCGCCAGCCCAGCAGGTGCTTTTCGATCAGCCCGATCAAAGCGCTCACCAGAACCCCAAGAACAGACAGGATGACCACACCTGCAAAAAGCCGCTCCAGATCATAAAGCGCCCCGGCCTCCAGAATATAGGCACCGATCCCGTATTCCGCGCCCAACATCTCCGCCGCGACCAGCAGGATGATCGCGATGGCCAGTGAAATCCGCAGCCCTGCCAGAATGCCCGGCATCGCCCCCGGCAGCACGATCTTGCGCAGAATGCTCACCCAGCTCAGCCCGAAGCTTTGCCCCATGCGAATGAGCGTGCGGTCCACATTGTCCACCGCCGCGTAGGTCGCAACAACCGTCGGCGTGAAGGTGCCAAAGGCGATAAGCGCATATTTCGACCCCTCATCTATTCCGAACCAGATGACAAAGAGCGGCAGCAGCGCAATCTTGGGGATCGGGAAAATCGCCGCCACCAGCGGCACCAGACCGGCGCGAATGTAGGAGAACAACCCCATCATCAGCCCGACGCCGATGCCGACCGTGACCCCCAGCACCGCGCCAATCACCAGCCTGCTCAACGACGGGCCAAGATGTTTGAACAGCAGACCCGAGGCGTAAAGCTCCTGAAAGGTCAAAATCACATCGCTGGGGCGTGGCAAGGTCAGGGCGGAAATCACACCCGACCGGGTGCCCCATTCGGCCAGCAGGATCAGCGCGGCAAAAACGGCAAACCCGACCCAGCGGCGTGGTGTCGGGGCAAAGCCACCACCGCGAAAAGCCACCTGCCTGCCCGGTTCAGGCATCTATCAGCTCCGCATCCGCTGCGGCTGCTTCATCGCGCATCATACCCCACAGGTGTTGCTGCGCCCGCTCCAATGTCGCATCGCCGTAGCCGCGCTGTGCCAGTGGCATCGCCAGTTCGACAATCTCGCGGATCTCGCCCGGCCTGCGGGACAGAACCACAATCCGGTGCCCCAGACGCACCGCTTCGGCCAGATTATGCGTCACATAAACGGCCGTGAAAGGCGTCCGCGTCCAGAGCCCGACCAGATCATCCATCAAGAGTTCACGCGTCTGGCTGTCCAGCGCAGAGAGCGGTTCGTCCATCAGCATCACCGCCGGATTGACCACCAGTGCGCGCGCAATCGCCACCCGCTGTTTCATCCCACCCGAAAGCTGGCGCGGCAGCGCATCCGTGAAATCCGACAGCCGGGTCCGGGCCAGCACATCCGCGATCCGCGCGCGCCGTTCCGGTGACGGCATTGCGTGATCTTCCAGCACCAACGACACATTTCCCGCCACCGTCCGCCAGGGCAGCAGCGCAAAATCCTGAAAGATATAGGTGAGTGCATTCAAGCACCCCCGAGGCGTCTCCCCGCGCTGGATCACCGCGCCTGCATCTGGCCGTTCCAGCCCGCCCATAAGGCGCAGCAATGTCGATTTGCCACAACCCGAGGGGCCAACGACACAGACGATCTGCCCTTCGGGAATGTCCAGAGTGATGTCGCGCAGAACCTCGCGCGCGCCGTAGTGGTGGCCCACGTCGGCCAGACGCAGTTCCACCCCTAGCTGCCCACGGTCTCGACAAAAGAGGTATCCAGCAGCGTATCGAGCGTGATCCCGGCATCCACCAGACCCTCAGCCTGGAACCATTCCAACTGATCACGCACCGAGGCAACGTTCAGCTTCGCCCCCTCATTCAACCGCATGGTCCCGTTGATGATCGACGGGGCGGCCTTTTCGCGCGGCCTGTCCGCATAGACATATTTGTGGATCAGATCGACCATCGCATCGATGCCTTCCTGACCGCCTTCCTGCGCAATCATCGTCGCGTTGTAATCGGCCACACCTTTCGAGTAGGCGCCCAGAAAATCCTGTGTCAGCGCAGGTTCATCGCTGGCATTGGCGGCGGATGTGAAAACGGTTGTGACCTGATAGTCGGGCAGATAGTCAGCGATGCTGCCAATGATATGCACAGCACCCGACCCCGCCAACGGCTTGGCGATATGGGGCACGATGGACCAGGCATCAATCTGGCCTGATTTCAGCGCGCCGATGATCGCGCCCACCTTTTGCAACGGTTTGAAGGACAGCGTGGCCCCTTCCGCAGCCGCCACTTTGGAGCCCATGTAATGGAAGGATGATCCCGCCGTGGACATCCCGAATGTCCTGCCATCCAGCGCTGCAGGCGTTGTCAGACCGGCCTGAAACGCCGCATCCGAGGCCAGGATTTTCTGACCGTCAATGCCCGGCTCTTCCGAAAGAGCCCCGCCAATGACCTTGATCGCCCCCTTGTCGGCCAGCGATACCAACCCGCCCGAAATGGCCGTCACCGCGAAATCCACATCGCCGCTGGCAATGGCCACGGCCATCGGTTGCGCCGCCTGGAAAAACTTCAGGTCCACGTCCAGCCCGGCATCCGCAAAATAATCCCGCTCAAAAGCGATGAAAGAGCCTGAATGGCTGGTGAACCGCAGCGCCCCCACAGTGATCTTCTTGCCGGACGCATAGGCGGGTGCGGCGAGGCCCAGAGCCGTTGCGGCCCCCAAGCTGGCAAGTGCTTCGCGGCGGTTGAAATTAGGCATGATGGTCTCCCCCAAAGATCGGGCGCAGATGCGCTGTCGCAGCCAGTGTAGCGCAGGCCCTGCCCCGTGCAAGCAGGCTCTGCCCTTGCGCCAGGGCCGTGCCGGAGGCTATAGCGCGGAGGACCCCTCTCTGACCAAAGGCGCGCGCATGTCCTTCGACCGTTCCATCAAGATTGCTCCCTCCATCCTCGCCGCTGATTTTGCCAATTTCGGCGCTGAATGCGAGGCAATAGAGGCGCAGGGGGCCGATTGGGTCCACGTGGATGTGATGGACGGGCATTTTGTGCCCAACATCACCTTTGGCCCTGCGACCTGTGCCGCCATTCGCCCGCATATCAAGGGCGTGATGGACGTGCACCTGATGATCGCGCCGGTGGATTCCTATATCGACGCTTTCGCGCAGGCCGGTGCCGATGTGATCACCGCCCATGTGGAGGCAGGTCCGCATATTCACCGCACGCTGCAAGCCATTCGCGGCGCAGGTGCCAAGGCGGGGGTCGCGCTGAACCCCGGCACACCGGCGGAGGCTGTCTCGGAACTGATCGACAGCGTCGATCTGATCTGCGTGATGACCGTCAACCCCGGCTTTGGCGGGCAGAAATTCATCGACATGTCAGCCAAGATCAGAAAGCTGCGCGCAATGATCGGGGAGCGCCCCGTGCATATCGAAATCGACGGCGGGGTCGACCCGAGCACGGCGCCGATCGTGGCCACGGCAGGCGCGGATGTGCTGGTGGCAGGCTCTGCGGTCTTCCGGGGTGGGTCAGTTCAGGACCCGACCCCTTACGGCGCAAACATCCGCGCCATAAGGCAGGCCGCAGAAGGCACATATGTCTGACTGAAAGCACAAACAGCGCCGCATCCGGTAAGGTGGGCTTCAGGCCACCGCCACTTAAGACCCCGCCCGTTCGCGCAGTTGATCCGCGAAATGCGTCAGCAACCGATGCTTTAGGATCTTGCCCGTCGGGGCGGCGGGCAGTTCCGTGGCCAGCACAATCACACTCGGGCGTTTGTATCCCGCCAGCCGGTCATTCAGAAAATCGCGCAACCTATCCGGGCTCAGATCACAGGCCGGGGCCACCTGCACAAAGGCCAGAACCTCCTCGTCCCCTGCTGTCATCTTCCCGATCACAGCCGACTGAATGACCTGCGGATGATCGTTGATCGCGGCCTCCACCTCCGGTGGATAGACATTGAACCCGCCGTGGATGATCAGCTCTTTTGAGCGCCCCAATATGTGCAGGTTTCCCGCCTCATCAATCCTGCCCAGATCGCCCGTATGCATCCAGCCCTGTGCATCCAGCACCCGCGCCGTCTCATCAGGATTGCGGAAATACCCCAGCATGACATGGCCTCCACGCGTCAACACCTCCCCCATGCCATCGCCGCCGCCCGGCACGCTTTGGTCAATGCGCAGCTCCACGCCCGGCAAGGGCGGCCCAGCGGAGATATCTTCTGATCCCAACGGGTTATCAGTGATCGTCACCCCTGCTGTCGTCTCCGTCATGCCATATCCGTTTTGCAGCGCCACGCCGTAAAACGCCTCCGCCTTGCGCTTCCACGTGGGATCAAGCGGGGCCGCCCCCGAAGACACATAACGCAGATCGTCCGACCCCAGCCGCTCATGCCCCTGCTCGGCGGTATATTGCATCAAAAGCGCGTGCATCTGCGGCACGGCGGACAAAAGCGTGATGCCCTGACCCAGTGACGCATGGAGTTTTGCCGCCGAAAATCGCGCCTCAAACCGAATGGTCGCCCCTGTCGAGGCCGCCGCCGTCACAATCGAGGCCAGACCGAACACATGGGAAATCGGCAAGACGCCATAGATCAGATCGCGCGCCGTCATACCGCGCAACCGCGCCGACGCCATGCCGCCGAACCGCAGGTTGGCATGGCTCAGCATCACACCTTTCGGCACGCCCGTCGTGCCGGTTGTATAGAGCAATACCGCAAGGCGCGGATCTTCTTCGGGGTTGGAGGCGTGCGGCGTGGCAATCTGCACCGTGCCGAAGGCACCGGTCAGTGACACCGCATCATGCCGCGCGGCATGGGCGGTCGCATCCGGGGACACGGCGGTCGTGAAAACAACCGCGCGAGGGGCCGCATGATCAAAGATGCGCGCAAGTTCCGCTACCGACTGACGCGCATTCACCGGCACCGCAACAGCGCCCATGCGCCAGCAACCAAAAAGAAACGCAACCGCCGCAGCGGAATTTTCACATAAGATCACAACCCGGTCTCCGGCCACCACGCCGCGCTCGGTCAGACAGGCGGCGGCGGCGTAACTGGCCACGCTCAAATCCTGCCAGCGCCACTGCGCGCCCGTGCCATCGGACATCGCAAAAGCCGCCGGGCGGCGGGCCATCTGATCGCTCAGAAAATCCTCCACACGCGGGCTCATTGTGCGGCCTCCGGCATTTGAACCACGCCGGACAGCCGGCCTCGGGCGGCCAGCGCCTGTGCCTCAATGCGCGCAATGATATCCGCCATGGGTTCGATCCTGTCGGTCAGCCCCAGCGCATGACCTGCCGAAAGCAGGCCCCGGCTCACATCTCCGCTCTCATAAGCCTTGCGCCCGATCCTGCCCGCCACAAGTGGCATCAGGTCCTGAATGGTGATCTCCTGCGTCTCGGCCTCCATCCGGAGTACTTCGGCAGTAGTATCATTGGCCAGCGTGCGCACGGTATTGTGCACCGACTGCATGGTCAGCGCCGTGTCGCGTTCCGTGGCCGCCACCAGCGCCTGTTTATAGCCCTCATGTGCCACCAGTTCCGTGCTGACCAGCAAGCGTGTGCCCATCACAACGCCAGCCGCCCCCATGCCAAGGGCTGCTACCAACTGGCTGCCATGCCCGACGCCCCCACCGATCAGAAACGGAATGTCCAGCGCCTCACCCGCCATGGCGCCATTCACAAAAGAGCCGATCATATCCAGCCCCGGATGCCCGCCACATTCCGCCCCTACGATAGAGACCATATCAACGCCCACCGCTTGCGCCTTCAGCGCATAGCGCACCGCCGGAACCTTGTGCAGAACGGTCAGGCCCAGATCTTTCAGCAAGGGCATATAGGGTTCCGGGTTGCGCCCTGATGTCTCGATCACCCTGACACCTTCATCCGCGATGAGCCGTAAAATATCTTCGGTCTGATCACCCGGCACCAGTTTCGGCAGCATGGAGACGTTGACCCCAAAGGGCAGGTTGCCACAGGCCGCGCGCGTTCTGGCAATTTCCGCCCGCAAATCGGCAGGGTCGGGAAAACTGGCCGCCGTGATGAACCCCATGATCCCGGCATGGGCAGCGGCAGAGACATAGGGCGCATTTGCCAGCCATTGCAGGCCTCCCGCAACGATCGGGCGGCGGATGCCCAGACGTCGCGTCAGTTCGGTGTCCCAGATCATGACCCGAACTCCGGCGCGCGTTTTTCCAGAAAGGCGGTGATGCCCTCTGCCGCTTCTACACCCCCTGCGGCACGCGCCATGGCGTCGCGTTCCGCGTCCAACTGCTGCGCCTGTGGTGTCTCATAGCTGTCAGCGACCAGCGCCCGAATGACGCGCTGCGCATCGCGTGGCCCCTGTGCCAGGCTGTCCGCCAGCACCATAGCGCAGGCAAGGGCCTCCCCCGGTGCTGCCACCTCATTGACCACGCCCAATGCGCCCATGCGTTCCGCCGACACCGGTTGTCCCAGCAGACACATCTCCATGGCCAGCGGGCGCGGTAGGCAGCGCGCCATTGAGGCGGTCAGCCCCGCATCCGGCACCAGCCCGGCCTTGACATAGGCCGCCGTGAATTTGGCTCCCGCTGCCGCGATGATGAGATCACAGGCCAGTGCCAGCGACAAACCGGCACCCGCCGCCCCACCTTCTATCGCGGCAATCAGCGGCACCGGGCAAGCACGCAGCGCGCGGATGAGATCATGCAGGTCGTCCACCTTGGCGCGGCGCGCCGCTTCGGAGAGTTTGCGACGCTCGATTAGCACATTGAGGTCCCCGCCCGCGCAGAAAAAATCCCCCTCCGAGGTCAGAATGACAGCCCGGACGCGCGGCTCTTCAGCAAGGCGCATCGCTTCGGCCAGCGCGGCATAAAGTTCGGGCGAAAGCGCCCCCCGCCGGGCCGCATTGCCGTTCCAGATGATCAGACGGTCCCCCCTATCCTCGACACGCGCCATTACGTAACCCTCTTGAACGTGCCGGAGGCCTTGGCGATCAGGCGGCCTTCAGCATCATGCAGGACCGCATCCGCATGAACAATCTTGCGCCCACCCCCGGATAGCGTGCCGCGCGCCACCACGCGGCCGTCGTGCACAGGGGCAATGAACTGCGTGCTCAGCGACACGGTGACAACCTGCGCCAGCCTGTCACCGCCAAACCCGAGCGAGGCGGCAAACCCCGCCGCGCAGTCGAGCATCATCGCCAGAATGCCACCATGCAGGCTCGCGTTGCGGTTCAGGTGCTGCGGCGCGATCTCAAGGCTGACCTCGGCGCGTCCGGAGGCGCGGTCGAGATCGACGTTGTAACCAATCAACCCCTGGGCGCCGCTGATGGGAAATTCAGGCTGCTGAGAGGGCAATGAACCGCTCCAGATGATGGTCGCAATCGCCGAACCTGTGTTCGGCCATCACGATGCGTTTTGCGATATGGGCCAGTTCGTATTCCTGCGTCATGGCGATGCCGCCGTGCATCTGGATACTGTCCTCGGCCACCAGACGCCCGGCGCGGCTCATCAGGTTTTTAGCCGCCGACACGTGGCGTTCCCGCTCCTGCCGGGGGCGTTCCAGATGGCCTGCTGCATTGATGACGGCGGATCGCCCCTGCTCCAGTTCGATCAGCATATCCGACATGCGGTGCGCCAGCGCCTGAAAACTGCCGATAGGGCGGCCAAACTGCTTGCGCGTCACCAGATAGTCCTGCGTGAGGCGGCTGGCGGTTTCCATACCCCCCAGCGTCTGAGCACAAAGCGCCACATTCGCGGCGGCAACACGGGCCTCGATGGCGGCAAAAGCCTGCCCCGCTGGTCCAAGGCGCGCGCTGGCAGGCAGGCTCACATCTTCGAGAATGACCTCCGCCGCCCGCCCGCCGGCAAGCAGCGCATAACCCTGAAGCATCACCCCTTCCGTTTCGGTCGGCACCAAAAACAGCGAAAGGCCCCCTGCATCATCGACACCGCCGCTTTCGCGCGCCGAAACCACCAGCAGGTCCGCAGCCTCGGCATTATGCACAACGGCCTTGCGCCCGTTCAGCACCACCCGGTCGTTTTCGGGCACGGCACTTGTGGCAACCCGGCTCAGATCATAGCGGCTGGTGGGTTCACCGTGGGCAAAGGCCAGGTGTAGCTCGCCCGCGATGATCGCCTCCACATGCGCGCGCTGGCCTTCATCCCCCAGATCCGCGATCAGCCCTCCGGCCAGCACGGCACTGTCGAGAAAGGGCTCGACCACCCCGGCGCGCCCCAGTTCCTCAAAGACCACGCCGAGATCAAAGCCGTGTCCGCCAAAACCGCCCTGCGCTTCGGTAAAAAGCGCCCCGATCACGCCCAGTTCCGCCAGGTCGCGCCAGATTTCTGTCGACAGGCCACTGTCGCTTTGCAGAATGTCATGACGTATCTGCGGCGTATACCGGTCCCTCAGAAACCGGCGCAGCGTGTCCTGCAACATCTGCCGTTCTTCGGTCAGATCGAAATTCATGGTCTGCCCCCCAAGGTCGTCTTAGCAATGATCTCGCGCTGGATTTCGTTCGACCCGCCAAAAATCGACAGTTTGCGGTTGTTGAAATACTGCCCCGCGACCGGACCGGCACCATTGGGATCGGGCAGCGGGTCATTGGTCCCCTCTACGGCCTCAGAGGCAAAGGGCATCGCATAAACCCCCGCCGCACGCCGTGCCAGATCGTTGATTTCCTGCCGGATGATCGTGCCCTTGACCTTGAGCATGGAGCTTTCGACGCCCGGGGCCTGCCCCGCCGCCGCCCGTGAGACGATCCGCAGGTTGGTGGTGGACATGGCCATCAGATCAATCTCGACCTGTGCCAGACGAGCGGCGAAATGCGGGTTTTCGATCAGCGGTCTGCCACCGGCCATTTCCGACCGGGCAAGGCGTTTGACCGCCGCAAGACCGGCCTGCGAAAACCCGACACCGGCGATATTCGTGCGCTCATGGGTGAGCAGGTACTTGGCATAGGTCCAGCCCTTGTTTTCTTCGCCCACGAGGTTCTCGACCGGCACACGCACATCCGTAAACCAGACCTCATTGACCTCCGCACCGCCATCCAGCAGCACGATGGGGCGCACCTCGATACCGGGGGTGGCCATGTCGATCAGCAGAAAGGAAATCCCCTCCTGCTGCTTGACCGATTTATCGGTGCGCACCAGACAGAAAATCATGTTGGCGTGCTGACCGAGCGTCGTCCATGTTTTCTGACCGTTGACCACATAGTGCGCGCCATCACACACCGCAGAAGTCTGGAGAGAGGCCAGATCAGACCCAGCGCCCGGTTCCGAATAGCCCTGACACCACCAGTCCTGCCCGGACAGAATGCGCGGCAGCCAGTGTTCCTGCTGGGCCTTGGAGCCGAACTTCTGCAGGACCGGCCCCAGCATCGACAGGCCAAAGGGCACGATGCGCGGTGCATGCGCCCGCGCGCAGGCCTCTTCAAAGAGATGGCGTTGCACTGCGTTCCATTCCGCCCCGCCAAATTCCCTGGGCCAGTTGGGTGCCAGCCAGCCCTGCGCATTCAGGATCGCATGCCAGCGCTCGTGATCGGCTTTCGTCAAGGCCCTGCCGGACCGCACTTTCTCCGACAATTCCGCAGGCAGGTTCTGCGTCAGAAACTGCTCAACTTCCGTCCGGAAGGCCCATTCCGCGTCGCTGTAACTCAGGTCCATGATCGCTCCTCATCCGTAGATTTCGAATAACCCGGCAGCGCCCATACCGCCGCCAATGCACATGCTGACAACGCCGAGCTTTGCCCCGCGCCGCTTGCCCTCGCGCAGCAAATGCCCCGCCATACGCGCGCCGGTCATGCCAAAGGGATGGCCAATCGCTATTGATCCGCCATTGACGTTGAATATCTCCGGGTCAATGCCCAGCCGATCCCGGCAGTAAAGCGCCTGACTGGCGAAGGCTTCGTTCAGCTCCCACAGGTCGATGTCCGCCACCTTTAGCCCGTGCCGCTCCAGCAGACGCGGCACCGCAAAAACCGGCCCGATGCCCATTTCATCCGGTTCGCACCCGGCGACGGCAAACCCCCTGAAGGCTCCCATGGGCTCCAACCCGGCGCGTTCCGCCGCGCGCGCCTCCATCAGAACGACCGCCGCCGCCCCGTCCGACAACTGGCTGGCGTTCCCGGCGGTTACTGCACCGCCGTCGCGCACCGGGGTCAACGCGGCCAGCCCTTCCGCCGTGCTGTCAGGCCGGTTGCATTCGTCCCGATCAACACGCACCTGCCGGTGTGAAACCTCCCCAGTCGCGCGGTCCTGAACCGCCATTGTGGTCTGCATCGGCACGATTTCATCATCGAAAAGACCGTTCTGCTGGGCGGCGGCGATGCGCCTCTGGCTGCGCAACCCGTAGGCGTCCTGCGCGTCGCGGGCGATGCCATAGCGCGCGGCCACAATGTCGGCCGTCTCGATCATGGCCATATAGACCTCGGGCTTGTGTTCCAGCAGCCAGGGCTCCGGGGTCGGTTGCGTCTTGGGCTGCACCAGAGAGATGCTCTCCACACCACCCGCCACCACCGGCCCCGTGCCGTTCGAGACAATCGCTGCCGCAGCCGTCGCGATGGTTTGCAGCCCGGACGCGCAATACCGGTTGAGCGTCATGCCGGAAGTGGTCACCGGCAACCCGGCCCGCAGCGCGATCTGACGTGCGATGTTCTGGCCCGTCGCCCCTTCGGGAAAGCCACAACCGATCACGCAATCCTCGATCTGGTCTGGTGCGAGCGCCGCGCGTGCCACAGCGGCAGCCACCACGTGACCGCCCATGTGCGCCCCATGGGTCTGGTTGAACGACCCGCGAAAGGATTTGGCCAACCCGGTGCGGGCGGCGGAGACTATCACGGCCTCTTTCATGACGCGGCCTCCTTGTTTAGGTCGTCAAAACTGCGGCCTTCGGCAACCAGCTTTTGCAACAGCGGTGCAGGTTGCCAGAAATAGGCGTCTTCATTGGCGTAGCTTTCGATGTCCTCCAGCAGGCCGATCAATCCGGTCAGATCAGCCCATTTCAGCGGCCCACCCCAATAGCGCGGAAACCCGTAGCCAAAAAGCAGTACCATATCGACGTCGAGCGGGCGGCGTGCGATGCCTTCGCCGACAACTTTCGCGGCCTCGTTGACCATGGCCGCCATATAGCGGCGGAGGATCTCCGTATCCGCGAAGTCACGCGGCGTGATGCCCCGCTCCTGCCGCTCCGCCTCGATCAGCGCCATGACTTCCGGGTTCGGCGCGCCTGCGCGCTGGGATTTTTCGTAAACGTAGAAGCCTTTCCCGGTTTTCTGGCCGAAATGCCCCGCCTCGCAGAGCCTGTCGGGGTAGCGCCCGACCCTCTCGCGCGGATCGCGGGTGGGGGCCAGACGTTTGCGCATCGCCCAGCCGATGTCGAGCCCCGCGAGATCCGCCACCGCGTAAGGCCCCATGGCGAAACCGAAATCCGTCAGCACCCTGTCGATCTGATAAGGCGATGCCCCGTCGAGGATCATATGGTCCGCCGCCGTCCGGTAAGTGCTCAGAATGCGGTTGCCGATGAAGCCGTCGCAGACCCCTGCGCGCACCGAAATCTTGCCCAAGCGTTTGCCAAGGGCAAACCCGGTGGCCACCACATCGGCAGCGCTCTGATCGCCCACAACGACCTCCAGCAGCTTCATCACATGCGCGGGCGAGAAAAAATGTAGCCCAATCACATCGCCAAGCCGCGAGGTGCTGGCGGCAATCTCGTTGATGTCCAGATAGGAGGTGTTGCTGGCCAGAATGGCCCCGGGTTTGCAGGCAGCATCTAGCCGCGCAAAGACGGATTTCTTGACGGCCATCTCTTCGAATACCGCCTCGATCACCAGATCAACCGTGCCAAGCGCGTCATAATCCGTAGCAATCGTCAGGGCCTGGTTCAGCATCGCGTCATGGGTTGACTGGCTGATCTTGCCGCGCTTCAAAGCCCCGGCCAGATACCCGGCAATCCGGGATTTTGCGGCGTCCATCGCAGCGTCGTTCATCTCAATCAGCGTCACCGGCAGACCCGCCAACAGGGCGGCGGTGGCAATGCCCGCGCCCATCGTGCCACCCCCGATGACCCCGATGGCGACCAGATCGCGTGCTGCCACAGATTTCAACTCAGGCAGGTTGCCAACCGCCCGTTCGGAGAAAAACGCATGGATCATCCCCTGCCGCTGGTCGGTTTTCATCAAATCCCAGAACATCTGCCGCTCGGCCTTGAGACCTTCGGCAAAGGGCAGCTCCACACTCGCCTGTACCGCACGCACGGCCTGCGCCGGTGCAATCTGGCCCCGACCCTTTTTCAGCACCGCGTCATAGGCCGCATCCCAGTCGATGAGGTCCGGTGCAGGCAAGGCGCTGACCGGACGGCGCGCGGCCCCTTCCGACAAAAGCGCTTGCGCATAGGCCAGCCCCACGGTTTGCGGATCGCCCGCCTCGATCCGGTCGATGACGCCAGCCTCCAGCGCCTCGGGGGCTTTGACGTGGCGGCCCGTGGTGATCATGTCGATGGCCGCCGCCACACCTGTGACACGCGGCAGACGCTGCGTGCCCCCTGCGCCAGGCAAAAGCCCCAGATGCACCTCCGGCAGGCCCACGCGCGCATCGGGCTGCGCAATGCGGTAATGGGTGGACAGCGCCACCTCCAGCCCGCCGCCCAGACTGACCCCATGCATCGAGGCCACCACGATCAGCGGCGAGGCCTCCAGACGATTGCACAGATCGGGCAAATGCGGCTCCAGCGGGGTCTTGCCGAATTCCTTGATGTCCGCACCCGCGATGAACGCGCGCCCCTCGCCCACCAGCAGCACCGCTTTGACGCCGTCATCGGCCTCGGCGCGCTCCAACCCGGCCAGCAGCCCCTTGCGCACCGCGTGGCTCAGCGCGTTCACCGGCGGGTTCTGGATACGTAAAACGGCGATGTCACCATGGCGCCCATAGGCAATTTTATCTGTCATCTGATCCCTCTTTTCATGCTCTCAACCACGCCGCGTCAGAGCAGGCGCCTGACCGGTTCTGCGTTCCAATTCCCGGACCACCTCACGCAAGGCCGGGCCCACCTCCTCAACCATACGAGCGTCGGTCAACACTTCGGGCAACGCCCCACAGGAAATCGCGACGGGCGCTCCGAATTCCGACGCAAAGAAGGGGACGCCCACCGCATTCACCGTTCGGGCATAGCGGGTCGGGCGGGGGGCAATGGTAAACCCCTGCGCAATCAACTGGGCGTAGCCATCCTGCCGAAAATCGACCAGAGCCGGGTTGGGCGCCAGACCTGCAAACTTGTCATCCGACATGGCAGCAAGTGTGGCCTGTCCGGAAGAAGACCCAAAAAGCGGGATTCTATGGCCGGGTTCAAGCCAGATCGATGCCGTTCCTTCCGGTCGCCATGTCTTGACCAGCATCATGCGCATCGTATCACGAACCGCGATCAGACCAAGCGTGCCGGTTTCATTTGCAAGCTCCTGCATGGCGTCAGATATCAGATCGATGAAAGTTGCCGAAATAGTCGCAACCGATCCCAGCGCAATCGCTGCCGGGCCAAGGTGAAAGCGGTCATTCCGGCTGGCCTGGGTTAAAAAACCCAATTCGCACAGCGTATACGTGAGACGCGATATCGTTGGTTTTGGCAAGGCCGTCCGATCCGCGATCTGGGCGTGCGTCAACCCATCATCACTGGCCCGAAAAACGCCAAGAACTTTCAGCCCTCTTGCCAATGTGTTGGCAAATTTTCGATCTGTGGTGGATTGGTTCATCGCGCGGCCATCGGAACAAATAGCGAAATTGCAGGAAAACTCATGATGAGGATCAAAACGATGATATCGACACTCAGGAAACGGGCGATGCCTGCAAAAATCTTGTCTATCGGAGCTTCCTTCCCAACCACATTGGCAATCACAAAAACATTCAGGCCAACAGGCGGCGTGATCAGCCCGATCTCCAGCAGTTTGATGACGACCACCCCGAACCAGATGAGGTTGAGCCCGTAGCTTTCCACCAGTGGGATCATCAGTGGCAGGGTCAGCACCATGATGCCAATGGGATCGAGAAACATGCCCAACAACAGATAGATCAGTGCAATCGCGATCATCAGCACAACCACTGAAAGCTGGGCTTGCGTGACCGCCTCAACGATCATGGGGGCAATCCCTGTCAGGGCGATAAAGGCCACGAAAATCTTGGCACCCGCTGCAATGAAGAAGATCGCAGTGGTTTGCACGCAGGTCTCTTTGACCGAAACCCACAGCCCGTGCAAATCCAGTCTCCGTTGCACAAACCCGATCAAAACCGCAGCACTTACACAAACCGCGGCGGCTTCGGTTGCGGTGAAAATGCCGCCATATATGCCGCCAATGATCACCCCAAAAAGAAGAACCGCCGGCCAGGCGCCGATCGCGGTTTGCATACGTTGTGACGTCGAATATCTCTGATCCGTTGCCGGGGCGATCTCTGGCCTGCGCCAGACCCATATCGCGATGACCAGAACAAATCCGGCAAGTGTCAAAAGACCGGGCAGAACCCCTGCCAGGAACAGCGCGGAGATCGAGGTTTCGGTAAAGATCCCGTAGATGATGAACAGAACGGACGGAGGGATGAGTGAGCCCAGCGTGCCGCCTGCGGCGACACTTGCGGTGGCCAGACGCGGGTCATATCCCATGCGCAGCATTTCAGGCGTGCAAATGCGCCCCATGGTCGATGCGCAGGCAATGGAACTGCCGGTAATGGCCGAGAAGCCGCCACACCCCATCACGCTGGCCATGGCGACGCCGCCCGGCACCCGGGTCAGCCAGACCTTGGCAGCGTCATAGATGCGTGTGGTGATCCCGGCGCGATAGGCGATATGCCCCAGAGCCACGAACAGCGGGATCATCGACAAGTCGTAAGAGTGGATCAAATCGAACGAATTCGAAAAGACCATGGATGTGGTCGCCCGAAGGGCACGTTCCGGCATGAAGGTGCCCGTGCGAAAGGCAAAAATGAAAAAGGTGGCAAGGGTCGCAACTGCCGCCAGCGCAAAGGCGATGGGCACGCGCAGAGCCAAAAGCACCAGCACCGCGCCAAATGCGACGAAACCGATGGTCGCAGGGTCCATTACTCCGCCCCTCCACCGGTCAGGGAATGATCCTGTGTATCGAGAACCGTTCCCCCCCTCAGAATGGTGCATGTATCTCGCCACGCCAGTTCAGCCAAGCGCAACCAGCAGGCTGCGATGCCCAGCACGAAGACCAACCTGCCCGGCCATTTGGGCAGGTTCAGATCACCATAAAAGAAGCTTCCCGACGCCAGAACTTTGCTCAGATCGCGCGTGCCCGCCCAGATCAGCGCAGATAGGGCGATCATGCCCATCAGTGACCCCAGCACGATCAACCACGACCGCAATCGCGCACCAAACCGGTCCGAAATGAAATCGACACAGACATGCGCACGTGCTGCCGTTGTTGCTGCTAGCGGCAAAAGAATGGCCGCGACCATCAACTCGCGCACGATCGTCACACTGTCTGGCACGGCAGTGGCGAAAAGAGCCCGGGCGATCACGTTGACGGTAATTACGCCGCCCAGAAGGAGCACCGCGACCGCGCCCAGAGCCAACAGAAACTGCTCTAGTTTGACTTGCACCTCAGACCTCAAGCCAGCGATCAGTTACTTTCTCGCTCCCAAGGATAGCCTTTCTGATCACGTTCGGCTGAAAACCTGGCGACCAACACCTGATAATCCTCAAGCAGCGCCTGACCCGGCAACCCTGACTTTTCAGCGGTGTTGACCCATTCAGCAAGAAACTTGCCACCCTTGCGAACGAGTTTTTCACGCTCAGGTTCCGGCAAGACAATCACTTCCACGCCAGCTTCCTTCATTGCAACAATGGCATCCTCATTTGCCTGGGTGATGATGCGCCCAAACTCATCCGCCATGTCAGAGCCCACCGCGTTCAAAAGATCCTGCTGAGCGGCGGAGAGACTGTCATAGACATCAGCGTTCATGAACATGCCGACACCGCCCACTTGGCCCCAGTTGAGCAGTGTATAGCTATCCATGACCTCTGCCTGCTTGAGCGCGGCAACGGCGTAGCTATAGCCCTGACTGCAATCAATCAGCCCGGTGTCGAGCCCCTGATAGGCGTCATAAATGGACATGCGCACCATGTTGGCGCCCATCTCGCCGAAAACCTTGCCATAGGCACCAACGCCGCGCACCTTGAGGCGTTCGATGTCCGATGCCTTTCTGATCGCAGCCCCCTTACACCCGATGTTCACCTGGCTTGTCGTCCAGGTGCCGATGTAGACGAGGTTCTTGTCCCTCAGGTTGTCCGCAATTTCCGTGGAATTGCGCATCAACGCGTCGGTGGCCCGCATCCCCACCCAAGCGTCCGGGTTGTTGATGGGCAGATCCGCAATGCCGTAGGCAACCATTTCCTGCGGATAGTAGACCGCGATAACAGACCCCATGTCCGCGACGCCATCGCCAACCGATTGCATCGCGGCGTTGGATTTGAATAGGGCACCGCCCCACTGAATATCCAGTTTGATCTCCCCTTCCGACCGCTCAGCGATTTCATCTGCAAACCACTGCAAGGCGGCGGCGCGCGCGCCGCGATTGGGACCTGCCTCGCCATGTATCAAAGTGATGTCAGCCTGTGCCAGTGTCGCCGTGGCAATCATTGCAAGACCAAGGGCAGCGGATTTCAGCTTCATCAAGGCAATCTCTCCCAAAATTGTTTTACATAGTGAAACTGTGTTTCACTATTTTTACCATTGTTATGAGACACACGCCAAGCGCGCAAGAAAATTCACCGCAAACAGCCGAGCAACGAATTGAACAGGACCGTAGCGTTAGCGCTGATAGATGAAGCATCGTCCCGGAACCGCATCGGACGGCAGGGCAATCTCTGTCATATCGTCGAAATACATCCTATCGCTGGAGACCATAAGCCCTCCCGGCGCAAGAAGCGGGGCGATCACCGGCGAAATCCGGCGCGCAAAGATGTCGTTCTTCTCGGCATTATGGCCCCCAAGATCAGCGTGAATGAGGCTTACCGTGGCACCAAACTGCGCCAACGCAGCTGGCAGTGTTTCAAAGACATCACCTAAAAATACCTGAGCGTCCGGCGGTGTGCTGTCAGGGTGTGAGGCGACTGCCCGCTCGAACACATAAATGTCGCCTTGCGGCATGATGGAGCACATATGATGATAGGTACGCCCATTTCCCAAACCCAGCTCGAACACCGGTCCCGGCAGGCCCTTGGTCAACTCTGCTGCATGGTTCAGACAAGCGCGCTGGGACACCATTCGGTCGATGAAAAGATCTAGACGGCTCATGCGAATACCCTTGAAAACACTTCCTGCACAAATGCCTCTAATTTGGGAAAATTGGTAGTACAAAGATAATCACGTATCTGTGCGCTGGACGCGGGCGGAGAAATCGCGTTGACTGTCTGCGCAAACATGCGGCTTTTTGGGACGAAAAGAGTAGCAAGGAAGTGACTGTAGCGTGATGACCCCATTGCTTGATGTGCAAGATCTGAGCATTGGCTTTGGGCCGTCAGAACCAGTGGTGCGCGGCGTCAGTTTTCAGGTTATGCCCGGCGAGACCCTCGCTCTTGTCGGCGAGAGCGGATCAGGCAAGACAATCACCTGCCGGTCGGTTCTGCGTATCCTGCCGGAAACGGCACGCATTCATGGCGGAACGATCAATTTCAAGTGCAACGGCAAGGCCATCAATCTGCTCGACCGCAGCGAGCGCGTCATGCGCTCCATTCGGGGTGACCAGATTTCAATGATCTTTCAGGAACCCATGCGATCGCTGTCCCCGCTGCACCGTTTGGGAGATCAGGTGTCTGAGGTGCTCAGGCTTCATCGCAATATGCGCCCGGCAGACTGCAAGAAAACCGTTCTTGAGACCTTCGAGAGAGTTGGGTTTCCGGACCCGGCCCGTGTCTGGCGGTCCTATCCCTTTGAAATGTCCGGCGGGATGCGCCAGCGGGCGATGATTGCCATGGCCATGGTTGCGAAACCCGATTTGCTGATCGCGGACGAGCCGACCACGGCCCTCGATGTCACGACACAAGCGCAGGTTCTGGGCCTGATCAAGGATTTGCAAAAAGACACTGGCATGTCCGTCATTCTGGTGACCCACGACCTTGGCGTCGTAGCCAACATGGCGGAATCCGTGGTTGTGATGAACAAGGGGCGCGTGATGGAGCGTGGCCCTGCCGCCGCCGTTCTGGGCGCCCCCGCGCATGGCTATACCAAAAAGCTCTTCGCCGCAGCACCCATGATACCGGAGGTCGCCGCCCCCGCCCGAGAGGGCAAACATGATGATCTGATCCTGCATCTGCGCAATGTGTCGAAAACCTATACCATGCGCGCGGGCGGATGGAGCAAACCGATGACAGTCACGGCATGTCACGAAGTTGATTTATCTCTCCAACGCGGCAAGACACTGGCTGTTGTCGGTGAAAGCGGATCAGGCAAGACAACCTGCGCCCGGATTGCACTGGGCGCTGAAACGCCCGATGAAGGCGGACAGGTGCTGTTTCGGCCCGCAGCCGGGGCGACACCTGTGCAGATCAACGCCATGTCACAAGCCGAGCGGATTGCATTTCAGCGCCAGGCGCAGATGGTATTTCAAGACCCCTATTCATCCCTTTCCCCCCGCATGCGCGTGCAACAGGCGTTGACCGAACCCATGGAAATTCACAAGCTCGGCACAAAAGCCGAACGTCGTGAGAAAGCAGCAGAGATGCTGCGTTTGGTCGGGTTGGATGCATCCATGCTGGGTCGTTTCCCACACGCCTTTTCCGGTGGGCAGCGGCAGCGCCTGTCGATTGCGCGGGCACTGACGCTCGACCCTGTGCTGCTTGTGTGCGATGAGCCGACCTCAGCACTCGACGTTTCCGTCCAGGAACAGATACTGACCCTTCTTGAAGATATCCGCGATCGGGCCGGTCTAAGTTATCTTTTCATCAGTCACGATCTGGCTGTGGTCGCACGCATTGCCGATGAGGTCGCGGTCATGCGTCAGGGCGTGGTCGTGGAACAGGCACCTCCTGACACGCTGTTTTACAACCCGCGCCACCCTTACACGCGCGCCCTGATCGCCGCACAGCCCGAACCGGATGTGAACAGGCCCATTGATTTGACCTTGGTCGCCAAAGGGGCCGGAACCCCCGCCAGCTGGCCCGAACAATTCCGTTTCGAGGGCATTGCCGTGCCGGCGCTGACAGAACTCGAACCCGGACATAAGGTGCGTTGCCATGTCTAGACTAATCACCGCATTTGCTGTGCTCGCAATGTCCACGCTCGCGGCGTTGGCGGACCCCCAAACGCCTGCTGAAAGTTCGTTCTGGCAGATGGAGGTTGAAAACGGCGCCTTGCCGCCTGTGGAGCAACGGTTGCCGGATGAACCGCTTGTTGTCGATCTGGAAGCAAAGGGGCGCAGTTTCGGTGAGCAGGGCGGCACGCTGCGTACGCTCGTTTCACGGTCAAAAGACGTGCGCCAGATGGTGGTTTATGGCTACGCGCGGCTGATCGGTTACGACCAGAATTACGAGCTCTATCCTGACATCCTGCGAGACCTTGAAGTCTTTGAGGGACGTAAATTCACTTTGCATCTGCGGCGGGGTCACCGGTGGTCGGACGGGCATCCCTTTACGTCGAAGGACTTTGAATACTATTGGAAACACGTAGCGCTGAACAAGGAACTTAACCCGTCGGGTCCGCCACAGAACATGATTGTCGACGGCGTTCTGGCTGAGGTATCGTTTCCGGACAATCATACCGTGGTCATAGAATGGCCGACGCCGAACCCGCAGTTCCTACAACTGCTGGCGCAGGCCAGCCCGTTCTTCATCTATCGTCCGGCGCATTACCTCAAACAGTTTCATGCCGATTTTACCGACGCCAAGATCCTGAAAAAAAAGATAAAAAAGGCCAGAGTGCGCGCCTGGGCAGCGCTGCACAATGATCGTGACAACATGTACAAATTCGACAATCCGGATTTGCCCACCTTGCAGCCGTGGTTGAATGCCTCTGGCAGCAAATCCAGCCGACATCTTTTTGTACGCAATCCCTATTATCACCGCATTGATGCGCGCGGGGTTCAGCTTCCCTACATCGATGTTGTGGAAATGACGATCGTTGGAGGTGGGCTGATCGCGGCAAAAGCCAATGCAGGCGAGGTTGATCTGCAGGCGCGCGGGCTCGATTTTCCGGATATCTCCATCCTGAAAAAAGGCGAAAACGACGGCGCGGGATATCGCACGCTGCTGTGGGCCAATGGGGCGGCCAACCAGATCACCATCTATCCAAACCTCAATTTTGCAGACCCCGTCTGGCGCGACGTTATCCGGGATGTCCGGTTCCGCCGTGCCCTCAGTCTGGGCATCGACCGGCGGATGATCAATCGGGCCCTCTACTTTGGCCTCGCCAAGGAAGGCGGCATGACCGCGCTTGCCAAAAGCCCGTTCTTTGATCCTGCCAACCTCTTCTCATGGTCAATCTACTACCCGACCAAGGCCAATGCCCTGCTCAATGAAATGGGGCTGACCGAGCGCACGCCGGACGGCATTCGTAAACTGCCCGACGGGCGTCCGATGGAGTTTGTGATCGAGACCGCCGGGGAGCGACAGGAGGTTGAAAACGCGCTTGCCATCGTCACCGACACCTGGCGCGAAATCGGGATCAAACTGATTATGCGCCCCCTGGACCGCGACATTCTTCGGAACCGCGTCTATTCTGGGCTGTCGATGGCCGCTGTCTGGTTTGGCTGGGACAACGGGCTTCCGCAACCCTATACGCCGCCCGAATATCTGGCTCCAACGCATCAGGAATTCTTCGCCTGGCCCAAATGGGGTCAGTATTACCAAACTGGCGGGGAATTGGGTGAAGCACCGGACATGCCCGCCGCCCAACGTCTGATGACACTCAGTTGGGAATGGGATCACACCAATGATCCGGACAAGCGGGCCAAGATTTGGCGCGAAATGCTTGCGATCCATGCGGATCATCAGTTCGGCATCGGAATCCTTGCCGAAGCGCCGCAGCCTGTGGTCGTCTCGGAAAGGCTGCGCAATGTTCCGGAAGAAGCAAAATGGGCCTGGGATCCCGGGGCGCATTTCGGAATTCACCGTATTGATGAATTCTACTACGATGAACCATTCCAGCAGCTCACCCAATGATGTTTCTCAAATACGCGATCTACCGGTTCATCACGATGCTGCTCACCCTGTGGGTTGTATCGATCATGATTTTCGTGATCATCAACCTGCCTCCGGGCGACTACCTCAGCAATCAGATCGCGGAACTGCGCGCCACCGGGCAGGCTGAGGGCGTCGCCAAGGCGGAGTTCCTGCGCACCGAATACGCGCTCGACCGACCGATCTGGGAACAGTACCTTATATGGGTCGGCATGGCACCGGGCCCGCAGGGCTGGTACGGGCTCATTCAGGGCAATTTCGGCTGGTCTTTTGAGTTCGATCGCCCCGTCTCAGAGATCGTAGGCGACGCCCTTTGGCTCACCGTACTCGTCAACCTTGCCGCAGTTCTGTTTGTCTATCTGGTTGCGCTACCCTTGGGTGTCATCGCCGCCGCGAAATCCGAGACATGGATTGACTACACAGCCGCCTTCGTCGGCTATCTGGGTCTGGCCACACCCAATTTCCTGCTTGCCCTGATGCTGTTTTACTATGGGAACAAGTATTTCGATTTGCCGATTGGCGGACTAATGTCACCTGAATTCGAAGGCGAGCCGATGTCCTTCGACAAGGTGAAATCCATTCTCGTGCATCTGATTGTCCCAACCTTCGTGATCGGCACCTCGGGGGCAGCCGCCATGATGCAGCGCCTGCGGGCCAACATGCTGGACGAGCTGTCAAAACCCTACGTCGAAACCGCCAAGGCCAAAGGCCTCGCCCCCTCAAAGCTGCTGGCCAAATATCCGCTGCGCATGGCCTTCAATCCCTTCGTCGCGGATATCGGCAATCTGCTGCCCGCGATGGTGTCAGGCTCGGTTCTGGTCTCCGTTGTCCTGGGGCTACAGACCATCGGGCCGTCCTTGCTGACTGCGCTGAAATCCCAGGACCAGTTCCTGGCGGGCTTCGTGTTGATGTTCGTGGCGCTGTTGACCCTGATCGGTACGATGATTTCGGATTTGCTGCTGGTGCTGCTTGATCCACGCATCCGGTACGGAGCACGCGGATCATGACGCAGTTGCCAGACGGTCGCTTTGTCGACGATGCGCCTTATTCCGACAGTACCGACCTCAGCGCGCCTGAACGCTCGGACATGGACGCCTCAACATGGGTTCTGGTCTGGCGCAAGTTCAAACGCCACAAGCTGGGGTTGATCTCGGGCATTTTTCTGCTGCTGAGCTATCTGATGTTACCCGTTGCCGGGTTCATAGCCCCCTACACGCCCAATGAACGCAGCGCTGACTATCTCTATGCGCCCCCACAATCGGTGAATTTCTGGCATGAAGGTGAGTTTATCGGGCCCTTCGTCTATCCGACCACAGCGACCGCTGACCTCGTCAACTACCGTTGGACCTACGAGACCGATGAAACCCGCCCGATGCCTTTGCAGTTCTTCTGTGAGGGGGCGACCTACAATCTCTTTGGGTTCATCCGGTCGGACACTCATCTGTTCTGCGCGCCGGAAGGGGCCACCATCTTCCTCTGGGGTTCAGACCGGCTGGGCCGCGACGTCTTCAGCCGCATTCTGTACGGCGCGCAGCTGTCGCTGACGGTGGGGTTGATCGGCATCACTGTCTCCTTCGCCCTCGGCATCTTCTTTGGCTCCATCGCAGGGTATTTTGGCGGCAAAACAGATTGGCTGATCAACCGGGCCATCGAAATCCTGCGCTCGCTGCCCGAGTTGCCGCTGTGGTTGGCCTTGTCCGCTGCTGTGCCCTCGAACTGGGGGCCGGTGGCCGTCTTCTTCATCATTTCAATCATCCTGGGCATTCTGGACTGGCCGGGCCTGGCGCGAGCGGTTCGAAGTAAATTCCTGTCACTCAGAGAAGAAGAATACGTCCGCGCCGCTGAGATGATGGGCGCCAAACCGGGCCGCGTGATCCGACGCCATCTCTTACCCAACTTCATGTCTCACCTGATCGCTTCGGCAACCCTGTCGATCCCGGCAATGATCCTTGGCGAAACCGCATTGAGCTTTCTGGGTCTGGGCCTGCGCGCCCCTGCGGTGAGCTGGGGCGTCATGCTCAACGATGCGCAAAACCTCGCCTCTATCGAGATCTACCCATGGACGGCCATCCCCATGCTTCCCATCATCTTCGTGGTCCTGGCCTTCAACTTCCTTGGCGACGGCCTGCGCGCCTCGCTGGATCCGTACAAGAGCTGACCTCTAACGGTCGTCACCAAAGTCATCGCCGTCCAGAAGTTCTTCTTCAATCTGCGCCTGCGCGGCGGCCGTGATCGTCTTTTTGTCCTCCTCGGAGAGTTCATCGACCTTGCCGTCGGCAAGCCGCACCGTGACTTCCTTATGGGCGAACCGGACCCCTTCGCGCTCGAACAATGCGCGGATTTCTTCGTAGACTTTCTTGCGCACCAGCCACTGATCTCCGGGTTTGGTCATGAATTTCACGCGGATGATCATCGCGGAGTCCTGCATTTCGATCACCCCTTGTGACTTCAGCGGCTGGATGAAATTATCGCCGATCACCGGGTCATCCAGCAGCGCGACCCCAAGGTTCTTGATCAGCTTGCGCACCCTTTCCACATCCGTGTCGTAAGTAACGCGCAGGGGCAATTTCATGATCACCCAGTCACGCGAATAATTGGTCATCACCTGAATTTCGCCGAAAGGTATCGTGTGCAAAGCGCCCAAGTGGTGCCGCAACTGAAAGGACCGGACCGAGATTTTTTCCACGGTGCCTTTGACGCCGCCGATATCGAGGTATTCGCCTTTGCGGAACGCATCGTCAAACAGAAAGAACCCACCTGAGAAGATATCCCGCACCAGCGCCTGCGAGCCGAAACCGACGGCCACACCAACCACACCGGCACCGGCAAACAGAGGTCCGACATTGACGCCCAGTTCCAGCAGGATAATCAGCGTGATTGTCACCAGCACAACGATCAGGATGAAGTTGCGAAAGAGCGGCAGCAGGGTCGCCAGACGGCTGGCGCTTGAACCTCCGCCTTCGTCTCCCAGCTCACCTTCAACCATGTCGCCTTGCTCTTCGAGTATCTTGTTGTCGATCCAGATGCGGAAGATGTGGAAAACGATGTAGCCAATGAAGATGATGACCATGATGTCCAGCAACTGCGTCGCGAAACCTTCAACCATCTGGGCGGAGTTGTTGTCCCAGATGTAAAAGAACGCGTAGGTGCCCGCGACAAAAGCGAGTATCCCGGCAACGCGGCGGGCCAGAGCCTCGAACGTCCCCAGAGGGTGTCGTCGCGGCAGCGCGTCGATCTGTTGCGCCTCGGCATCCGGGTCGTTCTCTTCTTCCTCGCTTTCTCCGTCCATTCGGGTTTCGTTCATTTCGCGCAGCGCCCGGGCACGTTGGAAGCTGCGTTCAATGACGAAATTGATGACGCCGTAGACCACGATAATCGACATCAGGATTGCATATGCACCGCCAATCAGCGGGATCGACGAGGGATTACCCAGAACCAGATCATAAGTCAGTTCCAGCCAGGCGAAGATCACATATCCAATGACGAGGGGCGCCCATAGGGCGGTCAGTATCTTGACGGCCCAACTCAATTCAGCCGCCGGTTTGCCCTGACGCATTGCATTCGAAATCGCGCGTCTGTTGACCAGAACCATCAGGATGTTCAGCATCACCACCAGCGCCGACATCAAGGACGACAGGAAGGCGTAGACATCGTAGTTCAGCCCTAACTCACCAATCCAAACGCCAAAAAGAATGGCCGTGATGTCAACCGTCCCAAGCACCCAAAGCCAATTATAGAGACGCCGCGCATCACGCGTTTCCAGCACCGGAATACGATATTGATCCAGGAAGGGAGACAAAACCATGCGCCAGAGGTTCGCGACCAACCGGCACATGAAATATGCGGTGTTGATCACACTGACGGTGAATTGCATCGCCTTGTCTTCGAGCGGCCCAAAGATGATCGCCCCCAGAATATAGGCAACCACCATCGAGACGATGATGCCCAGAACGCCCATAAAGAAACGAAACACCAGGAATGGCATCTTTTCAGCATAGCCTTCGGGCTTTTCCCTGATGCGGGACACCACGAAGTTCTTGACGATCCGTTTGCCGTAAACCTGCGCTTCGAAAACCATGCCCACGGCGAATAGCAGCAGCGAAATCCACAATGCGTCGAAAAACGCCTTGATGGTGCCGTCAGGGCTGGTGGCACGCAGGATGTAGAGTACTTCGTTGAACGCATTTGGAAGGTCGAGAATGCGTTCGATCAGCACCGACCGGAAATTGACCACCGCATCCTGCGCCTTCATCAGGCTTGACCCGTCCGCATGTTCTTCGGTGGCGGGATCGCTCGCGACAGGTGATGTCAGCAGCTGACCATTTTGGTCTATGACCACGACACCCACGCCATTCTCCGCCGCCTGCCGCATGATTTCGGATATCTGGTCTGTTTCTTCGCTGCTCTGACTTGCGCCGAGGCCAACAAGCGAACCCAAGCCTTGGGTCTGGCCAGGGGTGGGCTGGCCGATGGCAAAGGTTACGGTGGCAAAAAACCACAAAGCAAACCAGAGAGCGCGCATATAGAGACGATCCGTAGAAGTAATCAATTTAGGCGACGGTATGGGACGCGGCATACCATTGCAATTGCACATCAGTTGAAACTCCGGCGATCAGTCGTGTTTTGCACCTCATTAACTTTTGTGCCAAAGAAGAATGAAAGGATGGGCGAGACCCTGTAAAAAGACACAAGGACTGGCCTATGCGCCCGAAATTGCCGCTGATAGCAGGGTCTTACGTATTGCGGAAACGGCTCTCCAGGGTGTACGCCACCCGCGCAGACACGTGGATGAGTGTGATGTCATGAATGTGTCTGATCGAACGGGTACGGTGGAAGAGATGATACGAACAGCTCAAGTTGGCGCTTCTGAGCGCTCTGTACGTGTCATGCTTTACAGCCACGACACCTTTGGCCTGGGTCATTTGCGCAGATCGCGCGCGCTGGCCTCTGCGCTGACCGCATCCGATCCAAGTGCTTCGGCTATCATCCTGACCGGATCCCCGGTTGCCGGGCGCTTCACTTTTCCCGAACGCGTCGATCACGTCCGCTTGCCCGGTGTCACAAAATTGCCCGACGGGTCATATGTCAGCCAGACCCTGGGTCTTGATATCGACGAGACAACGGCGCTGCGGTCCGGTCTGATACAGACGGCCGTCGAACAATACGACCCAGATCTTCTGGTGGTAGACAAGGAACCCACCGGCTTTCGCGGAGAATTGCTGCCAACACTGGAATGGATGGCCAAACGTAAATCCGCCCGTTGTGTTTTGGGATTGCGGGACGTTCTGGACGAACCGGCCGTTTTGGCGGCGGAATGGGAACGAAAAGGCGCCGTGGACGCGACAGAGCGCTTTTACGATGAAATCTGGGTCTATGGCCCCCGGTCGGTCTATGACCCGACGCAAGGATTGCCGCTGTCAGATGACACCCGCAAACGCATTCATTGGACAGGTTATCTGCGACGGGAGGTCACCGACGCGGCAGAGACCCCGGACGTGCCATATGTGTTGATCACGCCGGGTGGCGGCGGGGACGGTCAGGCAATGGTCAGCCTTGTTCTGGAAGCTTACGAAACTGACCCGACACTCACCCCGCACGCTGTGCTGGTTTATGGGCCATTTCTTTCCGGCGACGTGCGGGACGCCTTCGACGCGCGGGTGGCCAAGTTGAACGGGCGCGTTACCGCCTTGGGGTTTGACGCTCGTATCGAAGCCCTGTTCGCCGGAGCTGAAGGTGTCATCTCAATGGGCGGCTACAACACGTTCTGCGAGGTGTTGTCTTTCGACAAGCGCGCGGTGATCGTCCCGCGCACCGTGCCGCGCCTGGAACAGTGGATACGGGCGTCACGCGCCGAAGAGCTTGGCCTCGTCCGCATGCTGGACGAAAAACGCGATGGGATGAACCCGCAGACGATGGTCAAGTTTATTCGCGCCTTGCCGAGCCAGCAAAAGCCGTCTCAAGCCGGCGCCGACGGCCTTTTGGACGGTCTCGATGTGGTCGTCGATCGTGCGACGGCCCTCATGGCGGCGCGATGACGTCGGAGACTGCGCGACTTGGCGTTGTTGTCAAAGGATGGCCGCGGCTGTCGGAGACATTCATCGCCCAGGAATTAGTGGCACTCGAAGCGGCCGGCATTGATTTCGAAATCTGGTCCTTGCGACATCCAACGGACAAGAAAACTCATCCGTTGCATGATCGCCTGCAAGCCGCCGTTCACTATTTGCCCGAATATCTGCGGGACGAACCGCTGCGCGTCGCCAGAGGTTTCATCAATGCGGTGACGCAACCTGGTTTTGCGAAAACATGGCGTATGATCCGTGCGGATTATGCGCGGGAGCGGACGCCAAACCGGCTAAGGCGATTTGGGCAAGCCTGCGTTCTGGCGCGCGAATTGCCCGACGCGACACTGGGTCTCTATGCGCATTTTCTGCACACCCCTTCATCGGTTGCCCGCTATGCAGCGATGCTGAGAGGCATTCCCTGGTCCTTCTCCGCGCATGCCAAGGACATCTGGACATCGCCAGAGTGGGAGTTGCGCGAAAAACTTGCCGCTGACAGCCATGGTGCCGAATTCGGGGCCACGTGCACAGCTTTTGGCGCTGAACATCTGAATTCGTTGGCGGATCGCAAGGACCGTGTGGACCTCGTGTACCATGGGCTTGACCTGGAACGTTTTCCACCTCCGCCAGAGAAAAAGAGGCGCAAACCGGACGAGCCCATGGCCCTGATGTCTGTTGGACGTCTGGTGGAGAAGAAGGGATTTGACCGGCTGATCCATGCATTGGCCCAGCTGCCGAAATCGCTGGATTGGCATTGGACCCATATCGGTGGTGGCGCGCTCAAGGAAGAATTGCAGCGCTTGGCCCTTGAACACGGGGTCGCAGATCGCATCACCTGGCGCGGTGCCTGCGATCAGCCCGAGGTGATTGCAGAAATGCGCGCCGCCGATCTGTTTGTCTTGCCGAGCAGGGTAGCAGAGGACGGTGACAGAGACGGGCTGCCCAACGTGCTGATGGAAGCGGCCAGCCAGAAACTGCCAATCCTGTCGACCCCGGTATCTGCTATTCCGGAGTTTATCGACAATGGCATTCACGGTCTTCTGACGGATGACGCGCCGCAGAGTATCGCAAGTGAAGTTCAGCGCCTGGCGGCTGACCCCGCGCTGGGGGAAAAGATGGCCGAAGCAGCCTTTGAGCGGCTGATGTCCGACTTCCAGATGGCCCCGGGGATTGCGCATCTGGCGAAGCGGCTCAGGCAGATGATGGACCTGCCCTCGTGAGAAAAATTGCTTTTTATGCACCGATGAAGCCGCCTGGCCACCCAGTGCCATCAGGTGACAGAGCCATGGGTCGCGCGCTCCTGAAAGCGCTTGATTACGGGGGTGTGACAGCAGAAGTCGTCTCGACACTACAAACGCGGGACAAAGCCGGAGACAAAGAAGTCCAGGCGCGGCTTTTTGAACAGGCTGACGCAGAGATCAACCGTTTGATTGATCAGGGGCTCCGGACCGACTGGCAGGTATGGGTGACCTATCACAGCTACTACAAAGCGCCCGACCTCGTGGGCCCGACGGTTTCAGCGGCCCTGAACCTGCCGTATGTTCAGATCGAAGCCACCCGCGCGCGCAAACGCCTCAAGGGACCATGGGCTCATTTCGCCCAAGCCGCCGAAGCGGCCAGCGATGCAGCTCAGGTCATTTTTCATCTGACGGAAAGGGACGCGGAAGCCCTGCACGCCTATGGGCCATCACATCAACAGATCAAGCACCTGTGCCCTTTCCTGCCACGCGTAGAACTGCCGCCCGCAAGTTCCGGTTTCGGCCCGATGCTGAGCGTGGGCATGTTGCGGCATGGCGATAAATTCGCGTCCTACCAGTTGATCGCTGATGCGCTCAAATTGCTGGAAACCCCGGAATGGCATCTTGTTATCGCCGGCAATGGGCCGGCCCTCGATGCTGTGGCCTCCATGATGCAGGAGTTTGGAGATCGCGTCGATTTGCGCGGGTCGCTGGATGAAAGCGACATGCAGAAGCTCTATTCCGAGGCCAGCCTGTTGTTTTGGCCCGGCGTGAATGAAGCGTTCGGCATGACCTATCTCGAGGCCCAGGCCGCCGCTTTGCCTGTGGTGGCGCAACGACGGCCCGGGGTTTGCGATGTGTTGGCACCGGGTGTCTATCCCGAGCCCGAACGCGGCCCCGAGGCACTGGCCCGGGACTTAGACGCTCTGCTTGGAGACAGCGGCGCGCGTATTGCGCGTGGACAAGCAGCGCGCAAATACGTCGCAGATCATCACTTGATGCCCGCAGCCAGCCGTGTTCTTTGCCAAACCATCGCGGAGCTGGCCCCATGATCCGATTGGCGTTGCTACGACATGGCCATACCTCCTGGAACCGCCAAGGCCGGATACAGGGGCGAACGGACGTACCGCTGGATTCCGATGCAGTAGCGCAACTTTCAAAACTGGTCTTGCCCGCGCCATGGCGCAACGCACAGCTATGTGCCAGCCCACTGGAAAGAGCTTGCGAAACTGCCCGTCTGATTTCCGGGCGGGCACCACGGACAGAGCCCGCCCTGATGGAGATGAATTGGGGAGAGTGGGAAGGCAAACGTGGCATCGACCTGCAAACTGATCCCACGTCGGGTTTCAGGGATATTGAGCAATGGGGTTGGTCCTATTGCCCGCCCAATGGCGAAAGCCCGGCCGATCTCAGAGAACGTCTCGTTCCGTGGGTTCATGCCCTTGCCAGCGATACAGTTGCAGTTTGCCACATCGGGGTGATGCGGGTCTTGCTCGCGCATGCAAGTGGTTGGGATTTTGACGGCCCCGCGCCTTTTCAGATCAAGCGCAACCGGCTCTATGTGCTTGGCATCGAAGCGGGCAGTTGGACGCAGCAACCCTCTCCTCTGAAGTTGGAGGCGCACAGTTCATGAAAGTCATGATTGTTGTCACCCACCTGCTTGGAACCGGTCACCTTGCACGGGCGCTGACGCTTGCGCGCGCCTTCAAAAAGGCTGGTCACGCCGTTTGGGTGGTATCTGGGGGTATGCCGGCAGCACATCTGAACTATTCCCAGATCACCTTCATGCAACTGCCGCCGCTGCGGTCTGATGGAGTAAATTTCACGAAACTAATCGATGCTGAAAACCGGATTGCCAGCGCTCAATACCTGAAGGCGCGACAAGACAGTTTGCTTGCCAACGTGCTTGAGGTTCAACCCGACGTCATCATCACCGAACTTTTCCCATTCGGGCGGCGCGTTCTGCGCGATGAGTTTGTGGCAATGCTTACCGAAGCGCGTGAACGACCCATACGACCGCTGGTCTGTGCATCAATCCGTGACATCCTCGCGCCGCCCTCAAAACCCGCGAAAGCACTTGCTACCGAAGATATGGTCGAAACCTTCTACGACGCCGTTTTGGTGCATTCAGACCGCCAAATCACTCCGTTGAAGGCCAGCTGGCCGGTCACATCAAAGCTCGAACCATACCTGCACTATACAGGGTTCGTAGCCGCCGAGGCGCCCCGTGATCACCCGACCGAGGCCGGTACAGGCGAAATTCTGGTCAGCGCAGGTGGCGGCGATGTTGGCGCAGAGTTGTTCCGGCAGGTAGTAAACGCCGCCGCAGCCCGCCCGGAGTGGCACTGGCGAATTCTCGTGGGCGGCCAACGTGCGCAGGAACTGGTGCATCAACTACACTCTGAAGCGACATCAAACGTGATTGTTGAGCCCGCACGCGCTGATTTTCGTCAAATGCTTCGCCATGCCGAAGCATCGGTCTCGATGTGCGGCTACAATACCGCGCTTGACATATTGCAGGCTGGAACACCCGCCGTATTCATCCCCTTTGATGCAGGTGGAGAGGTCGAGCAGACCTTGCGCGCCGAGGCACTTGCCCTGCTTCCGGGTATCGCACTCTTGCGTAGTTCCGACGTGACCCCCACCAGTTTGCTGAAGAGCCTGGACCTGGTCCGCTCCTCACCTCGACGAAGCGTTCAAGCCACGAATTTCGAAGGCGCTGGCCATTCGGTCAGGATCATCGAGGCACTCGCGGAGCGCATAAAGTGAAAGTCGATTGGAGCCCTTTGCGCCGGGAGTTGGCCCGGCTGCGCGCCGCTGATGTGGCACTTCCGATCTGGTGGCGTGATGATGACGCAGTCAGGGCCACCCCTGAATTCGAGCAGCTTTGCAGACTGTCAGAAGAACTCCGCATGCCTGTCCATCTTGCGGTTATTCCGGGGCTTGCGGAACCGACACTTGCCGCCGCCATCGCCCCCCTGCCCCATGTTCTTCCAGTCGCCCATGGATGGCGGCATCAGAACCAAGCTCCTGAAGGTGAGAAGAAAGCAGAGTTTGGCCACTTTCGGGTTGATGCGAGTTTTGACCTAGAGCGTGGTTTTTCGCAGATGCGCCAGCTTTTTGGAAAGCGTTTCATTCCCGCATTCGTGGCGCCATGGAACCGTTTGAGTGACGCCTATCACAAGCCTCTGGCCGATGTTGGCTACAAAGTCGTATCCACTTTTTCGCCAAGAGAGACCGTGAGTTCGGCACACAGTTTGATCACGATAAACACACATGTCGATCCCATCGCCTGGCGTGGAACCCGTGGCCTGGTCGACCCGGAAATCCTCATCGCCAGAACCTGTCAGAACCTATCTGACCGCACTGAGGGAAAGTCCGATGCCACCGAACCAATGGGTTATCTGACACATCATTTAGTGCACATACCTGAAATCTGGGCGTTTTCGCGGATGTTTCTAAGCGAATTGCTCAGCGGTGGCGGATATGAAAAATCTCTCTCCACATCCATTGAGGAAATCCCATGAGCCGACTGGAATCCATGCGTCGCAGGCTGTCTGCGCAAATCGACGGCCTCAATTGGGCTGCTGAAGCCATTGGAGATATTGGCGGAGATGTTCTGGAATTGGGCCTTGGGAATGGCCGCACTTACGATCATCTCAGGCAGCAACTGCCCACCCGGCGCATCTGGGTCATCGACCGCGTCCTGCAACCCCATCCGTCCTGCGTGCCTCCCGAAGAGAACTTTCTTTTGGGGGAAGCTGATGACATGTTGCGGGAACTGGGCCGCAGGGGTCAGAAATTCGCCCTTGCCCATTACGATTTTGGGTTTGGAATCAAAGATCTGGATGTGAAAGAGGGAGCTCGCCTTTCGCCTCTGATCGCACCACTGATGGTTTCAGGTGGATTGCTGGTCAGCCAGCAACCCCTGACCGGATTTACCAAGATTTCGGGCCCGGATACGATTGACCCTGAAAGGTACCTCTTCTTTCGCGCACCTTGAAACGAATGGCTGTCGGGCGCAAAAACAGGTGGTGGATGGGAAATCCAAGGCCCTGGCGAGCCACTTGAGAGGTCTATGGTTGAGCCAGCAGAGCTCCGAGATATCCAAGCCGGAATAGGATCCGATTTTTCGCGTGAACTGAGTGCGGAATGCGGTATATTCATCTTGCAAACATACCTCAACAAAGGACTTTCCTGATGATCAGACTTGCTCTTGCCCTAACAACCATTCTGGCTCTTGCTGCGTGTGAGACGACCAAAGGTGTGGGCCGTGACGTCCAAAATGCGGGGCAAGCGCTGGACGACGCGATCTGATTGGCCGCCGCTTTGGGCGAACCGGAGCTAAGCCCCCTTTGGCCCGGCCCTTGAAGGGGCCGGGCTTTCACGTTTCCGCCTGTGACAGACATGCACGACCTGTGCACAGGCCGTACACCGGAATATATGTCAAATAAGGGTTACCCGATCTGAAGCGGATCAATGAACCACATGATCGAGCGCAATCCGGAGCTGAGCCACCTAGCACAAACGGCGCTCGGGCGCGATCATCGTTGGTTTGAAACGTTCTGAAAAAAGCGAAAGGCGCCAGGGGATCGAACCGAAGTCCTTTCCATGCCTTGCGGCACATCCTGACGCCTTCTTGAACCTCATCATCCCCCCAGAGGGCGACATTTGGCCCAGCTTGCTTGAGAGCGTTACCCCTCCCAGCCGAAACCGTCGATCCGAAAACCAACCGTTCCCCACTCAACCCAACCGAAATCTGCCGTCCTTTCAAGCCCTTGCGAGCCCTTCCGGTAAGACCTACTTCAGCCAATTCAGACCCTCGTCACGGCCCTTTCGAGCCCACACGATCCGACCTGTATCCTCTTGATTTTGAACGAAACAGACCTGACACCGAAGCGCCTATCCCATCTCGCCCGCCACCCTGAGGGGCCTTTGCGTCCGCTCCTTCGTTCAGTGAACTCCGTTGCGGTATCTAAAGGTTGCGCTTTCAACCTGAGTCGCGCAACAGAAAAATGAAGGAATCGTGAAATTTCTTGTGGATAACATATTGAATTTGCTTGTGTTTTCCCTGTGGGTAATTGGTGGATAAGTCAAATTTCCTCTGGTTTTCGGCCTGGTTACACGATTGAAAACCACGCGGGAATACATGTCATACGTGCAGACATTTTGAGAGGTTTTCTATGGCAATTAGACGTGATTCCGCGCCCATGGAGGAGGCGTTGAATGCGGATGGGGCCCCGGATAAAGACTGTGCCCACTTGTTTTGGATTGGGGTAACATTCGATGATTTTGACGGTATGACTTGCGTGCACAGGCTGTGCACAGCGCGTATGACATTGAGTCATATTTTGGTGGGGGGGTGAGACACGGTCCGGCGCAGCCGGATTGAACAGTCCGGGGGACTGTTCGAAGTGTCGAACGCGGATTTCGCGAGAAATTCGCCAGGGAAGCTATCGGAAGGTTTCACTGACGCACCGCGCCGACTCCACGTTGGTTGTGCCAACGCTCTGTCGGTGACGCCCGCGCGTTCCGCGCAGGCTGACCCGAACCGAGGGGGTTGGCACCGGACCGGGCGCAGCCCGGCAAATGATCCGGGGGATCATTTGAGGTGACAACGGGCGGAGCCCCGGGGGAGAGGCGCTTTTGTTGTTTGGCGATGTGTGTCGAACTACGCGGAGCCCGAACCGAGGGGCAGGAAGCGAAGCGCCCGCCCCGTGGGGGCGGTTCGGGCGCTGTAAATCCCAAAGGGATTGGGCATCCACGTGGCTAGCCGTTTAGTTAGTTCAATATCGTTAATTCGTCGATCGTATCCATATTTAAAAGTCTGAAACAATCGCAAGCCGGTGCAAAAATCAAAATGTCATCTGATCCTCTGGTGATAATGGCTCCTGACACCACCTCTTCTGACATGGTAATTTCGACCCTATCCGTCGATAGCATAGCTGAGGCTTTAAAGGCCGAGATTGCAATTAAGCCGACGATAACGGCTACGATGACTCTTTTTCTCCTGCTTTCGGGGTCCCTAGGCACGGATCGATTTGATTTCTTACCTGTATACTCTTCAAAAGCATTCTCATTGTTCATCACCATGAAAAAATGGTTCATTTGTAGAAAGTAAAAAATTATCATAGTCGCTGAAAGTTTCGCACCTAGGCCAAGATGTTGGTTGGAGTACAAAAACAGGCCGTCCCAGCCCACGTAAAAATATATGAACGCAAGCGAGACAAAAAATATTCGTAAACTGACACGGTTGTTTCGAACGTAGTCCCAAGCCTTGCGAGCTTTATCGCCTTTTTGCCAACGCTCCGGTAACTCATTTGCTGTGATGTCAAAGCAAGTCGCAACTAAAAGGCCCACAACAGACGCAACTGCAAGATCGGAAATTGCGACGTAGAAAAAGTCGGCGTTGTTCTTCAAGCCAAAATACAAATAGTTTTTTAGGTTTAGGAAATGGAAAACCATTACGAAGTGAGCTTGGAGTGCGCCAAATGCAAGAAACACCAAAGTTGTCATTGGATGCGATAGAAACTTCAATGCGTCCTGTACTTTGGCCATCTAAATCGTTCTTTTCAAGAATTCCGGCCAACTTAGATGATATTCTGCTGGATAACCACGGTTATCCGCGCCAAGCTCTGCAGGGGCAGCGCCCGCGGCCGGTCGCCGCCCTCAGTTCTGCAGGACATAGGTTTCGAATGGTCTTCCGGATAATTAAACCGGCGGCGTCCAAGATGCACTGAATGGGAACGCGCCGCACCACGCTGCCACCCATCTACTTTCAAATCAGTACTCAACCTGAACCGGGTGCCGGTCGGCAGCTTTTGCTGCGCAAAAGCGCCTTTTCCGCACTCGCCGTAAAAATGGTGGCTTTCAGCCGTCCATTTTTAAGGCGGAAATAAACGCTTCCTGCGGGATATCCACTTTCCCAAACTGCCGCATCTTCTTCTTACCCGCCTTCTGCTTGTCCAGCAGTTTGCGTTTGCGCGTGGCGTCGCCTCCGTAGCATTTGGCGGTCACGTCCTTGCGCATCGCAGACAAGGTTTCGCGGGCGATCACTTTGCCGCCGATGGCCGCCTGGATGGGGATTTTGAACATGTGGCGGGGGATCAGATCTTTCAGCTTTTCGACCATGGCACGGCCCCGCGCCTCGGCCCGGTCGCGGTGCACCATGGTGGAGAGCGCGTCCACCGGTTCATCGTTCACGAAGATCGACATCTTTACCAGATTGTCCTGCCGGTAGCCGATCATGGCGTAGTCGAAAGAGGCATAGCCCTTGGTCACGGATTTCAGCCGGTCGTAGAAATCAAAGACGACTTCGTTGAGCGGCAGATCGTAGACCACCATGGCGCGGGAGCCGGCGTAGGTGAGGTCCATCTGGATGCCGCGCCGGTCCTGACAGAGTTTGAGCACATCGCCGAGGTAGTCGTCGGGCACGAGGATGGTGGCCTTGATGCGCGGCTCTTCAAGGTGATCGACGAGGGTGAGGTCGGGCATATCGGCGGGGTTGTGCAGTTCCATCATCGTGCCATCCTTCATGTGGATGTGGTAGATGACGGAGGGCGCGGTGGTGATCAGTTCGATGTCATATTCGCGTTCGATCCGGTCGCGGATGACCTCGAGGTGCAAAAGGCCCAGAAAACCGCAGCGGAAGCCGAAGCCAAGTGCTGCGGAGGTTTCCATTTCGGAGGAGAAGGAGGCGTCATTGAGGGCGAGTTTTTCGATGGCGTCGCGCAGGTCTTCGAATTCGGCGGAATCCACGGGGAAGAGGCCGCAGAAGACCACCGGCTGCGAAGGTTTGAAGCCGGGCAGTGCGGTTTCGGTGCCCTTCTTTTCGTGGGTGATGGTGTCGCCGACGCGGGTGTCGCGCACCTGTTTGATGGAGGCGGTCAGAAAGCCAATCTCGCCGGGGCCAAGTTCATCAATCACGGTCATGGCGGGGCGGAAGACACCGATGCGGTCCACGTGGTGGGTGGAGTTGTTCGACAGCATGCGGATGCGGTCGCCCTTTTTCAGCACGCCGTCCATGATGCGCACCAGAACGATGACGCCGAGGTAGCTGTCGTACCAGCTATCGACCAGCATGGCCTTGAGCGGCGCGTCACGGGTGCCCTTGGGGGCGGGCAGGTTCTGGACGATGGATTCCAGCGTTTCGGTAATCCCCTGCCCGGTCTTGGCGGAGACCTGAATGGCGCCGGAGGCATCAATGCCGATCACATCCTCGATCTGTTCGGCCACGCGGTCACAATCCGACGCGGGCAGGTCGATCTTGTTCAGAACGGGGACGATTTCATGATCGGCGTCGATGGCGTGGTAGACATTGGCCAGCGTCTGCGCCTCGACCCCTTGCGTGCTGTCGACCACCAGCAGCGAGCCTTCGACCGCGCGCATGGAGCGGGAGACCTCATAGGCGAAATCCACATGGCCGGGGGTGTCGATCAGGTTGAGCACGTATTCCTCGCCGTTCTGCGCGGTGTAATTGATCCGCACGGTCTGGGCCTTGATGGTGATGCCGCGCTCGCGCTCGATGTCCATGCTGTCGAGCATCTGTTCTTTCATATCCCGGTCGGCCACGGTGTTGGTGGACTGGATGAGCCGGTCGGCCAGCGTGGATTTCCCGTGGTCGATGTGGGCGACGATGGAGAAATTGCGGATATGTGAAAGCGGTGTCATGGTGCAGGGATATGGTGTGGTTTTAGGGGCTGGTCAAGGTGATCGACTATTCGGGAACAGCAGAAGCGGAAGTTAAACGCTTGCAAGAAGAACTTCTTGCCGATCTAGACTTCATAGCTGCGCCTTTTCCGAGTGGCGCAACTATCCGTTCCGCTCTAAGAGCATGCCTTCGATCTCTTCCAGCCATGTCAAATACGCCTCAAAATGAATACTTTGGCGATGGGGACAATTGGCCGTCAGAGGAAGCTGACAACGGTATTTTGTATCTTCTTAGGATCGCACTGTTCACCACGGTTGAATTGGCGTTTGACGATCCGGGCCTCAAAACAGATTTGGCAAACATTGTTGAACGAACGAAACCGAGTTGGGGCGACCCCACTAATCGGCAGTTACTTATATTTGACGCATATCGAAATTTGGCACGCGCTGTTGTTTCTTGGGATGCGTCTAATCAAGAAGAAAAAACGATTTCCTTTTCAACCGCAGCAATTGCGGCTGCGATTGCTGCATGCGAAGAAGACAATGACGTAGATTACAATCTGATTGACGACGGTTCCGGATCTGCCATGTCAGGACGCCGCGGGCTCGACGTTCCTTTGTATTTATTATCGCAAGACGAAGAAGGTGGCGAAACAGACAGAGAAAAGAACATATCCGCTCCTCCTTTTGTAGCCCACGAGGCGTTAAATGGCCTTCACAGGCGCGGCCCAGATTGGATGTTTTGGACGCAATGGTTCGAAGGCGTGATCGTTGGCAACCCGATCAACTGGGAAATTCAGTTTAAAGTTGCAACCGAAATCACCGACGACGAATGGGAGGCTGGACCGACCACCGTTGCGCGGCGGATTGCGGAAATTCGCGCGAAATTCGACGTGCACACCCTGGCCACGGAATTGGCAGAGATCGCGTATCAGGCCGAGCCGGGTACGCGGGGTATCGGCGACAACAATCCACCGTCCCTGATTGACGACAGCTTGCCTACACAACCGGTCGAAACAATCATTTGGGTCGCTGCAAGTGAATTACGAGAACAGGCCGGTTTGGAAAATCCGGACACATCAGCCGTACAAAGGGCGGTCGAAGTATTGGTGGGAGTCGTCAAAGCAACAGGACTTTGGGCTGCCCAGAAAATCGACAAAGCCGTTGATGCGGCTTCTGGCGCATTCGGGATAGCTTTCGGTACAGCGGGTGGCGCAGCCGGTTTGGCCTTTGTGACCGGCAACGGCGATAAAATCGCAAAGCTGATTGACGCGGCATTGAATTGGCTCCCGTTGCTGCCGTAGGCAAATACTCAAAAGTTTTACTGTTGCAGAATGCCCAATCGGAGATTGGGCAGCGCCCGAACCGCCCCCACGGGGCGGGCGCTTTGCTTCCCACCCCTCGGTTCGGACGCGCCGCGCGGAAACAACGGAACGGCATGCTTCCAGTTCTCCCGGGACGCCGCTCACCCTCTTGATCCGGATGCGACTTATTACTGAAAGCACATCGTTGCATATCCGGTCCTGGTTTTCTCGACCAAGCTTTCGGGACCTTGAACGGTCTGCGGGATCGTTCAACTCTACCGCATTTCACCGACCTCCACATCTCAACGACACGCCTCAATCAGTGGTTGTGTCACGACACGTATAGGGTCACACTGGGCGCATTAATTGACAGGGCATGTGCGGTTTTGTGCAGTCGCATATCGGGCCTGCGTTCTTACGTCGGACATGTCCTCTCAGCACAAAAAAGGTCTTCAGATGAGACAACTCCCCCTCTCCCGCCTCGCCCTTCCCGCCATGAGCGGTGTGATCCTTGCCCTGCCGCAGACGGCGCTGGCGCAGGACCCGACGTTCACCTTTTACGGGCAATTGAACTTTGGGATTTTCAGCGTCGATGACGGCACCCAAAGCGAGACATTCGTCACCGATAACGATAATTCCAACACGCGGATCGGGGCAATCTGGGAGAGCGGCCTGGCCAATGGCGGAAAGCTGAAGTTCCATTTTGAAACCGCTCTTGGGCTGTTCGGCTCAAGCTCGGTCACGATTGATGACACCGATCTGGATTTCAACTACCGCCGGACGGAACTGCGCAAGTTCGAAGTGGTCTATACGACGCCTTCGGTGGGCACATTCTCCTTTGGGCAGGGTAGCACGGCCACGGATGGGTTTGCGGAAGCCGATTTCTCCGGCACCTCCGTCATCGCCTATTCCGCGCTTGGCGATCTGGCAGGCAATATCGCCTTTCGCCCACAGGGAGGGGCCGCAACAGCTGTGACCGTTGGCGATGCTTTCAGCAACTTTGACGGCGCGCGCCGGTTTCGGGTGCGTTATGACACACCGGAGTTCAATGGCTTCACGGTCAGCGCTTCGGCCGGCGAAGAGGTGCTGCGGCGCGGAGACGACCGCGAATTCTACGATCTGGGGCTGAAATACGCGCAGGACTACGGCGACATCAAAGTGGATGCGCGGCTGGGGTATTCCTGGATCGACAGCGATGAGGAACTGGCCATCGGATCGGTTGCCCTGCTGCATGAACCCTCGGGCCTGAACGCGGCAATCTCCACCGGCCGCCAGCAGGAAGGTGACGCCGATTACATCTATGCCAAGCTCGGCTACATTCAGAACTGGTTCTCGGTCGGATCCACGGCGCTGTCACTGGACATTTACGAGGGCAATGATTTCGCCATCGCCGGATCGGAAAGCTCTTCGGTCGGGCTGGGGGTCGTGCAGCGTCTGGACAAGCAGAACGTGGAAATCTACGCGACCTATCGCACGCTGTCATTCGAAGGCGGGGCCACCGCGGTCGAGGATATTGACGTGATGGTGGTGGGCGCACGCTGGAAGTTCTGACCCCCGATCAGCGCTTGTCTGCCCCCTTTACGGGGCAGCATGCCGCGCTGAACGATTGAAACCCGGCCCGGCGTGCTACATAGTTTTGCGGTGCGGGTCAGGGCAAGGGGTGCAAGCGATGGTCAAATGGTGTGCAGCGGCAAGCGCATTTGCGATACTGGCGGCCTGCGGCGGCACTGCGCCCGAGCGTATCATCAGCCCGCCCGCGACGTCAGTGCGTTTCGCCGCCGGTCCGATTGCAAGCGCCTGCCTGATCCACAATCGTCCGGCCGCATCGCGCGCGCGATGTGGCTGCATTCAGGCCGTGGCGGACCGGACACTCAGCCAACAGCAGCAGCAGCGCAGCGTTGTGTTTTTCAGCGATCCCGGTCAGTTGCAGGACATCCGGCAATCGGACGCGCCGGGCAATGAACGTTTCTGGAACGCCTGGAAAAACTTCGCCGAGACCGCCGAAGTGCAGTGCCAGAGCGTGTGACCGCGAGGCCGGTCAGCCAGACCAAAAGGTGCGATCCGGTTCCCCGCTCCGGTCACACCTCCTGAGGCTGGACCTTGCCCGGAAACACACGCCTGATTGCGACGTAGAATACCGGGGTGAAGAACAGCCCCATGAAGGTCACGCCTGACATGCCAAAGAACACGGCGGTCCCCAGTGCCTGACGCATTTCGGCCCCCGGCCCGGTGGCGATCATCAGAGGGATCACCCCGAGGATGAAGGCGAAGGCGGTCATCAGGATGGGCCGCAGGCGTAACCGGCTGGCCTCAAGAGCCGCCTCTACCGGGCCAAGCCCCCGTTCCTC
The DNA here is from genome assembly GCF_049830555.1 of Roseobacter sp. EG26. NCBI lineage: Bacteria > Pseudomonadati > Pseudomonadota > Alphaproteobacteria > Rhodobacterales > Roseobacteraceae > Roseobacter > Roseobacter sp. EG26. The sequence continues at coordinate 134,007 of NZ_JBNBLH010000005.1, forward strand.
CTGCGCCTGTTTGGCAAATTCCACGATCATGATCGCATTCTTGGCCGCAAGCCCCACAAGCACAATGAGCCCCACCTGCGTGAGAATATTGTTGTCCATGGCCCGGTACATCACACCGCCCAGCGCGCCCAGGACCGCCAGCGGCACAATCAGGATGATCGCGACGGGCAAGGCCCAGCTTTCATAGAGAGCGGCGAGGAACAGGAAGGCGAAGAGGATGGAGAAGGCAAAGATATAGGCCGTCGTATTGCCCTGGTTGCGTTCCTGCAATGCCAGTTCCGTCCACTCGAAATCCACGCCTTGCGGCATGAATGACGCGGCCAATTCCTCCATCGCGATCAAGGCATCACCCGATGACACCCCGGGCACCGGCGCGCCCTGCAATGGCACGGAAACCTGCTGGTTGTAGCGCTGGACCAGCGCTGGCCCTGCAGTATCAACAATCGAGACCAGCGTGCCCAACGGCACCAGTGCGCCGGTGGCCGAGCGCACCTTGAGCGCCGTTATGTCCGCTTCTTCCAGGCGGAACTGTTCATCGGCCTGCGCGCGCACCTGATAGAGACGCCCAAAGGCGTTGAAGTCATTGACGTAGGAAGACCCGAGATTGATCGCCAGTGTCTCAAAAATTTCTCCGATGGGCACGTTCAGCATCTGCGCCCGAACCCTGTCGATCTCCAGAAAGACCTGCGGTGATCCGGCGGAAAAGGTGGTGAAGAGCCCCTGCACCTTATCCGATTGCTGGGAGGCACCCATCAAGGCGTAAGCCGTATTCAGAACGCGCGACATCTCCGCGCTTTCGTTCTCTTTCAGCTGCATCTTGAAACCACCACCGGTGCCCACGCCGCTGACGGCGGGCGGCGCAATCACGATGATGAAGGCCTCGCGCAACGCCTGCATACGCCCGAAGAGCTGCCCCACGATGGCAGTCGCGCCCATACCCGTTTCCGCACGTTCCTCAAAACTGTCGAAGGTGGTGAAGATGACCCCCTGATTGGACGCATTGGTAAAGGTGGCTCCGGAAAATCCGGCAAAAGCCACCGCATCGGAAACACCGGGGGTGTTCAGCGCCACCTCTGTGGCCTGCTTGACCACCTCATCCGTGCGCTCCAGCGACGCCCCGTCAGGCAGCTGCACAACCACGATGGCATACCCCTGATCGGCCTCCGGGATGAAGCCCGTGGGCACCTGCTGGCTGATCCACCAGGTGGCGCCGAGCAGACCGGCAAATACTGCAAACGTCAGCAGAATGGTTTTGGTGGAGCTGATCAGGAAGGCCACGATGCGGGTATACCCCGCCGTCATCGCATCAAAGCCACGGTTAAACCCGCGCGCCAGCGGGCCAGTGATCAATGCAATCGGATTGCGGCTGGGTGTCTCCGATTTCGACCGCAGCATCACCGCGGCCATCGCAGGCGAAAGGCTCAGCGAATTGATCGTGGAGATCACCGTGGCGACCGAGATCGTGACCGCGAATTGTTTGTAGAACTGCCCTGTGATCCCCGGCACCAGCGTCGAAGGGACAAATACAGCGATCAACACCAGCGACGTGCCAATAATGGCGCTCTGGACCTCATCCATTGTGCGTGCGGAAGCCTGCCTTGGCGACATGCCCTGCTCGATGTTTCGCTCGACGTTCTCGACAACGACAATCGCGTCGTCCACCACGATCCCGATGGCTAGGATCAGGCCGAAAAGCGTGAGCAGGTTGAGCGTATAGCCAAGCGCCAGCATGATCGCGAAGGTGCCAATCAGCGACACCGGAATGGCCAGCAACGGGATCACCGCCGTGCGCCAGCTTTGCAGAAAAACGACGATCACGATCAACACCAGCACAATGGCCTCAAAGAGCGTGCGGTAAACCTCGTTCACCGAGGATTCGATGAATTCCGTCGGGTTATAGACAATGCTGTATTCCAGACCTGCCGGGAAATCCTCGGAGAGCCTTTCCATCGTCTGAATGATGCTGTCAGCCGTCGCCAGCGCGTTGGAGCCCGGTCGCTGGAACACCCCCAGCGCCACGGCAGGTTTGTTGTTCAGATAGGAGTTATTGGTGTAGGACCGCGCCGCAATTTCGACGCGCGCCACATCGCGCACACGCACCACGCGCCCCTCCTCAGAAGCCTTGACGATCACCTGGCCAAATTCACGCGGTGTCTGGAGGCGGCCTTGTGTGGTCACTGCAATCTGAAAAGCGCTGTCGCTGTTGTTGGGCGGCGCGCCAAGCGAGCCGCCTGAGACCTGGACATTCTGTTCCCGGAGCGCGTTGACTACATCCGCCGCCGTCAGCCCAAGCGAGGAAAGCCGGTCAGGATCGAGCCAGACCCGTGCGGAGAATTCGCGCTCGCCAAAGATCGTCAGATCGCCCACACCATCCAGTCGGACCAGCTGGTCGCGCACCCGCGATCTCGCGTAATTGGAGACATAGAGCTGGTCAAAGCTGTCATCGGGCGACAGCATATGCACAACCATCATCAGGTCGGGTGACGATTTGGTAGTGGTCACGCCAAGGCTGCGCACTTCCTGCGGCAGCCGTGGCTCGGCGATGGCGACGCGGTTTTGCACCAGCACCTGCGCGGCATCGAGATCGGTACCCAGCTCGAAGGTGATGCTAAGGCTCATGGAGCCATCCGCTGTGGAATAGGACGAGAGGTAAAGCATATCCTCCACCCCGTTGATTTCCTGCTCAAGCGGTGTGGCCACGGTGGCCGCGACAGTTTCGGCATCCGCACCAGGGTAGCTCGCCCGTACGACAATGGAGGGGGGCGCGATCTCGGGGTATTGTTCAACCGGTAGCTGGGTGTAGGAAATGATGCCGACGATGGTCAGCAGGATCGAGATGACGATGGCAAAAACCGGGCGGCCTACAAAAAAGCGCCCCATCTCAGTTTTCCGCGATCAAGGGCAGTTCCACCTTTTCCGGTGTCACAACGGTGCCCGGTCGGGCCCTCACGACACCCTCGATCACGATGACCTCCGAGCCGTCGAGCCCCTCGCGCACCACCCGGTATCCGTCGATACGCGGCCCGGTCCTGATCTCTATCGGGATCACATTGCCCCCGTCATCCACGGACATGACCAACCGGCGGTTCTGATCGGCCACAACCGCCGCGTCCGGGATCAGCACGCCGTCATAGGGCAATGATCCGGGCACGTTGACACGTCCGAAAAGGCCCGGCGTCAGGATTTCATCGGGGTTGTCCAGAATGGCGCGCACCCGCATGGTGCCGGTTTGCTGATCAATGCGGTTCTCGGAGAAGTCCAACACACCCGACTGCGGGGGTATCTTCTGGTCGGAAAGGGACACTTTGACCTCCAGACCGCCGCCGCCTTCCTGCAAGGACGCGCCGCGCGCCCTTGCGTCGCGTGCATAGGCCAGAAAGTAGCGTTCATCGATGTCAAAGTAGAAGTAGATCGGATCAGAGGAGACGATGGAGGTCAGTTCGGTCTGATCGGCAGAGACGAGGTTGCCCGGGTCGACCAACGCCTGGTCAATCCGTCCGGCCATGGGCGCGCGAATTTCGGAATATTCCAGATCGAGTTGCGCCAGTTCCAGCGCTGCACGCGCCTGTTCCAGCGATCCCTGTGCTGAAAGGTAGACCTCGCGCCGTTCGTCAACCACGCTTTGCGCGATGTTCCCGTTGCGGATCAGCGCCTCGGCGCGTTCCAGCTGCTCTGCGGCGAAATCAAAGGTGGCCTGGGCGATATCAATCTGTGACTGAGCCTGTCGAAGAGCGGTGCTGAACTGGCGTTGATCAATGGTGAAAAGCAACTGCCCTTCCTCCACCAGACTGCCGTCGGTGAATTCGACCGCGTTCAGATAGCCGGAGACGCGGGATCGGATCACCACATCTGCCCGGGCCTCGAAACGACCGACGAATTCGTCATCTTCGACGATCTTCTTGACCACCGGGTTGGCAACCGTGACCGGCGGCGGCCCCTGCTGCGCGCTCAGTTGAGAAGCAAAAGCAAGCGCGCTGGCGAAAACGAGCGATCCGAGAAGATGTTTCATACGTCGGTCCATGTGATATCCGTTTGTGCTTTGGTAACACGGGTTTGGCGAGATGACAGTGGAAAACTTAACCTGCGCGGGCATTCACCACCGCAAGATGGCTCAGATGGTCGGCTGCTGTTGCCTGGTGCGGGTCCGCCGATGCCCGCCCCATCAAAGGCGCGTGTTGTGCCTGCCCGGGCATGAGCGACCTGCCCCCTTCTTTATGCGCTTCAGCCGCAGGTCCATGGCGGAATCCTGCGGCTGATTGCTGGGTCTATCGCTCGCGGGCGGCAAGGCGTCTCAGGTCACGGCGGGCACAAAGAGCTCTGCCTGCACAGCCACATTCGGAGCGGGCACAGCCGGATGCGTGATCTGCTGATTGGCGCGACGCGAGACCTCGATGATACGATTGGTCGCCTCTGCGCTGCATTCCCTGATGAATTGGCAATTGGAAATTGCCTCAAGCTGCATTGCAAGAGCCCGGTCACTCAACGCCTCAAGGCGATCGCGCAAGGCAATGTTGGCGCATTCGGGCCGCGCGATCATCTCCGACAGTCCAGAGACATAAGCAAACCGCTCGGTGTAGGTGCGCGCATAATGATCTGGTGCCGCGTCCACAATATCGAGGGCTGCTTGAAGACTACCTGTAGTCGCCAGTGCATTTTGCGTGGCCTTAAGTGTCGCTGAAGCTTGGCTCAGGCTGGATTTTCGCCATAAATCCACCGCTGTCAGTGCCGCATTTTGCGACAGCGCGATGCTGCCTTGGGTTTGCACCATAAGCTTTTTCGGTGCCTTGCTGGCCCGGAACTTCGCCACGGCAGTTTTCCTGGCATCGGGGACAATATCACCGCCGATCCAACCTTTGCGGAAGCTCAAGCAGGAAATGAACAGAAGTACCGCAGCCATCGCCCAATTGGCCAGCGATCCGGTGAACAGCGTCTTCAGACCTTCACCCAGCAGGAATGGCACCACAATGTCCATGGCTTCCGCAAGATCGAAAAGCTCCGCTGCTTTGGCGCGCAAGGCCACGATCGAAACGACCATGGGTGCTACCAGACCGACGAACAGGATCACAGATGCCGCAATACCCAATGTAGGGCCAATCCAGTGTTTCAGCCCAAAAAGCGGCCGGATGGCACGCCCCAGGAGATACACGGGCAAAGTGAGCAATATCCCCGCGATCAGCGCGGAGAAAAAGGCCGCCATTGGTGATCCCGCATAATCCTTGAGGCTATAGGCCACCGCGACAGATTCCATGACCAACAGCGTCGCCACACCGCCGATTGCCAAAGCATCCGCCAGAGCGCCAGAAAGACCGACCGACACACCACCATACCTGGCACGAAGCGCGCGCTCATTGCGGTCGGCAGTGGTTTTTTCCTCGATCAGTTCAAGCTTCGATGTCGCAAAGGCTGCCACCTCGCGCGTGGTCACACAGTCATGTGTTTGCACGGCCTTCTGGGCGCCAACCGGATCAGCACCGCTGCTGGCGGTCGCGAATTGGTCCACCTGCGTTTCGATCCTTTTGATTTTCGCAGCGGCAATCCGGTTGAACTCTGCAGTGGTTTCCTGACATGCGGCCTCGACCGGTCCGTGGCATGTGGTGCCGCGCAATCCGTCTTCGGTGGCCAGCTTTTTCACCCGCGCCGAACGTGCCGCGACGACAGCGCTCATCCGCTCTTCGGGTGTCGGTGCAAAAAATCTGCGTATGGATGCAAACATATTTTGAAAGATCGGTTTCATTGGAATTCCCCCTATCGTTTGGCTTTGAATGTCTCGACGATCTCAGTGATGAGCAGGTCGTCGAATGTGGTAAAATCAGTGGTCGGGATGAACACGAATTCGATCGGCATTCCCGCGATCTCGCTCAGGCTTTCGCCGTATTTGGCCTGCCAGCGCCGGTAAAATTCGTCGCGTGACATGTTTTCGTTTTCAGAAATCGCAATCAAACCCGAGACGTTCATTCTACCGTCGCTGACAAGCGTCAATTTTTGTGGCGGACCCGAAAGCTTGTGCATGTCGATCATGGCCCTGACCAACGGGGAGCCATCCAGATTCCATCTTGTGTGGTCAGAACCATCCGGGTGTTCGGCGACCACAGCCGCCAGCGCCGCCTCCGCCAGACCATGTGGGTCCGCATCTCCAAGACATTTCTGGAAGCGTGGCTCTGCACCCTGATGGGTGACCGCGTAAACCCTCACCAGCGTGTTGGGAGTATCCCAGGCCGCCGTGAGCGTCTGTTCGAAGATCTCCAGACTGTCCAGCGGGTCGGTGACGTCGAGACCGATGGCGACAACCTTTGGCGCAATGCCTTGGGTTTCGCTCACAAGACAGCCGAGCCTGTTCGGCACCAGCGGTTTTGGGTCCGCCGGGATAGCACGGAGGAGGATGACCGAGTCCGGCGCCTGCCCCGCCCAGGCCTCTGCCTCCGGTTCCAATGCAATGAGACGCCAAGAGGCTAGCTTTTCGGCGGTGGGCAATGCCAGGGTGCCAACCGAAGCCACCATGACGATGCCGTCAGCCGGCGTCCCGAGAACACGCCGTACAGATCGGCCAAGTCGTGTAAGGTCGGTTTGGGCCAACCGCGCGAAAGCCGCCGCCGGTGGAGGCGTTGCCATATAGGCCTCCAGGAGCTTGCCAATGGCTCCTTCGCGCAGCACCCGGGTGCGTTCGGGCGTCGCCGACCAGATCTTGCCGTCAGTCGCTGGCGGCAGACAGACGTCTGCGAGCACAATTGGAGTATCGGCTGGATTCCCTGAATGGGACATATAGACAAGCCGAAGGTCATCCGACGCCGCATAAACAAGGTTTTCGACCTCTGCCAGGGCGTCGTCTTGCTGGATCGGGCCCGAAAACGCGGCACTTGCATTCACAATCGCCTGTACGGGTGCGCCTGGGCATTGGCTTGCAGCCTGGGCTTGCGTAACCCCTGCGCTGACCACCCCCGCGAGCAGGCAAATCCGGATCATATCTGAGAAAGTTTTCATTGGTGTAGCCCCCCTTATAGCTAGTTTTCGATGCAATTTTTGGTCGGATGGAGTCGGATCATTGTCATGAACACCGTGAGTTCCTGCGGCACTTGCATGTCGCTCGGGCGTGTAAAATTGACCTCTACAGCATGGATGGCTGTGCGATCGAGCCGGTGGTCATTCTGAAGCGAGCCAACGCCAAAGCTGATTTTAGCCGTGTCGAGATTTGCGCAAAGCGTGTAGGTGCCCGGCGCGATGTCTGGGAAGTCGACCCACCAGAACTCCTCCTTGCCGTTCGCCCTGTCTGTCATTGTGAAACGCGGGCTGAACCTGCTGTGGCCCCGAAGATCAAGCGTCAGTTCGACGCTGTTCATTGCGGCAAAGGCGACATGGTCAACGGCCCGGGTACGCAGCGAGACCCAATCGCCAGTGTTGAATTTTGCTTCGAGGAGATATCCTTGAGGTGTTACCTTCGTCCGCGCGTCAACACCATTCGCGCTAAAGAGGCTGAACGGCGGGACATGCCCTGAAGCAGCGTCCAGCAAGTATGAAACCTGAGCACTGGCCAAGCTTGCCGACGTCAGGGTCAGAAGGGGAAGAACTGTGCGAAGTATCATGGGTGCGATCCTCTGTAAGGTGCGCCCAGAATGCAGAATATTGCAAGAGTATGTCAACTATAGCATGAATATTCATTTATAATTATAATTGTGAATATTCTTTACAGATAGTGAATTGTATTGCATTGCCAGTCGTTCCACCCTAAGCTGATGATCACATAAACCACGGTGGAATCATGACAGCTGACGCGGACGAAAAACCAACAATTGACCACATGATGGCGGCTTACCTGTTTTCCGAACGGGGCAAGACGCAGGTTGAAATTGCCGATTTGATGGGGATTTCCCAATCCAAGGCCAGCCGGTTGCTGTCCAAGGCCAAGGAGCTGAACGTCTACCGAGAAGAGCGCGTCTTCAACATCAAGAAGTCACCCGAACTTGAAGAGATGATCCACTCATTGCTGCACAATTCGGATGCCGTCAGCCAGCTGCGCCAGTATCAAGCCGCCTTTCATGCAGACGGTGTTGACGCGAATTGCTACTTGCGCAGCGTGGAAATCGTCCATGCCAACAGACCTGACAAGAGAGCGTTCGTAGAATTCGACAAGGATCAGCACTACAAATACACAAAGGAATTCAGTCAGCGCGCCGGAGAATTTCTTGGCCACTCAATGCAGGACGAACGTGTATTCGGACTGAGCTGGGGTGCAGTCGTGTATTTCTCCTGCGAAACATTCGTCAAGGCGATTGAGAACGCCGACGGGATGACGCGCTTTGTCGCGGCGGCACCGACCATCACATCCGGACGAAACGCGTTTTCTGCAGGTGCGATCTGCGGCATCGCCAATATTCAGCTGGGAACGGTCAACGATGTTTCCAACTTCCGGTCCTTCGCGGTCCCTGCGTTCATTCAGCGGGCCTATCGCAACACCCCCTATCCAGGTGCCAGCGGCGAGACCGAGCGGGCCAAGTTCGTGCGGTTGTCCCTCGAGGGCTCCAAACACTACGTCGCGACCCTGGGAGGATATACGGATCGCGATCCGACAACGGCAGCAAGCGTTTTTGGCACTTTCATCACAGGTCTTGGCCGATTTGAGGATCCATATGGCAAGAACCTTGACGATTTTCTGTCGGCCATCAATTCCGAAGGATCGGAGGACCCGGTTGGGGAAGCAGACATCCGAAGATTTTACGTCGGCGATTTTGCAGGCGCGCTGCTGATCAAATCCGATCTGTCGGAAGACGATCGGAAACGGGCCGAAGAGTACCGCGACCTCTGGACCGGAATTCGGGTTGAGGATATGCGCGAAATTACCCGCAGGGCCGGTACCGAAAACGCCCATGGGGGCGTATCGCATGGGGTTGTTGCAATTGGTGCGGGACGTGATCGCGCGCTTGTCCTGCTGGCGGCACTCGAACAGGGCGTAGTGAGCAAGCTGCTCGTCGATGAACCGCTTTATGATGAGCTGATGTCACAAGCCAGCAAGAGGCTGCACAAACGTGCCGTCGAGCTGGCCGCGAAGGAAAAGAGCTAACGATGTGCCGCCTCCTGAAATACGGGCTGGTGGCGCTGGTCATACTTTCGGGGAGTGCACGGGCGAACACATCGATCGGGGGGTGGGGAACCTTCCATGATGTCGCGCGCGAAATCAGCGACCCATCGCGGATAACAGCACTGTTCCAGCAGTGGGATTTTCGGATCAACGGATTGGTCGCGGAGCTGAAATGGCAGGGCACTTTGCTCGACCGCAAACACTCCTCCATTTTGCTGAAAGACAATATCGGAAATGCGCCCAATGTCACGATTCTGATCTGCGGCGGCGGGTCAACAACTGTCGATGGATGCAAGGCCTCGATCGGGCATTTCCGCGATACGAAATCGGATATGATTGCAACCTATGCCCCCAATGTCATATGGCTGAAACGACGCCAGCACGTTGACAAGACAGCGCGTCAAATCCTCGATGACATTCGCTCTGTCCTGGCAAAAAACCCTGACGCAACCTTTAATTTTCATTCTGCCAGCCTCGGCTATCCGGTTTTTGCAGCCCTTTTCGGTGAAAACGGGCGTTACTCGGACGAAATGCGGCATCTCATGACAATCCAGGGGCAACCGGAGGCGTCGCGCCTGAAGTCGCTGGTCGTTACCACCCCTGCCCGCGGCTTTTGGTATATCTTTTCCCTGCGGCGCTTGCGTGATGGTCTGATTGGCTTTTGGGAAGGACCAAAAGAGCTCTTTCTGACAGGCGTTTTTGGCAAGGCGCTTTTGACGGTGATCCATGACGGCGAGCGGTTCGCCTATCTGTCGCCGCAAATCTACACGGAAGGGATCGCAACCTATGTGTATCCGCAATCCCTCAGCGATCCGAAGGTAAAGCACAAAGCGACCGAAACGACACCCGAGATCACTGAGCAGAAGGTAAGCGACTCGCATCGCCTGGTGCACCGGGGTGGCAATGAATGGCAGGGGCCGGCAGCCATCAAGGCGGCGAACCAATACGGCAGCACCGAACAGGCCAGCGCTCAAATAATGACTGCGATGCGTACGTCAGAGAACGTGTTCAGAGCCATGGCCGCCGTACAGGGCCTCAATCCGCCCAAATTCGGCATTTATCAGGTCAAGAACAGCGCAGCACTACGCAAATCCGCTGGCAAGCTGCTGCATGAGGAACAATTCAACGATGCACAAGAATTGGGCGGGGTTCGGTTGTCGACGCCGGGGATGACCCGAATTCCCGGTGACCTTTCGGACTTCGCAGCCGATATTAAAGGGAGTGTGACGCGATGATACGATACTTTATGAGCGGGATCGCCCTCATGGCCTTGGGCCTGCCTGTATTTGGACAAGACCTTCATGTTGTGTCGCTCGGCGGGCTACAATCCGAAGCAAGCGTCTGCCACCCGGGCTGCGATGAGAAGATTCTGAGGTTATCGGGATTAACCGATCTGGATGCTTATGTCGTCGACACTCAACACTCTGACATATTGCTGGTGGGCCGCAAGGAACCGGGGCGCATAGCCCTCAGATTAAGTGACCTCGCCCTCGCATTGCAGGCCACAGCCTACAAATTCGCCAAAGAAGAAGGGCGCGTTCTTGTGGTTTCGGAACTGGCGGTCTCGCTTGATCCGTCCCCCGAAAACGTCGCCGCCTTGATGGCTGTCGGTGATGCGTTGAGCCACGCGTCTCAGGGTGCCCAGTTACAGGCTGTGCTGGATCGATGGGTGGCACTGTGCGAAAATCCCCACACAGCTTCTGTCTACGGCATGCCCCGCTCGGCCGGAATTTCGAAAGCGGCTTTGTCAATTGATTATGCTCTGAAGCGACAGGTGTCGGGAGCTTCGCGAATCCCGTCTGATCGGTATTTCAGCCTGACCGATTTGACCCGACAGGAAATCGAGGCCGACTTTTTTTCAGACCATCCGAAGGGTGTCGAGCTATCGGGCCTGTCGCGCTTCTGGATCACGCCACGCAAGGGGACCTACCGGTATGATGAGGCAGCTCAAGCCGCAATCATCGACGATTTCGGGTTGGAGATTCTGACCGAACAGCAAAAACTGGTCGGCAGCGAGGTTGTGGATCGCGGAGGGCCGGGGCGCTTGCCGGCAAAATGGGCCGAACGGGCAACCGAACTGATCCCGGTCTTACTGGAGATCGACGAGGATTGGCAGCGCGTGGATCAGTTTGCGCGGATGCTGGCACTGGCCCATATGATACGGGATGAAGGTGCACTGGAGACCAGCACCTTGTCGCTGGACTGGTTGATCGACGCTTTTGCGGGGCCCGTCGAAGAGGTTCCCAGTGGCTTTGCCGGGCATCCGCATATCGAGCGATTTGAATTGTCCAAGTCGCAGGGCAATATGCGCATGACAAGCAATGTCGTTCTGCCCAGTTGCGGTGGTGTGTCATTTAGAATTGAGCTTGAAAAGCTCCCTCCCGAGATCGAACCCGACCGACAGCTACGCGATTTTGCAGATGGCTTGCGGCACGAGTAGCGCGCGGGTCGGTGGCTCATGGGGCGCTGTCCATCGGAATTCAACATCCCACAGAGATTTCCGCCCTAAGAGCCTTGAATTGGCGGGCCCGAACGGTCGCTTTGAAACTCGGCGACGCAACGAGTGGCAGCGCCAACGTCGACCGCATGGAACCTGCCTAGGTATCGTTGGAGGCCAATCCATGCCATACTTGCTGGTAAGCCCATCAGAATGCAGGGTCGGATTTGTTGTCTACGTTCAACGTCGGCTTGCCGCGCGCACTACCTGTCACTGGCTGCGGACTGGATGGTGCTAGTCAGTCAAAGGCTGTTGCATATGCCAAACTCAACCAAGCGCCAGCAAAAGAAGAGCTTCGTCACTTCCCGACGCGCGACGCAAAGACCCGGAGCTAGCGCGGCAGCAACTTTTTCCGCTCAACCCTCTGAAGCCACCAAGGCGTTGCAGTTGATGGCCAATGCCAGCCCAAATGTGGAACGCCTTCAGAGACTTCAGCGGGCCGCCGATGGCCACATTCAGCTTAAAGCTCTGGCATCAACGCAGGTTGTGCAACGCTTCACTGACGAAGAGATCGAACAGATCAAGTTGATCCAAGCGCTTATACGGCGTCGCCTTGTCCAGAACCAAGTTCGCGTTCAAAGCGAGGGGGATGGGATCGTCGGTACGCGCATCAAAAAACAACCCGAAGGCACCAAATCCGTTGCTGGCGAGGGGTCCGCCCTGCGCACCATTCAAGACAACCTCGATCAATCGTCGGTATATAATCAGATGAGGGTACTTGGCGGCGCCAAGAAGGGTGCAGTGATAGGGCCCGAGGACAAGGGAAAGCCCCAGCCGGTTGCCTCGTTGTCTGCTGGTTTGCCGGAAGGTACAGCCGTTATTAACGGCGGATTCTTTGCGCATCAGCCAAACATGAGAAGTGAAGAGGGCTGGGATCCGGCAAACGCGCAAAGCAGCTCAATCAATGATCCAAGTTTCGCTGCGTTTCTCAAACACGAAGAACTGAAGGAAGTCGGACCGGAGGGCGTTGGCAGGCCGGTTGGACCTACCAGCACCCGGACCGATCACCTGCCAATCCCATCCGAGTATCAGGACTACTATGGTCAGGTGACTGTCGGTTCCGAGGTGGGTTTGAGCAGCGGCCCTCTCCTCGCTTTGGATGGCGCCGCGACGCATATCCCAAGCCCGCAGAATGACGATAGATTTGAGTACAGGGTCGCCACTGAGGAAGGGCTGGAAGAGAACCCGCGCAACAAGCAGGTCGGGGTCATGACCCACGCAGGTGACCGAAACGCGCGCGCTGCAATCACTGTGCAGGGCGATGATACCATTATGCACACGGTCACACCGACTGAAATGCGGCCTCAGGAAGGGGTCACCATGGAGCAGTGGCAGCAGATCACAATGGCCGGGGCCGGAATTCGCCAAAAGGGGGAGACACCCGCCAGCGGCTCCACGCTCAACCTCGACGGTGGCGGATCCGTATTCATGGGTGTTACCGGGGCCAGCCCCGAGGAGATGCGGTTGGTCGCCAAAGGCCAACGACTGGGCGAAGAGAAAGACAGGGATGTCGGTAACATCATTGCCAGTTTGCCGGACGCTAGTTTCCGTGAAAAAGACGTTTAGTCTATTTGTCAATGTCAGGGTTCAAGCCACGGGATTGATGGGGTGATCGTAGCTTCATATGCCGCGGCAGCGCACTCTAAATGCCCAACGCCCTTTACCAAGCTCTCCTAGAGAAAACGCCAATTTAGGCCTGGTCAATGGCAATTCAGCCGCTCCGGGCGCGGAGATAGCAGTACTGTCAGGCGGACCCCTTTTCGATCAGCAACATGCAGCAGGTTTTGATCTTCTGAGAGGCTGCCCACGCAAACCGTCGGCACAACAGCGAAACTGCGCATATCTTGCCATGCGTTCCGCACGTTCCCGCAGAGCTGTGCCCTGAATTGGATACTAAAACGGAGGTTGCTTCGGGGCGTATGTATTTTCCACCTTGCCTGATCGTTTGTGAGCGTTTATGAATGAACTAGAAGTTATGTGATTGATCGTGATGAGGCGACTGACAATTGGGCGCACAGAGAATGAAGACTTCAGACACTATTGAGTTGGCTGCCGTGAGGCGCGAAAAGATCGCTGATCTGGTGGCATCGCGCGGTGCGATGACCCTGCGTGACCTTTGTGGCCACTTCAACGTCTCAGATGCAACGATGCGTCGGGATCTTCAGGCGCTAGATGGCGCGGGTCAGGTCGTGCGCACGCACGGCGGTGTAATGAAGAGCACCAGCGTTCTGGGAGATTTGCCCAACGACCAGCGCAAACGCGTCGGCGCAGAAGAAAAAAGCCGGATCGGTCTGGCTGCGATTAACCTGCTAAAGGGCGGTGAGGTCGTCTTTCTCGACGCGGGTACCACGGCGCACGCAGTCGCGGTTCATGCGATAAAACAGCCCGGGTGCACCTATGTCACGACCTCTCTGGGGATCGCCAAAAAGCTGCAATCGCTCGGGATTGCGGACTTCTATCTTGTCGGCGGATCCTATGAGCCGGTCAACGATTCCTTCGCCGGAACGCTGGCGATCGAGGCTTTACGCGCCCTGTCCTTTGACGTCGCCTTCATCTGTTGTTCGGCCATCGATCTGAAAAGCAGGTCAATCAGCGTCGCCAGTGAGGCTTACAGTCAGGTCCAGAAAGAAGTGCTGTCCAATTCCAGGAAAAAGCTTGTGATTGCCGACAGCAGCAAATTCAAGCCGAGTGCTTTCATGCGTACCGCGAGTTTCTCCCAGATATCGGGCATTATCACCAATCGCGAAGCCAGCCCTCAAGATCTGGATCTTCTGCGTCAGACCGATCTTGAACTGGTGCTCGCGTGAGCGCCCCGGGCGTATCACTGGAGGTGCGGGACCTGCGCAAAAGCTGGGGTGCGACGGATGTTCTGAAAGGCGTGAATTTCGATATCCACGCCGGTGGGTTTCTGACCTTGCTGGGCCCGTCGGGTTGCGGCAAGAGCACCGCCCTGAAGTTGATTTCAGGACTTGAGACGGTAACCGGCGGCCACATTCTGATTGGCGATCAGGATGTGACAGGTGTCGCAGCCGCGGAACGCAATCTGGGCATGGTATTCCAGAACTATGCGCTTTTTCCCCATATGAGCGTCGCCGAGAACATTATTTACGGCTTGAAGGTGCGCAAGGTGCCCAAGGCAAAGCAACAGGCCTCTCTCAAACGGGTGGCAGAGTTGATGGCGCTCAGCCCCCTGCTGGATCGCAAACCTGCGCAATTGTCCGGCGGTCAACAACAACGGGTGGCCTTGGCGCGTGTTCTGGTGTCGGATCGTCCGCTGGTCCTGATGGATGAACCCCTGTCCAACCTCGATGCCAAGCTACGCGTCGAAATCCGCAGTGAAATCCGATCCCTGAACAAGCAATTGGGGATCACCGTGCTCTACGTCACCCATGATCAAAGCGAAGCCCTGTCAATGTCCGATACGGTTGTTCTGATGAGCGACGGGCAGGCCTCACAGATCGGGACGCCGCAGGAACTCTACGACCAGCCTGCGAATACATTTGCCGCCAGCTTCATCGGGACGCCCCCGATGAACCTTCTGGCGGCAGCAGACGTTGTTCTGCCCGACTGGGTCGCCGCGCGGGTCAAGACAGATCATGCCGATCTGCTCGTGGGTGTGCGCCCGGAGACAATGACACTGGACGGTGCTGGGGCTGATTTCAGCGCGACCTGCAAAGTCCTCAGCGTTGAATATGAAGGCAGCGTGTTTCTGGTGCATCTGGTCAGCGCCTCGGGCGCACGTTTCATTCTGGCGCATCATGGTGCTGACGCCCCGCAGGTGGGCGACGATATCACGGTGAGTTGGGACAACGATGCCGCGCATCTGTTTTCCAGTGCATCGGGGCAACGACTTTCGAGCGGTTAACTCAGACGGCGAAGAACAGCCGTTCACTTATTCAAACGGGGAGGAGACCCAATGACAATCATGACAAAACTCGCTGGCTCGTGCTGCACGGCGGCCATGTTCAGCCTGGCTGCAACCAGTGTTTCAGCAGCAGATCTGGAATTCTATTTTCCTGTTGGCGTGAATGCGCCCGCCGTCGAAACCATTCAGGCGCTGACAGATGAATGGGCGGCGCAAAACCCGCAACACAGCGTGAAGGCGGTCTATGCTGGCAACTACGAAGAAACCACAACCAAGGCGCTGACGGCTGCCAATGCGGGGCAACCGCCGCAGGTGGCCGTGCTGCTGTCCATCGATCTTTTCACGCTGGTGGAGGAAGATGTCATCGTGGCGATTTCCGACATCGCGAACACGCCCGAAGACCAGGAATGGATTGACGGGTTTTACGATGGGTTCATGAAAGACGCCGAATTCGAGGGCAAGACCTACGCCATACCATTTCAGCGTTCTACCCCGGTCTACTATTACAACAAGGACGCCTTTCGCGCCGCTGGGCTGGACCCAGAGACACCGCCCAAGACCTGGGACGAGATGATCGAGATGGGCAAGAAGCTGACCATCAAGGACGATAACGGCAATGTCACCCAATGGGGCACCCGCATTCCGACCCTGGGTCTGGGCGGCGCATGGCTGTTTGGCGGTCTGGTTGTGTCCAAAGGCGATGTGCTGACCACTGACACGGGCATCGAGGCGCGGATGGATACACCCGCGACCAAGGCGTCACTGGAGTTCCTGCTGGAGCTGTCGAAGCAGGAAGTGATGGCACCGGGCGGTATTTCCTGGGGGGACACGCCGAAGGCATTCCTCGAAGGTCAGACAGCCTCCATGTGGACATCGACCGGCAACCTCGCCTTTGTTGAGGAGAACGCAACCTTCGATTGGGGTGTTGGCTTCCTGCCGGGCGGCGACGGACCGGGTGCGCCGATCGGCGGCGGCAACTTCTACATCTTCCAGGATACCACGGACGAAGAACGCGCAGCGGCGCTGGACTTCATCAAATTCATGACGTCGCCTGCAAATGCCGCCAAATGGAGCATTGCAACGGGCTATGTGGCCCCGCGGCCTGATGCCTGGGAAACCCCGGAGATGAAGGCCTATGCCGAACGCCTGCCGCAGGCGCTGGTGGCACTCGATCAGCTTCAATATGCCGAGCGTGAGTTCGCAACATTCCAGCGCGCAAAGGTGACGCAATATCTTGTGGATGCCATCGAGAGCGTCGTGACAGGCAATGCAGAGCCTGCCGAAGCCCTTAAGGCGGCCCAGGAAGGCGCCGACGGCGTTCTTGGTGACTACCAGTAGGCAAGGATTGCCGACGGCCCCGCGCGTCTTGATAGATGCGCGGGGCCAAGCGCGAAGCCCGCGAGAGGACAGCGGATCATGAACAAGCGGTTACCCTTCGGATTGGCGATGATCATGCTGGTGATCCCCTGCCTGCTGCTGGTCGCTTTCACGCATTACCCGGCCCTGCGCGCTTTGCTGAATTCCTTTTGGAACAATGCCAGTTCGCGGCGCCCGTCGAAATTCGTCGGAGTCGAAAACTACCAAACGCTGCTGGAGGACGATCGGCTTGTTCAAGTCATGCTGAACAGCACGTTTTACGCATTGGGAACGATCCCGCTGGCCATCGGTCTGGCCATTGGCATGGCGCTTTTGGTCAATGCCAAACTGCCCGGTACCTCGCTGATGCGCCTGTCATTTTTTATGCCGACGATGCTGCCGATGATTGCAGTGGCCAATATCTGGCTGTTTTTCTATGCGCCGGGTATTGGTCTGGCCTCGCAGATTCTCGGTGTTTTCGGCCTGCCACCGATCAACTTTCTGGGCAGCACCGAAACCTCGCTGATCTCGATGATGTTCGTCGCCGTCTGGAAAGAGGCGGGGCTGTTCATGATCTTCTACCTCGCAGCCTTGCAAGCGGTGCCCGAAAACCTGAAAGACGCAGCCCGGCTTGAAGGCGCAGGACCGGTGCGTATCTTTTTCAACATCGTGTTGCCGCTGCTGCGCCCGACAACGATTTTCGTGGCCGTCAACGCGCTGATCAATGCCTTCCGCCTAGTGGATCATGTGATCGTCATGACACGCGGCGGGCCGAACAATTCCAGCGCGCTGCTGCTTTACTATGTCTACGAAGTTACCTTCTCCCAACGGGACTTCGCCTATGGCGCGACGCTCACCGTCCTGATGGTGTGCCTGCTCGGGGTGCTCGCCGCCGTTCAGTATTGGGTGCTGAACAGAAAGGCACACTACCAATGACACAAGGCCTCAACAGGATAATGTGGTCAACCATCGGTCTGCTCTTGGCCGCGCTCTGGGGGCTGCCGTTTCTCTACTCTGTCTGGACGGCGTTCCACGATGAGATCTATTCGGCCAATTTCGTCTGGAATGCCCCGCTGACCCTTGAGAACTTTTTCGAGGCCTGGCAGGCAGCACCCTTTGCACTCTATTTTCTCAACACGGTCATTCTCATAACTATCGTTCTGGTGGCGAACCTCATCCTGTGCACGCTGGTGGCTTATGCGTTTGTGCGCTACCGCTTCCGCTGGGCGGGATTTCTTTTTGCGCTGATCATGGTGCAGCTTTTGGTGTCACCCGAGATTCTGATCGTCGAGAATTATCTGACGCTCTCGAAGATCGGGATGATCGACACGATCCTCGGCATCGCCCTGCCCTACCTGACCTCCGCCTTCGGGATTTTCCTGTTGCGGCAGACCTTCCTGACGGTGCCCGTTTCGCTGGACGAAGCCGCCCAGATCGAAGGTGCCGGTGCGTGGCGCGTGCTGTGGAACATCTACGTGCCGCTCGCCAAGCCTGTCTATCTGGCCTATGCGCTGGTTTCGATCAGTTTTCACTGGAACAATTTCCTCTGGCCGCTGATTGTCACCAACTCTCCCGAGGTGCGCCCGGTCACGGTAGGCCTGAGTGTCTTTGCAACGGTTGAAAGTGGTGTGGAATGGTCGCTGGTCAATGCGGCAACATTGATGACCACCGCTCCGCTGATCATTGCCTTCATCATTTTCCAACGTCAGTTCGTTGCGAACTTCATGCGCGCCGGCATCAAGTAGATCGATTGGACCCTGTCATGTTGATTGCCCATATCTCAGACTTCCATGTCTTCGCCGACGCCCCGGAGACGCCGCTGGTGCGCCCGGATGCCGCTGAGGCGGCGCGCAAGGTCATAGACGACATCGCATCGCATCAGCCAAGGTTCGATGCCATATTGTTCACAGGCGATTTGGTGGATTGCGGGACTGCCGCCGACTACGCGCTTCTGGCGGATATCCTTGCGCCGCTCGATATGCCGGTCTTGGTAGTGCCCGGGAACCACGATAACCGCGCCGGATTGCGCGCCGCCTTCGATGGCATTCTGCCTTTTGGAGAAGGCCCCTACCTCAACTACGAGGCGCGCCTTGGCGATTTGCGCATCCTTGCGCTCGACACGCTGGTCGAAGGCAAGGTTCATGGCGCGCTGGACCCCTCCCAGCTAGACTGGCTGGCAGAGAAACTCACCGCCGAGCCGACCGCACCGACCGTGATCGCGATGCACCACCCGCCTTTTCCATCCGGGATCCCCAAACTCGACGCCATGGCGCTGACAGATGGGTGCGACAGGTTCGGCGAGCTTGTCGCCGCCGGTAATGCACCGCTCTATATTTTTGCAGGTCACATCCACCGCCCCATTCAGGCCGTTTGGAAAGGCGCGTTTTGCCAGATCGGCGGCGGCCCTTCGTTTCAGCACGCGCTGGACCTGCGACCCCAAGCGCCGGAGCCGGGCAGCATTGCTGAACCCTATGCCTATTTCATTCTGCGCATCGACGCGCAGGCAACCGTGACCATTCATAAAAGGTATGTCTCGCTGTGACCCAAGCCGTGACCCAGGACTGCGCCAACACCGTCGAGGCCATTGCTCGGAAGGCCGGCGATTTGGCCCTGTCTCATTTCCATGAATTGAGTTCCGTGCCGGTTGAATCCAAGGGCCATCTTGATCTTGTCACGGCAGCAGATCAGGAGGTTGAGGCCTTCGTCACGCGCGCGCTCATCGAGGCCTTTCCCGACGATGGCGTCTTCGGGGAGGAAGGTGCTGCCCGTCAGGGAAGCTCTGGTCGCATTTGGGTGATTGATCCCATCGACGGCACGTTCAATTTTGTACGTGGCGGCGATCAATGGGCGATATCGATCGGCCTCTACGAAGGTGGGCGGCCGGTTTTTGGTGTTCTTCACGTGCCGGTACGGGGTCAAACATTGGTCGGCGGCAACGGCTTGGCCAGCACGTTGAACGGCACCGAGCTGGCGTTGCGATCAGGTATGAAGTCCAGGCAGGCGGCCTGTGGCGTCGGGTTTCACCCTGTGATCCCGATTGATCTGCGGCTCGATACGCTTCGATTTGTTCTGGAAGACGTCAAAATGTCGTTTCGCTGTTGCGGTTCGGCGACCCTGTCGCTGATCGAGATCGCCCAAGGTCAGGTCGACGGATACTTGGGCACCGGCGAAAGCACCTGGGATCTGATGGCAGCCCTGCCGATTTTGGAAACGATCGGAATTAGATGTACTGTTGACTGGGCGCAGACCGACCTGAGTGACAAGTTGCGTTTCGCCTGCGGAACACAGGCGTTCCTGGACGCGGTCGCGCCTCTTGTTCCCTTCGGCACAACCCTGCGCTTGGATTGAATTGAGCCCGGTATTGTTGCCGTAGTAGTTACCTTGTTTGGGAGTGATGCATACTTCTGGGCTCAATAAGCCGAGGGTGCTGCCGCGATTCCGTCTGCTCGGTGCGGCTTGCGCGTGTGAACATTCAAGACGCGTTTTCAGTGCAATTGCGTCCGCGACCAAGCGCTCGGAAAAGAGTCGGTCACTTGCGATCCCGTCGGGCATCGTGTCGACGCTGTTGCAATGGAGCGTACCCAACGAGAATTGCAGGCAAAGCCATAAGCTTTGGTTAAGTGAAGGCAATTGCACATCAACAACACGCCACCTGAACTTTCTTTTTTGCCAATCGGTCGAAGAGGTTAGAAAGCCTTTGTCACTAGCTGCGTTTCGATTTGCAGTACTTTCCGCACAGACAGTTTACGAATTAAAGAAATGTAACGCGTATACAAACCTAAATCATGGAGGATGATTCAAACCTAAATCATGGAGGATGATTCAAACCTACTACGCAGCATATTTTTCTGCACATTCTTACTAAGGTTTTTTGTTAGGTTCTTCTCTCACCTCGAAAATTGCCATGTTCATTTTCTCAAAAACCGATGTGTCAGTGAGGCGGGTTATGTCCCAACATGCCGTCATCTCATTATCTAATGTCACTTTCGCCGGGAAACCGGTCTCTAGCATTCAGGAAGGGCAGCAAGAGCCATAAAGATCTGTGGAAATGCTTCTCGGATTGACGCACTTCTATCTGCTCGAACCATTCGCAGCACCATATTATATCGCACATTACGACATGAGGTCGGCCATTGGGTTCAGTATTACGAAGAAGTTTTGGATGCGACAACGGCCCTCGATCCTGACAAGGACGTCGCGAGCGAATTGTACTTTGCCAATTCGCATGGAATGCAGACTTTGTCCGCAGAGTCGCCTTTGACCAAATCGAGATAGGTCGCAAGACCTACCGAATGCGTCGGATGTCCGCTGAGAGGTCAAATTGGCGTTGTAAAATGGCCGCAATATTGACTTCCTGCCAAGTCCTACTCACGTCACTCAAGTGCTCAATCGACAGCTCGGAAAATCGGACGAAATCCACTTCAAGTTCCAAATGGACAATCACGTCCTGAAAGTCAGAGTTAATAGAAAGCGCCGCCTGATAAAGCTCCAAGTGGGGCATAGTGATGAGTCAAAACGATCCAGTACTGCCCGACTATAAGCGATGGGCGCTTCCGAACTCTCCGTCCCATTTCAGCCTGTTTGACTACCTGCATGGACTATTTTCAACAAATCAATACTCTGCAGACGTTGTGATAGCCTTTAGTGAATCGATTGCACCGAGGTTTCAAAGTTGGGAAGGCCAGGTGTTTTTGGCCGAACAATTCGGCCTTCAGAAAATCGAGGCTATGAAAGATGAGGGAACGACCAATTCGGAACGCCAGTGCTGGATTAACTTGGTCAGCATCAGTGATCTCGGTGAATGCACCACTGGATATGGCCGAGTCTTTTGGAAAGCGCATCGTAAAGTCCTGGGATATGAAATTGAAGCTAGATTTTCCTGAAAGAGTATTTGAGGTGCGTTGCTTTTCTGAACCTGATGGCGGTGTCTTCGTTGTCTTCACTGAAGAGACTAGAACTGGGTAGAGTAATACGGGCAAATCGATGGCCAAGCGATTTGATAAAAACTAGATAAGGCGCCTTCCGATCAATGGCGAGGTCTAGGCTGTCCGGATGGGTGCCGATGTCTGCTTTACGTGCCGCTGAGCGGCCCTTGGTCCATCGGAGAGACACACTTGGGAAAGATAAGATCAAAGGCATTCTTTGCGGCATATCGATTCGGCAAGTTTGAAATCAGATTCGAAGGATCAAAGGGAAATAGTCAGCTCAAAACCTGAAAAAGTGTGGATTCAGCAACATTTATTGCGCTGAACGCCGTATGGTCCCATCACAAGTGCTTGATATCCGTTATTTTGGCCAAACCGATGCTACGCTGGGTTGTAGTCCAGATTGATACGGGAGAGGCACGGTGAATATTTCAAATGCGGCTTTGGCAGCGGTAATTTTCGCTGGTGGAACAGCGGTTGGTTTCGCAACTGGAACTCAAGTGGTGCCTGATTCCGGTGAAGGGGACCGGCTTGCATCGGTTGAAAGTGCCGCCTTGATAGAAGACCAGAAACTCATTTCGAATTCTATATCGACGCGTGAACCCGCGCTAGAAAACCTCTCAGCTGATGCACTATCGGATCAGGAAACACTTGGTTCGCAGCTTGAGGAACTGAGCCGCCGCCAAGAACAGGCTGCGCAACGAGAGTCTGAGCTAGACGCACAGTCTGAGCAACTCGAGGAAAAGCTGGCTTCGCTGAAAGTGCTCGAGGAAGATTTGGCGCGAATGTACGAAAATTTGCGTGTCGACAGTGAAGCCCTCGAAGAACGGCAAGCAGAATTGGACAAACAAGGAGAGATGAATTCAGCGCAGCTACGGTCAGTTTTGGAACGCGAAAGCCAGTTGGTTGCACTCCAGCAGAAACTGGCCGCGCAGAGCGCCGCAGTTAGCGCACAGGACTTGGCTGAAACCACGGAGGCCAAGCTTGATCTTCATGTTGACCAATCGGTGTCCAGAACAGGGAGCAACCCAGCGCTTTCCGACGTTGGGTTGAGTGCTATCGCGCTTCAAGAACCAACGAATGTGGACAAGAACTTCGAAGAAGGCAGTCAGCCCGAACAATTTTCTGAAGCCAACGCGACCGAAAGCGGTCCTGCGATACCAAACAAAGGTCCCATCGCGGAAGTCCACTTTGAACTTAACAGCGCAAAGTTGACGCCCGGGGCTCTGATGCGCGCGCGCGAGGCGGCTGACCGCTTGCAGACTATGAAGTTCTCGAAAATCAGGATATCCGGGCATACCGATACAACGGGAAACGTCGGTCGCAATCGGGCCCTCTCTAACGCGCGCGCGGAAGCTGTGGCCGAAATTTTCGTGCAGTCTGGTTTGTCCAGGCAAATGATCGAAATTGTTGGCTTTGGTGAGACTTATGACATGCTGCCCGTGTCAACGGGAGATGGGATCTCAGAACCGCTAAATCGCTGTGTGGGCATTTTTGTCGAAGAGATCGCGCAGTCTTCTCTACAGTAACCTTTTAGAGCACCTAACCGGGAAAGGCCTACGGGGTCGCGGCCTCTGCGAGAATTGGTTTTCGCAGGGCATAGCCAAGTTGTTCTTACTGCCCCATTCGTTTAGGCGATCCGGATGACAACTCCTACCGGTGCGCCGGCTAGGCCTATAATTGGTACGGCCTGGGCGCAGCGGATGTTGAGGATCTGCAAGCCGAACGCTGTGAAATCGTGTGTCACGAAGCAAACCACGTTTGGGTCAATCGCCCTCGATCGTTGGAACAAATATGCAATTGAAATAACCGCCTGAAAGTGGCCTTCGAGTTTCCTTCGGCACGTATCAAAAATTTGGCAATACCATTTTTCCGGCATTAAACTGTGAAGGTTAGTTGGACTAATCTGTCGGGATTTCCAGATGCTGAAGTGGCGTCAGTCCAGGCTCTCGCAGCCTTTGCACTACGGCAGTTGCCAGATGTCGCCCTGCAGCGACGATGTCTTCCAGTTCAACGATTATGTCCTTCCGGAACATCTTCAAAATTGGGACCACTTCTTTACCGTAGACGTCGATATCTGTGCCCAATTCGAGTCCATGTTTTTCGATGGCCACAATGGCAGCAATAGCCGCCTTGGATGAAGTGCAGATGACGGCATCAATCTCCGGCGATTGCTCCAATCGGTGGGCAATCCAATGGCGAATTTCATCTGCGGACCTGTCGCCATTGACGTTGTGAGAAATACGGTAGTTGAGCTTCAGAAGTTGGCTCTCGTCCTCCAATCCGAGCATCATGTCTTGTGCATAGTTCTGGTTGAGTGGCGGCAGGACCGTTAGGATGTTCTTCCGCCCTCGAGCCGCCAGCCGCCGCAGTGCAAGGCGCATGAAGGCCGAGTTATCATAGTCATAAAACGCATGTTGGGCGCTCCATTTGGTGCGCCCATGGGTGGCAAAGGGGAAATCTTGCTTCAGCAGATAAGCGACGCGTTTGTCCTCTGGCTCTGTCATGTTGAAAATGACAGCATCGGCAGATCTCGTTTCGACAATGTATTTTATCGGACGCAGCGGGTCCTCGTCGGGAAACCAAGGCAACACATTCAGATGAAACGGTGTACCGCGCAATTCCTCAGCAATGGAACTGGTCAGTTTTGATGCATTATTCAAAACGTCACCCTCTGCCGGGATGACCAGTGAAATCACATTGGTGCGCCCCGTGCGAAGGCGCACTCCGGCGCGGTTTGGAACGTAACCGATTTCATCTGCGATACGGTGCACAAGTTCCTTGGTGTCGAGGCCAATGTCATTTGCATCTCCCAGAGCACGCGACACTGTGGGGACCGCCAGACCACTTATCCGCGCGATGGTTTTGAGCGTCGGTCTTTCGCCGGGCTCCACCAGTTTGCGCAACTCTTCGTCGCTCAGCTTTGATGCCACAGATGCGCCACGTTTCATCGGTGATGGTCCATTCTTGCAGTCGTAAATTCCAAAATCGCTCAGGCGTGGCGTAATACCCATGCGCGTGCCCAGCATGTCGATTATTCTAGGAATATAAGCACCGCAAGAAATATCTTGCAATGAGAAACTAAAACGATGTAGTTCTTACTATAACGATTTAGATTTGGGAGGATTAATCGTGTCTCTGACTGCGAAACTGCTAGCTGCGACGGCCTTCGTGGCCGCTTCCAGCGCTTCTGCAACTGAACTTGAGGTGATGCACTGGTGGACATCCGGTGGCGAGGCTGCGGCCGTCAATGAATTCGCCGAAGCCTTCAACGCCACAGGCAACACCTGGGTCGATGCGGCAATCGCTGGTGGTGATGGCGCACGCGCCGTGATGGTCAGCCGCCTGACCGGGGGCGACCCAATGGGCGCATTTCAGTTCAACCACGGCCGTCAGGCCGAAGAGTTGATCGAAGCAGGCTTGCTGCGCGACATCACTGACATCGCAGAAGCCGAGGGTTGGAAGGATATCGTAAATCCCTCTTCGCTACTGGACTCGTGCACAGTGGACGGGCGGATTTATTGCGCGCCGGTCAACATCCACTCTTGGCAATGGCTCTGGCTATCGCACAAGGCCTATGAAGACGCAGGCGTTGCGGTTCCAACCAATTGGGCGGAATTTGTGAGTGCTGCATCGGCACTAGAAGACGCGGGCAAAATTCCGATGGCAATGGGTCAACAGGGTTGGCAGCAAGCGGGCGCATTCAGCGTTTTGATCGCAAGCCTTCTGCCCAGCGAAGTGTACAACAGTGTCTACGGTGACAAAGACACGGATGTAGCTGGTGGAGCCGAAATGGCGACCGTGTTCCAGGCTGCCGCGGACGCGCGAAAAATGGCGACAAAATCAACAGTCCAGAACTGGAACGACGCAACAGCATTGGTGATCAAGGGTGAGGCCGGTGGTCAGATCATGGGTGACTGGGCGCAAGGCGAAATGGCCGTGGCTGAAGTTTCAGCCGGTGAAGACTATAGCTGTTTGCCAGGTCTTGGAACGAACCCGAGACTGTCCACTGGTGGCGATGCATTCTATTTCCCCGTGCTGGATGACGAGGCACAGACTGCCGCGCAGACCGAGCTTGCCAAGCTGATGCTGGCACCTGAAACGCAAGTGAACTTCAACCTGAAAAAGGGTTCACTGCCGGTGCGTGGTGACGTCGATCTCGCGACTGCAAACGATTGTATGTCGAAAGGTTTGGCGCTCCTGAAGGCAGGTGCTCTGCTGCCGGATGTCAACCAGCTCATCACGCCTGACACCAATGAACAGTTGAAAACACTCTTCACCGAGTTCTTCGCGGACCCCACCATGACGCCAGAAGCCGCGCAGGAAGAGTTTGTGAAGATTATCGGATCCGCCGACTGACCCGTGTCCTCCTGCTGGCCAGCGATTTGCGGGCCAGCACTCACCGGCATCCCCGTCAAGAGGAGGTAGGCTTGTGGCTACTGAGCGCCCAAACCAGCTGTTTCGCAACAAATCTTCAAAGATTGCAGCGATCCCCATGATTGTAACTGCGTTGTTCGTTTTCGTCGGCGGGACAATCTGGACAGTTGTTTACAGCTTTACCAAATCGGGCCTGTTGCCGCGCCTGAATTGGGTCGGACTGGATCAATATGAGCGCCTATGGGCGACCAGAAAGTGGCTTGTCGCAATCGAAAACCTGGTGATTTACGGCATCTGCATGCTGGTGCTTGTCTTCGTCATTGGGTTTATCCTCGCTGCGTTGATCGACCAGAAGATCCGCTTTGAAAACACCATACGAACGATCATCCTATATCCCTATGCACTCAGCTTTGTGGTCACCGGCCTTGTGTGGCAGTGGATTCTGAACCCTGAATTCGGCGTGGAAAGCATCGTCCGGGCATGGGGGTGGGAAAGTTTCTCCTTCGATCCACTCTATAATGCCGACATTGCAATCTACGGCGTCCTGATTGCTGGCCTGTGGCAAGGCAGCGGGCTGGTTATGGTCCTGATGCTCGCCGGTCTGCGCGGCATAGACCAAGAGGTGTGGAAGGCTGCCCGAGTAGACGGCATTCCGACTTGGAAAACATACCTTTTCATCGTCATTCCGATGATGCGGCCTGTGTTCATAACCACCCTGGTGCTGGTCGTGACCGGCATTGTGAAACTCTATGACCTGATCGTTGCCCAGACCGGCGGCGGGCCGGGGATATCAACCGAAGTACCTGCAAAATACGTCTACGACATGATGTTCCAGGCCAACAATCTGGGCCAGGGCTTTGCTGCCTCAACCATGATGTTGGTGACTGTTGCATTGATTGTGATCCCTTGGGCAATTCTTGAATTCGGAGGCTCGAAGAACCGTGGCTGATGCATCTACCAATGCACTTTCGGGCCCGCAGGGACCGAAACCGCGCAAAATGCTGTCGCGCCGTAACATCTTTCTTTATGGCACGCTGTTTGTCATCACGGTTTACTATGCACTGCCGCTCTATGTGATGATCGTCACCTCTCTCAAAGGCATGCCGGAAATCCGGTTGGGTAACGTGTTCTCTCCGCCTGTGGAAGTGACGTTTCAGCCATGGGTCAAAGCCTGGTCAGAAGCTTGCACCGGCCTGACCTGCAACGGGCTGAGCACCGGTTTCTGGAACTCGGTGCAGATCACCATTCCGTCGGTGATCCTCTCGATCATGATCGCCTCTGTGAATGGCTACGCGCTGGCCAACTGGAAGTTCAAAGGCGCTGATATCTTCTTCACCATCCTGATCTTTGGCGCCTTCATTCCCTATCAGGTGATGCTCTATCCAATTGTGATTATCCTGCGCGAAATCGGTTTATACGGCTCACTGGGCGGCCTCGTGCTCGTGCACACCATCTTCGGCATGCCGATCCTGACTCTGCTGTTCCGCAACTACTTCACGTCACTACCCGAAGAGCTGTTCAAAGCGGCGCGGGTGGACGGGGCCGGCTTCTGGGGCATCTATTTTCGGATCATGGTGCCCATGTCCTTGCCGATTTTCACCGTCGCAATGATCCTGCAAGTGACCGGCATCTGGAATGATTTCCTTTTTGGCGTTGTCTACACGGGCCCGGAAACATACCCGATGACCGTTTCTCTCAATAACATCGTGAACTCCACGCAAGGCGTGAAGGAATACAACGTCAACATGGCCGCAACCCTCCTCACCGGACTGGTGCCCCTGTTGATCTACTTCGTCTCAGGAAGACTGTTTGTGCGCGGCATCGCCGCAGGTGCGGTCAAAGGATGAACACCATGAATAACTCGGTTGAAATAAAGAACCTCGATCTGCAGTTCGGCGCCGTCAAGGTTTTGCAGGATCTCAACCTTGACATCGGCAAGGGTGAGTTCCTTGTACTGCTGGGGTCTTCGGGTTGTGGGAAATCCACGCTGCTGAACTGTATCGCGGGCCTTCTGGATGTGACCGCTGGCCAAATTCATATCAACGACACTAACGTCACCTGGACCGAGCCTTCGGAGCGGGGCATTGGAATGGTTTTCCAGTCCTATGCGCTTTACCCGCAAATGACCGTCGAGGGAAATCTGTCCTTCGGCCTCAAAAACGCAAAACTGCCCAAAGCCGAGATCGCGAAACGGGTTAAACACGCGTCAGAAATTCTACAGATCGAACCGCTGTTGAAACGCAAACCGGCTGCACTGTCCGGTGGGCAACGCCAGCGGGTCGCCATTGGGCGGGCGCTGGTGCGCGATGTGGATGTTTTTCTTTTTGATGAACCACTCAGCAATCTTGATGCCAAGTTGCGCGCAGACCTGAGGGTCGAAATCAAGCGTCTGCACCAGAGGCTTGAAAACACCATGATCTATGTGACCCACGATCAGATCGAGGCGATGACGCTCGCCGACCGTATAGCCATCATGCGCCGCGGCCAGATCATGCAACTGGGATCGCCAGACGATATCTATGGCCGCCCGGTGAACAAATACGTGGCCGGGTTCATCGGCTCCCCATCCATGAACTTCTTCGATGGCGCAATCAAGGGCGGTGCCTTCACGACAGGTGATCTGACCATTCCTTTGACGGGATATGATTTTGCATCTGGCGGTGCGGTCGACGGCCCCGCCACTCTGGGCATTCGCCCCGAACACGTGGTGACAGGCGAACTGGTTGATAACGCGCCGGTCAAGGTCGATGTGGGCGTCGAACTGATCGAGCCAACAGGATCAGACAAGCTGATCGACTGTCAGGTTGCAGGCCGTCACTTCCGTGTGCGGATGGATGGGCAGGCAGATGTCGCTGCGGGCCAAAAGCTGAGAATTGGCTTCGATCCCGGGCGCGCCTCGCTCTTTGATGCCGCCACCGAGGAGCGCCTGTAGGCCCCATTCCATGACCCGCCTGACACCATCCAACTCATCTACGTGAGCTTAATATGACCCTTTCTTTTCAACTCTACTCCGCCCGCAACTTCTTGCCTTGGTGCAACGTAATCCCGCGCCTTGCCGAACTGGGCTACAGGCAGGTTGAGGGATTTGCCGGCCTCTACACCGACGCGCCCGCGTTCCGCGATCTACTGGATAGCCACGGCATGACCATGCCATCTGGCCATTTCTTTCCATTGGGCGCTCTGGAAGGCGAACTTGATGCGTCGCTTTCAACAGCCAGAATCCTCGGTATGCAACGCGTGATTTGCCCCGCGCCCGAGGAACTCTGGCGCCAAGGTACGACCGCGGCCAATTGGGTCGCGCTTGCGAAACGACTGAACGAGGCGTGCAAACGTGTCACCGATGCCGGATTCCGCTTCGGCTGGCACAACCACCACTGGGAATTCATGGCGCTGCAGGACGGCACATTGCCGATGAACCTGCTGTTGGAGCATGCCCCGGATATGGAATGGGAAATGGATGTGGCATGGGCCCTGCGCGGCGGTGCGGACCCTCTGGAGTGGATCGAAACTCACGCCGACCGGGTCACTGCGGCACATGTCAAAGACATCGCGCCGGAGGGAGAAAAAGAGGACGAAGATGGCTGGGCTGACTTAGGTGATGGCGTGATGGATTGGGAAACACTAATCGCCGCCCTGCGCCAGGCAGGCACTGACTATTTTGTGGCGGAGCACGACAACCCGTCAGACTGGGACCGTTTCGCAAACCGGTCTATCGCAGCATTCGGAAAGTACTAGGGAGCACCATGCAAAGTTTCGGTATCGGCATTATCGGCTGCGGCAACATATCGGCCACATATTTCAAACTCGCACCGCTTTTCAAATCGCTCGACATTCGGGCCGTCGCTGATTTGAACATGGATGCGGCAATAATGCGCGCTGCAGAATACTCGGTGCGGGCAGACACCATT
This sequence comes from Roseobacter sp. EG26, assembly GCF_049830555.1. Classification (NCBI taxonomy): domain Bacteria; kingdom Pseudomonadati; phylum Pseudomonadota; class Alphaproteobacteria; order Rhodobacterales; family Roseobacteraceae; genus Roseobacter; species Roseobacter sp. EG26. The sequence continues at coordinate 164,005 of NZ_JBNBLH010000005.1, forward strand.
CAGGACCTGCTGAACGCGGACGACATCGACATTGTGATAAACCTGACGGTACCAGCAGCGCATTTCGAGGTGACGATGCAGATTCTTACCGCAGGCAAACACGCCTATTCCGAAAAACCATTTGTGCTGACCGTGGAAGAAGGCGAAGTTCTGCAGCGCCTTGCCAGCGAAAAGGGGCTTCGCGTTGGATCGGCACCCGACACATTCCTGGGCGGTGCACACCAACTGGCCCGCGCCGCGATTGACGACGGTCAGGTGGGCGAGATCATCGGCGGCACCTGTCACGTGATGTCGCATGGAATGGAGGCCTGGCATCCAAACCCAGATTTCTTCTTTCAAAAAGGCGGCGGCCCGGTGCTGGATCTTGGGCCCTACTACATTACCAATCTGGTACAGCTGATCGGACCGGTAAAGGCGGTCACGGCAATGGCTTCCGCCAGCTTTGACACGCGCACAATTGGCAACGGTCCACGCGAAGGTGAAATGGTGCCGGTGGAAACGCCCACCAACGTTCACGCGGTTCTTGAGTTCCAGAACGGCGCCCTTATCACATTCGGGGCCAGCTGGGATGTCTGGGCACATCGCCACGAGAGCATGGAGCTTTACGGAACCAAGGCGTCGCTCTACGTGCCTGATCCGAATTTCTTTGCGGGCGACGTTTTGTTGGCAGGACTTGAGGGCGAGCCGATTGAAATCACGCCGCGCAACCACCCGTTCTCCGTTCACAACAGCCAGGACGGTCGGGGCGCCGACCAGGCCAATTACCGCTGTGCCGGGCTCGCAGACATGGCCGCAGCGATCAGCGAAGGTAGAGAGCATCGCTGTGGTCTGGAACTGGCCACGCATGTTGTAGAGGTCATGACAGCCATCCTGCGCTCGGCGGAAGACCGGCGCTGGTTGGAAATGACGACAACCTGCACCCGTCCTGAGCCGCTCGATCCCGCCCAAGCCACCGCGTTGCTCGCCTAAGCTCAGAACGCGCCCAGATAACTAGGGGATGGTTCAAACAGTTTGAAGAGTTGGAGAAGGCCGCCGTTCGACCAATTCAAAATTCACAAGCAGGGCTGAACGCTACCTTTGCGGGCGGCTCAGCATTCCAGGGTAGGTATTTCAGCCAAGTGGGCAAAATCGTACTCGATTGAAAAGGTGTTGCACCATGAAAACCAGACGAGTGATGATGAGATCCGCGAGATCGACATAATTGACAACAAGGTCCCGAAGCAGGGCAACGACGGATGGGACAGGCAAAGCCCCAAGTCGCCGCAACTGCTCAAAACAAGTAATTTCAATTGCCGACTGATAAAGGAGGGCGAATTTGGTTGAAAAGAGTATCCTTGATCGGCGAGAGAACTGCTGATTGAATTCTCTCGACGCATGGGAGTATCGGTGATGTCGGGACCGCGACAGTAAGCGCAAACGGCGCTGTGCTACGAGTTCTCGCTTTAGGATCACGTCTCGCAAGAAACTCTGTTGCGGTCGATTGATCATTTTGTCCATCTGAGCAGCATCCGCACCTATCTCGCCGATTTCTACAGCCACACTGGGCGTCCTTTTGTCGATCCTGAACTTCTCATCCGCATGCTGCTGGTGGGCTATTGCTTTGGCATCCGATCCGAAGGGCGGCTCTGTGAAGAGGTGCATCTGAATCTCGCCTATCGCTGGTTCTGCCGTCTGAATCTGAGCGGTCGCGCCCCTGATTATTCGACCTTCTCGAAGAACCGGCACGGTCGGTTCCGCGAGAATGAACTGCTGCGCCATCTGTTCGAGACAACAGTAGCACGCTGCATCGAAGAAGGCCTGGTCAGTGGTCAGCGCATGGCAATCCATGCCAGCCCGATCGAGGCGGATGCCAACAATCAGAATTCGACGCCGAAGGAAGACTGGGACGCGACAAGTTGCACGCGACATCGCCAAGACCCGCCAATACGACATCCCTATAAAGCTAAGGAAGAAGGTCGAGTGCTCTTTGCCCACCTCAAACGCATCCTCGGTCTGGGACGGCTAGGATTACAGGACCCATACAGCGCAAGTGACGAACTCCTCCTCGCCGCCACCGCTCAAAACCTCCGCAAATTGGCCAAGATCTTTCCTGCACCGCAGCACCGGCGAAAAGCCTGATCAGAAAGACGCTCAAACCCAGTTTGGAACCGCACTTCCTGCGCTCGCAACACGTTGTTTTCCACAGAACCGGCAGGCAAACCGGAATTCGCTGAAAGTGCTAAGGCAACTCTAGCAACTGGTAAATGCGGGCTTTCACTAACGGTTAAAGGACTCGCCCTCGCTCTCGGTTTTCAGATTCACCGGTTTTTACACACCATAAGGTCATCGAATAGCGGGCACCCGTTCATGCAAGTTGAACGATGGGAACAACCGCCACAGCGGTCCGAAGCAAAGTGACTACGAAAAGACGACATGCTCTCTGATTTGGCCAAATTTCCGGCAAGAAGGCAGGTGGCTCGGTAAGCCATGCAATCGCCAGGTCGATGCTTTCAGCACCCAAAATGAAGTGCTCGTTGACCCGAATTCCGAACGCGGTCAGCGTCTTTATTGTCTCCACTGTTTCATCAAAGGGTTCGTAAGCAGATACACCCACAGCCCCGCAGTGTTTGCGTGTAGTATCAAGAATTCCGTTACTCAGGGCGCCAAGCTCCCTTTATTTTGCACCGAGGCGAGAATACTGCCAACGAAATCAGTCATGTCACCCGCCCGGTTTGAGGGTGATACAGGTAAGTTTTCAAGTAAGCGTCAGAAGCGCCAGATTCTGGCTCAGAGCTCAGTTGCGGCGGAGAAAAAGCCCAAGCATCAATACCATACCACCGCCCAAAAGAGGCAAGCCAGCCGGTAGCGGTACGGAGGGAACTACAGTCGGCGCAGAAATCGACGTGAGCCTGTAGTTTACCCGTTCTCGCGCAAACACTTCGCCGACGACGTTTCCGAGAAAGGCGATTTGCTTGAGTTCTAGATCGTCGAGATCAATGGTCGTCGGAAAGCCCGTATCGCCGGCGAATTCACCGTCAAAATCACGAAGAAAAATCTGAACTCTGCTGATTAACGCACCGACCGGATAGCTATCAAGCTCAGTGAATATGTCCACCAGATCCGTTCCGCCATTTAGGACCCGCGTTCTGGTGAAGGGCTCATAGGCTGACCCATCTATTTGATCGAAAAAGATTGAAGCGGGCGCATATTCTCTTGCCGAGGCATCCCCGGACAAAAACGTGTCATCGATGCTCAATGTTCCGGTGAGTGTTGTCCCGATCAGCAACGCTCCGGCAAGGTCAGCGACGGTGTCCACACTGTCATCATCAGCAGAACCATTTAGGTATTCTGCCTCAAAATCATAGACTAAACTCGCTGCTGCTGCCGGTGTGGCCACCAGTGACACAAGGGCGGCGGTGATTAATAACTTCATATCAATTCTCCGGATAAAGCGGGTGTCTCTACATGGGATAACACCCTTCAAGTTGGTGGAAATTACTGGGTGATGATCGAAACGGTGTTGTTTGCCAGGTTTCGATCTCCGTCACCATCGACCTGCGCAGTATTGAGAACTGCAGGGGTCGGATCAGTCGACGTTTCAGGGAAGAAGATGGCCGTAACCTGGATATCAAAGGTGACGTCCTGTCCGCTTGGCAATTGATCGATCGTTCTTTCGAGGTGGGCAGACGCGCGACCCTGATCTGTGATCTGCCAACCCGCCTGCGGATTGATGCCAGCGAAGGCACCACCTGTAACTGACAAGCGATCCCGCAGGAGAACATCCGTTGCGTCGCCCTTACCTATGTTTCGCACGGTGATCGAGTAGCGCAGCAAACACTGTGACGAAATGCACGTATTCCCATCGACGCCCAACACCTCGACAGTCTTTGCGACCTCTAAGTCAGGTGAAGGTGGATGACGGCGACCAATGGCGCGCTCCAGATCCATGCTGATCCCGGCCGCAATCTGACCATCCGCATCGAGTGGAGCAGCGGTGTAAACCCCGACAACGTCAAGCCTGCTGTCGCTTTCCAGGGTCACGAAACCCTCGATATAGGCACCTGGGTCATCGGTCTCGGGAAAGCCCTCTTTGAAGAGAGCGGCTCTGACGTCGTCGCAATCGACCTTTAAGGCGTGGCGGGCGGGCAACGTATCAAGCGCAATGCGCTGAACACTCCCGGCTCTCTGCTCAATGGGCGGATAACCAAGCACAAGTGTTTTCTCGAACTCTGCCATTTTGTTGTTGGGGTTGAGGATGTTGATCGTCGTTGCATAGGTGCCGCGGACAAGCCTCAGGACGTCGCCATCCGTTTGAGACCCGCAAATGAGTTTTGCCGAATAGTCGAATTCAGGGTTCTTGCGGAGCCAGAAAGTGGCTGCGTCCAATGCTTCTGCCTCGTCGGCCGTCAGCTCGATATCCTGACCTTCGGCCGCACCCAGGCCCGCACCCGACAGTTCAGATGACCGAAGATCATAGATGAGGGCGTCCCAGTCATTTTGACTTTGAAGGACTTCGCCGGGCGTCGGCGCACACTGGGAAATAATGGCCGAAAGATCGTTGATATCCGCTGATGCGCCGGGCGGGAAAGAGGTAAATGTTGGCATGCCACTGCCGTCGACGCTTTGGTCCCAATTGATTGGACCATTACCATTCCCAAGGAGAAGATCGAGGGTTCCATCGCCGTCTATGTCAGCCAGTGGACCATAGTAGGTCTGTCTGATGCCACCGTTAATGCCAGCATTTTCATCCAGTTGTGTTTCATCCAACGCGCTGAGGTTGATCCGGGAATAGTCGACAACGGGGTTGCCCGAGCTTGTCGGAATGCCACGGGTCTGGAACGAATAGTTCATGACCGAAAGATAATTGGGTTTGCAATTTACCTCCTGAAAGCCGCCGTGACAGAGGCCAAAGTTGTGACCCAGTTCATGCATGAAGGTCCCGGCCTGTTGTATTTCAGTTCCGTTGGGCGTGCCCCAGTTACCAAGCGCCACGATGAAGTCGTCGCCCCAGCGTGGCTCTGGGAAATTGTTGCAATCACCACCATCTGATCGGCCGGATGTCCGACCGCCAGGACTATCCAGCGCATGCGCGAACAGGTTGTAGTGAAAGATCAGTTCGCGCGCGCGGCCTTGTGCTGATGACAGACCCTCGGCAGCCCCAATACTATTTTGCTTAATGGCAGCGATGCAGCCGTCATCTATCGCGCAAACCTGTTGATGGGGCAGCGGATCACTGATGAAGATCCATAGGTTGATACCCGTGGTTCCGTCGGGATTGGTCACCGGGGCTTGGGCAAAGGCGTCCACCACCCTTTGCAAGGCACTGTCCATCGGGCGGTGCGTGTGCGCATCCCCGGTCATGCAATCACCACCGGTGGCGCAATCGAAATAGTCGATTTCAACAAGAACATCTTTGCGCATCGGATCAAGTTCGATGGGGACCCCGCGGAAATCTGTCCCCAGATCTGTGGTGTCCAGATCAATGTCGTTGCTATCAGCGCCGTTCGCATCGATCCCGGCTGTTTCCCAGTTGTCGAATATCGCGTCTCCGTCGCTGTCAATAAGGTCGGGTTCGATCACCAGGCAGTCAACCGTCAGCCCACGGTCACTGGTTTGAAAATTGGCCTCGGAACTCACGCCATGGGAACTTGCGCGAAGCTCGATGATAAGCTCGTATTCGACTTCGCCTTTGAGCGAGGCATCAAAGGTAACAGAGGCATCACCGCCGGTGAAACTTGCCGTCGGATCATTTGCGGGGCCGTCTTTTTCCTGAGAAACCGGTTGGAAGGAGGCGATGGGATCATCGGTACCCTCTTCGAAAAGGTTCGCGCTGATGCGCAACAGCGCAGGCGCACCACCGCTGTCGTGCAGAAAGCCGCTAAAGGTCATCGCAAGATCGAAATCAGCCGAAAAACTTGCATTCGGCGTGAAGCGAAAGCCCACTCTTGTCCTTGAGGTGCGTCGCCCGCCCGAGACGCCCTGCGCGCGCGCCCACAATATGGCTGCAACACCGTTGTCAGCAAGCATATTTTCGGCGTCGGGGAGGACGATGTCGCCGCTTCGCTCGTCGGTATCAGGGTTCTGATCAAAGCTGAGATCAGTGGCCAGATCGCACATGGTTATGGGCTCCACTGACGCCAGAAGTGGCTCGGCAACGACCGTATTGGCGCCAAAGGACACGATAACGAAAAACAAGGAAGCACTAAGCTGTTTCAGCGCGGTGGATGGGTGTTTGTATGAGAGTTTCATCGGACCTCCGGATGGTTGATCCGAACCGCACTGCCGCGCAATGAGCGGCGTGCTGCCGGAACGCGAGATGATTGCGATCAAAGTCCTTAGTTTCGTTTGTACCAGATGATCACATCACTGATTGAACCGAAGCTGTCGGTTGTGAATTTGAAAGTCTGATTTCCCGTGGTCAGATTTGAGAAGTTCAAGACTTCATAGATCGTTGTGTAACCGGCCTGAAATTTTGTCGCGTCAAATAACTTTGTAGTTCCGATTTTGACCGTTACGCGTGATGTCAGCGACGGATTTTCGGCCACGGGAACATAAACTCTGAATGAAAGAACCGGTCTATGGACGGGGTTGCCAGACAGCACGATGTCATTGGGGGGATTGAAATCAAGTTGAAGTTCGTCTTGCGGGCTTAGCCTGTAACCTGGGTCTGATAGGACATGATAGTCTGCCATTGTCGCAGCCACGATAAAATCCTTTCTGAAATATCACCCTGTTGCAGTTGGCTTGGCAGCCAATGCAGAGGGGGTGTCAACTGAGGCAAGAATATCAGGAAGCGCAATTTGGCCGCATAGCCAATTCGAAAGTAATTGCTAGTACCAATTCAGAAGTTGTCGCCAAGCGCATGAGCAAGGCGGTCTACTTTTGGCCCAATCTGATCTTCTGGGACCGCAGCAAAGCCGATATGCAGCGCATTGAGATTTGGCTGCTCTCTGATGTAGCAACCGCTTATGTCTCTAAGAAATATTCCGATCTCAGCGGCGCGGAGAACTGCTTGTTGCGCAGAGATGGTGACGGGGAGGTGCGCGATCAATTGTAACCCTCCTGCGGGCACAACCACGTCCAACCTGCTGCCAAACCTTGAACGCAATGCATCGGCCAACGTTTGGCGTCTTCGGGCATAAAGCTTTCTCATACGTCCGATGTGCCGGGTAAATCGACCGTCCGCCATAAATTCCGATAGGGCTGCCTGGACATGCAGGGCGGGCTCGACTGCCCGAAAGAACACATCTCGCTCAAAACAAGGTATCATCTCGTGCGGGACAACAAGATAGGCGGTCCGGATAGATGGCGCGAGTGTTTTGGAAAAGGTCCCGACGTAGATCGAACGTCCAGAACCCAACGCGTAGAGCGTGCCCAGCGGCGGGCTGTCGAAGCGAAATTCGCTGTCATAGTCATCTTCGATTATCCACGCTTCTTTCTGTATCGCCCAATCAAGGAGTTTTACTCTGCGGTCGGCGGCTAAAGTCACCCCTGTCGGCCAATGATGTGCCGCCGTAAGATATACGCCCGCACAATCCTGCCGGTTCTCCAGAAGCTTTCCAACCTGCAATCCTTTGGCATCCGCGGGGATTGGCAGGACCTTACACCCGGATTGCGTCAGACATTCGCGGGCGACAGTGTATCCCGGATCCTCGACGGCTACGACCGCACCCCGCTTCCACAGTACGGCGGAAGCCGTTGCGATTGCGGACCGAACCGAGGTGACGACGATGACCTGCTCGGGATCGCACTCTACTCCGCGAGAGCTTCGAAGATAGAATGCCAGTTGTTCGCGAAGTCGCACATAGCCTCCAGTATGAGCGTAATCCAACATGTCTGCGTCAGTTTGGAGAGCCTGACGTGAAAGCACTCGCGACCATACCCCATGCGGGAAAGCATCAAATGCCGGAATTCCGGGTTGAAACGCAAGGCTAGTCGACGCTGTATCGAAGAGTTTCAGGAGGTGTTTAGCCTTATTGTCATATGTTTTCATCTGCGTTTGATACGCGCCTGCCAGCCTTGCGATGGATGTCCCACTCAGGTCTTCGGTAACACGGGTGCCGACACCTCGACGTGCTTCCAGAAATCCTTCAGCGGTCAATTGCTCGTAGGCTTTCAACGTTGTGATACGCGAGACACCAAGTTCTCGAGACAAAACCCGAGAGGCTGGCAATACAGTTCCCGGAGACAAACGGCCGAGAGAAATCGCAACCCGAATTTGTCCGCTGATCTGATCATACAGTGGTGCGGATTTTTCGCGGTCAATTTCTAACCAGTTCAGCAATGCGGCGGGGTGACCTATGAGGGAAATCTCCTGTAGCGTCTCACTCAAACCACATGGTACCGTACCGCTTGGATTTTGTATGAACTATTTCAGAACTAGCCGGGGTTGGTAGGGCCTTTGACCAGCGAGAGTGCACTTACATCGCTGAAGGGCGCTCTCCAAAATAAGCTATTCAGTTCCTAGCACGGTCTTCTTTCCGAGGTCGATTGTTACTAGGTGTTCTGGGTTCAGAGGGAAGGCTCAGTGTTCGCAATGCTGCGGAAGCTCCATTTTGATGCCACCATTCGAGCGGCGGCTTTGGGCCGCTCTGACTTAGGGCGTACTGGTTGGAAGACGGTACTTTCGGAACAGCGCCCCATCGAGTGTTACCTCACCCTCGAACTCTGCGCCCATGCGCGTCAGAGCACCCAACTTTGTGCGGGTGGGAGGAAGCAGGAACGTCACGGATGGTATGCGCATATCGCACCGCGCGAACTCCAGTGCCTGCGCGGTGATCTTCATCCCCAACCCAAAGGCCGACGGCTTCAGAACGAGTCCGAAGTCCCAGTCGTGACCCTCGCGCTGGAAGCCACCCCAGCCCACATAAGCGTCGTCCTCCAGGATTGCCCAGTGACCCAGCCCGTCTTGTGCCCACCTGGCTTCCTTCATCGCCACGAAATCGGCCGAGCGCTGCTTGTCCCAAGTGCCGTTGAGCAGAGGCATATGGGGGACAACTGCTGGGTCGGCCATATGTGCCGCAATATCCTCAACCGTGATCGTGGAGAGGCGCGCAAAGGTGATTTTTGTCATATGTTTGCTTGCGCCACGCCGTATGCCGCTCCTTGGGTCTCGGGATCTTCAATCGCATCGATCAGGAATTGCGCAAGGGCCAATCTGGAAACTGCAGTTCCGTGGGCGGGTAGAGTCTCTCTTTGAGCACGGTACGCAGACACCTGGACGTCATTGAGGAATCCTGCACGGGCCGAAGTCCATTCGAGGTCAGACCTGTTCAAGATATTCTCCATACGCCCGGCGCTGTGCACGACGTTCGGAACAACGATCCGAAGGATTCTTCCGAGCAGTGTTTGGTCTGGGAACAGCAACGCTGTCGAGATCACCAAAACCCGTTTGAGGCCTGTCGCGGAAGCCGCATCGACGATGGCGTCAGCGGAACGGTAATACACCGATGTTGCAGCTTTCGTAGGCAACCGACCCCCCAAGGCCGAAATCACAGCGGCATGGTCATGAAACACTGACGCGAGGAACGCGGGATCACAGGGATCACCGACCACGACTTGCAGTCTTGCATGTTGGAGGTCGGGTGCTCTGTCAGCAGAACGCACGACCGCTGTGACGTCCATATCCTTTGCAAGCGCAGCTTGCAGCACAAGCTTACCAGTCCGGCCGTTCGCGCCCAAAACAACTAGTTTCAAATTCTACTCCCTTCAATCGAAATATGCGTATGGGCCGCTCGAAGCTCCGTTAAGCGGAGAGTTAAATCTTGTTCCTGTTCAGATCCCTGACATAGGCCGAGAGGCGTGGTCCACGTTACTTCGGTGCGCCTTCGCTGGTTCCGCCAAGCTCGATAGCCAAGGAGTGAAGTCTTTGACCTCTTCGGCTGATTCGACGTTGAAGCCAACCATGTTTTCGTGGCACTGCGTAGCGGGATTTTCACCGAATGGGATCGCGGTGACAAAGGCAAAATCCGATCCAAGCCAATATGTCATTTTGTCAGCGGGCGAGACGCGCTCCACGCCTGAGTGCCCAAAGAGCTGGTCATAGAACTGGTCGTAACGGCCATGTCGTTGGTCCCGACGACGGAATAGTTCACCTGCATGGTGCGATGTCCTTTGAGATTGCGTTGCCTATCGTGCGCATCACTGACTGGTCAGTTTGAAAAACTCGATCAGCTGACCATTTGGGTCCGTGATCTTGAGCAGATGGATGCCCGGTTCTTCGATAATGTCTGGCACAGTCACACCGGCGGCGGTGGCGCGGGCTTGTAGGGTTTCCAGATCGGCAGATTGCAGGTAGGGGACCGCGCCCGAGCCGGCCTCGGATCCCGGTGCGTATTTGTCCCGCGACGCGATTGCGAACCAGCCACCAGCCACGTCGAAGGCCACGAAATCCGGCAGCCCGATTGCCGGGTCAATTTCGAACAGGGCGCGGTAGAAGGCCTCTGACCCCTCCATGTCGTCGGTCAGGACATAGGCGCCCATAGCCATGATCGGTGCGGGATCTGCAGACTTCGCTTGTTCGGCGCCGAGTGCAGTAGGTAGGACTGCGGCGAGTGTAAGAGTAACGAAACGTCTCATATCTTGATCTCCACTTTTTGGTGTCTTTCCTGTTTCTACCGCATCTATGCTGACAGCGTGTTGTCAGCATAATGTCAGTATGATCGGCTTCATTGAAAGGAGATCACATGCGGCGCGGCGACAGGCTATTTGAAGTCATTGAGATTCTGAGACGCGCGAACGGGCCGATCTCTGCCCAGGCGATTGGAACTGAACTGGGTGTGACCAAACGCACGGTATATCGTGATGTTGCTGCGCTGATCGGCCAAGGTGTGCCGATCAATGGAGAGGCCGGGGTCGGTTATGTGTTGGAACCTGGCTTTCACATGCCGCCGCTGATGTTGACCCCGGACGAGATCGAGGCAGTCACGCTCGGCGTACTTTGGGTACAGACCCGGGGCGAGCCCGAGCTGGCGCTGGCCGCTGAAAAACTGATCACCAAGTTGGAAACTGTAGCTCCGGACAAGTATCGCACCTCATTTCTTGAACCGGTCGTCAGTGTGGCACCTGTTGATCAGCCGGATGAAGTGTTGGGTGCGGCCGACATTCGGTTGGCTATTCGGCGCCGCAAAAAGATTGCTTTGACCTATGCAGATAACTCAGGCCAGAAGACCCGTCGGATGATCTGGCCAATATTTTTGGGATATCGGGACACAAGCCGCATTATCGCCGCTTGGTGCGAGTTGCGCGAGGGATTTCGTTACTTCCGTACCGAACGGATCATCGAGGCAGAAGTGCTGGAACGCGGCATTCCAAGGCGCATGGACCTGCTACGAACCGAGTGGCGCCGCGCAGCGGACGCGGAACGAAAGCGCTACGAAGAGGGGACATGAGACGAAAATTTGGAAAGTTGCCCAAGGACTGCATTCGGGAAGTTGCAGCGCAGCGTCGCGCAAACTAAGCAACAGCGGGTTTGGGCCGGCTGCTAAGAACTGTGTTGCTGGGCTAGGACGACGACCTGCGAGTTTGGTGCGATCCAAGCGGGGCCTGCATTTGGCCCGCAGCGCCGGAAAAACCGATCCCGACCGCAGACTTCTTGCCGTGGATTACCTAGGCATGGCCTCGCGGTTCAACAAACAGTGTACAGGAGAATTGTATAAGGTTGCCAGGCCGCCGGGCCTGGAAACTCATGGAAACCAAATAGGTCGCACTGGTCAAACTTCATCCGTCGGGAAATCGACATGGATGTGATTGCCGTCGCAATCCTCCAAATTGACCTGAACGATTGGCAAGCCCGGAACGCGCGCCACTTCAGTGGCGATACCATGCGTTTTCAGCCGCTCGACGAATTCAGAATAACCCGTCGCCGTAAAGGCGAAATGCTCCACTTTCGGCTCGACCGATGCGCATTCCTTGTCAACCTCAACCAGATGCACCATCGCGTGGTCACCCTTGTAAAGCCATGCGCCTCCAACGCCAAATTCCGGTCGGTGTCCGTTCCTCAGGCCAAGATATTTCTCGTACCACGCGATCATCTCGTCGAGCTTGCTGGTGCGGATATTGACGTGATCGAGCCGCCTTATCTCCATATCGGCACCTCCCTTCTTCGATGCAGGTTCTGCGCCTAGTAAAGCCCCAAACTGATTGGTCGACCTATGCTGAGCCTGTCGAGCGCCGACAGGATACCGTGCCGGTCGATTCCAAAGTGATGATACAGGTCAGCAACCGTGCCTGTCTGGCCGAAATGTTCCACGCCAAGGCTGATCGTCGGGTGCCCACGCACGCCACCAATCCAACTTAGCGTCGCTGGATGACCGTCGATCACGGTAACCAGCGTTGCCTCTCGCGGAACACGGGACAAAAGCGCCTCGATATGCGATTGCGCGACACTGTTCCCGGCTGCGCGCTGGCGCTGTGCCGACTGCCACCCGGCATTCAGACGGTCAGCCGACGTCACTGCAAGCACGCCCAAGTCGCGCCGGTCGACACCCACATGACCGGCGGCAGCGATTGCTTCCGTTGCGACAGTACCCTGATAAATCAACACGGCCTCGCAATTCGGCCCCGGCTCCTTTAACCAATACGCCCCATCCAGGATGCCCTGCGTCCGGTCGTCGCTCATCGGCAGCCGCATTTGCTCGACAGGTCGTGTAGAGAGCCTTAGATAGACCGATCCGCCTGTTTCGTCCCGAAGCCAGGTGCGCTCGTCCGGATCGCCTTCGCCGTCGCGCTGAAGATAATCGAATGCCCATTCCATAATCACCGCCAACTCGTCCGCAAAGGCCGGCTCGAAGGCTGCTAATCCATCTTGGCTCATCCCGATAAGAGGTGACGCGATGGATTGATGCGCACCGCCTTCAGATGCCAGGGAGACGCCTGATGGTGTGCCTACAATGATGAAACGCGCATCCTGATAGCATGCATAGTTGAGCGCATCGAGACCGCGGCTGACGAAGGGATCGTAAAGCGTACCGATTGGGATTAGCCTCTCGCCGAACAGGGAATGCGACAAGCCCGCTGCGCCGAGAAGCAGGAAGAGGTTCATCTCGGCAATCCCCAGTTCAAGGTGCTGTCCGTCGGGTGAGAACCGCCATTTCTGCGTGCTGGGCACACGCTCATCGCGGAAGGTGTCGGGGACATCCTTACGCGCGAACAGGCCACGCCTGTTCACCCATGGCCCGAGATTTGTGGAAACGGTCACATCAGGCGAGGTTGTGACAATCCGGGCTGCAAGGTCGCTGTCACCTTTTGCGAGCACGTCGAGAAGTCGACCGAACGCCGCCTGGGTCGACGTCGAGGCCTCAGTCGGTGCAGGCAGGGCTGGCGCTGGGACGCGCGCGGCGTGGCGACGGCGCGTACCTTCGGCGAAGAACGGGACTGTGCTAAGGAAGTTCCTGAGATCGGTCTCGTCAACGGTGAGGCCTTCGAAGAGATCCCATTCATGACCGCACCGAACACCCATACGTGTTTTGAACTCGTCCATCTGTACTTCGGTCATCAATCCGGCGTGATTGTCCTTGTGGCCAGCCAGAGGTGTGCCCCAGCCCTTCACGGTATAGGCGATGATGGCCACCGGTCGGTCGTGGTCGATGCCCTGAAAAGTGGATATGAGCGTCTCCATGCAATGGCCGCCAAGGTTCTCCATCAGAGTGGCAAGCGCATCGTCATCGTAGCTTTCGATCAGTGCGCGCGCGTCCGGGTCATCACCCAGATCGGAAAGCAGGCGTTTTCGCCAGGCTGCACCACCCTGGAAGATCAGCGCCGAGTAAACAGCGTTCGGGCAGGTATCAATCCAGTCGCGCAATTGGGCCCCGCCCGGGCGCGTGAACGCCGCACGCTGAAGCGCGCCGTACTTCAGAACCTCCACCTGCCAACCGAAGGCAAGGAAGATGTCGGTGATCCTGTTATACAACCCTTCACGGACCATCCCGTCGAGGCTTTGGCGATTGTAATCGATCACCCACCAGGTGTTTCGCAGACCGTGTTTCCACCCCTCCTGAAGGCATTCATAAATGTTGCCCTCGTCGAGTTCGGCGTCACCAACCAATGCAATCATCCGCCCTTCGTTACGCGGCGCACCCCACGGCTTGGCCTGGATATAATCCTGAATCATCGACGCGAATGCGGTGATGGCGACGCCAAGCCCAACCGAGCCGGTGGAGAAATCCACATCGTCCACGTCCTTTGTCCGGCTTGGATAGCTTTGGGCACCGCCGTAACCTCTGAAATTCTCGAGGTTCTCGCGGGTCTGGTTGCCCATCAAGTATTGAAGCGCGTGAAAGACTGGAGAAGCATGCGGCTTGACCGCGACCCGGTCTTCGGGCCGCAAGGCGGCAAAGTAGAGCGCTGTCATGATCGTCACCATCGACGCTGATGACGCTTGGTGGCCGCCAACCTTGATCTCATCCTTTTCGCGGATATGGTTGGCGTTGTGGATCATCCAGCAGGCGAACCATAGCAACCTTTTCTCGATGGCGCGCAGGATCTCTAGTTCAGTCATCGACATTTCCCAGTGACTTGAACCCCGCCGTCTGGAACCTGACGAGCGTTTCCAGGCTATCAGAAGGTTTGCGATGCGCGATTTTTGATTGCCCTAATCGGGCGGGTCGACCGGTATCGGCACAGAGCCCTAGCATTGCGGCGACCATAGCCGAGAACCCTTCGATCACATCCGCCTCGATCACATCCGGGAGGGCGCGGCTAAACTCTTTTAGGTACTCCCGCGCCGTTGCATCGTAGTGTCGCGCGATAATCTCTGTGCCCAGCGGAGAATTTGAAAGGCGCCCCATGAGAGCAGCATAGGTGCGCCATCCCCGGTCTCCTTCTCCCGCAGAGAGAACAAACGGGCTGATGTAGTCGCGCACCAGCGTTTCGATCGGGACAACGCCGCCGACTGCGGCGCGCCTGGCAGCGCTCAGCGCGTTCATCCTGAGTTCGGTCATGATTACCGAACGTCGGGAGATCACCGTGTCGAAGAGGATATCCTTCGGGCCGAAGTGATATCCGACCGCATGGAGCTGCACATCCGCTGCGGCGGCGACGTCCCTCAGGGTTGCGCCGTCATAGCCTTCATTTGCAAACAACCGTTCGGCGGCGTCCAAGATACGCTCGCGCGTTTGGTCCGAAGATTTTCCTTTCGGGCGACCAGGCTTCTTTCCTGTCTGTCGCTTCGGGGTCGGCGGCGTTGCCTCGAAAGCCGTCTCCAGGCTGATCTCGTTTCCCAATCCGTCGATGCTCTGCATCACGTGGCACCTTTCTTGTCGAACATCGTCGGTGAGAGCGCCAGTATCTCGGCAGCCTCTTCGGGCGTCGCGGCGCGGAGGCCTAATCTTTCGAGTATTTTTTTCACCTGCCGCACCTGCTCTGCATTCGACTTGGCCATGCGGCCCGGTCCCGACCAAAGCGAATCCTCCAGTCCGACGCGGACATGACCGCCCGACGCAGCGACCATGGCAGCGATGCGCATCTGATGTGCCCCTGCGCCAAGTGCCGACCAAACGAGGTCGGCCCCGAAGAGACGCTCCGCAGTGCGGCGCATATGGGTGATGTCATCGACATGAGTACCGATCCCGCCCATGAGGCCGAAGACGGTTTGCACGAAGAAGGGTGGTTCCACTGCACCGCTCTCGGCGAAATGTGCGAGATTGTAGAGGTGCGAGGTATCGTAGCACTCGAATTCGAACCGCGTGCCGTTCTCGCGGCATGTCTTCAGGATATGCGAGATGTCACTGTAACTGTTCCGGAAGACAAGGTCGTGGCTGTTCTCCAGATGCGCCCGTTCCCAGTCATTACGGAATTCAGTGTAGCGCTTCAGCATCGGGAAGAGTCCGAGGTTCATCGAACCCATGTTGAGAGAGGCAAGACGCGGTGCCAGATCACGTGCCGGCGCAACTCGCTCGGCTGCGGTCATATAGGGGCTGCCGCCGGTCGTGAGGTTCAACACGGCGTTTGTCGCTGCCGAGAGCGGCTTGACGATCCGCCGGAAGGCTTCCACGCTTTGATCCGGTTGACCCGTCTCCTCGTGCCTCCCGTGCAGGTGGAGGACCGCGGCTCCGGCCTCCGCCGCCTCTTTCGCAGAGGCCACGATGTCTGCAGCCGTCACTGGCAGATAGGGGGACATCGATGGCGTATGGATTGCACCGGTGACGGCGCAAGTTATGATAACTGGTCTCGGCTCAGCCATGGTGTCCTCGTCTAGTCCGCAGCGGTGGCCGCGGCGTCGGCGTTCCGGATCAGGCCCCGAAGCACAGGCGGTGTCACCGGCAATGCCGATATCTTAACGCCCTTTTCGCGCAGCGCATCCTCAATCGCGGTTGTCAGTGCAGAGGGCGCGCCTAAGCGTCCGCCTTCGCCGCCGCCCTTGATGCCATATTCGGTATAGGGGCTGGGGGTCTCGACATGTCCCAACTTCAGATTTTTTGGCATTTCATGTGCCGAGGGAAGGGCGAACTCAGCAAAGTTAGGATTGGTGAATTGGCCGTCCTCATCGTAGATGAAATGCTCGGTCAATGTGGTGCCAATACCGTTTGCAGTCCCGCCCCAAACCTGTCCGCCAAGCGTGCGCGGGTTCACGATCGTGCCGTTGTCATGTACCGCCGCGTAGTCGAGGATCTCGACTTTTCCTGTCTCGGGATCGACTTCAACCGCGGTCATGTGACAGATATGCCCGACGATGGGATAGAAAATCCCCAGATGCTCACGGTCGGGATGCGGCTCTGCCGAGATGGGATGGTCGTAGACCGCCGTGGTCTCAAGCCCGCTGTCAAACGCCTCCTCGTCTGGAAAGCTGAGGCGGAAGAAACTCGACATCAGTGCGATTTCGGCAAAGCTCTTTGCCTGATCTTCCAGGCCGTCCTTCACCGCGACCATTCCACCGCGCAACTCAACGTCTTCCGGTCGCCGTTGCAGCATATGCGCGCCAAACCGCTTCATTTTTTCCTCCAGCCGGATCGAGGCTGTGACACAGGCACCGGTTACCATTGCGGTGAACCGGCTGCCTTGCGGGCCGACACCGTTGAAACCTGTCTGACTGTCGGCGTAATTGAACACGATATCCTCTGGCGCGACGGTCAGCCGCTCGGCCAGGACTTGGGTCACCACCGTTTCGGGGCTGGTGCCCACCATGCAGGAATTGAGCGTCACAAAGAGTTTGCCTGATGGATCGAACCGCGCCGATATCCCCTCGGGTGTCGAGGTCAGAGTAAAGCCCGGCTCTTCCTTTTTATTTAGGAACCACCACTCGGTAGGACCATAGACACTGCGTTCCATGCAGGTTGCCACACCGACCCCGACGCAGCGTCCGTCCGCACGCGCGGCGGCAGCTTTCCTTTTCCAACCTTCGAGGTCGAACAGGGTTTTGGCCTGTGCCAACACTTCCTGAAAGTTCCCGCTGTCATAGATGTTGCCGGTCGTGATCATATAAGGGAACTCGTCCGGCTGAATCATGTTCTGCTCGCGCAGGTCTACCGGGTCACGGTCCAGTTCCTCCGCCGCCGCGTCCGCCATGCGTTCCATTACCCAATTGGTGACCTCGGATCCGAACCCTCGATAGGGACCTTGCTGGCATTTGTTGGTCAGCACGGCGATCACGCGCATCGCGAAACTCTCGATCCGGTAAGGTCCGGTGACCTGCGCCATGGCGTTCCCGTGTGTACCGACCCCAAACTGAAGATAAGCGCCATAGTCATCTAGCACCGTGAACCGCATCGACTTGAACGTGCCGTCGTTCATGACAGCAAGTTCGCAATCATAGAGTCGATCCGACCCGTG
The DNA here is from genome assembly GCF_049830555.1 of Roseobacter sp. EG26. Taxonomy (NCBI): domain Bacteria; kingdom Pseudomonadati; phylum Pseudomonadota; class Alphaproteobacteria; order Rhodobacterales; family Roseobacteraceae; genus Roseobacter; species Roseobacter sp. EG26. The sequence goes on from NZ_JBNBLH010000005.1 coordinate 181,750, forward strand.
GCTATCGGAATTGGTGAAATGCTCGAGCCTGTCTTCGATGTATTTCACCGGCACTCCGGACAGACGCGCAAGTCCGGCGGTCAGGATGATGATCTTGTGGATGAACACCTTGGACCCAAAGCTGCCACCGGTGAGAACCGGGATCAGCCGCAACTCACCCGGGGACACCCGAAGGCTGCCGCCGATGACAAAAGGGATAAAGTTGTAGAAGTTCGTGTTGGCGTGGATAGTGTAGCCGCCCTTGAAAGCGTCGTATTCCGCCACCACACCGCAGGTCTCGATGGCTTGCGCTGATGAGCGGTTCCAGCGCAAGCGCCGCTTGATGACCTTGTCGGCACCGGCAAAATCATCCTCGACCGAACCGAAACTGAAGCTTTCGTCCAGCGCGCGATTGCTCTCGCGATCATCGGGATGCAGCACCGCAGCTCCCGTGGCCTCCAGCGAGGCCTCGATGTCGACATTCGCGGTGAGTATTTCGTATTCGACCTCGACCAGAGCGGCGGCGTCTTCCGCAATATAGCGGTCCTCGGCCACGACGGCCGCAACAACCTCGCCCACATGACGCGTCTTGTCCATGCACATGGCATGCTGAGTGATGGGAGGGGAGGCGAAGCTCGGACAGGGATCGACGACAGTCGCCAAGTCGGCGCCGGTATAGACACCAATGACACCGGGAAGATTCTTGGCCTTGGATGTGTCGATCGAGACAATGCGCGCATGGGCGTGCGGACTGCTCACCATCGCCGCATGAGCCATGCCTGGGACGACCACGTCGTCGACGTAACCGCCCTTGCCGACCAATATACGAGGGTCTTCCACGCGTTTCATACTCTGACCAATCCAGGTCATGCCCGCGCGGGGCTTTTCACGCTGACGGCTCGGCGGAATGACGTTGCTTTTCAGATGTGAACTCATGGTTTTCCTCCCTTGCCGACGATCATGCATTCTGCGAGGCGCCACTCGCCTGCGTCACACGCAGCTTCTTTGCCGCAGTACGGATCGCGTCTATGATGTATTCGTAACCTGTGCAGCGACACAGATTTCCTGATATCGCCTCCCGGATTTCCTCATCCGTCGGGTCATTATTCTCGGACAGCAACTCGTGTGCAGCTGCCAACATGCCTGGCGTGCAGAACCCGCATTGCAACCCGTGCTCTTCCCAGAACGCATGCTGTATCGGGTGCAGTTCTTCCGCTTTGCTCAGGCCTTCAACAGTAGTGAGCGACGCGCCGTCGGCCTGCACCGCAAACATCAAGCAGGCGCGCACAGCCTTGCCATCCATGAGGATGGTACAAGCCCCGCAAACGCCATGTTCACAGCCAACATGCGTGCCCGGGAGCGCAAGATCCTGGCGGACGAAATCACTTAGAAGTTTTCGTGGCGGAACATTTGCCGAGTGCTTTCTTCCGTTGACCTCAAGTTCGATTGCCGTCGTGTTCATTTGTTTCCCTCCCAATTAGCTTGCGCGCGCGGTCGCCGCAGACAGCACACGAGGCAAAAGCGCGCGTACGAGATCACGCTTATAGTCGGCACTGACCGTAGCCGATCCGAACGGTGCCAGCGCGTCTGCGGCCTTGGTCGCGGCATTCTCGAAGATATCCGATGAGGGGGCCTGTCCGGCCAGCGCCACCTCGAGGCCGGGAAGGCGGAGCGCGGTTTCCGCGGCCCCGGATACCGCGATGCGAACATCGTCAAGCCGGCCATTTTCGACGCGCAGCAAGCAGACGACGGCGGCCCAGGCAAAGTCGCCCTTGCGCATACTGACTTCCTCAAAGCCCCATCCGGTGCCTGCCGTGGGTTTGGGAATGCGAAGCTCCACAAGCATCTCGTCTTCTTCGCACACGGTGTCATAGGTCCCGACGAAGAACTCTTTGGCGGGAACTTCTCTTGACGATCCGTTCCGTGCCAGGATCAGCGTTGCTTCCAGCACCTGAATAATCGCCGGCATTTCCGATGCCGGGTCAGCGTGACAGAGGTTGCCACACAGTGTCCCGCGATTGCGTACCGCTTTGTGCGCGATCCATTCATACGCATGTGAAATGAGCGGCATGTGTTCTGCAATGAGCTCAGAAGCATGAATAGCATCGTGTCGCGCTAGGGCACCGATCGTGATCTGATCGCCGTCCTCACGAATGTAATCAAGCTCAGACAGGCGGTTGATGTCGATCAGATGCTCAGGTTGAGCCAGCCGATAATTCATCATCGGCACGAGGCTCTGCCCGCCAGCAATAATGCTCGCATCTGTGTGAGTGCCTAGCAACGAAAGCGCACTCTGCAAATCCTCGGGCCTGTGATAGTCAAAGGGTGCTGGTTTCATAATTTCCTCCCTGTAGTCTCAACCCGCGAAACGCGGCTCGGGCACGCCCTTTATGCCAAGTCCGCAAATGCGAAAAAGCCCGCCCGCAGCAAATTGCGGTTTGGTCTCATCAGCGAAATTGTCATGCGTTGCCGGATGGCTAACGCGCGCCATCGATGTGATGTAAATTTCGTCAAGCTCCGGCCCGCCAAACATGACCGATGTTATGTTTTTCACTGGCATCGAGATCTTCCGGTCGACGGTTCCGTCAGGCGCGTAGCGGATAAGATCGCCAGAGATGACTTGGGCGTTCCAAAGATATCCCTCCGCATCTATGGTCGACCCGTCGGCGAAGCCTGCGTCATGGGCCGTCGAGGCAAACACGCGCCGGTTCGAAACCGCTCCAGTGTCGAGGTCGTAGTCGTAGGCCCAGATTTCGTTCTTGAACGTGTCTGCCAAGTAAAAAACCGTGTCATCCGGGCTCCAGCATGGGCCGTTCGAGCAGATGATCCCATTGTCGACTTTCGTCAGGCTCAAATCTGGGTCGAGCCGCCACAAGCTGCAGATCCCAAGTTCTTCTTTGTCATCCATGCCGCCTGCAAAGAAACGGCCGCGGCGGTCGCATTTCCCGTCGTTGAGGCGTGCCCGTGTCGGATCGTCGTCGACTTTCGCGATGAGATTGGCCTGACCGGTCTCAAAGTCGAATGTATAGAAGCCATCGGATAGTGCGAGCACTGCCCCGCCGGAAGTACGCAGCGCCATCGCGCCAACGTCGGCATCCAGTGGCCAGCTTTTGACATCGCCCGTCGCGGGTTCCAGCCGCCAAATCGCGTCCTTGCCAACCCGTCGGCCGGTGCTGTCCACCCAGTAGAGGCACTGGTCTTCAACGTCCCAGATCGGCCCTTCGCCGAGATGATTATCGACAGTCAGGAGGCATTCAATGGTGAATTCAGGCGTCATTCTGGTCCTCGATTCGCGAAGCCACACGACAGTTCTACTATTTATTTATACAAATGTATAATAAATTTTAAAGACTACGGATCTAAGTCGATCTTTAAGTCGACCCGCTCCGTTCGCGATCTCTGCTTCGACGACTGCGCCGGGAACGGCACGGTGTTTATGTGATTGCTGGGCCCGAAGCAGAAAGCGAGAAACAAGCGCCACATACGCACAACAGCAAGGGAACTCCTGAGACAGCGGAGATCTTTGCCCGTTGCTGCGATATCCAACGCCTCAAACGCTCCAAAAATTCGCCTATCTGCAACGTTGGTCAGGCTTCAATTCTTACCTGCGCTTTCGTAAATGATTGCCGTGTCTGAATCTCAGCTTTCGGGAAGCTGCATTGCAGCATAGCATTAGAGGCAAATGACCGGTATGGGCCGCTATCGAAGGCGGTCCGGACACGTGTGTGTGTCACAGCAGGTGTGGGATGGCTTGCAAGAGACTGTCTGTTCAATGTGCTTGGGCAATTAGAAGGACGACGGCGTGCATGCGCTGATGACCTTGCAGGGTACATCGGCAGCGTTCTTGAAGTAGTGCGGAAGCAAGCTAGTGAAGTAGTAGGCGTCGCCCGGCCCGAGGACGCGGGTTTGACCATCCACTGTTACTTCCAGCCAACCTTCGACAACTACGGCGCATTCCTCACCTTCATGGGACAGAGGCGTTCGCCCGGAGTCCGCGCCAACTGCGTATTCTTCAATCAGCATTTGCAGCTTACGGTCGCGGCGCTCCCCAGCGACGAGCAGGTACGACACGCCGTGTGATCCAAGATTCCGCATGCTGCCTTTTGGGAAGTAGAAGGTCTCCTCGTCTGTGAGCTCAAAACTGAAAAAGAAGCCAAGGCTGACGTCGACGCCGGTCAGGATTTTCTTCAGCAGGGCAACGGAGGGTTGAGTTGCGCCACTTTCAATCTGCGAGATCGTCCCACTGCCGACGTTTGCGAGGCTCGCCATCTTACGTTGGCTAAGCCCCTTTGAAGTTCGAATCAAGCGTAGCCGTTTCGCCACATCCAGATCAACGCTGCTTTTGTCCGTCATGCGCTTTCCTGCTTTCGATCGAAAGCACTTTGACGCAAAGCGGGACGAATTTCAATGACTTGCATATTCCTAAGAAACTGGCTCCCCAAGAAACGCGCTTCCTGCAAGATTATGGAAAATAACACCTATTTTGGGTTTGGGAAAACGATCATGCTCGACAAGCAAAACCATATGGCTTCCTTCTGGATGCCCTTCACGGCAAACCGTGATTTCGTTTCAGAGCCACGTATGATCAGCTCGGCCGAGGGAATGTATTACACCAGTACGGACGGCCGCAAAGTCATGGACGGCACAGCCGGGTTATGGTGCGTGAATGCCGGTCACCGCGATCCCTTGATTGTCGAGGCCGTACAGAAACAGGTGCACGAACTCGACTATGCGCCGAATTTCCAGTTCTCCCACCCTCCGGCGTTCGAGCTGGCCAACAAGTTGGTCTCTCTGATGCCGGAGGGCATGAGCCACGCGTTCTTCACCAATTCCGGTTCTGAATCCGTCGATACAGCGCTCAAGATTGCGCTGCACCATCACCGGATGCGTGGCGATGGTGCGCGCACCCGGTTGATTGGTCGAGAGCGCGGGTACCACGGAACAGGTTTCGGTGGCATCTCTGTCGGTGGCATCGTCAAGAACCGGATGTATTTCGGGTCTTTGCTGACCGGTGTTGATCATCTTCGTCACACGCATGATCTGGAAAGAAACCAGTTCTCGCGCGGGTGCCCGGCGCATGGTGCCGAACTGGCTGACGATCTTGAGCGCATCGTCGCCTTGCATGATGCATCGACAATCGCTGCTGTCATCGTGGAACCAATGGCCGGTTCAACAGGGGTTCTGTTGCCGCCCAAAGGGTACCTGAAACGGCTGCGCGAGATCTGCGACAAATATGGTATTCTGCTGATTTTCGACGAGGTCATCACGGCCTTTGGCCGCCTTGGTGCTGCCACTGCCTCCGACTATTTCGGCGTCACACCAGATATCATCACAACGGCCAAAGGGCTTACGAATGGTGTGATCCCGATGGGTGCTGTGATTGTTCGCGACGAGATCTACAACGCGGCAATGGAAAACGCCGACGGCCCGATTGAGCTGTTCCACGGCTATACGTATTCAGCAAATCCAGTAGCCTGTGCTGCGGCTCTGGCAACGCTCAAGAGCTATGAAGAGAACGATCTTTTCCGACGCGCCGCGCTGTTGTCCCAGCCGTGGGAAGATCATTTGCACGCGCTGAAAGATCTTCCGAATGTCATAGACATCCGTAACCTCGGTCTTGTCGGCGCGATTGAGCTTGCCCCGCGTGACGGTGCGCCGGGTGCGCGCGCATTCGAGGCGATGAAACGTGCCTGGGATGCAGGGCTTATGATCCGCGTAACAGGCGACATCATCGCGCTGTCACCTCCGTTGATCATCACGGAGCCCGAAATTACTGAAATGTTCCATATACTTGAGCAAATTCTGAGTGAATTGCCATGATCTTTATCCGCTAACTTAAAGGACCGACATCATGAAAGATGCGACCCCGATCGAATTGATCGGTCACTATATCTGTGGCCAAATCACACGCCCGGAAGGCGAAAGAACACAGCCCGTATTTGACCCCGCGCGGGGAGAACAGACGGGTGAGGTTGCACTCGCGACCGCCGAAACAGTTGCGGAAGCAGTCGCTGCAGCAAAAGCGGCTTTTCCCCGTTGGTCCAACACCCCGCCGATCCGCCGGGCCCGGATCATGAATAACTTTCTTGGCCTCGTGCGAGCGCGCAAGGATGAATTGGCGTTGGCCATCACGCACGAGCACGGGAAAGTTTTTACTGACGCGCAAGGTGAAGTCGAGCGCGGCATCGACATTATCGAATTCGCCTGCGGCATCCCGCAACTTCTGAAGGGCGACTATACCGAGCAGGTCTCGACAGGCATGGACAACTGGACCACGCGCCAGGCGCTTGGCGTTGTTGCAGGCATCACGCCCTTCAACTTTCCGGTGATGGTGCCGATGTGGATGTTCCCGGTCGCAATCGCTGCGGGCAATACCTTTATCCTCAAGCCGTCCCCAACCGATCCGTCGGCCTCAATCCTCTATGCAAAGCTGATGAAAGAAGCCGGTTTCCCGGACGGTGTCTTTAACGTCGTGCAAGGCGATAAAGTTGCTGTTGACGCATTGTTGGAACACGAGGACGTCAAAGCCGTGTCGTTCGTGGGCTCCACTCCGATCGCCAACTACATCTACGAAACCGGCGCGCACCACGGCAAGCGGGTACAAGCACTTGGCGGGGCCAAGAACCACATGCTGGTTATGCCGGATGCGGATATGGAGAAGGCCGCCGATGCATTGATCGGTGCTGCCTATGGGTCCGCAGGAGAACGCTGCATGGCGATTTCCGTGGCGCTCCTAGTGGGCGATGCAGCAGACAAGCTGATGCCTGTTTTGAAAGAGCGCGCCGAAACCCTGAAGATCAAAAACGGTGTCGAGCTTGATGCCGAAATGGGGCCGATTGTGACAGCGGCAGCGCGTGACCGGATCGTCGGTTACATCGATGCGGGTGTCGAAGAGGGCGCTGACCTTCTCGTCGATGGTCGCGGGCACACAGTGGCTGGCCACGAACAGGGCTTCTTTCTGGGCGGGACGCTTTTCGACAACGTCACACCGGACATGAAAATCTACAAAGAAGAAATCTTTGGCCCGGTTCTGTCCTGTGTGCGTGTCGCCAGCTTCGCTGAAGGTCTGCAACTGATCAACGACCATGAATTCGGCAACGGCGTGTCACTCTTTACGCGCGACGGCAATGTGGCGCGTGAGTTTGGCAAGCAGGTTCAGGTCGGCATGGTTGGGGTGAACGTGCCCATCCCGGTACCCATGGCCTGGCACGGTTTTGGCGGCTGGAAAAAAAGCCTCTTCGGCGACATGCACGCCTACGGCGAAGAAGGTGTGCGTTTCTACACCAAACAAAAATCCATCATGCAGCGCTGGCCGGAAAGCATCTCTGAAGGTGCCGAATTTGTCATGCCGACAGCGAAGTAACTGTTCATCAAAGGAAAATAAGATGTTCATTGGTGTCCCCAAAGAAATAAAAAACCACGAATACCGCGTGGGTCTGACCCCCGAAAGCGTGGCCGAGCTGATTGCCAATGGTCACAACGTGATTGTTGAAACCTATGCCGGCGCTGGCATCGGCGCAGATGACGATGCCTACATCGCCGCTGGTGCCGAAATTGCCGAAACGGCAGACGAGATTTTCGCAAATGCGGAAATGATCGTGAAGGTGAAGGAACCGCAGGCCGTTGAACGCGCAATGTTGCGCGAAGGCCAGATCCTCTACACCTACCTGCATCTGGCACCAGATCCCGAGCAGACAAAGGATCTGATCAACTCCGGTGCGGTTTGCATAGCCTATGAAACCGTGACGGATCGCAATGGCGGGTTGCCGCTGCTCAAACCGATGAGCCAGGTAGCAGGCCGTATGTCGGTTCAGGCCGGTGCGGCCGCGCTGGAAAAAGCGCATGGCGGTCGCGGGGTTCTGCTGGGCGGTGTGCCGGGCGTCAAACCAGGCAAGGTTGTCATCATCGGCGGGGGCGTCGTTGGCTTCAACGCAGCTCAGATGGCCGTGGGCTTGCATGCCGATGTCACCATTCTGGACCGGAACCCCGAAGCTCTGGAAAAGCTGGAGAACCACTTCGAAGCTTCGGCCAAGGTTGTCTATTCAACCAAGGCAGCATTGGAAGATGAGGTGTGCAATGCCGATCTTGTGGTCGGTGCCGTCCTGATCCCCGGTGCGGCTGCGCCCAAGCTTGTGACGCGTGAACTGATCAGCAAAATGCAACCCGGCGCCGTTGTGGTTGATGTGGCAATCGATCAGGGAGGATGTTTTGAAACCTCCAAGGCGACGACACACGCAGAGCCTACCTACGTTGTGGATGACGTGGTTCATTACTGCGTGGCCAACATGCCGGGCGCTGTAGCCCGCACATCAACCTACGCGCTTAACAACGTCACGCTGCCCCATGCGTTGGCCATCGCTAACAACGGTTGGAAAAAAGCGCTCTCAGACAATCGTCACCTCATGAATGGCCTGAACGTGGCCTTTGGACAGGTGACCTACAAGGCTGTGGCCGATGATCTCGGGTACGAGTTCAAGGCTCCGGAAGATTTGCTGAATTAAAGCAAATTGACGCCCGCCACCGCATATCGCGGGGCGGGCGTTACTCGTCAACAAGGAGGAAAAACCTAATGAGTATCAACACAATCACCAAAAGTCTGGTGTACGGCGCCCTTGGTGCACTGATGTCAACAGCAGCAATCGCCGATGACATGAAACTGCGGTTTGCGGGCGTGTTCCCGATCGACCACCAAGGCACCAAAATGATGGAGCAAGTCGCAGCGGATGTGGCTGCGGCAAATGTCGGGCTGACGGTCGAAATATTCCCGGCCAACCAGCTTGGATCTGGTGAAGCGCTGTTTGAAGATGTTGCCCGTGGCAATATCGATCTGGCAGCCGCGTTCATCTACGCAGACACCGATCCGCGCCTTGAGTTCCTGTCGATGCCGTTCCTGCTGAGCGGTTGGGATGACATGGAAAACACGCTGCTCAACATGGGGTCTGAGTTCAACACCGTCCTACAAGAGATCACCGATGAATACGGTGTCCGCGTGATGGCCCAGAACCCCGAAGGGTTCATTGGTATCGTAGCCTCTCAGGAGCCTGACAACTGGAACAATTTTGGCGACAAGGGCATGAACATTCGCGTCTGGTCGTCCAGCGTTGTGAAGTCCATGGTCGAAAACCTCGGGTATCAGGCCACAACCATGGCCTGGGGCGACATCTTTCCCGCCCTTCAGTCGGGCATCGTTGATGGCGCAATCTGCTGCACCAAGACTGCGACTTATTCGATCTTTGCGCAGTCTGATGTCGGCACGCATTTCGTCGAGTACAACTCGATCTCTGAGCTGACGACCTATTATGCGTCACAACGAACGCTCGATAAGCTGAACGACGAGCAGCGCGACGCGTTGCAAGCCGCGATGGCAAAGGCGTCGGAAGATTTCTTCGCCTACAACCGGGAAAACGACGAAGCCTTTGGCCAGAAGCTGGTCGAGAAAGGCTACACCATCCTGCGCCTGTCTGACGAAGAGCAGGCGGCAATGGCTGCACACGTCCAGGAGACGGTCTGGCCCGCGATGGCAAAAAGTGTCGGCCAGGACGTTATCGATCGCCTGCTGGCAGCAAAGCAATAACGACCCGAGGCGAGGGCCGGCCAATGAGCCGGCCCTTTCCATTTTTCGCATACCAGGGAGGGAAAAATGTCTCATTCAGAAGGCGAGCAGACGCTGGCCATCGAAAGTGAAAATCATCAAACACAAAGGAAGATCACGGATGAGTTGCCGCCGCTTATTGGGTACCCGTTGAAAGGTGTGGCGTTCGTCATGCGCCAGATCGTGATGTTTTGCGGTTTCCTGATGGCATTCACATTCGGCGCCGTCGTGGTCATCCGATACGGGTTTGGAGGCGACCTCTTTGCCTACGAGGAATGGCTGCTGGGGCTGAGTATCGTCGGTTTTTTTGCAGGTGCTGTGCTGGCTTCCGCGCGAAATCTGCACATCAATGCCGATATCCTGGGGATCGTCATTCAGGATCCTCGCCTGATCTGGTGGCGTGGATTCGTTGTCTTGCTGGTCGAACTGATCGTAATCCTATTTCTCGTTTACGCCTGTTACGTCTCACTTTTGGACGACTTTTCATTCCCAAGACTTAGGGCAACCCCGGTGCTGCGCATTCCCTTTGTGTCCTGGCGCATAGCGATCATGTGTGCCTTCGGTTTCATGGCAATCTTCACAGCTGCCTATCTATACGTTCACATCCGCAAAGGACTCGGGCTGCCGCTGCGCTCTGAGATGGCCAAAGGAGCCTCAAAATGATTATCGCGGGAAGTCTCACAATCGTCTGCCTGATGCTGTTGCTCGGGGTCAGCGTATATATCGCCTTTGGTGCAGTACTGATCTTCATCGCGATGGTGGGTGACCAGTCTATCACCGGCTATCTGCCGACAGGCTCCACCGGCATTCGTACCTTGGTCCTTTTGGCCATTCCGCTCTTCATGATTGCTGGCGCGATCATGGAAAAGGGCAAGATTGCCGCGCCACTTGTGTCATTAGCCGAAATGTTTATCGGTCACATCAAGGGCGGTTTGAGTGCTGCAGGCGTCCTGGCATGCGGGGTGTTCGGTTCGATTTCCGGCAGTGCGAATGCGACGCTGACCTGCATTGGCGGCATCATGATGCCGCATCTCAAGAAGGCCAACTATCCGGGCGGGCAGTCGGCGGCCCTAATCGTGGCAGCCAGCCCTCTTGGTCTGCTGATTCCACCGAGTTCATCGCACATTCTGTATGGATGGGTTGCGCAGCAACACGTTCTGAAGTGCTTCTTGTCCACAGTCATCCCCGCGATCATCCTGATTTCGCTACTGATTGTGGTGAACCAGTTCCTCCTGCGGAAATACGACAACATCAACCTGACCGAACGTCCCAAGCCGTTTTTGCCGACATTCGGCGTCCAGGCGCGCTTGGCCGGACCAGCGCTCATGATGCCTCTGATCATCTTGGGGGGGATCTATGGGGGGATCATGACACCAACCGAAGCGGCGGGCATTGCTGTGGTCTATTCCATCCCGATTGCGATCTACTTCTACCGTGGTCTGACGTGGAAAACCCTGGCCCAAACGATCCAGGGCTCTGGTGTGACGATTGGCGTGGTTATGGTCATGATTTTTATGGTCCTGATCGTTTCGGACAATCTCATCTCGCAAGGTGCGCCGCAACTGGCCAAGGATCTGGTGTACTCTGTTTCGGAAAATCCGATCGTAATCCTGCTGATGGTCAATGTCGTCATGATCCTGATCGGGATGCTGATGGATGATATCTCTGGTCTGCTCTTGGCAACGCCGATCCTGCTGCCTATCGCGCAAAGCACCGGGATGGATCCGATCCACTTTGCCGCCGTGATTGGTGTCAACCTTGGCATGGCGAACATCACACCACCAACCGCCCCGCTACTTTATCTGGGGGCTCAGGTCTGTGACGAACCGGTCTCAAGCATGCTTTGGCCAACCTTGATCTTCATTGTCTTTGCTTGGCTTCCGACACTGATGTTGACGACTTTCATCCCGGAACTGGCACTGTTCCTACCAGAACTGTTCCTCGGCTGATCGCGTCAGCCAGACCCAAGAAATCGGGTCGCCAACAAAGTGCACCCCAAGCAAGACTTGGGGTGCATCCACACAGCTTCCGGGCAACGTCTGAGCGCAATCACATCCGGAAACACGAACCTGCAAACAAGAACCAAGACCCAAAACGGGAGTCTGAAATGTACAACAAAATCTTAGTGGCCTTGTCCTTGGAACACGGCATAAGCGAAAAAGCACTCGCAGCGGCACGCGCGTTGATCTCCGAGGGTGGGACGATCATCGCGGCACATATTCACGAACCACCGAATAAGCAGATCATGTATTACATGGAACAGGGGGTCGCTGAAAAGTCGTTTCAGAAAGCCAAAGAACGACTCGCCGAACGGCTGCGGGGCGAATCCGATATTTCCCCTGTAATTCTAGAAAGCCAATCGGCAGGTCGCGCCATCACGGAGTTCGCGAATACCCACGGGATCGATTGTATCGTACTTGCGTCGCACAAACCGGGAATGAAGGAGTTCTTTTTGGGTTCGACCGCGGCACTTGTTGTGCGCCATGCCCATTGTACGGTTCACGTACTTAGATCCTAGAAACGGATCAGCCTTTACATGAACTCAAATGAGCGAAAGCTGCGGGCCTGACTGCTTCAATCATAACCGGAGCAAAGGCACGCTTTGCGGTGCGGGTCGAAGGCCGCCTTGCCAGCGAACAGTCCTGCGATTGTGTGGCGCGTGAAGCTAATCATGTCAGATTATTTCAGCAGCGAAAGCGGTACACATGTCAATTTGATCTAGGCGATCCTGCCCCGCCGTAACAAAGCAAACCACTTAGCTGCAGAAGCTTCTACGTTATTTAGACAGTTGCACGGGCCGGAAAATCGGTGATGCGGCGAATGACTGGTTTGGGGAATCGCTGCACTGCAACGTTTCTGCGCCAGTTGGACGGCAGCATTGGGCCGCGAGAGACAGTTTTTTGTAGACGGCCGTTCGACTATAGCTGCGCTGTTGCACGCGCGGATTTGTCGGCACTATCGTTCAGGATCGCGTTAATGAATAGCGAGAACAACTCGCCTTGCGAGCCGATCCGCAGCTTCACGTAGATGTTGCGCCGGTGAATTCGGACGGTTCCGGGCGAGATTCCGAGTTCGTTGCCCGTAGCCTCGGCGGAGTGGCCCCTGAGCGTCATTTCGACGACTTCCCTTTCGCGCGGGGTCAGCACGCCCTGTCCGATTGAGTGAAAGGCTTGTTCGATGCGTTCTTCACGCGTCTGCTGCTCACCGTCCTCGTCGTCACGCGCGAAGCCGCGCCAATGCGCTTCGGATGTTGCACGGATGATCGGCCAGATGCGCTTCAACGCCCTGATTTCGGCATTTGAGAACCGCTTTTTCTTGCGCATGAGCGAGATTACGACGTTCAGGCTGCGGTCGGCATAGACAAGAAAGCCGATCTCTTCGGCAAGTCCGGTTTGGCCATAATAGCTACGATAGTATTCGCCTTGATAAAAACGATCCGGCGCTATCTCCCGCAATCGCCAAAGGCCTTCTTCGGTGTCGTCGATGGTCGCCAGAAAGAAGGGATCGAGCAGATAAGGGCCTTCCAGATATTCGGTGACATGCAGCCGGTGCCGCTCTGGCGGGAAATCGTCGTAAAGGGCCAGAGGTTTCGATGACCCGACATACCCGAAGATCACCGTGTAGTCATAGGGTGCGATCGCCTGAAGCGCCTCGGCCAGAGCGCCGGGGAACCGCGGGGTCTTCAGTGTTTCGACAAGGCATGCCGCGTGTTCGACCCACTCCATCTGCGGCAACCCATTTCATCCGATATATGCATTCTCATCTATAACAATTGGCATATTTACACAACAGCGGCATTCGTCCGACGATTGGTCAGGCCGACATATGGCCCATGGGTGGATGTTTGACCTCAGATGCAGCAGATATGAAATATGACCGGGGGGTGCTGAACGACGCATCCGCGGCCGTTGCCGAGCTGCGGCACGTCTCAAAACGCTTTGGGGATGTCGAGGCCGCGCGCGATCTGAACCTGAGTGTGGCATCCGGTGAGTTCCTGTCGTTCCTCGGCCCGTCCGGATGCGGCAAGACGACCGCGCTGCGCATGCTGGCCGGGTTCGAGACGCCGAGCGAAGGCGAGGTTCTGATCGACGGCCAGGTGGTGAACACGCTCGAACCCTTCCGTCGCCCTGTAAACATGGTTTTTCAGAGCTATGCTTTGTTTCCGCATCTCAGCGTTTTCGACAATGTGGCCTATGGATTGCGCCAGCGACGGCCCAGGCTTTCGCGCGCCGAGATCGCGGAAAAGGTCTCGCGGACACTGGAGGTCGTTCGACTGGGAGATTTCGGCGCGCGGCGCATCTGGGAGATGTCGGGCGGTCAGCAACAACGCGTGGCCCTGGCGCGCGCGATCGTCAATGAGCCGAAACTTCTGCTGCTGGACGAACCGCTGGCAGCGCTCGACCGCAAGCTCAGAAAAGCCATGCAGATTGAGTTGCAGGACCTTCAGCGCCAGCTCGGCATCACCTTCATTCTGGTCACGCACGACCAGGAAGAAGCGCTGTCCCTGTCGGATCGTATCTGCGTAATGCGCGACGGGCGTATCGTGCAGATCGGAACGCCCAGAGAGCTCTATGATGCACCGGCGTCGCGCTATGTCGCTGATTTCGTGGGCTCTTCGAATTTTCTGGAAGGTCGCATCGGGCGCATCACAGGCACACGCGCGGACTTCACCGGCGTTTCGGGGCACAGTTTCTCCGGTCAGGCTGGCCCCGGCATCGAAGAGGGTGCGACGGGCACGTTCAGCCTGCGGCCCGAACAGATCAACATCTCGCGGCACCAGCTTGATTGCGGCCATGCGGTCACGGTCCAGAACCGGATATTTCTGGGAGAACACACCGAATACGTGGTGCGACATGACGAGATCGGCACCTTTATTGTCCTCGCCTCCCGGCGGGCCGAGGACCGTGAACCGCCACTGGATGCCGGCACACAGGCTTACATCGCCTGGAACCCAGACGCCGCCCTGATCCTAAGGGCGGATTGACCATGACACCTGCCAACGGGAGAACGACATGACAAACGACACAATTTCCAAAAAGAAATTCATGGAAGAACTGCGCCGCTATGAGAAAGGCTCAGTCACGCGCAGGCACTTCCTCGGTGTAACCGGTCTGGGAGCCGCGACAGCGGTCATGGGTGCGGCGATGCCGGGGCTGCGGCCCCGTCCGGCATTTGCCCAGGGTATCGGTGACCGCGCGATCCTCGCGACCTGGCCAAACTATCACGATCAGGCAAATTTTGACGCCTTCACAGACAAAACCGGTGCTGCGGTGCAGGTCAATGTCTTTGGCTCGAACGAGGAAATGCTGGCCAAGCTGCAGGCCGGCGGGTCTGGCTGGGACGTGTATGTGCCCACGAACTACACGATCACGACCTATGTCGAGGAGGACCTGATCGAACCGCTCGACCTGTCCAAACTGCCAAACTACGATCCGGCGGCCTTTGACGCGCGTTTTTCGGATGCGGGCATCGTCGACGGTGTCGTTTATGCGGTGCCCAAGAACTGGGGCACCACCGGTATGGCGATCAACACATCGCACAACGGTGGCAAGGCGTTCGACAGCTGGAAGCAGTTCTTTGACCGCACGATGGACGATTATTCGGGCCGGACGATGGTGCATGACTATCAGCTCACCACCATCGGTGCCGCGCTGAACTATAACGGCTATTCGTTCAATTCGGTCGACGAGGCAGAGCTGGCAGATGCAGAGAAACTGCTGATCGACGTCAAACCGCATCTCTTTGCGATCACGTCAGATTATCAGCCGGCCATGCGCTCAGGCGATGCCTGGTTGACGATCTGCTGGACCGGCGATGGCAAGCAGCTCAACACCGATATCCCTGAGATTGCCTTTGCGCTGGGAAAAGAAGGCGGCGAGCTGTGGAGCGACTATTATGCCATCCCAAAAGGTGCGCCGCATAAAGAAGCCGCCTATGCGCTGATCAATTTCATGCTCGATCCGGACGTGAACGCGCGCGAGGTTCTGGCGCATGGCTATCCTGTGGCCGACAGCCGCACCAATGCGCTGCTGCCCGAAGAGATCCTGAACGATCCGATCCTCTATCCGGCGGCCGAAAAGCTCGATGCGCTCGAATTCGGGGCGGCGGCAACGCTGACCGATCCGAACCGCGCCGAACTTCTCGCGCGCTTCAAATCGGCCTGAGGCGGGCGGACGGGAATGACACAGCGCGCGCGGAACTGGTTGCTGATCGCCCCCTCGAGTGCGCTGCTTCTCGTGATGCTCGTGCTGCCGCTCTCGTTCGTTTTCGTTTTCAGCTTTGGGGAGCGGGGGCCGTCGGGCGGCTATGTCCCCGCTTTTACACTGGAGCAATATGCGAACCTTCCGGCGCGGTGGACGGCGTTCAAAAACACGCTGATCCTCGCACCGCTTGGCACACTCGCCGCCCTGCTGATCGCCTATCCGCTGGCCTATCAGCTGGCGGTCAGGACCGACCCTAAATGGAAAACCTTGCTGCTGGTTCTGGTCATCGTGCCCTTCTGGACCTCAATCCTGATCCGCAGCTACGCCTGGATTTACATCCTCGGCGGACAAGGACTGCCTGCGCTGCTGGGAAGCATCGGCATTGAAAACGTCCGGCTGATCTACACCCCCTTTGCCGTCACCATCGGCATTATCTACGGCTACCTGCCGCTGATGGTCTTTCCGATCTATGTCGCACTCGACCGTCTGGACATGCGACTGCTCGAGGCATCCAGCGACCTTGGCGCCCGCCCCATGACGACCTTCTTCCGGGTTACGCTGCCGCTTTCGGTGCCGGGCGTCGCGACCGGCTGCATGCTCGTCTTTATCCTGCTGATGGGCGAATTTCTGATCCCCGCGCTGCTTGGCGGGGGCAAAGTTTTCTTTGTCGGGAATGCGCTCGTGGACCTGTTCCTGCAGTCGCGCAACTGGGCATATGGCTCGGCGGTTGCTTTCACGCTGATCGTCGTCATGCTGATCACCGTCACAATTTACATGCGCCTCATCGCGCGGCTTCAGACCGGCCGCGAAGATGTCGCGGTGATGTGAGGCCAGACATGCGACTGTATTCTCTCGCCGTTTATGTGTTCCTTTACGCACCCATCGCAATCATTGCGCTTTTCAGTTTCAACGCGGGCCGGCATGCCAGCGACTTCCAGGGCTTTTCGATCCAGTGGTATGGGCGCGCACTCAACAACCCCTTTGTGATGGACGCGCTGGAGACCAGCCTGATCGTGGCATTTATCACGGCGACCCTGGCCAGTATTCTGGGCACCCTCGCGGCGGTTGGCCTGCAGGGTCTGCGCGGCCCGGCCCGCGCCATTTTCGACGCGCTGATCTACATCGCGGTGATGATCCCGGGCATCGTGATCGGCATTGCCACGCTGATCGCACTGGTGACCGTCTTTGATGTGATGAACCCCTGGCTGGAAAGCCTGTGGGGGGACGCCGACAGTGCTCCGACGCTTTCCATGGGAAGGGGGTCGCTGATCGCGGCCCATACAATGTTCACGATGGCGCTGGTCATCATTATCGTGCGCGCACGGCTGGGCACATTGGAAAAGTCGCTTGGCGAAGCCTCTGCTGACCTCTACGCCACGCCGCTCGGTACCTTTCGTCAGGTGACGCTGCCCTTGATCGCGCCTGCGGTGCTGGCGGGGTTCCTGCTCAGCTTCACCTTCAGCTTTGATGATTTCATCATCGCCTTTTTCGTCGCTGGTTCCGAGACAACCCTGCCAATCTACATCTTCTCGTCCATCCGGCGCGGTGTAACGCCGGAGATTAACGCCATTGGTACGATGGTGATGCTCGCCTCGCTCGTCCTACTGATCGTGGCGCAGCTGATCCTGCGACGAGGAGATCGCAAGTGAAAGGACATGCCCCATGCTTCTGAAAGACAAGGTCGCCTTTGTCACGGGTGCTGCCTCCGGCATTGGTGCCGGGGGGGCAATTGCGATGGCGCGCGAGGGGGCAGATGTGACGCTGGCCGATATCAACGCCGACGCGGTACAATCTGTGGCAGACCGGATTACCGCCGAAGGAGGCACCGCCCATGCCATTACCCTGGATGTGGGGGACGACGCCGAACTTACGGCGGCCATCGACACCTGTGCGGCACGACATGGCCGTCTGGACGTTCTGCACTCGCACCCCGGCCTTCAGATCGAAGGCACCCTGGAACAGGTCACAGTCGATGACATGGACGCGTCCTGGCGGCTGAATGTGCGCTCGCACTTTGTCGCGGCCAAAGCCGCAATGGCACATATGAAATCGGCGCGGCGCGGCTCCATCATCATCACGGCCTCCGGATCGGGTGTACAGTACGACAGCGAGATGATCGCCTATGCCACGACCAAACACGCCGCCGTGGCGATGGCGCGGCAGATTGCCAAGGACTTCGGCAGGGACAATGTGCGGGTGAATGCCCTCTGCCCGGGTTTCATCGACACACCGTTCAACCAGGGCTTCGAGATCCAGATGGGCGGACGTGACAAGCTGGAGGCCTATATCGCGGACGAAATCCCGATGGGACGCTTCGGTACGGTCGGAGAAATGGCGGATGCGATTGTTTACCTTGCATCCGATCATTCGACATTCATGACGGGGCATGCCCTTGTCATCGATGGCGGCGAATGCCTGTGACGAAGGTCCGTATTCAAAGCCGCGTCCTGCATGACATTGTGAATTTTGCCGCTGGACCACATGCATTTCGGAGGAAAATTATCTGTCGTCCGCGTCCGGGAAGCTGCGATGCAGCGTGGGAGATTGAGATGAACGGCAGCTATACCGAGCTGTGCGCCTTCTAATCGACAATGGTGAGCGCGGGATCAGTAATGTGAGCCTTGGATCGGCCAACTTGGTGTTTCTCACACTGAAGTCTCTCGAACTACAAAGACTCATCGAAGAAAATCATCGCGACCATACTTTCTTGGTGATTGAAGAACCTGAAGCCCATTTGCATCCGCATCTTCAGCGGTCTGTTTATCGCCACGTCTTCACCGAAGCGCAAAAGAACGGTGCACCACTCTCGATACTTTTGACAACTCACTCGCCGCACATAGCAAGCGTCGCGCCTTTGAGTTCAATTGTGCTGCTTAAGGATGAAGGCGACAACGCAACGAAAGGATATGCGACGCAATCGATCAGCCTCGAAGCAAAGGAAGTGGACGATATCGCAAGATACTTGGACGTAACGCGCGCTGAAATCCTGTTCGCGCGTGGGGTGCTGCTCGTGGAGGGCAATGCGGAACGCTTTCTTATTCCAGCCTTTGCTGAGGCTTTGGGCAGGTCAGTGGATGAGCTTGGCATTACAGTCTGCTCGGTATCAGGTACAAATTTCCGCCCTTACGCTGATAGTTCCAGACTTCAATGAATGCTGAGGAGTGAGTAGTGTAGATTACTTGGTCGCTGCCGGCAGCTTCTGCATCATCTTCTCCGACCCCCGCGAACTCTCGGAGTACTCGGAAGATCAATCTCTGGCTGTGCGGATGTATATAAAGTTCCGGTTCCTCTATAGCCAGAATGATCGGCCTGGAAGCAGCACCACCGTTCTGACGAGAAGTGTCTATCAGCATTTGTAGGAGCGAGAACACAACGCTGCGCTGCATACCGTGCCCTTTATCGAGCACATCAGTGAGTTTTCCGTCGTCAATCCGTATCGCTACACCGCGGGAAAAAATGTCCTTCGGTGGTTCCACTTGTACTTCCAACCTTACCGACTCAACGCTTGGCATCAGTTTCATCATCACGTCTCGCAATGAGTCTTCGACGCCACTAAGAGCTTCTAGTCGTTCAGGCGCTCCCTCTTCAGCTCCTCGGTTTAGCAGCGCCCTAACCGTATTCAGGGCGTTTTCAAGTTCTTGATGGCGTGGATCTGTACTGATTATTCGATCAGAGAGGTCGGCCATAAGTCTCCGAAAAACTGTACTAGAGGATCGGCGATCGATCTCATCTGAATAGTCGGTTATTGCCGGTAGCAAATAAAGTTCCGGCAATGATGAAAGAAGGTTCTGCGGGATGCCTAGCGCTTGCGTATTGCCGAGTTCAGGCTCATCATAATCGACATCATTTTCTTGAAGATATCGCTCTAGGCCAGCTCGGTAACTCGTCTTGTTTGCTTTTCCGGGCTCACTATAGAAATAGTCTGGGAGGCCTTTTTCAGCGATGATCTCAATCCATTTGGGCCGATTGCCGTGTTCCTCTTCAATCTTCGAAAGTGATAGCCATGGATCACGTGGCTCCGCCTGATACCCATGATACTCTGACTTTACTGACGCACGCCCCTTTGCCTCGTCTACATGAATTCGAAGCTCTTTTCTCAGGATGACCTTGTCCCCCAATAAGTACGGTCTGAGACGCCTTGCCTCGTCTTCGCCAAGCCCGGAAAACTCGCACTCGATCAAGCACGGCAAAGCCGGATCATTGAAGTGCTCGACATCCATTCCTCCAGCGCCGCTCGTGAGAAAGCATTGAAGGGCGCGCAAGCAATTACTCTTCCCAGAATTGTTTTCACCAACCAGTGCCTGCAACGGCTCAACACGAACTTCACCCGTGTCTCGGATGGATCGGTAGTTTTGAATTCTCAGTTTGGCCAATCTCATGGTTCGTCAATCTCATTTAATGAATATGCGGACTAGCCTAGTGAGGAATCTCTACTGTTGATAGAAAATTTCAGCGGAGTCCCCGGATAGAGAACACCGCGAGTTCTCGCATGTTGGAAAGCGATCGGGTTTCGAAGTCCGCGTTGCGGTCATCCTTTGAGGCCATGCTTGTGCAGGCACAGCGAAGGTCCGGTTTGACGGAACGCACCAAAGCATTGAGGTCACGTGATGGAGGTCCGGAGTGGGCCGCCTGCTGCACAAGCTGTCGCTATAAGCCACGGGCGTGTCGTAGTTGAATGTCGTGGCTAGTTGATGGTGCTGCTGCGGAGATTTGAACTCCGGACCTCTCCCTTACCAATGTGTTTTCAAAACTCTTGGACCAAGTTGGACGTGAATTGACAAAGTTGTTCCTGCTTGCATAACTAATTGCTATAAATGAGCTTTTCGGCGAGGCGGTTTTGGACGGTGCCGCATCTGGCTAGCCCTGGTTGTACTCCGCTCCCCTACTAATCCCCTACTAGTGACCCCGCCCCATCGACGGGTGTCGAGACAGGCCGCCCAACTGCGTGTCCCGCTCCGAAGGAGTTGGCGACCTACCACGCACATCAGATTCCAACTGCTTGCCGCGCAAAGTGTGGGGTAGCTGTTGTCCACAAAATGAGACGGCTGCGAAAGTAACGCGCATCGAAGCCTTGCCGAAAATAGACGTAGGAACCAAGTTACTAAGTAGCATCAAAAACTTAGTTTTATCCTGTGTTTCCTAGGACTGGAGGTGTTTGTTTGCCACTATGTGCTCTGTTTCCTAAGCATAACGGCGGGCTAATTCAGATGGGGAGTCTCGCTTTCCAGTTCCTACTTCCTACTGACTGCCACGACTTCGATAAATGGTCAGGTTCGCGCACGGAGTGTGTCGAACCGGAATCGGTTGGGCCTTACTAGCGCTCAAAACCCGTTTACGTGGTGGGCTGGCCCTGATTTGCCTTGCTTGAGGGCTTGTTACGTCTTCTGGTTTGCAAATTTGCCAAAAAATATTGGCTTTCTGATTGAATCAAAACCGGGGCGCTTACAATACTATTTCGCTTGTGGCGGATCCTAAGGGCTCGCTCATATACCGAAGCCACTACATATTGTGTCATAGCATAAGAAGTACGTACTATAAGGTGCCCAAAGATTTTTGGCAACTGACTTAACATTTTGACAAGAACCAGAAAAAAACTTAAGGAAGATGACGAACTTCGGAAACTTGCCATCTTAGAACAATATCCGAAGTCTGGGGAATAAGGGTAGAGACCGCATGGCTGCTAACTTGTACGATAAAATGAGGGTTCTCAATGGGATAGTGTGCACAATTAGTGACTCCCAAGTAGAGTTCGACAAGATTTACGAGCATGTAAAGGCAGAATCCCCCAAACAGCTTAAGTTCAACGGCAATCCTGTGAGTCGCGATGCTATCGGAAGTCACCTAAGCTGGATGACCGCACTTGAGTTTGTGGTGTATGATGGCGATGAAATGGTCGAAATCAAAGCTCGCGCAAGAGCTGCAGCGAAAGATGCAAAGTCCTTCGACAATAGTATTTTTGAAGGTTGCAAGGACTACATGTCCAGTAAGGGGCTGGAATATCAAGATTTTGTGGATCTTGTGCGAGAGGAAAATCCTCTGGAAGATAGGGCGATGGATGGATTTTCATCCGCGATCAAATTGAAAGCACCTTCTCTCGCTGACCAAGATATTCAGATACTTATTTCGCTACTTGTAAGCGTAAAGAAGCTAAAGAAGACAAACCTCAGCATATATTCGGCTACAGATGACACGTGAGTACTTCGCAAACAACTTCTTCGGACCACTAGACGATATAGAAATTCCTTCGACGCTCCGAAGTGATCTTCATGTTCGACTACCTTTTGAAGAAAGAATGAAGTTTAACGACCGGGTAGCTGGAAAGTGCGTCCTTGTTGCGCCCAAGGGATACGGAAAAACACACTTCAGGAGCTTTCTCGAAGGCCAACAAGACGCCGACGATATCGTAGTTGGATTCAACGAACGGGAGAATGTCTTTGACATTGATGCAAGCGAAATAAAAGTAAAATCTGGACGAGCTTCGCACCTAATCCAATTTTACTTGCTCACAAAAATCGCCTCCCTCCTGGAAGAAGAGAATAAGTTTGATTGGACTGATTTTGCAGTAGTAGTCGGGTCCACTTTCAAAAAGATAAAGACATTAGCAAAGAATGTTTCTGGCGTTGAAATATCGATCTCTGGCGCAACCATTAGTCTCGATAAACTCTTCTCAAGCCAATCCAATGCAATTATTAATAAGTCGTTGGGTGAATTGATAGAGAGTTTCCTGAGTGCACTGGGTGACAGGCGAGTTTACATCCAAATCGATGACCTAGAAGAAGTGTTCGATAGAATTGAAGAGAACCCAGTCTTTATCGAGGGCCTTGTTCGGGCAGTCTCAGATCTAAACAAAAGTACTGGTGGCAGCGTTCACGTCTTGCTTTGTATGAAGCTTGGGCTTTGGAAAATCATGTCCGAGAAACGGAGGGAATACGACAAGGTTAGAGATCAATTTGAGTTCTTGGAATGGAACGAGTATCAATACAAAACAATGTTGGCCAAAAGGATCGTATCCTATCACGTTGACCGAGTTTCAGTCGATCTTGGCAACGAAGATGGGTACCCTGACGAGCAAGCTCTTTATCGTGTTTGGCTTTCGTTTTTTAGCTTGGGCGATCTAAAATCGTGGAACCATAGGATAGCTGAGCTAGTTAAGTTATGTAGAAATGGGCCGCGCGACTTTATTTTTCTGTGCAACTTAGCGGCTGCAACTACTTCAGATAGTGAAAAGATCACTTGGACTCACTTTGAGCGAGTTTTTGATGATTTCTCTTCTGAAAAATTTTCTGATGTATGTGCTGAATATCAAGACATTTACCCTGGAATTGACTTGTTTGCGAAGTACGTGCTCGAAGACAGCTCATTCGAGCTTCACTTCAATGAGGTTCGAGAGCGCGTGGCAAACTTGTCGGGTGAGCAGCACATAACGGAATCTCTGGGTGGTCACAAATGGTTTTCCTTTGGGAGCACGAATGATAAAGTCAAAGCATTATATGATTGCGGTATTTTGGGGATCCAGCGAAGTGACCGAGTAGTCTATTCAATGGAGGAGAGAATCATCTCCCTGCGGGAGTTGAAATCCGCAAGTTTGACAATTCATCCAGCGTTGAGAGCTTACCTCGGTGCGGAACCTCCCGTGGCAAGCACGTAACGTTTACTGTTTTTTGCTGATCCTTTACTGAGCTTTCGTAAATAGACAGTATTCGGCGAAAGTTGTTTTGGAAAAAATGGAAGTGTATTCGAGATTTTCATTCTGACCAGCTGTGACAACCAAAGCGATTTGATTCGTTTGATTCGAAATATCTCTGCCACATTAGCTTTTATCATTTTTTTGAGTTTGGGTCCCAAAAGTAGCTGTTCTACATAATGGATTGCCCGCTTTAGTGACTTATACTTCGGTGTGCATAAGGTCCATTATGTAAACTCGATCGTGTCGTGCTTGATGTCACTTTGGTCGAGCTATTCTTTGGGCGTTTGATCGAAGCTTCCCCGATACAGGATTCACAAACTGATACAACTCGTCGTGCCACTCTTCAATCTTTGTTTCCTCAAGCTGCGTGGCATCGAGTTCAAAACCGAATAAGTATCTTTTTCCGTTGTGCGAAATTCCAACCGGAAATGCCGCTCCGGCACTTCCAAGACGGACGATCTGTGGCGAACCGCCCGTATACCTGTCTGCGCCCGCAGCCAAATGGTCAACAAATGCCCAATATACAGCACGGCTGGCGGTGCCTTGCGGCTTTGAACGTATGTCAGAATAAATCTTCATGAAGTTGGGTTCACCAGAACCGAACGCTCCGATAAACTCTGTTTTTGATCCACCAGTAGATATCTTTTGACTTTCCCCCGGCCCCGTTGCTGAGCTGAACATGATGCTCCACAAGTGAAGAGATGGCGAGGATGCGCGGTCATCGCGCGTAGCAAATAGGATTTGTACTGAACGAGTCTTGGGAAAGGTCCCGATAGTGGCATCAAGGTATGATTTGTATTTGGCCATTCGTTGACACGGGTCAGGCAGGCGCGTCCCTAGAGATGAACTGTCGATATTTTCTACGAGTTGGCCAAGCGCTGTCTGCGGCGGAAGCGCCTCACCCACGAAGCCGAACACATCCGGAAACACTCTAGAAAAAAACAACTTCCTTCCACAGTCCCAGTTTTTGCCAGCGCCATCGCCGAACCGGCTATCCGCGCAAAGATGCAGGGTTTCGCGCCTGCCCCCGTCAACTGACTTCCAGCAAACCACCGTGGTCATTTTCTCTAACTCCACCCAATAGGTTTTATGATGCTAGCTTAAAGCTTGCTCGTTCAGTAGTTTGAACTTTTAATTGACCGACACCCTGACTGCCGAGTTTCAGTCCGGCGGGTGCCCAGCACGAGGTTTCGTATATGACCGACACTGAAGAAGCTGAAACGCTTATCTCCTTTGATGAGTCGGGCTTCACGGGCCCCGATCTACTCAATGAGGACCAACCTTATTTTGTATATGCCTCTCACGATCTGTCGACCCCGGCAGCGAGTGAGTTTTTGGCGAAGCTGAAAGCCGACTTCGGCCTTCAGGGTCGCGAGCTAAAAGCCACTCGACTTAAAAAGCGCCGCGACTGGGAGGAGCTATCGAATAGAATTTGCGAGATTTCAGATCGGAGATCGAGAGTCGTTACGTTTGACAAGCGTGCGGCTTTAGCCGGAAAGTTTTTTGAGTACTTTTTCGAGCCCGTTTTAGCAGCGAACAGCCTTGCATTTTATCGCATTGATTTTCACCGCTACATGATGAACACGATACTCTATTTGATGCGGAACAGTGGGGCTGACTACTCTGGGCTAACGTCTCAAATGCAAGCATTCATGCGCTCTTTTGATCCTGCTGATGCCCCAGACATTTTCAATGCGAAGGGCCAACATTCCATCGAGATGGAGCGCATCCAGCAATTCTGTTTGGGGTATGGTGCTCAAATCGCCGCAGAAACAAATCACCTACGCCCAGAAAATGACGAAACAGGGAAGTGGGCACTGGACCTAACCTCGTCGTCTCTATTCAGTTTGCTGTTTCAGTGGTGGGGGCATCGCCATCCAAGACTTAGGGTCTTGTGCGACGACTCGAAGCCGCTTGCTCCGATGGCTGACTTTTTCGACGCCTGGGTTGGTAAAGATCAATCAGTTCCAGTAACAAACGGTCGAACATCGGGAGAGCTCCGGGGGAACCTCGTTGCTCCAATAGAGTTTGGATCGTCAGAAGATCACCCAACCATCCAACTGGCAGACCTACTAGCAGGCATGACCGCAGATTTCTGTATTCGAAGGGCAGATGCTCCAAGAGGCATCCAACAATGGATTCGGCGAAACCGCATGTGGTCTCATTCGGTCGAGTTCGATCCCGAATTGGTACGCAAGGGAAATCCCACGGTTAGGGTAGGAAGAGAACTATTGAAGGAGTTGGCTCTCAGAGCTGATAGAGGAGATGACCCGCTGGATCAGATCGGACCGTTCATTGAGAGAACCCGGAGCAGATTCGGAGCTTAGCGGTTCTCGCCAAAAAGAGGCGGCACATTGAACCCAAGCCAACATAGTGGACCGCTCAGACGGCATTCTGTTTTTGGCGATCACGTAGCCAACCTTACGCGCGTAAGCGCAGTTTTGTTAACTGGCTGTGCCATTGCCAGGGGCCGCACCAAAACCGGCAAACAGAGCCAACCCTGGCAACCCCACCCCCATCGACGGCTCTCTGCGCTTGAGGAGAGTGGGCCGCTCCTGGTCCGAAGGGATTTGAAAGTTGTTTCGAGAAACCTGTGCACTTGGTTGAGGTGGGCCTATGATGGCGTGAAGCGCTGACCCTCAGATTAAGGATTTTGGTCTTTGGACATACAAAGAATTGCACGGCAACACCCACGGCTTCTCGAGAAAATCCTAGCAAAATCGACCGGCGCTATTGGCGAAGTACTTGTTGCCGATCGGTTAGATGAACTTGGCTATAAAGTGGAACCGACTAACAACAACGCTCGTCAATGCGACTTGATGGCGTGCAGTCCCGGTGGTGCTTCCTTTAGTATTGAAGTCAAGACTGATCGACAGAAACGGCCAACGTGGTTCGTTCGTACCAGGCCAGACGAAGAAGCCAGCGAATTTTGGGTCTTCATTTCTGCGCCGAGAAAGCCGACAGAGTTGCCCGATCCAATTGCGGTTGAAATGTATGTTCTTTCCGTCGAGGAAGTGCAGGAGTTATGGGACGCGTCAGATTGGAACAAGCGGAACCCGACAAATGGAGATATTCGCCGATGGCAAATACCTGATGACGCACTTAACAGCTGGACCAAGCTGCCAAAATAACTAACCGAAGTTCATGGGTGCGCGCCGAGTTCCGCGAACCCATCTCCGTAAGATGTATCCGCCCTTGGGAATTCGCAAAGACTCTCTGGATATGCACTGAACCCGTCCCAAAAGCAATCTCGTAAATCGGTGCGCATCATGCCCACGCACGGCGTTTCTAGTCAAAAAAATGACGCCTGTTCGACTGGCCCGCGGAGAAGCACCGGGTTCGCTAGGTTAAAACCTTCTTGATTGGAATGTAGGCAGCAGGCTGTTGGTCAAGTGGGGGCGACTCAAACCCAAATTTCCACCAGAATTCTATTGGACCTTGGCGAGGACACTCCCCCCTTATTTCATCAACTCCATTTTTTCTTGCCTTTGCCTCGTGTGCATTCAACAGCTCTGCACCATATATTGCGATGGCAAAACATCAGAATAGATACGCAAAGACCTGCTGCAATGCTTCAACGATCTTTCCGCCTATCCCAGACAGTGACAACCCAGCACTCGTCCCGGCCGCAATAGCTCCAGCCTTTGCAAAATCAGTGAGCCGTTGCCCCAACCAAAGCGCAGATTTCATTCCAAGCTTGACTAGAATACTCGTGCTGCTTGCTACAACGCTGATGTCAGGGGTGTCTCCTTTGACAGCGTCTTCGATATGGGAAATCGCCTCGATCGCCTCGGAATAGTCCTCCACGCCTATGACGATGTCTTCCGGCGGGTTATTGTGGCCTATTCCTGCGATGACCTGCGGTTCGTGCTTAAGAGAGGAAATCATATCTCTAAGCTGATTCAATCCTGCCAGAACATCTCGTAGATCAACAACCCCGGAATCATTGGCCATACCCAGCTGACGTACAGACCGAAGTGTACTTTCTCGCTCATCAAGTAGCTTTTGTATTCTAGCCTTTACGTTTTTTCCGACCTGCGGCGCAGCGGAATACGCGCTAAGAGGTGTTTCTCCCCGCTCTTCCAGAACGTGTGAGATGTTCCGCAAACGGTATCTGACTGACGCCTCATTTCGGTTTGCAAGCGGCCCGGAACTAAGCTGCTTTTCCTGCTCCATCGCAGAGAAAGGGACAGCCGCGGCCTCAAGCCGAAGCAAGAATAGATAGGCGTCCACTGAAATTTGGAGTTCGGTATCGCTCCACGGAGCATTTGATGATCTCTTGTTCTTATTTTTCTCTGCCACTCGCCGTTTTCCTGTTTCAAAGACTAATCAAATGCCTTCACGCCGCTTTTGATTGTCCTGCAGCCATCTGCTTTCGCCATTTCTCGAACTCTTCAGGCAAAATACCGATGAATGCACTGTCAGACATGCATTCCGGGTCGTAGGTCAAGTCCAGTTGTCGAAGAACTAGACCAAAGCGACGTGCGCTGCCCCGCCCGTTGCCCGCAACACCAGTCCTCGGTCGTTGCTTGTCGACATCAAAATACAGCTTGTTTGCCGCTTTGATGATCGACCGACTACCAAGAACCTGCTGACGGCCTCCAAACTGTTCCATGATTTCACCGTGCACACTGAGGGGATGTGTCTTTTTGCGGGGCGAGATGAGAAGAAAGCGTGACGCCTCGCCATGATCTTTCACCAACTGCCATGGCGAGCGCACCAAGTGCCGATAATAGTGACGGTAGTCGGAACTAAGAACGTATAGATATTCCTGTTTCGGTAACCGGTTACCGTTCGCATCCGGCGGGCACAGCCGGTCAAACCACACTAGGGCAAGAGCGCTCCACAATCCGGTGTCTCCGGTGATTGCAGTTGGATCAGACTCCTTCAGAAGCGTGTTGAGATAAACGCCAAACAAGTACCGGTCATCAAACTCAGCTGTGCCGGGCTGGATCGTGAACGGAAGTGGAGCAGATGTCTCGGGATTGTCCAGCAACTGAATCGGCGGTGAACCTTCTGCACCCTCTCTGATGTAATCATTGAACGCGGCAATTCCGGCTTCATTGAGCTTTCTGAACTTCTTACTCATCTTATTCCTCCGGCGCGTTTCTTATTTTTTCAATCAAAGACAGATTTTCACAAAACCTCATTACAACATCGTCAATCCAGTCGGCCTTAGAGTTCTCGTCGGTAAATTCGCGTGGATCACCTTCAGCCCCAAGTTCTCCGCGGCAGTATTCCAGCCATTCTTCCTTCCAACCGGGTTCGTCTTCGCTTTCGCCAGTCTCCGAAGCTCGGACCAGTTCACTGAGAACAATCCGTAAAGCTGCCGGAAGCAACAGACCCTGCATCATCGGGCTTTCTAAGAGTTTGTGAGAGAATCCTGGAATTCTTTTGTTTACGATAAGGACCGGGCTATCTCCCTGTTCAATCTGGACTTTCCAAACATCGTGCCGAAGATTCCGATACCGTATTGGAAAGATGCTGCGACGATTTTCGCTGTCGTTTTCATCCCGGGGCTTTAGTCGTTCAGCTGAGCCAAGCAGCTTTCCTGGGTCGTCCCCGTTATCAACCACCTTCAAACGGAACAGAACGGACGCGCTCTGTTCCACCTCGCTTAGAACCAGCACATCCGGGACATTGGGCGCGCTTACGGTTCCACAGTCGAAGCGCATTCCGGAAGATCGATGATAGGCTTCAACCGCGATACGCGCATCTGCTGGAAACCCCTGATCCACGAGCTTCAGGTCGATCTTCGCCTTCAGCGGTTCATCTGCGCCGGTTTCCAGCATGCTGATTTCTATGCACTCTCGACCGATGCGCTTCCGTCCAGTAGAGTTGATGCGCCGCTTTGCTGTACTCATTACGACGCCCTCGCATCTACGATCAGGTCACGCTGCACATCAAAACCGCTGGCTTTCAAAAGGAAATCAGCCTCGGTAACATCAAAGAATAGGATGTTGGCCTTAGCAATCTTTATCTCGCCATTTGTTGTTTCAAATGTCAGTTTTTTTGTGTTGTTCAGATCGAAATCGAAGACGCTGACTCTTTTAAATGGATCAGCTCCGATCATATCATAGGCCATCCGAACACGAATACGCTTTGGAAAAGTCCACTTTTGAGCTCCTGGCCCCGAAAGGATTTCAAAGCCTCCCGTCACCGGTCGAATGCGGATGGCCGCTTCGCGTGGTTCTATGTCGACCGTAGGCTTTTTTATGCGCTTCTTCTTGCCGGTTGATGCCTGAGCTTTGTCAGCTATTGAAAAGAAGTCAATCAGGGCGTCGTCGTCTTGTGTTTCCTTCTGATCGGCGATCATGTTGTAAAGATCACGCAGCGATTGTCTGATTGCCGAAAGTGTTTTCTTCGGATGATCCCAATTTGCGTTGAGTTTCTCCGCATTGGAGTTCCAGGCCGTGTGGGCCGGATTTTCAGCGTCTCCCAGAAATTCTGCCACTACATCGTCATTTGCGATCATCGCGCCGCGTGCCACTGCACCAGCAAAATGACGTTCGCCGGGAAGGGTAATAGGACCACGGGCAAACAGAGAGAACGGAGCTTCCTCTTCAGCTAGCGCCCGCACGAAAAGATCGATTTTCCCTGTCTTTTCTGTATTCCCCTTTGGTTTCAGGACGACGGGCACACGAAGGTGGACGAGACCGCCTCCGGAGAACGCCGCTTTCATTGTCTCGACCTGTTCGGTGGAAAGGTGTTGGGAAGAAAGTCTGGTATCTCCTATTGTGGCCAATGCTTCAGTCACCTCCTGTGATCCAAGCCCGTTGCTGATTTCATTTACAAATTCAAACGGAACAGAGGGGCCTGTTTTCCCGACGTTCGCCGCGACATCCATAAAAGTGGCGGAATTCACAAGGACATCGCCCACCTCAACTTCCAGCCGCCCTGCGAGTATTGGGAAGTAATAGTTGTTGACCACGCCAGCGAGAATTGTGGCATCCGTAATGCTGTCAATCAGATAGGGGATGGCAACGCTGAGACCTTTTTGATCAGTGCGCTCTACTCCAAAGAGCGCCTTGAATTGAGCGACCTCTTTAATATTCTGCACAGGCAACTGTAGTTGGAGCCCGTTGTCGGAGCGTCCGTCAAACCAGAAGCCGTGCGCCGGGAAAAAGACATTATCGATTGAGTGGTTCTTCAAGACAGCCTGTCCCATCACTGACGGGCCGCTGTCATTGCTGCGTACTGTTAGCCCAAAAAATGTGCTGATCTTTGATGAAGATGAGTACACCAGCTTTCCCAG
This sequence comes from Roseobacter sp. EG26, assembly GCF_049830555.1. Lineage (NCBI taxonomy): Bacteria > Pseudomonadati > Pseudomonadota > Alphaproteobacteria > Rhodobacterales > Roseobacteraceae > Roseobacter > Roseobacter sp. EG26. The sequence goes on from NZ_JBNBLH010000005.1 coordinate 212,466, forward strand.
TCCCCATCGACCACCTTTCTGCCCAGTTTTTTCGGACTCTCCCACGGCTCGCCAAAAATTGTCAAAGTTACCCTTGTCGAGCTCCACGAAGCTGCCAGTCAGACCTCTTGTATTATAATCTTCAATAACTAGAACGCGGGTCAGATCCTCTTCCGGCACGCCAAGTCCGCAAGCTTTTAGGTGCGGAAGTAGATCCTGAAACCGCCCATCAAGCTGACTTGACTGGTCGCTGCTCAGTGTCTTTAGCCGAAAGCTGACTTTCACAGGCGCATCTTCGCTGCCTGCATCCGAAGAGTTCTGGATGACTTCCCGAACCAGCGCTTCGGCTAGTCCGACATCGTCGTTGTTAAACTGGTCCCGCTGCGTCACGCCTATCCGGACACTCGAAGGATCTGCCTTATTGAATTCCCACGTCGCTGTCATAATTATTTTTCCAGTTTGAAATCTGTGTCTTTTCCACCTGAGTCACCGAGAAAGCGGGCTTTTGCTGAATCCAGTTCCTTCTGGAGCGCACGCACAATCTTACGGGCATCGTCCTCCGAATACTCATACGAGTTCTTGTTGGCGAGATTGCCGATCAAACGGAGGTCTTTGATCGCTCGGTTTACCCGCGACTCTGCCAGGTCAATGAATTTTTTGCGTTTATCGCGCATTTGAGACTCCCTCTTTCGTGTACATTACATAAATATACACGATATGTGAGTCAATCCACTGTCAGCTACATTTTTAAAATGTACGTGAAATGTACATATCTATTTGTCGTAGCTTGCGTCAGGTAACTGCTTGACAAGCACGCTCAATAATCGACTTGGATCGGCGTTTAACTCGCATTCCCAAACCGTTAGCACCTGCCAGCCTAGCGACTCCAGTTCAGACTGCTTTACTTGATCTCTCTCTACCGTGCGGCGGAATTTCTCTGTCCAAAAATCTGTGCGGGTCTTCGGCATCGTCGCATTTGAGCATCCCTCATGGCGATGCCAGAAACATCCATGCACAAAGATAGCGGTCCGATATTTTGGGAGAATGATATCAGGCCTGCCAGGAAGACCCGGAGCGTGAAGTCTAAAACGGAAACCTTCGCGATGGAGAAGGCTTCGGAGGAGAATTTCAGGCTTGGTATCCTTGCCCCTGATACGGGACATGTTCCAGCTGCGTAGTTCCTTCGTAATCCGGTCCGTCACGCATCCTCGTCTTTCATTTGATCAAGAACTTCTGCGATGAGCGCAGCAATTTGTCGAGCGAGGTAGGGCGGCACAGCATTACCGACTTGGTGATACTGTGAAGTGCGTGGACCTTCGAAGTGGTAATTGTCAGGAAATGTTTGGAGGCGTGCTGCCTCTCTTACTGTCAGACTTCGGCATTGCTTCGGATCATAGTGGATGTAATAGTGCCCGTCCTTTGAGATGTGGGAGGTCACCGTCGTTGATGGCTGATCTGGTAACTGCACTCGAAAACGATCGGAAAACATTTTCCCGGCTCTACCATCCTCGACATTTGCATGAGCGGGCAAAAGGTTGCCTGGAAAATCGGACAGTTTCGGGCTTTTCCCTGAGACAGACGCAAAGGATGCGGCAAAGGCATAGCGCCGGAGATCTGACGGCATATGCGAACGGGATTCATGGCTGGTAAGCACCGGAAGATCACGATCGTAGATACTGTCCAGAACTTCATGGGAGAAACTTGGGCGAGCTGGATATATAGAGGAGGACTTTTCCAGCGCCATGAGAGGCTTTGCAAGGTCGATCGCCATTCGTTCCGCCAGATCACTGGCAAATTCATGACCATTAAGTTCTTTTCGGACTAACGCAAGATTAAGCCCTTCGATCTCTCCCCGCCACTTGCTATAGCTATCACCGCCCTTCGAGATTCCGCTGCGGATTTTTGGAAGATTGCCAATTGTCTGTTTCAGTGTCGGCGGTTTGTGTGGGATAAGCTGCCCGGGCCGCACATCAATATCATTTCGGATACCAACGATGAACATCCGGTGTCTTGCTTGCGGCACACCGAATTCCTCTGCACGAACCAGAAACATTCGAGGATCGGCTCCAAGACCTGGCAGCTCTTCTTCTGAAAGAGAAAAGAGCCGGTAGCCAAGCCCGTTGGACGATATCCCAAGGGCATCCTTTGGTGAAGTAAGGTCGGAAACAATTCGGTTGATAACCAGTTCGCCATTGACGCGGGCTGAGAGCAAACCTTTGACATTTTCCATGACAAAAACGGGAGGCGCGTGATCGAAGATGATGCGGAGGTACTCTTTGTATAGGAAGTGACGTGCATCCTTTTCGAAATCCGGATCGCCCATCATCCTTGATCTGCCCACCAGTGAATAAGCCTGACATGGCGGGCCACCAACCAGCGCCCATTTTTTATTTTTTTGCAGCCTGTCAGAAATCAGCTTTCGGACACGCTCATGGTTGTCTGGACCGAGTGAAATCCTAATTGCCGACCGTTCCGCATGTTCTTTCTGTTTTGGATGCAGTTCGTACAGCTCCTCCAAGCTGATGCTGCCTTTTAGATAGTTGTAATAGTCATCTGGCGGCTCACTCCCCTTGAAGTTCTTTAGGAAGTGCCTGAGCAACAAGGTCTTGTGTGCAAACTCATTCTGTTCAACCGAAATCACGCTTCTGAAGCAAGCATCTTTTGTCCCGCGTATGAGCGAGGAAAAGCCTTCGCCAAGACCACCCGGCCCGGCGAAGACGTCAACTAAGGGATAAGCGGCCTTGCTCGTCATCCTGACTCTCCAACGCTTTGGTCAGAAGCACCGTTTGTAAGACGCAGATAGTCCTCGATACTCAGAACAACGACGACTGGTCTGCCGTGCTTTTCGACGGATACAGGTTCCTGTCTTGCCGTATCGATCAGGTATCCGAAGCGGTTTTTTGCTTCGCGAGCGGATAGGGTCTTCATGCAGCTTTTGATCCAAAATGGCTATTTTAGCTGTTATGTATGGCAAAGGGATTCAGGGCAATGGAAAAGAAAAGTGATTTGCTTGGTTCGGTGATGATATAGTGGAAAAAGCGCCTGCTGAACCACTGGACCAATGGCGATGTGATTGGCGGTTATATCGTGGTGAACGCCGAGCGTCTGAGTGAACCGGTTGAGTTGGTGGCAAACGCATCCCAGGACTGAAAGAGCCGCGTGACTGACGGGCGGGGTCATCGGGCTCGTTGACGGCCCACAGCGCAATGGGCGCGTTGATCAACCCACTCCGAAGGAGGCCGGGCGCATCCCTGACCATAGAAAAGACGAAATTTATGTGTTTAACCGGTGATCATCCGGTTGCGCCCTCACGCGCGCGCGCGTGTAGTACAATGGCGCATTGATGAATCAGCAGAAGCGACTTGTACGACCACATGCCCAAGAATGAAAATAATGATGAATCTGAAAATGACGGGGAACAGTTTTATGGTATATCAGGTGACCCGGATATTTTAGAAAAGCTATTGCGCGCGATTGTTAAGGCAAACACTTTCGGCGAAGAAAGCGAGACGACTCGCGTGAACAAGGCCATGCACGCTTTAGTCGGGAAGGGCGTTTCGAAGTATGCAGTGACAAGTGACTCTGATTTTGAGTCTTTGCGGTATATGGGAGCATTGCAGCATAGAGATGAGTGCTTTCGGGACATGCACAGAATCACGCATTACAAGAACCCTGACCCTCCAGAGGCCCCAAAGGTTCGTAAACCTCACGCATTGGCTTACGAAGCAGCAAAGAACTTTGCCCCAAGCACATATGATGAAGATGACATCATTCGGACGGCCAATAGGTTGAGAGAGAAGTTCAACGGAACATACCATAAAGGCTCAATGAACCGGCCAAAGATCAACAGCAGTATGACCTACAAATATATGGCGGTAGAGCACGACGATGTGGTTGATTCTCAGGAAGCTCAATCTCTTGAGAGTATCTGTGCTGAACTAGCCAAACACGGAATCAAAACCAAGTTGAATGAATAATATTACCATTTGGTCTTGCGGAGATTTGTTTTTTTCGTCCGCAAGAATTTGCGCCTAAATGTTCTCAATGTCCTCGTCATCAACAAATGACAAAGGAGGACACCATGTCCGCGCAATCAGAATTTCTGACTACAAAAGAGCTGCCGGAGATCACCGGATTCAGCACAAGTTATTTCAATAAGGGCCGTTTACTTGGTTACGGGCCGCGCTTTATGCGCTTCAAATCCGGTGGGCGCACGGGCAAGATTTTGTATCGCCGTATCGATGTCGAAAGCTGGATGGCCGATATGACCTGCGATCCGAAAGGAGGCGCAGATGTCTGAGACGAAAAAAACTCTCCCCGGCGTCGTGACACTCGTTCAAGGAATTGCTGAACTTGGAAACCCGACTGTACACGCAATTTACAATCACAAGGGCAAGGCAAAATACCAACCGCGAGAGGCAGCCTCGTCTTCGGAGGTGATAATAGCACATCTGACTGGCGACCAACCGATTGGCTGCTATTTCGTTTTGGGAGAGCAAACACAAGTTGCGGTTATCGACTTCGACGATCATGACAAATCCATGAATTGGGATGATATGGTAGAGGCTGCGAAACCCGTCGTGGACAAGTTGATTGGCATGGGGTTGAAACCTTTGTGCTGCCGTTCTGGCGGTGGTGCAGGGCTCCACATCTGGTTGGTATGGCAAGCGCCGCAATCGGCATTGTTGATGAAGTCATTCCTTCGTCATCTTGTGTCAACGTGCGGTTATAAGCATGGCACAAAAGGTGTGCTGGATGCAGAAGTTGAAGTGTTTCCCAAGAATGACCGCGTCCGTGACGGCAGTTTGGGTAACCTTGTTGCTTTACCCTATGCGCGGAAATCCGTGCCTCTGAGCGCCGATCTGATTCCGATAGCATGGGAGGATTTCACCCCGCCCGCACTTGAAAGCCTCTTTAACCCTGATGTGTCTGCTATCTACCAGCCGCCAGCGCCAAAGAAGGAACAACCGGCGAAACCTAAAAAGGAGAAATCATCCATTCCAATTTCAAATGAAGTGTTGCCGGGTGATGAGAGCGAATTTCGCGAGGCGCTGAAGTTTATCGATGCGGACGATCGTGAAATCTGGATCAAAGTTGCTTTCGCAGGCAAAAACAGCCTCGGCGCCGCTGCATTCGAAATCTGGGACGAATGGTCGAAGTCATCGGCCAAATACGACGGTTACGAAAAGTCCGTTGAAACGTGGGGCGGGCTTGAACCTGACGGCAGTTTAACGATTGGTACTGTGTTCCAGCTTGCCAAGGATGGCGGCTGGGAAGGCCCTTCCAATCCTATTGTTAGGGAAATGAACTCGCGGTTTGGAATTCTGACATATGGTTCCTCGACCAGAGTTATTCTCAAGGAAACCACCAGCACAGAGGTGCTGTCATGGTTGGGCAAAGGAGCTTTTGAAGACCGGTTGGCACCAGAAAAGTTTCCTGTAACAGACGACAACGGCAATACGACTTGGCGGCCGAAATCACGGTTCTGGTTACAACATCGCCTTGCTGCACATTACCACGAAATGGATTTTGATCCTTCCCTGCCTCCCGGACACAATGGGCATGTATGGAACATGTGGCGCGGCTTCGCAGTGAATCCCAAACCTGGGGACTGGAGCAATCTAAAAGCGCACATTCTCGAAAACGTCTGCGGCGGCAATCATGACTACTGCAACTGGATGTTGAACTGGATGGCGCTGGGGGTCCAAGAGCCCTCTCTGGTGATCGGAACTGCCCCTGTACTCAAAGGCCTGCCGGGAACTGGGAAAGGGGTCCTTGCCAACGCCTATGGTCACATATGGAAGCCGCACTTTGTGTCGATCACGAAAGACGACCATGTAAGAGGCCGCTTTAATCAGCATCTAGAAGGGCGGAGGTTTGTCTATGTTGATGAGGCTATATTCGGTGGTGATCGCAAAAATGCGGGGGTTATCAAAACCATGTTGACCGAACCTCAGATCATGATCGAACGGAAGGGAGTAGATCCGTTTTTGCTCGATAATCACATGATTTTCATGGTCACTTCGAACGAGAGTTCGGTAGTCCCCGCGGACATCGGTGACCGCCGCTGGCAAGTTTTCGAAGTATCTGACGAAAGGCGTGAAGACAAAGCCTACTTCTCTGAAATCATGAAACAGATGAAAGCTGGTGGTTACGAAGCAATGCTGCATGAACTGCTGAAACGGGATGTTACCGAAGGCCCGGATCCTCGGAAAACGATCCGAACGCCTGAATTGTTCGACCAAATTATTCAGGCCCAAGGACCGGAGGAGAAATACATCTACCAAGTACTGGACGCGGGATACCTCCCGCAACCGAATGCCCCCGGAAACGGACCCGGTATCACGACCATTGCGGCCATGTATTCGGAAATGAAACGCACCCACCCGGGTGCACAATTCGTACATGAGACCCTGTTCGGTCGCGACCTTGGCAAAATGTTTTCCAACTTAAGAAAGGTGCAAAGCGGAAAATTCATCACAGGTTACAGTAAACTCGGCGAACCGATGGTTGAGCGCTCAATGCGTTACCATTTTCCGCCCTTGCTGGATTGTCGAAAAATGTTCGAAGATTATATCGGGCAGCCAATCCCTTGGTCGGAGGAGACCAACGAGTGGCTTGGCGATGTCGAACCAACTCATGACTACAGCGGCTTTGAGGGTGGGGGCGGAGCGCCATTTTGATATAGGTGAAATATGCAAACGGGGTGGCTTCGGCTGCCCCTTTTTTGTGCTGGGCTAGTGGTCACCAAAATTGCCGATACACCCTATACTACCCATACTACCTATACTATCTGTTCTTTTTTTCTTTTCTCCTGGCGCCAAATGGAGGCATGCAAAACCGACGCTGTGGGGGCTGGTTTGAGTATTTGGTGGTATGCGCCTATGTGGCCCTCCAAGACGCTCGACGGACGCCAGAGGACGTGTGCCGGTGCCTTGGGCTTATGGTTACCCTTGCACATCCAGCGTCAGTGTCCGCCAGCTGCCACTATCTGGGAAATACTCGGTCGTGCCAGTGAATGTGCCACGTATCATCGCGCCAAATCCATTTTGAGCATCGAATTGGCCGACAATCTGATACACGCAGTTTCCCATATTCCGTGTTCCTGCACCATATCGACCCGGAAACTCTGCCGTCGATGGCGCACGCAGTGACCGACGCACATCTTCTTGGATCATGACATAGGCAAGAGCGGTCTTTTCATTCGAGCATTCGGCAAGGCGGTCGGCTTGGGCTTGCGCGGCGCGTTGTGCTGCCTCTGCTGCATAGGATTCCGGGTCGAGTTCACGCAGTTCGGCGAACCATCTGTCTTCGTCGGCGTCGTGTAATTCAGTGAGGTACGCGGCAGGATCGCTTTCGCGCAGTTCGGCCCAGCGCGTTTCACGTTGTTCGCCAAACATCACCGCTCCTTGCAGCGAGAAAAACCCGGCGATGATCAGAAACAGCAGTGCTTTGCCACGATGACGAAAGTGCGGAAAGCCCTTGCCTGTGATCAATGTGAAAGTGAACACACAAAACAGCAGCATTGCCACGATGGTTTGCGCGTTCACATTGCTCTGCTGGAGGAAATGCAGGGCAAAGCCAAAGGCAAAAAGTTCCAAAATCACAATCTGGGAACGCACAAAGGTTCCGACGACGGTTGTTCCCGGTTTTTTCAAATCACTGCTGCTCATAATGGCTCCTCTACTAACGAAATCGGCCACCAGAGTTACCTCTGGCAGCCGGGGAGTTAGTAAGCCGCCCGTAGACAACCGCGCTGGCCTTTAGGCCGAAGCCCTGGACATACGCCAGTGCCTCCCCGACCATAAGGTTCGAGGAGGTGCATTACGGTCTGCACCGACCGCTACGGGAGGGGTTACTACGCCCCGAGATTGACAATTTTGCCAATCCTGAGCGCAGCCTAGCTTGGATGTCTAGAAATCGAAAGCGTAATCGTCACCTTACAGGCTTGTCGAAGACGTTGATTCCAGTGTTTAAATTTTGTTGGAAGTGGGGGAAAGAGTGGTGCCACTGAAGGAGTTCGAACCCCCAAGTCATCGCTTTCGAAGCAATTGCTCCACCAGTTGAGCTACGGCGGTATCGTTCTCTTATCGCCGTAGAATTGGATAGCCTTTCATTTTACCAGACGCAGTATCCTGCGATTACATAACCAGATGAAAAGTCGAGCTTTTTCCTTGGATGTGCTTATAATGACATGTGGCCAAAAGGAGGGTCACTATGCCAAGTTTACGTCTTACGCGCCGCGCTGTTGATGAAGTTCCCTTTCCCAAGAATGGGCAGGTTTTCTATCGTGACACTATGCTTTCCGGCTTTGGGTTGAGAGTTGGAGCAAAGTCCAAGGTGTTTTTTGCTGAAGGACAGGTAAACCGGCGTACAAGACGCGTGACGATCGGGAGGGCCGACGTGTTCGCGCCAGAAATCGCTCGCAAGAAAGCTCTGGTCATTCTGGGCGACATGGCAGACGGCGTTGATCCGACGGCTGAGAAACGCAAAGAAGCTGTAAAAAGGATGACAGTTGAGAAGGTTTTCAACACGTTCTTTGAAGCCAGACCACATCTGGCCGACGCGACGGTAGAGAACTACTCGCGCACAGGATTCATTTACCTCAGATCGTGGGCGAAAAAGCCAATCAACGAAATCACTCGACAGATGGTGTTGAAAAAACACCAAGAGATGTCGCGCAATAACGGGAAAATCACTGCAAATGACTCGTTCCGTCATTTTCGCGCTGTCTACAATTTCATCGCGGCAACGGAAGAAAATCTACCGCCCAATCCTGTAAGTATTCTGAGTCAGGCAAGAGCTTGGAACAAGGAACGACGACGTCAAACGGTTATCGAGGCCAAACAACTTCCAGCGTGGTGGGCCGCTGTGATGCAAGAGCCTGAATACGCGCGCGACTTCCTGCTTCTCGCATTGTTCACCGGGATGCGCCGCAACGAGGTCGCAAGCCTGCGATGGGAAAACATCGACCTTGACGAGCGCAAGCTGCAATTGCCGACAACCAAGAACGGCGATCCACTGATACTTCCTGTGTCTGACTACCTCTTCGCGCTGCTCCGAGAAAGAAAACAAAACGCGGGTTCATCGCCATGGGTGTTTCCCGGGAATGGCCCAGCAGGTCACATTGTCGAGCCTAAGAAGTTCTCACAACGGGTGGCTGCAGCCTCAGGCGTAACTTTCACCTTGCACGACCTGCGCAGAACTTACATCACCATTGCTGAAAGCCTCGACATTCCACATTACGCGCTCAAACGGTTGCTGAACCATCGCTCATCCGCAGACGTGACTGGCGGTTACATCATCATCAACGTCGATAGGTTGCGCGGCCCCGTTGAACTCATTTCCGAACGCATTCTGGAAATGAAAGTACCTAAGGACTGATTGCAAGCCGCGATGTCGACGGTGAACAGTTGCAGCACAGACGAGCGTGCTTTCTATCCAGATCAATTGCGACGCTGATTGGGAAGCCGACTAGGTAAAGCTTGCGGTCGATTTCGTGGAATTTTAACTAAAAAATCAGTGGCTTATGGTGCTGCTGGAGAGAATCGAACTCTCGACCTCTCCCTTACCAAGGGAGTGCTCTACCTCTGAGCTACAGCAGCCTATCCATTTCAGAGCATCAGGACATACGCCCTACTAATACCCTACTAATTTTCACCACGCCCCTCTAACTCACTGTTCGAACACACGAACTTGGAATGGACCTGCCCATTACCAAGGGAGTGCTCTACCTCTGAGCTACAGCAGCGCCGACGTGGCGGGTGATTAGACCCTAAAGCGGATCGGTGCAAGCCTAATCTGGACCCTCCCCGCAGCCTGCGTTAGACAAGCGTCATGGCGCAGGAAGATCAACCCGGCAGACCCGCAAAATCGGGTAAGACACGCGAAGATAGGCTAAAAGCCGCGCTGAAGGCGAATCTTGCCCGACGCAAGGCCCAAAGTCGTGCACGGGCCAAAGATCAAGCGCGGGATACAGGCACGTCTGCTGGCGCAGGCAACAATAAGGACGCATAAGCGTATGGATTCCATTCTTGTCAGAGGCGGCGGCCCGCTGAGCGGGCAAATTCCGATTGCGGGGGCAAAAAATGCCTGCCTGACACTCATGCCGGCCACATTGCTGACCGATGAACCACTCACATTGATCAATGCCCCGCGCCTCAGCGACATCCGGACGATGACGCAGCTACTGCAATCGCTGGGCGCGGAGGTGACCTCCTTGCAGGAAGGTCGGGTCATCGCGCTTTCAAGCCATACGATCAGCAACCACACCGCCCATTACGACATCGTTCGCAAGATGCGCGCTTCCATACTGGTTCTGGGCCCGATGTTGGCGCGCGAAGGGCATGCGGTTGTCTCCTTGCCCGGCGGCTGCGCGATCGGCGCACGTCCCGTCGACCTTCATCTCAAGGCGCTGGAGGCCATGGGCGCGCAGCTTGAGCTAAAGGATGGCTACGTTCACGCCAAGGCGCCAGGCGGTTTGAAAGGGGGCGAAGTTGATTTCGAATTTGCCTCTGTCGGCGCCACCGAAAATGCTCTGATGGCCGCGACGCTTGCCAAGGGAACGACCGTTTTGAACAATGCCGCCCGCGAACCTGAGATCGTTGATCTCGCCCGATGTCTGCGCACCATGGGCGCGCGCATCGCAGGCGAGGGTACGTCGATCATCACCGTTGAAGGGGTGGACCGTCTTGGCGGGGCGACCCACACGGTCGTCACGGATCGCATCGAGTTGGGCACCTACATGTTGGCCCCTGCCATCTGCGGTGGCGAGGTGGAGCTTTTGGGCGGGCGGATGGCGCTGGTCGAAGCGTTTTGCGAAAAGCTTGATGCGGCCGGCATCGACGTCGCCGAGACCGACAATGGGCTCATCGTCAAAAGCCGCAACGGCGACATTCGTGCGGTGGATGTCACCACCGAACCTTTCCCGGGGTTTCCCACCGATCTTCAGGCCCAGATGATGGCGTTGCTATGTACCGCCAACGGAACGTCAGTGCTGGAGGAACGGATTTTCGAGAACCGCTTCATGCACGCGCCCGAATTGATGCGTATGGGCGCGGATATTGACGTACAAGGCGGCACAGCCACCGTAAAGGGCGTGAAGAAGCTCAAAGGCGCGCCCGTCATGGCAACGGATTTGCGAGCGTCGGTGTCTCTGATTCTGGCCGGGTTGGCTGCCGAAGGTGAAACCCGCGTCGGTCGGGTCTACCATCTTGACCGTGGGTATGAACATGTGGTCGCCAAACTGTCCGGCGTGGGCGCAAACATCGAACGGATCACCGAAACATGACAGACGCACGCTTTGAAGACGCCCGTGAGACGCCGCTCAATCTTGGGGCTCTGGATACCGACGACCTCTCCGTCCTCTCGGCTCTGGCGCAGGATGCGGTGTTTCCCGCAACTGAAATGCGCTGGGATCGCACGACCCGCCGCTTTGCCCTGCTGATCAACCGGTTTCGCTGGGAAGAAGGCCCCGCGCGGACGGCGGCGCCCGAACGTGTGCAATCCTTGCTGGTTTTCGAGAACGTGAGCGCCGTTGCCAGCAATGGGATCGACCGCAAGGACGCCGATACCGTCTTGTCGGTTCTGTCCGTGGTCTTCGAAGAAATCGACGCGCCCGCAGGTCATGTTTTGCTGACACTGGCAGGAGACGGGGCGATCCGCTTATCCGTGGAGGCGCTCGAAGCCTCCCTGAAAGACGTGACCAAACCTTATGTGGCCCCTTCCAAAAAAGCCCCGCACCACCCGGAGTAACCCCACCCTTCCTGCTCATTCCCGCCCCCTGCCATGAACCTTGGGGTGGCCCGTCAGAGGTCCGACAATGCCCGTCTTTCTGAACGCAAATGACGCTGATTTTGAGGCGGCTTTTCTGCAATTGCTCAGCGCAAAGCGGGAAGACAGCCCCGATGTCGACGACGTGGTTGCACAGATCATTACAGATGTGCGCGCGCGGGGCGACGCGGCGGTGATAGAGTTGACCGAGCGTTTTGACCGACTTTCGCTGACCTGTGAAACATTGCAGATCCAACAGGATGAAATCGACGCCGCCGCGGCCTCTGTACCGCGTGAACAACGCGACGCTCTGACGCTGGCGGCAGACCGCATTCGGGCCTATCACGAAAGGCAACGTCCCGAGGATGCGCAATGGAGCGATGCGGAAGGGGCCACATTGGGATGGCGCTGGACCCCGGTGGCGGCCGCCGGGCTCTACGTGCCTGGTGGGCTCGCCTCTTACCCTTCATCAGTGCTGATGAACGCGATCCCAGCCAAGGTCGCCGGAGTGCCACGGCTGGCCATGGTGGTGCCGACCCCGGACGGGGCGCTCAATCCGATGGTATTGGCGGCGGCACAATTGGCCGGCGTAGACGAAATTTACCGTATCGGAGGGGCGCAGGCGATTGCAGCGCTGGCCTACGGAACCCGGACCATTGCACCGGTCGACAAGATCACCGGACCCGGCAATGCTTTTGTTGCCGCCGCAAAACGGCGCGTTTTTGGCAAGGTGGGTATCGACATGATCGCCGGACCTTCCGAAATTCTGGTGATTGCCGATGCGGATAATGACCCCGACTGGATCGCACTTGATCTGCTGAGCCAGGCTGAACACGATGAAAGCGCGCAGTCGATCCTGATCACCACTGATCCCGACTTCGGCCAAGCGGTTGCGCATGCGATTGAGGCCCGCCTGCAAACGCTTGACCGACGCGCGATTGCATCGGCAAGCTGGCGCGATTTCGGTGCCGTCATCATCGTCCCCGATCTGCCAACTGCGGCGGCATTGTCGGACCGGATTGCCCCTGAGCATCTCGAACTTTGCGTGGCCGATCCTGATGCTCTGAGCGCGCAGATTGCCCATGCAGGTGCGATATTTCTGGGTCAATGGACGCCTGAAGCCATCGGCGATTACATCGGCGGGCCCAACCATGTACTGCCCACCGCGCGATCAGCACGTTTTTCCTCCGGCTTGTCCGTGCTCGATTTCATGAAACGCACTACGCTTGCGCGGATGACGCCGGGCGCTCTGCGGGCCATTGGCCCGGCTGCTGAAACGCTTGCGCAGACCGAAAGCCTTGAAGCCCACGGTTTGTCGGTCACCGCAAGGCTGCGCAAACTGAACGATCCTTCGTGACCGCCGCCTTGGTCATTGCTCTTGGGCAAGGACCTGCGCTAAGCATTGCCAGTTCGCTTTTCGTGTAAAGAATCCCATCATGTCCCGTATTTCCAATATCATCCTCGACGATTCCGGCCTGCCTCCCCCCACACCCGAAATCGAACAAGAGCGCCGCGTCGCCATGTTTGACCTGCTGGAAGACAACACCTTTGTGCTGCCCGATCGTGAGGGTCGCAACATCCCGCCCGGTCCCTATCATGTGGGGCTCGCCATCAAGGAAAAGCGGCTCGTCTTTGACGTGAACACGGAAGATGCTGAAAAGGCTGCGGAATTTCACCTTTCGCTGGGGCCGTTCAGACAGGTGGTCAAGGACTATTTCCAGATTTGCGAAAGCTATTTTGAAGCTGTAAAGAAATTGCCCCCCAGTCAGATCGAGACCATTGATATGGCGCGGCGCGGCATTCACAACGAAGGTTCCCGCGTGCTGCAGGAACGCCTCGAAGGCAAAGCGGAGGTTGATGTCGACACCGCGCGGCGCCTGTTCACGCTGATCTGCGTCCTGCACTTCGGGGGCTGAATGAGCAACGAGCTTCCTCAGTCGGTATTGTTTTGCTGCGATCACAATGCAGTGCGCTCGCCAATGGCCGAAGGGATCATGAAGAAGCTCTATGGCACCGGCACCTATGTCCAATCTGCAGGCGTCACCAATGACATGGAGATTGATGGGTTTTCCATTGCGGTCTGTCAGGAGATGGATGTGGAATTGTCGCGCCATCGCAGCCGCAGCTTTGACGAAATGGAAAACTGGGGAGATGATCTTGGCTCTTTTGATCTGGTCATCGCGCTGAGCCCTGCATCGCAACGCAGGGCGCTCGATTTGACGCGGTTTTATCATCTTGAAGTGGAGTATTGGCCCATCCTCGACCCGACCGGGCTTGGAGAAAGCCGCGAAGCAAAGCTTGTCAGCTATCGGCAGGCGCGCGACCAGATCAAGGAAAGATTGCTGGATCGTTTTGGACCGCCCACCGAGATGATCTGAAGGGTTTTCGGCGGCAATCGTGTCGATAACGCCGCAGCCGGGCGTGACCCAACGTCCCAAGTCATTTGCAATAGGTCAGTGAATTGTAACCCCTGCGTGGCCATCTGGTGCCATGTCGCGCGGAGATTTCATGTCCATCCGTTTCAAAGCAAGGCCGAAATCCGATGCCAATGACGCAACAAGCGGGGCGACATCCGGACGGACCAGCAGCGTGGCGATGAGCAATGCGTCTTCACGATCGCCTTCCGCAGCAATCGCCACGAAATTGGCAAAACAAGCCTCATCTGCGCCAATGCAACGGCATTCCACTGCGTGCCGCATTAGCGGACGACGTCCGTGCCGACCGCAAAGTTCCAACAGTTGCTCGAAAACCCGCATGGCTTTGAGCCCATGCGCGTCCCCCAAAAATCTTGCAAGATCGCTGCAGACCTCCGCCTGCCTTTGCGGCCCTTCGCTCCATAATCTGAGATAGATGATGGAAGCCGCCTCGATACTGGTTAGCTCTGTCAGGAAGCCAACCGCCGCGCCGCCGCGTCTCTCTGTGTTTTCGTTCATTTTGTCAGGATCAGCTTGCCGGCGCGCGTGATCCGCAACACGTAGATTTTATCCTCATAGATGATTTGAGCCAATCCACCACCTTTGGTCAGTTCGCTTGCATCATATGTCGGTGCCTGCTGGGCAGGGGGATGCGGGCGTTCATTGACGGAATGAAAGGACATCATTTACGCCCCGCTGGCGGATCGAGCCGATCGATGACCCATTCCATATTGAAGCCCGCCAGCCGATCCGTCTGCCATAACAGCTCCGCCAAAATCGAAGTGCCGCCGAACTGTGGGCTTGGGCTTGTCTGGAAATCAGTCAATTCTCGAGTTTCTCTAGCCATCCTGGAAGTCCTTTCATCGCTACAATGTCGGGCTTCCCCTGATGATATTGGGGTGGCTGGAACTCCCCTTATACCTGATAGATTTAATCAGGTATGTCAACGCCTGAATTTCAGCGTGTTTTTTGAAGCGGCAATTTGCGCGTTATCGACCCCGAAAACCCGGCCCTAGCGGTCGAGGAGCAACCGACCAGACGTTACTCTCAATATTTTCAACGAATTATGGGTTTGCAAAGTTACACCCAAAACTTTGCAAACTACTTTTGAAGATAGGGAAGCCGATGTCTAGCCCTTCGAAAACCTATTCGGGCTGTAAATGTCCAAGTCGATGTTTGCGCCACGTCCCGTCAGCATCCCCGCCACAAGACGGCCGGTTTTTGGGCCACCCGTCAGGCCGATGTGGTGATGGCCAAAGGCCGCGAGCACGCCTGAATTGGCAACTTCTCCGATCAACGGCAGACTGTCCGCTGGCGCAGGACGATGCCCCAGCCACTCCTGCTGACCTGCATAGTTCAGATCAGGGAAGGCCTCGGCAACCTTCCGGCGCAACAACTCAAGCGGCGCTTTCGAAGGACCGGCTTCAAGCCCGCCGAACTCCACCACACCGGCACAGCGCAACCCCGCCGCCATGGGGGTGGCCACGAATTTACCGCTGGTGACCATCATCGGGGCGCGGGGGCCATTTTCCGCACCTTCAAACACGATGTGATACCCACGTTCACTTTCCAGCGGGACAGAAATCCCAAGCTTTTTCATCAGCGGTTTTGACCACACGCCGGTTGCCAGAATAACGCGGTCGCAGACCAGTCGGCCCGCCTTGGTGACCACCCCTTTGATCACGCCGTCGGCCATGTCGAAATCGACCACTTCCGCTGTGCTGATCACCCCACCTTCGCTCTGGAAAACGCGGGCCAGCGCCGCCACATAACCGCCGGGGTCGCGAATGAACCCATGATTTTTCATTGTGGCCAGACAGCCAATCGCAGGGGAAAGATTGGGTTCATGTTCCTGCACCTCCTTGCCTGCACGCAATATCGGTTCAAACCCTGCATCACGGCGCAAAGACCACACATAGTTGTCCGCTTCAAAGGCGGCGGTATCCTTGTAGGCAAAGTGGTATTCGCTGTCAGTGACCCAGCTTTCAGCCTCCGTCCCGCGGGTCAGCGCCTTGTGCTGTTCCACAGCGTCGCTGACGATCGGCGTGAGGCCCCGCGCAATGCGCCGCGTATCCGCGTCATTGGCATGGCTCAGATAGCGCATCAGCCAAGGCACAACTTTCGGCAGATATCGCCACTTGAGAAACAGCGGGAAATCCGGGTTCAGCAGCATCCCAGGCCCTTTGTAGATCAGACCGGGTGCGGTTACTGGCACCATCGAACAGGCGGCGAGAACACCGGCATTGCCATAAGAGGTGCCCTGCCCTGGCGCTGCGCGGTCGAGTAGCGTGACATCCAGCCCATATCTGCGCAACCAGATACCGGTGGAGACCCCCACGATGCCTGCGCCGATAATAACGATTTTTTGAGCCATGCCCCACCTATTGAACCGATCCCGAGATCACATTGACCACAGATTTCATAGCGTCAATCGATTCTCTGATAGGGGGCAGATCACCCCATCCAGCGGCGCACAGGTGCATTGCTTTCCTCCAGGGGTTGGGTCACCACATCGACCAGAGACGGGCCCTCATGAGCAATCGCCCTGCGCATCACCGCCTCGAGGTCCTGAGGGGCCTCCACCTTCCAGGAGATGACACCATAGGCCGCAGCCACCGCAGCCTGATCCACACGGGTGAAATCCACATTGTGGTAGCGCGCGCCCTTATCATCTTTCTGGCTGGCCTTGATCCACCCGAACGCGCTGTTGGAAAACACGACATAGGTGATATTGGCGCGCGCCCGGCAGATGGTTTCAAGCTCCCCGCAGGTGAACCCGAATGACCCATCCCCCATCAGCGCCAAGACCTTGCTGCCCGGTCGCCCGAACCACGCCCCCAGAGCTGCCGACATTGCATAGCCCAAAGCGCCATGGGCACGGTTGGTGATGAAGTGACGCCCGGCCTGTGGCAGTTGGTAGTAGGCCGAGAAATAGGGACAACTGGTGCCCGGATCTGAAACGACCGTGGCGTCTGCGGGAAGCAGTTTCTGCAAGGTATCGATCACGCGTTCCGGGCGGATGGGGGTCTCATCGCTTGCCGCCAGCTTGTGGAATGCCGCAAACTTGCGGCGTTTGATCTCCGCTGCCGCGGCCGCACCACCAAAGGTGGCGTGCCCCTGACCCCGCGCGTCCAGAAGACTATTGGCCTCTGCGAGCGCGAGGCGCAGATCGGCAACAACGCCCACCTCAGTGCGGTAATTTGCCCCGATTACCATTGGATCGCTGTCAAAATGTATGATCCGGCTGCCGGGCCTCGGGGCTTCCCAGCGTGCGGTGGTGGTGGACCCGGCCCGACATCCCATGAACACCACGAGATCCGCCTCTGCCATGGCCTCCCAGGTTTCATCAGTCCCACCATTGGAGCCGACAACGCCAACGGCGCAAGCATGCGTCTCAGCTAGCGATCCCTGACCGGAAATGGAGGTGACCACGGGGATATCAAGCCGGGTCGCAAGCCTGTCGAGCTCCTCCATGGCACCTGCAATAACGACACCGCCCCCACAGACGATCACCGGGGAGTTGGCTGACAGGATCGCGTCAATCGCGGCCTCAACGGCACCCGGCGCGGCAGCCGTGGGATAGGCCGGATAGCTCTGGTGCATCGGATCTGCCCAGATATCATCAGGATCGACCGGATCATACTGGATGTCGTAGGGAAGCCCCAGATGCGCCGCCCCGGGCCGGCCCGTGGTCATCGCCCTGAATGCCATACGTACCATGCGCGGCACATGGGCCGCCTGTTTGATGACCGTATTCCATTTTGTGACCGGGCGCATGAGCGCCTCCTGATCCACTTCGGTCAGCGGGTATTTTCCGTAGGTGCCAACCGAGATGTCCGTCGTCAGGCCCAAGACCGCATATGAGCTTTCACTTGCTTCGATCAACCCGGGCAGGATGTAGGTAGCCCCACCTCCGGAAGGGCCCTCGCACACGCCCGGTCGACCGGTAACGCGGGAATACCCATCCGCCATATAGGCCGCAGAACGTTCATCCCGCGTCAGAACATGGGTGATCCCGTGGTTCATCCCACGCATGGCATCATAAAGCGGCAGGCTGGTGTCCCCGCAAAGCCCGAACACGTGACGCACTTTGTGGGCGTCGAGCATGCGGATCATCGCTTCCGCGCCATTGAGGGTGTTGGCCATGGTGATTCTCCCGGTGAGCCCTTTCGGTTCAATTGTATGCATACCTGTATACAATTTTGTTTCAAGCAATCATTCGCCCTGTCCGAACCACATTGTTCATGTTATGCGGAAAGCCGGTTGATCAACTCGGAGATAGCCTGCATGGCCCTTCAGCAGGGTGGTAAAACAGTTTACGGTGCCACTGTCGGCATCCTGATGCTGGAAACCAGATTCCCCCGTATTCCCGGCGACATTGGCAACGCGACCACATGGCCCTTCCCCGTGCATTACCGCATTGTGCAGGGGGCAACGCCTGATCTGATCGTGCGCCACGATGCGCGCGCCATGCGAGACGCGTTTATCCGCGAAGCACAGGCGCTTGTTCAAATGGGGTGCGACGGGATCGTGACCAACTGCGGGTTCCTTTCCATAATTCAGGACGACCTCAAGACCGCTCTGGGCGTCCCGGTTGCCAGTTCGTCGCTGATGCAGGTGCCGATGATCGCCCAAACGCTTCCACCCGGTCGGCGGGTTGGCGTTTTGACGATCTCGAAAGACAGTTTGACACCCGACCATCTTGCCGGTGCGGGTGTGCCACTGGATACACCTATTATGGGAACGGATGCAGGCAGGTGCTTTTCCGAAGCGATCCTATCAGATCACAACGAGATCGACTTTGACGCTTGCAGGTGTGACCTCATTGATGCCGCGCGATCACTGGTCGCATCACATGACGGCATCGGCGCCATCGTTCTGGAATGTACCAATATGGTTCCCTACGCCCGCGACATCCGGCTGGCGACGGGTTTGCCGGTCTATTCGATCTACACCTTGGTCACCTGGTTTCAGGCAGCCCTGTCACCGCGACGTTTCCCCAGCGAACTGGATGATCCGCGCCAGGGCTTCCTGTCTCAGTAAGCGCCATGATCGGCATAGGCAGATCCGGTGCGCGTCTTCAAGAATGCAGCGAGGGGCACCTCTTCCTGTTTCAGGAAACCGGCGTTGGGCAGGGTCCCGTCGCGCACCATCTCTATGATCCCAACCACTGAGGACGCGGTGGTCCAGGCAATTGCCGTACGCCGATGCCCGGCCAGCGTGATCGGTTTGTAGCCCCGCACAAATTCGCGGCGCGCAAGCTTGTCTTCGATCAACCCTTCGGCCGAAACATGCACATAGACGATATCGTCTTCGACAGGGGGCTTGGCGTTGACCAGAATTTCGCCGGCCTGCTTGCGCCGGTCGCGCATCAGCAGTTCGTGAAAGAAGAAATTCATCAAATCCACATGCCCCGGATACCGCATGGTCTTGTAGTCAATGTTGGGCACTCTCCCCAGATAGGTGTCGCACATGGTGCCGAGACCACCCGAAGTAGTAAAAGCCTCCAGCTCGGTGCCATCAATATAGAGCTTCTCGATCCACTCCATCGGGGACACGGTCTTGATTTCGCCGTCCTCCAGCACTTCGCAATCGTTGAGATATTCATTTACGACACCTTCCGGCGACCAATTGAAGGAATAACCCATCAGTCCGGTCGGATTCTGCGGCAAGGCACCAACGCGCATCTTGCAGGCCCTGCATTCGGAAAACTGACCAATCAGATCGGCCCCGACAATCCCGACAAACCCCGGTGCAAGACCACATTGCGGAGCCATCAGCCCCTTGGAGGTTTCCGACAATTCCATGATCGCCTTGGTCGTAGGCACATCTTCGGTGAGGTCGAAGTAGTGAATACCGACAGCATGAGCAATCTCCGCAACCGGTGTGTTCAGATGATAGGGCAAGCAGGACAGGACCGCATCAGCGGCCTGAAGCTCCGGCGCAAATTTCGCGGGATCGGACAGGTCCAGGACCTTTGTCATAAACGGCAACTCCCGCGATTTGGCACGCACATCAATGCCGGTGACGGCAAAGCCAGCGTCGTGCAGCAACTCGCCCGCCAATGTGCCGACCTTGCCCAATCCCAAAACCACGATGCGATCCATGGCGCCCCTCCCCGATGTCTTCATTCAACGCATGTCAGATGCGCCATGCAAAGCCGGTTCAAGCACCATTGGCAACCGCCAAAAAGCTGAAATCCGAGAATGATCCTATCCCGGAACGTAAAGCCGCAGCACGGCTTTGCGCGCCGCTTCAGTGGCCTGCTCCCTGCGCCGGGTGATGTGGTCGCGCATTGCAGCAACAGCCGCTTCGCCGTCGCGGGCCTGAAGCGCGGTGATGATCTGAAAATGATGCCGCGGGGTGATGCCGTGCAATTCTTCCATGTCGATCCAGCGCACAAAGCGCAGTCGCGCGTTCAGATTGGCAAGCAGCCGCGCCATCTCACGATTGCCCGACAGGCGAACCATCCGCATGTGGAATTCTTCGTCCAGATTGACCAGCGTCTCCACCGGTGAACCATCGTGATATTGCTGCTCGGTCTGTTCGAGAAAAGCTATGATGGCGTCAATGTCGTCATCTGTGGCCCGGCCCGCCGCGAGCCAGACCGCCTCACATTCCACCGCTTGTCGCGCCTCATAGAGATCGAGAATATCACCGGGGTCCAGCGACCTGCAGGAAAACCCCTGTCCGGTCTGAAAGGTCAGGAAACCTTCGGCTGACAACCGGTTAAGCGCCTCCCGCAGAGGCGTTCGGCTGGTGCCCAGCGTTTTCGCCAGATTTAACTCGTTGATCCGCTCACCCGGTTTGAAAGCAAAGGCGACGGCCATGTCCCGCACTGCATGATAGACACGGTCGGCACTGCTCTGCCCCAAATTCATCTGCGTCCCCTCCTCTGTCTGCCTCAACGTGGTCGGGCCTCTTTTGCAATGCTCTTCCTTTTAGGCGGCCCAGGCAAGTCGACCAACCCCGATAAGGCAAATCACGCAACTGCGGGGAGCGCTTTATATTGCGCGACCAGCCAGTCAAAGACCAGTCGCACGCGGCGACTTGAGTTGACCTCCCGATGGGCAACAAGCCATACATCATATTCAAAGGCTGGCAACCAGGGCGCGGCGCGTGCAACCTCTGGGTCCGCGTCCCCGATGCGCGCAGCCATAACCCCGATGCCCATTCCTTCGCGAACCATTTGCCATTGCACCAAATGCGCCGCCGTTCGAACCGGAAACTGCGCGTCGCTCAATCGCAACCCGAAGTTATTGAGCGCCTCGACGAAATCTTCATTGTCTTCGAACCCCAAAAACTCCGCCGACGACAAGGCTTCCGCAGATTGAAACGGCCCATGCTGATCGAGGTAGTCACGACTGGCGTATAGATGGGCAGCTTCGCGGGTAAGTTTGCGGGCGATGAGTTGGGGGTCGGTCGGACGCACCGTGCGGATGGCGATATCAGCCTCGCGACGTCGCAAATCACGCATGTTGTTGGTCGCGACAAGCTCGATTTCGATGCCCGGGTGCTTCTTGCGCAATCCGGCGATCATTGGGGGAAGCAGATAGGCCGAAGCGACTTCCGTCGCGGTGACCCGCACCGTGCCTTCGATGGTCGTGGCCTGCCCTGAGGCCGTCATGGAGATGTGGCTGGCGGCTTCACCCATGGCGCGCACATGATCGACCAACGCCAGACCATTGGCCGTCAGCGTCAGCCCACGCCCGACACGGTCGAAAAGCAGCACGCCCAGTTCTTCCTCCAATGCTGCGACCTGTCGTCCCAGCGTTGGTTGCGTCACACCCAAAGCGCGCGCCGCCGCCGAAAGCGAGCCCTCTTCCGCGGTAACCAGAAACGCGCGGGCGCGGTTCCAGTCGAATTTCATTGACCTCCAATCCATGCAAAAATGCATATCAACAACGCGAAATTCGTCAATTTATTTTCCATCAACGCAGAGCTAAACCTCCGCATTGCAATTGCTTGAGGTAACCAAATGACGACCGCCCCTATCACATCGCAGAAAAAATTTGCCGGATCAGGTTTTTGGAACAGGATCGCAAATCGCTACGCCAAAAGCCTCGTTGCGGATCAGGAAACCTATGAGCGCAAACTGAAAATCACCCGTTCTCATCTGAAACCGCACATGGATGTCATGGAATTTGGCTGCGGCACTGGCTCAACCGCTCTGATCCATGCGCCATTTGTGAAACACATCCTTGCATTGGACTTCTCTGAACAGATGATTCGCATCGCGCAGGACAAAGCCCGGGATCAGGGCATCGAAAACGTGACATTCATGACCAACCGGATCGAGGACTTTGATCCCCCCGCGCATCGCTATGACGCGGTTCTGGGAATGAGTATCCTGCACCTTCTGCCGGATCAGCGCAGGGCCATCGCCAAGACCTTTGACATGCTCAAACCGGGTGGGTATTTCTTTTCCAGCACGGCCTGCCTGAGCGGGGAAATGTCGTGGTTCCGGCCAATTATCGCGATTGGCTCAGCCCTGAGGCTCTTGCCGAAGGTTGCGTTTTTCACGGTGGAGGAGCTGCAGTCGATGTTGCAAGACGCTGGTTTCATCATCGAAACCTCCTGGAAACCCGGCCCCCGCAAGGGTGTATTCATCGTCGCCAAAAAGCCCCGGTAGCACGTATCTGAATCAATTTCTTGACGGACGATATCCTTTGACCTTAGCGTCTGCACAGCATTGTACACTACTGTACAGTGCTCGCAATCTGGGCATCGGGAGGGTCCTTCATGAAATCGCATTACCGTGTCGTTGTCATTGGGGGCGGCGTTGTCGGCGCTTCGGTGCTTTATCATCTGGCCAAACTGGGCTGGCGCGATGTCTGCCTGATCGAGCGCTCGGTGCTGACCGCGGGGTCAAGCTGGCACGCGGCGGGTGGCATTCATGCGTTGAACGCGGACCCCAATATCGCGCAGTTGCAGGCCTACACCATTGATCTGCTGAGTGAAATCGAAGCGGAGAGCGGTCAGAACATCGGCTTGCACATGACTGGCGGGCTGACCATGGCCGGAACACCTGATCGCTGGGAATGGTTGCAGTCAGCGTACCGCACGTTCCAGTCCATCGGCATTCACGACTGCCGCCTTGTCTCCGTCGAGGAGGCCGTGGCGCTGAACCCGATCATGTCTGGCGAGGGGTTGCTGGGGGGCATGTGGGCCGACCGCGAGGGCTATATCGACACCACCGGCACCGTGCACGCCTATGCGGGGGCTGCCAAAAAGCGCGGCGCGGATGTGATCGAACACAACCGCGTGATGGAACTGAACCAGACGCTGGAAGGCTGGGAGGTGGTCACGGAAAAAGGCACGGTGTCCTGCGAACATGTGGTCAATGCGGCGGGTCTCTGGGCCAAGCAGGTGGGCCGTATGGCGGGGGTGGAACTGCCGGTCTCCCCGCTCAATCACCACTACCTGATCTCCGACACGATCCCGCAGCTTGAAGAGATTGATTTCGAAGTGCCCATGACCGTGGATCTCGAAGGGTTCACCTATCTGCGACAGGATCAGAAAGGCGTGCTACTGGGCATCTATGAAATCAACCACCAGCACTGGATGATGGATGGCGCGCCCTGGGAATACGGGTTTGAGCTGCAACAGGAAGATCCGGACCGCATTGAAAATGAACTGACCCTCGGGTTTGAGCGTTACCCCTGCCTGCAGGAGGTCGGCGTCAAAACATGGGTCAACGGTGCCTTCACTTTCTCGCCCGATGGCAATCCGCTGGTGGGCCCGGTGCCGGGTAAACGCGGCTACTGGTCGGCCTGCGCGGTCATGGCCGGTTTCCTGCAAGGCGGCGGGGTCGGCAAAAGCCTCGCCGAATGGATGATCCACGGCGCGCCCGAAGCGGACGTCTACGGCATGGATGTGGCCCGTTACGGCACCTGGGCCGAGAACAAGCAATACATCAAGGAGACCACGGGGCAGTTCTACACCCGCCGCTTCGTGATGACCTACCCCAACGAACAATTGCCTGCGGGCCGACCGTTGAAAACCGCCGGGGCCTATGCGGATATGACCGCTGCGGGTTGCCAATGGGGGCAAAGCTGGGATCTGGAGGTGCCGCTCTATTTTGCCGAACCGGGGTTTGAGGAAACGCCCTCGCTGCGCCGCTCCAACGCGCATGCCATCGTGGCGACGGAATGCAAGGCGGTGCGCGAAAAGGTGGGTCTGCTCGACATCACCGGGTTTTCGCGTTTCGAGGTTTCCGGGCCAAATGCAGAGCGCTGGCTGGATCGTATCATGGCCTCGAAACTGCCGAAACCGGGCCGCGCGCGCCTTGCGCCGATGCTGGCCGAAGACGGGCGTCTCAAAGGGGATCTGACCGTCTTTAACTGGGGTGACGGCACCTGGTGGATCATGGGCAGCTACTACCTGCGCGCCTGGCACATGCGCTGGTTTGACGATCATATGGAGGATGGCGTCACGCTGCGCGATCTGGGCGAAGATACGGGCGGCTTCTCTCTGGCCGGTCCCGCCGCGCGCCGGGTCATTGAAAAACTGACCGATGGTCCGGTGGCCGATCTGCCCTTCATGGGCTGCGGCGCTTTCGACATTGGGCTGCTGCGCTGCAAGGTCGGCAGGCTGTCCGTCGCGGGTGAGCTGGGCTATGAAATCCACTGCCGGGCGGGTGATCACGCCACGTTAAGGCGCATTCTGCTGGAGGCCGGTGCGGATGAAGGCATCCGCGAATACGGCTTCAACGCGCTCCTGAGCCTGCGGCTGGAGAAGAGCTTCGGCATCTGGAATGCGGAATTTACCCAAGGCTACACCCCCGGCATGACGGGCATGGATCGCTGGATTGACTGGGATAAATCCTTTGTCGGCAAGGATGCCGCCTTAGCGGAGCGCGACGGCAATGGCCCTGCGCAGGTTCAGGTGACGCTGGAAATCGCGGCGGAGGGTGCTGATGCCAGCGGCTATGAGCCGATCTGGTCCAACGGCACTCAGGTCGGGTTCGTGACCTCGGGCGGTTTTGGTCACACAACCGGCAAATCGCTGGCCATGGCGCTGATCGACCGGGATCAGGCCACCCCGGGAACGGAAGTGTCGGTGCATGTGGTGGGTATTGAACGCGCCGCCCGCGTCATCCCCGCCTCCCCCTATGATCCGGACGGAAAGGTGATGCGGGAATGACGCTGCGCGAAAACACGGGCCGCAGACGCACGCGGCGGGGCGGCGGGGCGCATGCCCATGCGGTGCGCAAGGTCGATTACCGCACCCTGCGCAACCCTTTCCCGCCCATGTCGGTGTTCAGTGATGACCGGATCGAGGCCATTCACGAGGCAGCACTCAACGTGCTTGAAACCCTTGGTATCAAGGTCCTGCTGCCGGAGGCGCGGCGATTCCTGCGCGCGGGTGGTGCAACCGTCGATGACACGCGCGAGATGGTTTTTATCGGGCGCGACATCGTGGCGGCGGCTCTCGCCAGCGCCCCAACTTCGATCCCCGTCAAGGCGGGTGCACCCCATCGCGACATCACGCTGGAACTTGGCAATCTGGTCTTTCAGCCCGGCGCCGGTGCACCACACGCCACCGATATTCTGCGCGGACGCAGGCCCGGCACCGAACGCGACTTCCGCGAGCTTATCCAACTGACCCAGCATTTCGACGTGCTGCATATGGTGCCGCCGCTGATCGAGCCACAGGACGTACCCACACATCTGCGCCACTATGCGACCATGCAGGCACAATTGTCCCTGTCCGACAAACTGCCCTTCGTCTTTTCGCGCGGCACACCACAGGTCCAGCAGAGCTTTGAGATGCTGCGCGATTTCCGTGGGCTTTCCGACGCTGAATTTGCCGCGCAGTCGCATTGCTACACGATCATCAACACCAATTCCCCGCGCACAATCGACATCCCCATGGCACAGGGCCTGATTGATTTCGCCAAAGCCGGGCAAGTCAGCATTGTCACGCCTTTCACGCTGATGGGGGCCATGGCACCGATCACCGTCGCCGGGGCGATGACGCTGAGCCATGCCGAAGCGCTGGCCGCCATCACGCTGACCCAACTGGTGCGCCCCGGTGCACCGGTCTGTTACGGCACGTTTACCTCGAATGTGGACATGAAATCAGGCGCGCCCGCCTTTGGCACGCCAGAGCATTTCAAGGCCAGCCTTGCCGCAGGGCAGCTTGCGCGCAAACTGGGCCTGCCCTGGCGCTGCGCCAGCGGGTCGGCGGCCAACCTCAATGACGTTCAGGCAGCAAGTGAAACGCAGTTCGGCACCTGGGGATGCCTTCTGTCCGGAGCCACGGTGGTGATCCACGCCGCCGGCTGGCTGGAGGGCGGGCTGACGGTCTCTTATGAAAAACTGATCACCGATCTGGAGGTCTTGCAGATGGTGGCCGAGCTTTGCGCCCAGACGCCCGCACAGGACGCCGACATCGGGCTGGATGCCTTGGCAGAAGTCCAGCCGGGCGGGCATTTTTTCGGCGCGGCCCATACCATGGAGCGCTATCAGACGGCGTTTTACGAGCCCCTCATTGGCGATCTGTCCAATTTCGGCACCTGGGAAGAGCGCGGCGCCAAGGACACGACCACCCGCGCCAGCGAGATGTGGCAGCGCATTCTGAACGAGGCAGAAGGCCCCGCCGTGGACGCGGACGCGCTGGCACATATGCAGGACTATATTCGCACCCAAACCGACGCGGGCGGCGCGCCGCCGGAAAGCTGATCCTTGAGCCCTCCTGAGACCTCCCCCCCCGCGCCTGATGACGCACCTGAGCTTGTCGGCAACATCAAGGTGACGCGACAGGATTGGCTGGATGCCGCCCGCGAGGCGCTGATCGAACACGGCGTCGAGGGGGTGAAAGTTCAGCTTCTGGGCGCGCGGCTCAATGTGTCACGCTCCAGTTTTTACTGGTATTTCAAATCCCGGCAGGACCTTCTCGACGCGCTTCTCGATCACTGGCAGCAAACAAATACGGCTGCGCTAATTGCCAAGGTGGAAACCCCCGCCAAAACGATCACCGAGGCCGTCAGCAATATCTTTCGATGTTTTGTAAATCCGGATCTTTTCAACACGCGGCTCGATTTCGCGATCCGTGACTGGGCGCGCCGCTCTGATGAGGTTCGTGCCGTGCTACGCGCCTCCGAAACCGAACGGCTCGAAGCGCTGCGGTCGCTTTTTGTGCGTTTCGGCTACCCGGAACTTGAGGCCATCGCCCGTGCGCGCATCCTCTACTACATGCAGATCGGCTACGATGACGCGCAATTGAATGAACCCATGCAGGAGCGCAGCCGGTTGAATGCCAGCTATATTCTGGGATTCACCGGGCAGGAGCCGACCCCCGATGAGGTTGACGCAATGGTGGCCTATACGCAGGAGATCGAAGCGCGTAAGCTGGCGAAATCTCGCGACTAATTTACCCCAGCGTGATCTTTTAAGCGGGATTCCGTTTCGTTAAGTGCTAGGTGATCGGCACGGGTGTTTGCAAACTGCATGCAACGCTTAGACGTGATGACTTCAAAAGGCTTCGCATGACCAGATTTTTCGTTTCATTGCCGTTTATCAGCCTCGTCGCGGCAAGTGCCTTGGCCCTGGCAACCAGCGGCGCGCTGGCGCAGGGGCGCGCGGCTTCGGTCGGTGTTGAAACAGTTGAAATGCAGAGCATTGCAGAAACCGTTCCGCTTTTTGCCGAAGTGGTGACCGCCAGAGAAGGCACGATAGCCAGCCGCATCGCCGGAACCGTCGAGGTCGTCCACGTGCTGGAAGGTGACGCGGTTACAGAAGGCGACGTGCTGGCAGAACTCGACACTGAACTTCTGGAAATTCTGGCCCGGCAGGCAGAAGCACGCCTTGCCGAGGCAAGCGCCGGGATCGCCACCGCCGCATCCCGTGTGGACAGATCCACCAAGGCGCTTGGGCGGATCGAGGGGTTGCGGGGAACAACGTCCTTCTCGACCAGCAGGTTTGACGAAGCACAAAGCGATTTCTTTGAAGCGCGCGGCCAGCTGGCCGAAGCCGAAGCCCGGGTGCAGACAGCCAAAGCCAATGCCGCCGAAACCCGCTACCAGCTGGAACGCGCCAAAATCAGAGCGCCTTTCTCGGGCATCGTGCTTGAGGTGGATACCAATCCCGGTGAGTACATCAGCTCCGGTGCATCGGTTGTGTCTCTTCTGGACACGCAGGCTTTCGAGATCGAGGCCAGCGTCCCGGCCAAATACATCCGCGTGCTGGAACCGGGCCTGCAGGTCACCGGCGTCACGGAAGCAGGCGAAGAGCTGGCCCTGACGGTGCGCGTTCTGTTGCCGGTGGAAAACACCGCGACCCGGACCCGGCCGGTACGGTTTGCTTCACCCGCTCTGATGGAGATGCGCACGGTGGCCATTGGCCAGTCGATCACAGTATCTATCCCGATCAGCGCCCCGCGCGAAGTCCTCTCGGTTCCCAAGGATGCGCTGGTACAGGCGCGCGGCGGGTGGATGGTTTTTGTCTCCGAGGAAGGTCAGGCACAGCCTCGCAACATTCAGATCGGCGTGGCCCTGGGCAATCGTTTCGAGGTTCTGGATGGTTTAAACGCAGGCGATGTGGTGGTCACGCGCGGCAACGAACGTCTGCGACCGGGTCAACCCATTGCCCCGATGAACGCAGGCAACTAGGGGGCAATCGTGGACATCATCCGTTTTGCGATTGACCGCCCCGTCGCCGTTATCGCCGCCGTCGTCATGGCCGTTCTCTTTGGCATCCTCGCGGTCACGCGCATCCCCATTCAACTGGCACCGGATGTGCGCAAACCGATCGTCGTCATCACGACAGATTGGCCCGGGGCCGCACCCTCGGAAATAGAGCGCGAGATCATCAACCCGCAGGAAGAGGCGTTGCGCGGTCTTGAAGGTCTCGACATCATGACCTCGCGCGCCCGTTCTGGTGAGGCGGAGGTGACGCTGGAATTTGGCATCGGCTCGGACATGAGCCAATCCCTGCTTCTGGTTTCCAACAGGCTCGACCGGGTGGGCGACTATCCTGATGAGGCCGGAGAGCCGTCGCTCGACACGTCAGGTGCGGATGACAGCCCCATTGCCTGGGTACTGCTGAGCGCCAAGGAAGGCAATACGCGCGAGATGCCCACTTATGGGGACTTCGTTGAGGACATCATCAAGGACCGGCTTGAGCGGGTCGAGGGTGTCTCTGCGGTGAATGTATTCGGCGGGGTTACCCGCGAGTTGCAGGTCGTGGTTGACCCGCGTCAACTGGCGCGGTTCGGGATGACTGTGCCCGATGTCGTCCGGACCCTTCGCAATGAGAACATCTCCCTCTCGGCGGGGGATGTGGAAGAAGGTAAACGCCGCTACGTGGTGCGCGCCGAAGGAAACCTCAACACCGCAGCGGCCATCGAGGAAGTTGTCTTGCGCTCAGAGCGCGGCGGCAGCGGGTCGGGCCGGGTGCGCGTGGGCGATGTGGCCGATGTGGGGTTCTCCTATCGCGACCCGACCGCAAGGTTGCGATTCCGGGGGGAGCCCGGGCTTGCCTTCAACATCGTGCGCGAACCCGGGGCGAATGTCATTGCCACCATGGAAGCCGTGCGCCGCGTTCTGACCGAGCTGAATGACGGCCCGGTGTCTGATGCCGGCCTCAATATGAGGCAGGCCTATGACGAAACCGTCTACATCAACGGGGCCATTGATCTGGTCACCCAGAACATCTGGATCGGCGCCATGCTCGCGGCTGCAATCCTGCTGGCCTTCCTGCGAAGTCCGCGCGCCACGGCGGTCGTATCTCTGGCAATCCCGGTCAGCGTCGTGGCAACTTTTGTGGCCATGGCCGCGACCGGGCGGACGCTGAATGTAATCTCGCTGGCGGGCATCGCCTTTGCCGTGGGCATGATCGTCGATGCCGCCATCGTGGTGTTGGAAAACATCTACCGGCTGCGGGAACAGGGTAAATCGCGTCGCGAAGCGGCCTACCTCGGCGCCAAACAGGTCTGGGGTGCCATTCTTGTGTCGGCCCTGACAACCGTGCTGGTCTTCATCCCGATCCTGATCATGCAACTCGAAGCCGGGCAGCTTTTCCGCGATATCGCGGTGGCCATTTCGGTCTCTGTGTTGTTGTCGCTTGTCGTCGCGGTCACCGTGATCCCGGCACTGGCCAGCCGGTTGTTACAGCAAGGCACCCACAGCACGATGAAGGTCTGGGGCCTCGATCATCTGGCACGGGGGTTTCATCATCTTGTCATGTCCTACGTGCGGATGACCGTGCGGTATCGTGCCATCGGGCTGATGATGGTGGCCGCGATTGCCGGCAGCGCAGCCGCCGCAACCTTCCTGTTTCTGCCGCGCTTGGAATACCTGCCAGAAGGCAATCGCAACCTTGTTTTCGGGCTGATCATCCCCCCACCCGGATATAACCTCGAAACCACCCAGACCATCGCGCAGCGGATAGAGGCAACGGCGCGCCCGCTCTGGGAAGCCGCGCCAGAAATCGCAATGCCCGACGGCACGCCGACAATTGAAAACTTCTTCTTCGTGGCCACCCCCGGAAACAGTTTCGTAGGGGCCGCCGCCGTTGACGGGACACGTGCGGGGGACCTCATACCGGTTCTGTCCGGGCCAATCTTTGCCGAACCGGGCACCTTCGGCTTCATGACCCAGCCGTCCCTCTTCGGGCGTGGTGTCGGCGGGGGGCGCACCATTGAGCTCAATATCTCCGGCCAGGACCTAGACGATATCCTGTCGGTAGCCGGTCAGGCCGCTGGCACCATCGCGGGTCTGCTGCCGCGCGCCGAAGGCCATCAATTCCGTCCGATCCCCGGTCTTGAACTGGGGGCACCAGAGGTGCGTCTTGTGCCCGACAGGCTGCGGCTGGCAGATGCGGGCCTCACGGCCTCGGATCTTGCCCTGACAGTGGATGCTTTCAACGACGGGCTGCGCGTGGCAGAGATCACCGTGGGCGCGGAACGGCTGAACCTGATGCTCAAGGGCGATACCGGGCTACAACTTGCCCAGCGCACGCAGGACATCGGCAATTACCCGGTGGTGACACCTTCGGGACAGATCGTGCCGGTCAGCGCCCTTGCGGATGTGATCGTGACGGCCGGCCCTACCGAAATCAGGCATCGGGACCGGTTGCGGACCGTCACGTTGGAAGTGCGCCCCTCGGATGCCTTGCCTCTCGAAGCCGCCGTAGAATTGTTGCAGAATGAAGTTGTATCGGTTCTTCAGGAGCGCGGCCTGCCAAACGGCATCCGCATGAGTGTGTCCGGCACCGCCGACCAGCTCAGCCAGACCTGGGACGCCATTCAGATCAACCTTGCGGTTGCGCTTGTCATCGTGTTCCTGGTGATGGCCATTCTGTTCGAGAGCTTTGTTCTGCCACTGGTCATTCTGATCTCGGTACCGGTTGCCGCAGCTGGGGGTGTTGGTGGGCTGGCCTTGCTGAACCTGTTCCAGACCCAGCCGCTCGACATGTTGACCCTGCTGGGGTTCATCATTCTGGTGGGGATCGTTGTGAACAACGCGATCCTCATTGTGCATCAGACCCTGTTTCACCTGCGCGACGAAGGCATGGCGCCCATCGACGCCATTGAGGAAGCCACGCGCAACCGCATCCGTCCGATTTTCATGTCAACGCTGACCAGCGTGTTTGGCATGTTGCCCCTGGTGATCTTCCCCGGAGAGGGATCGGAGCTTTACAGCGGATTGGGGGCCGTGGTTGTGGGCGGGCTGTCGATGTCGGCGTTTCTGACACTTCTGACGGTACCGCCCTTGTTGCGGCTCTGCGTGCGCACCCCGAAACCGCAAGAGGACATGCCCGCCACACCGGCGCAGTGAAATCTACCTGCGCCAGTGAAAGGGCACGATGATCAGCGCCCCAATGGAGGACACGATCGCATTCATGCCGGGGCTCGAAAAGCCAAAACCAAACATCAGCCGGATGAAATAGAACAGGAAAGCCCCGCCAATGCAGATGATGATGCTCTGCAGGATACCGTTATGGGTAAAACCCGATTTCTCGCAAAGATAACCAACGATCCCCGCGATCACCACGGTGCCGATGAGGGTCGGAAACATGCGCGTTCTCCTTCAAAGAATACTGCCAGCGGTCAGCGGCCAACCGCGCAGAAACTCCGTCGCATCCTGCGCAGCTTTGCCCGCGCGCTGCAAGCGTATGAGTTCCACTGCACCATCGCCGCAAACCACGCGCAGCGGGTCCTGCAGCACCTCTCCGGGCGTCCCTGCCCCATCTGACAGGCGCGAGGCCAATAGCTTGATCCTTGTATCCGCGTTCATCGTCCATGCCCCCGGAAAAGGCGAAAGGCCCCGGATCAGGCGGTCCACCTCCGCTGCGGGGCGTGACCAGTCGACCCGCGCTTCGGACTTGTCGATCTTTGCCGCATAGGTGACGCCGTTGTCAGGTTGCGCGACCGGTGCAAGCCGGTCCAGCTGCGACAGGGCCGTGACGATCAAAGCGGCGCCCATGCCCGCCAGACGGTCGTGCAGCGATTGTGTGGTCTCATCGAGCGCTACCTGTGTCTCTTCACGCAGCAGAACCGGGCCTGTGTCCAACCCCGCGTCCATCTGCATGATACAGACACCGGTTGACCGATCTCCGGCCATAATGGCCCTGTGGATGGGCGCGGCCCCCCGCCAGCGCGGCAACAGGCTGGCGTGGATGTTCAGACAACCCTTGTCTGGCGCGTCCAGAATGGCCTGCGGCAGAATGAGCCCGTAAGCAACAACAACCGCGACATCTGCCGACAGCGCCGCGAATTCCTGCTGCGATTGCGCCGATTTGAGCGATGTGGGCGTCCTCACCGGCAGGCCCAGAGCCTCAGCGCGCTGGTGGACCGGACCGAGGCGATCCTTCTTGCCACGGCCCGCCGGACGTGGTGGCTGGCTGTAAACGCAGACCACCTCGTGCCCGGCCTCGACCAGGGCGTCCAGCACAGGCACAGAAAAATCCGGCGTTCCCATGAAGATGATGCGCATCTTTGTTCCCCTGACTGCCTGACGTCAGCGTTTGGCTTTGCGGGCGCGGCGCAACAGCATATCGCGTTTGACCTTGCTCAGGCGGTCAAAATACATCTTCCCCTGAAGATGGTCGATTTGATGCTGAACGCTGGTCGCTTCCAGCCCGACAAAATCACGACGAACATAAAGCCCGTTCTCATCCATGAACCGGACGGCAACCCCTCTTGAGCGCGAAATTTTTGCAAAAACGCCCGGCAGGTTGGGGCTTGCCTCTTCGTGCTCGTTCATAATGGCAGAGGCATCAATAACAGTCGGGTTCGCCATCCGGATGCGGCGATCACGCTTGTCTGAGGCGTCAACCACTGCCAGTTGCAGCATCACGCCAATCTGCGGACCGGCAAGCCCCACGCCCGGCATAGCGTCCATCGTGTCGATCATGTCAGTCCAGATCGCCCGGATGTCGTCGGAGATCTCCGCCACCTCGGCGGCAGGCGTGCGCAGGCGCTTGTCAGGCCAGGGCAGACAAGGCCGTACGGTCATGCGCGCGCCAGCTCGCGTTTGAACTTGACCATCTTGCGGGTGATCATCTGGCGTTTGAGCGGTTTGAGGTAGTCAATGAACAGCTTGCCATCCAGGTGATCAATCTCGTGCTGTGCACAGGTAGCCCAAAGACCTGTGAAAACTTCTGTCTGTTCCTTCCCGTCGCGGTCGGTCCAGCGCACTTCCACTTCGGCCGGGCGGGTAACATCGGCAAATTGTTCCGGGATCGAAAGGCAACCCTCTTCATAGACACTGGTCTCATCGGAGGACGAGACGATCTCGGGGTTGAACATGATCAGCGGCCGGGCGGGTTCGTTTTCGCCCTTTACACAATCCAGCACCACCAAACGCTGCAGAATACCGACTTGCGGTGCGGCCAGCCCGACGCCCGGTGCATGATACATCGTCTCCAGCATATCATCCGCCAGAGCGCGTAACTCATCGGTCAGATCGGTCACCGGCGCACAGAGCTTTTTGAGCCGGGGATCGGGGTGCAACAGAATGTTTCGTTTCATGGACCTCATGTATGACAGGAACGGAGCGCCTGCAACATCCGGGACTTGCAGCCCGCCAGAATCTCGCTAGCTATATGGCCAGCGAAAAGGAGCCCCCTCATGAGTCTGGATGACAACGACGACGCCCGTTTTGATACCGTAATCGACCGTCGTGGCACCCAGTCGAGCAAATGGGACTACATGGAGAAATACTACGGCGTTTCGCCAACAGATGGCCTTGCCATGTGGACCGCAGACAGTGACTACCCGGCACCCGCCTGTGTCACGCAAGCGCTGCATGCTGCCGCCGATCACGGCATTTTCGGTTATACGCCGATAAACGACGAATATCACGCAGCGATCCAATGGTGGATGCAGACTCGGCACAACTGGACGATTGATCCTGAATGGATTCTCACGGTGCAGGGGCTGGGCAATGCGATCGCGCTGGCGCTCGATGTCTGGAGTGATGCGGGCGATCACGCTGTCATCTTCAGCCCCGTCTATCACGAATTCCGCGTGAAAATCGAAAAATCCGGCCGCAAAGTGACCGAATGCCCGCTGGTTCGCGACGGGGACACCTATCAGCTTGATCTGGCAGATGCGCAGAGCCGCCTGACGGGGCGGGAAAAGCTGCTGATCTGGTGTTCACCGCAAAACCCCTCAGGGCGGGTCTGGAGCGTCACTGAATTGCGCGATCTTGCCGAATTCGCCGCCCGCAACGATCTTCTGCTTGTGACCGACGAGGTGCATCACGATCTTGTCTATTCCGGCAGCACCTTTGTGCCGCTGCATGTCGCCGCACCCGAGCATCAGGACCGAATGGTTGTCCTGACCTCCGCCTCCAAAACTTTTAATATCGCCGGGCAACGCACTGGCAATATGATCATCTCCAACACCGCGTTGCGCCGTCAGATGCAACACCGCCTGAATACCCTGGATTACAAACCCGCCGGGTTGAGCCTGCTGATGATCACCGCTGCCTATTCACTCGCAGGGGCGGAATGGGTCGATGCGCAGGTCGCCTACCTGGAAGGCAACCGCCGGCTTTTTGATGCGGCGATGGATGCGATCCCCGGCGTGCATTCGCTGCCGCTGAAATCCACCTATCTGGCCTGGGTCGATTTTTCCGGAACCGGCATGAGTTACGAAGAAATTTCCCGACGTGTCCTGAAGGAGGCGCGCATTGCGCCCAGTTCGGGCCCGGAATTCGGCGCAGGCGGTGAAACCTTCCTGCGGTTCAATCTGGCCACGCCACGCGCACGCATCCAGGAAGCCTGCGACAGGCTTCAGGCCGCATTCGGCGATTTACAGTAGGCGCAGGGCCTAGCGCGCGTCTTCGATCAGCCCCACAGGCGCATCATCCGCGATCTCAAAATCCACGGCGGGTCCTTCTGAGACGGCTGTGGCGCGCTTGAACTCGTAGCAGCGCTCACCATCCTCCTCGTCGCTCGTGACGATGAGGCACTGAAACAGGTGCAGGCTGCCATCATAGACGTCCACAAACCCCCGCAACGCTGGCGTTTCCGGCTCCATCGCGAACCCGGTTTTCCACATGCGCAAAATCGGATGAATTTGCCCGCCCACATCGACACGCAACCGCGACGCCAGTTTGAGGCTTTCCAAGCGTGCCTGATCCAGACCAGCTTGAATTTCCTTGGAAAAAATCGCTTCCATATTCGTTACTTTCCTACCATCCCCTATGCCAGATGATGACGCGGTCCCCTAAAAATCAAGTTAAGTTTTTATGTCATACCGCATAGCGTGTGCGCTTGCGCAGAGACCTTGCGCGCGCACAAACCTGTTATTCCGACGGGCGCCAAATTACCTTGCGCTCAGCGCCACATAGAGACTGGCCAACGTACAAAGGAGAATGACATGGGTTTACTGGTAGACGGCGTGTGGCAGGACACCTGGTATGATACCAAGTCCACCGGCGGAAAATTCAAACGCTCTGAAGCGGGTTTCAGAAACTGGATTACTACCGATGGTAGTGAGGGCCCCACAGGCGAAGGTGGGTTTGCAGCCGAATCGGGTCGATATCACCTCTATGTCAGCTATGCCTGCCCCTGGGCACATCGCACTTTGATCTTTCGCCAGTTGAAGGAGCTTGAAGATCACATCTCCGTCTCAGCCGTCCATCCGGATATGTTGCAGAACGGCTGGACGTTTGAGACCGACGACAAGGGGGCCACCGGCGATACGCTCTACGGACTGCCCTATGCGCGCGACATCTATACAAAAGCGGACCCAAAATATTCCGGCAGGGTCACGGTGCCGATCTTGTGGGACAAGACCCGCGAGACCATTGTCTCCAACGAAAGCTCAGAGATCATTCGCATGCTCAACACGGCCTTCGACGCGGTGACAGGAAACAGTGACAACTACTGGCCGGAAGAGCTTCACGAGGCCATCGCGCCGATCAATGAGCGTATCTACGACAGCTTCAACAACGGCGTCTACAAATGCGGCTTTGCCACGACACAGGAAGCTTATGACGCAGCCGTGGAGCCGCTCTTTGACACCCTGGAGTGGCTCGAACAAAAGCTGTCTGCCAACCGCTACCTGATGGGCGATACACTGACCGAAGCGGATTGGCGTCTGTTCACGACTCTTGTGCGATTTGATCCCGTCTACCACTTGCATTTCAAATGCAACCGCAAGCGGTTAGTCGATTTTCCCAACCTCTGGGCCTACACCCGTGAACTCTATCAAATGCCCGGCGTGGCGCAGACCGTGAATTTCGACCACATCATCCGGCACTACCACTTCAGCCATGACAGCATCAATCCGCAACGCATTATCCCGATCGGGCCGGAACTGAATTTTGACACACCGCACGGACGCGGGTGATCAGGCCGCCCCACTCTGTTCTGAATGCGCGCCATAGTGTTCCACCATGGCAGCGAGATCTTCGGGGGGCGTTGCGCTTTGCACAAACGCGCAGGCATTGGTTGCGTGGGAAAAAATTGATCCGTCTGAAAAGAAAGATGTATTCGTAACAAAAATAACCTGCGCCTCGGGCTGCCGGTAACTCGCGTAATCCGCCACCGCCAGTGCAGAGCCTTCCCCCAGCACAAGATCCATAATGATGATATCTGTGTGATGCGTGCTGAGATGACGAATGGCATCCGCCTGACCGGCGCAGCGCGCGACGGTCATACCCATCCGTTCGAGGTGTCTTTTCCAAATACTAGCCAGATCGTTCTGGCTCTCGACAATTAGAACCTTCATCTGCCCTCCATTCCGGAAGCTCCGGAATTATTTCACTATGTAATACTGTCGTCTGCTTCAAAGGTTAACAAACGATTAAACTTTCGATGACAAATTTATCATTTGCAATCAGACTTGATTAACCGGCTACTTTCCGCTTTTAGCGACAAGTAAAGGCGCGGATTTGCGCCACGATCAAGGCAAAAAGAGCAGATTGTTGACTAAAAAAAAACGTGATCATGGTGGCGGGCTCGATGCCGCCATTCTCGAACATGGGGGAGGTCGAATCGATTGGTGCGACCTTTCGACAGGCATCAACCCGCATGCATATCCGGTCGGGAAGCTGCCGGATGATGCCTGGACGGCACTGCCGGACCGGGCCGCGCAAACCCGTCTGATCGCGGCAGCACGCAGCTTTTGGAACGTGCCGGAACGCGCCGGAATCATCGCCGCATCGGGGGCTTCCGCTCTGATTGCCCAGATCCCCGGGCTGCTGCCTGCAAGCACGGTCAGCATTCCCGGACCCACCTACAACGAACACGCCGCAGCTTTCAGCGCGGCTGGCTGGGAAGTTCACGAAGAAGGCCCCGCGACGGCCCAGGTGGTTGTGCATCCAAACAATCCCGATGGCCGGATTTGGAGCGCGCAGACGTTACCGGTCCGCCTACCGGAGCTCACAGTAATTGACGAAAGTTTCTGCGATGTCGTCCCTGAAGAATCTCTGATTGCACAGGCTGGCGAGCCGCGCCTGCTGATCCTCAAAAGTTTTGGAAAATTCTGGGGTCTGGCGGGGCTCAGACTGGGGTTTGCCATTGGCGATCCAGCTCTGCTGGATCGACTGGTCGAGGCGGTCGGCCCCTGGGCGGTTTCCGGACCAGCCCAGCACATCGGTGCTACGGCACTGGGTGACGACGCCTGGGCCGATCAAACCCGCATCCGCCTCTGCAAAGACAGTGCGCGGCTGGATGCCCTGATGCAAAAAGCCGGAGCCAAACCGATCGGCGGTACGACCCTGTTCCGCCTTTACGACGTCGGTGACGCAATGCACTGGCAGCGCAGGTTGGCACAGCATAGGATCTGGAGCAGATGTTTTCCCTATAATACAAGCTGGTTGCGCCTTGGACTGCCCCATGCCCGCCACTGGCCCCGTGTCGAGGCCGCGCTCGCATGAGTTTCGCCGCGATCTTGATCTTTGCCCTGCTGCTGGACGCGCTGATCGGGGAGCCGCGCTGGCTCTGGGATCGTGTCGCGCATCCTGCCGTCCTCATGGGAAAATTGATACGCTGGTGTGACAACCACCTCAACAGCGGCGACAACAGACGAGCCAAGGGGACGATCACGGCGCTCCTCCTGATTGCAGTTGGGTGGGCTGCAGGAACCTTCCTTGGCGCGTTTGGCGGAGTGGTGGAGATTCTCGCGACCGCGATCCTCCTCGCACAGCGATCACTCGTTCAACACGTCCGGGCCGTTGGCGACGGCCTGCGCATGTCCGTACAGGAAGGACGTCGCATGGTGTCCCGGATTGTAAGCCGCGACACCGCCAAGATGGGGGAAACGCAGATTGCCCGTTCCGCCATCGAAAGTGCTGCAGAAAACCTTTCCGACGGGGTCATCGCACCCGCTTTCTGGTTCCTGATCGCGGGACTGCCCGGAATCTGCGTCTATAAACTGATCAACACCGGTGACAGCATGATCGGATATCGCAACGACAGGTACGAAGAATTTGGATGGGCGACGGCCCGACTGGACGACCTTCTGAACCTGATCCCTGCTCGGCTGACCGCCCTATTGATCGCCCTGCCCGCCCGCTGTTTCGACTGGCAGGGCATTGCCGCCGATGCAGGGTTGCACCGCTCGCCCAACGCCGGATGGCCCGAAGCCGCCATGTCACGCGCGCTTGGAATAGCACTTGCAGGACCCCGTGCCTACGACGGGCAAATGCGAGAGTTTCCCTTTGTCAATGCGCAGGGCCGCGCCGACCTGACCCCGGTGGACATCGACGCCAGTATCGCGATGCTATGGCGGGCATGGGCCGGGTTTCTGGCCCTCTGCGCCCTGATTGCCATTTTGTAGCCCTGCCCCCTGGAGGTTTTAATGCGCCCAACCACCCCCCTGATGGCCCTATGCATCGCCGTTCTGCCCAGCCTGTCACTGGCTTGTGGCGGGTCCTTCTCCGGCTTTGTCGACGGCCTGAAAGGCGAAGCCATCGCCAACGGTCACAACGCCAGCAATGTGCAAAGATTCTTTGCAAACATTCGGCAAGACCCCAAAGTTCTGAAAGCTGATCGAGCACAGGGCGTTTTCCAACGTCCGTTTCTGGATTTTTCCAAACGGTTGATCTCAGTTGACAGGGTCAAACGCGGTCAGAGCAATGCACAAAAATATGACGCTGTCTTTGATCGTATCGAAAAGACCTACGGCGTCGACCGTGGAGTCCTTCTTGCTTTTTGGGCATTCGAGACGGATTACGGCGGGTTCCAGGGTGATTTCAACACGGCAAATGCGCTGGTGACACTGGCTCACGACTGCCGCAGGCCTGAGCTCTTTCGCCCGCAAGTCTTTGCAGCGCTGGAACTTTTTGAGCAGGGTGATTTTGATCCCAACACCACGACAGGTGCCTGGGCGGGTGAGATCGGCATGGTACAGATGCTGCCGCGTGACATCCTTGAAAACGGCGTCGATGGGGACGGCGATGGTAAGGTTTCGTTAAAAACATCCGCCGCAGATGCTTTGACGTCAGGGGGGTCCATGCTGAAAAGCCTCGGCTGGCGGGCAGGCGAGCCATGGATACAGGAAGTGCGGCTCCCGCAACAGTTCGATTGGTCTCAAAGCGGATTGAAAGTGGTGAAACCCACGTCGGAATGGGCGTCTTTGGGTGTCAAGCCACGCAATGGGTCACTGCAGAGCAGACTCCCGGCAGCGCTGATACTGCCGCAGGGGCACAAAGGGCCCGCTTTCCTCGCCTACCCCAATTTCAACGTATATTTCGAATGGAATCAAAGCTTTACCTATGTCATGACTGCCGCGTATTTTGCCACAAGGCTGCAAGGCGCGCCGGTCTATGACGCTGGCAACCCCGACATCGGGCTTACCGGCGCACAAACCAAAGAGCTTCAACGCAAATTGCAGGCGCGTGGATACGACGTTGGAAAGGTTGATGGAATCCTAGGCGCAAAAACCCGCGCCGCGGTTCAGAGCGAACAAAAAAGACTGGGGTTGCCTGCGGATGCCTGGCCCACGCCGGCGCTTTTGTCAAAGCTCTGACGCCCTCGGCGTTAACCTATTTTTACCCGCAGGAATGTAGTTTTCCGGCTGAAACATACATTCAGGTTTGTTTTCTACCTTTTTTGACCCTGCGGGCCGAGGCTGCGCAGGGTCTTTTTTACCCAGCTGCAATGCCTGCAGCCAGCCTCTACTGCTAGAGGTGTTCAATGACCTTTCCGTCACCCCTGTGCACGGCCATCGCTTCTACAGCCGAAAACCGCGCCCAAGGCTAGCTTCAGGCCACCAGCGTTTCCGCTTTTTTCAGGTCAACCGATACCAGTTGGCTCACGCCTTGCTCAGCCATGGTGACGCCAAACAGCCGGTCCATGCGCGCCATCGTCACCGCGTGGTGGGTGATGATCAAAAACCGCGTTTCGGTCTGGCGGCACATCTCGTCGAGCAGATCGCAGAACCGGGTGACATTCGCATCATCCAGCGGCGCGTCGACCTCATCGAGCACACAAATCGGCGCGGGATTGGCGAGGAAAACCGCAAAGATCAGCGCCATCGCAGTCAGGGTCTGCTCGCCCCCGCTGAGCAGGCTGAGCGTCGAGAGTTTCTTGCCCGGCGGCTGGCACATGATCTCCAGACCGGCCTCCAGCGGGTCATCACTTTCGACCATCACCAGGTTGGCTTCGCCACCACCGAAAAGATGGGTGAACAGCAGCGAGAAGTTTGAATTGACCTGTTCGAAAGCGGTTAAAAGCCGTTCGCGCCCTTCGCGGTTGAGGCTGGCAATACCGCCGCGCAAAGTCTTTATGGCTTCCTCAAGGTCCGCTTTTTCGCCGGTCAGAGTATCGTGTTCGGTCTGGACCTCACGCGCATCTTCTTCGGCGCGCAGGTTGACGGCGCCAAGGGCGTCGCGCTGACGCTTCAGACGGTTCACATCCGCCTCCAGCGCCTCCGCACCGGGCATCTCATCAGGTGTTGCGTCCAATTGGGTCAGCAACTGGGCCGGGGTCAGTTGGCTTTCGTCAGCGATCCGCTCGGCAGCCGCAGCAACAGCTTCGCGGGCTGCATCAGCGCGGGCCTCTGCGCGCGCGCGCGCCTCCCGCGCCTCGGACGCCTGCCGTTCTGCCTCACGCTCGGCAAGGCTCGCCTCCCGCAGGGTGCCTTCAGCGGAGGAAAGCGCATCTGCACTTTGCGCCTTGCGCGCTTCTGCCACGGAAATGGCATCGCTCATCTCCGCCCGTTTGGCCGCGATCTCGGCGGGGGCGGCGCTGGCTGTTTCCAGTTCGTTTTCGGCCGCCGTCTTGCGTTCCACCAGCTCTGCTGTGCGTTTCTCTGCCGTCTCCAGCCGATGCCGCCAGCCACTGACCTCCTTGGTAACTTCCTGACGCCGCTTGGTGCGTGCCTCTCCTTCACGGCGCAACTCGTCATGGCCAGATCGCCGCGACATCATCGTGATCCGCGCTGCCTCCACTGCCATGCGCACGGCTTCGACCCGCTCGCGCGCTTCGGTCAGATCGCCTAAATCTTCCAAAGCGTGTGTCGCTTCCCTGAGACGGGTCCGGGCGATCATCGCCTCTTCATCGTGTCGCGTAACGGCCAGACCAAGGGATTCCAGCCTGCCCTCCGCGAGGTTGCGATCCGCCTCCGCCCGGCTCAGGCGGCGCCCCGCGTCAGCCACCAGCCTGTCAGCGGCGCGGCGGGCTTCTCGCGCCATCGCATCGGCCTTGGTAAGCTCCGCCAGTTGGGTGCCCAGAAGATCGTGAGCGGCCTTTGCGCCCTCAGCCCGCTGCGTTGCCGCCTCCAGGTTTTGCTTGAGTTCTTCCAGACGGTTCAGTTGCTGCAGACGCAACGCGGCTGCCGAGGGCGCGTCTTCGGCCCAGGCGCGGAAACCGTCCCACCGCCACAGATCGCCTTCAGGCGACACCAGACGTTGCCCGGGGCGCAGATCGGCCTGCAACCGCGGGCCGTCATCAGGGTCAACCAACCCGATCTGGCCCATCCGCCGGGACAGCACGTCCGGTACATCCACAAAGAGCGACAATGGCTTGACCCCTTCGGGCAACGGTTGGTGCTGGGCGTAGGCCGGTAGCACCGCCCAGCCCGACGGCCCGTCCGCCGCAACCTCCGGCGCTCGGAGGTCATCGGCCAATGCGGCGCCAAGCGCCTTTTCATAGCCGGTTTTGACGTGCAACTGATCCAGGATCTGCCCGCCTTCCGCGGTATCGCGCGCCACCAGCTTGGACAATGCACCCGCTTCGGCCCGCAAGGCATTCATCTCACCTTCGGCCTCTGATCGCTGGGCCCGGGCCTCGGCTTCGCGGGCCTGTGTCTCTGCGCGGGCCTCATCCGCGTCAACAAGGGCCGTCTCCGCACTGGTCGCGGTTGCGACCGCTTCGGCTTCGGCTGCCTGCGCCTGAGCAAAATCCTGACCTGCCTTGGCGAGTGCGGCCTGGCTGACCGCAACGGCCTCCCGCGCCCGGGCCGCTTCGGCTTCGGCTTTTGATTGCGTCTTCCGGCTGTCTTCTAGCAACCGCTGGGCAGAACCGTGACGCGCTGACAACCGTGCCATATCTTCGGTCTGCTGGGACATCTCGCCTTCGCGGGTCTGCAAGACCGCAGCCGCCTCCCGCGCCATCTCTGCAGCTTCCGCCAGCGCCGCTTCATGGCCTTCGGCGGCCTTGTCCAGCTCTCGCGCTTCCCACTCCAGCCGCTCGATGGTCTCCCCCGCATCGCGGTTCAACCCACCTTCGCGGTCGATATCGTGGCCCAGTTGCGCGATCCGCCCGGTCAGTGTTTCGATCAACGCCTGCGCCCGGGTTTCCTGATCGGTCAGCGTGTCGCGTTCTACGGTCAGGCGCTGCAAGACTGCCGCGGCAATTGCCTCTTCCTCGCGCAGCGGTGGCAGAGCGGCCTCGGCTGTCTCTCTGGATTTTGCGGCCTGCCGGACGGCGGCTTCGGCCTGCGCTGCAAGCGTGACCTGACTACGCAGGTGATCCTCTGCGGTGCTCCTTGCATCATCCGCTTCACGCCAGCGCCGGTAGAGCAACATGCCTTCCCTCCGGCGCAGATCGTTGCCAATCTCGCGATAACGCGCGGCCTGACGGGCCTGACGGGCCAGTTGACCCAGCTGGTTGGCCAATTGTTCGATCACATCATCGACGCGGGTCAGATTGGCTTCCGCGCCTTTCAGCTTCAGTTCGGCCTCGTGACGCCGCTGGTAAAGCCCGCTGATCCCCGCCGCCTCTTCCAGAATGCGCCGACGGCTCTTGGGCTTGGCATTGATCAGCTCGGCAATCTGCCCCTGACGCACCAGTGCAGGGCTATGTGCGCCGGTGGAGGCATCGGCAAAAAGCATCTGCACATCCCGCGCCCGCACGTC
Source organism: Roseobacter sp. EG26 (assembly GCF_049830555.1). Classification (NCBI taxonomy): domain Bacteria; kingdom Pseudomonadati; phylum Pseudomonadota; class Alphaproteobacteria; order Rhodobacterales; family Roseobacteraceae; genus Roseobacter; species Roseobacter sp. EG26. Next base: position 256,395 of record NZ_JBNBLH010000005.1, read on the forward strand.
CTTGGTACCGACCTTGTAGGCACTGCCCACATCGCGGGTGATCCGGCGCACGATATCGAGGTGATCGTCCTCATTGAAACCGGCAGGTGCCAGCCTTTCGGAATTGTCGATATGCAGGGACACTTCGGCAAAATTGCGGGCCGGGCGCGTTGCAGCTCCGGCAAAAATCACATCTTCCATACCCCCGCCACGCATGGCCGTAGGACGATTTTCCCCCATCACCCAGCGCAGCGCTTCCAGCAGGTTCGACTTGCCGCAACCGTTGGGCCCCACAACGCCGGTCAAACCATCCGCGATGATCAGATCGGTGGGATCCACGAAGCTTTTGAAGCCGGTCAGTCTGAGTTTCGAGAAGCGCAAAATGAAGCCCGTGATGATTCCTTTGGTCCAGTAGCGTGACGGGCGCTCGGGGTTAAAGTCAACCTCAACACCCCACAAGCTGCGCTCTCAAGTGAGTTATCCACAAGATATTGACGTCTCAACAGGGCAAACTTGAGACGATAGCCCCGTCGGCGGAGCCCTGCCGCGCCTTGCGTAATAAAGAGTTTACCTGCCTTGCGCAGTGGTCATATAATTTGACCAATGAGGTGAAATGATGCCCTTTCGTCCGGTACAATCCGAGAAACTATCCTCTGCCGTCGTGCGCCAGATCGAACAGCTGATCCTGCGGGGCATCCTGCGCCCCGGCGAACGGCTGCCCGCAGAACGGGAGCTGGCGGAACGGCTAAACGTCTCCCGCCCCAGCCTGCGCGATGCCATCGGATCCTTGCAGGATCAGGGGTTGCTGAGCACGCGCGCCGGGGCCGGAGTGTTTGTCGCCGATGTGCTCGGCTCGGCGTTTTCGCCCGCGCTGGTGCAGCTCTTTGCCCGCCATGAGGAAGCCGTCTTCGACTATTTATCGTTCCGCCGGGACATGGAGGGGTTGGCCGCCGAACGTGCCGCCCGGCTCGCTTCAGAGACCGATCTGCGCGTGGTCCAGACCGTCTTTGACAAGATGGAAGCCGCCCATACCAAGCACAACCCGCAGGACGAAGCCCGGCTCGATGCGCAGTTCCACATGGCGATTATCGAGGCGAGCCATAACGTGGTGATGCTGCATATGATGCGGTCGATGTATGAGCTGCTGCGCGAAGGCGTTTTTTACAACCGGCAGATCATGTTCAAGCAACGCGCGACCCGGGGGTTGCTGCTCGATCAGCATCGCGCGATCAACGATAGTCTGCAACAGCGCAACCCGAAAGCCGCGCGTGAGGCCGTCGAAGAACACCTGAGCTATGTGGAGCTCTGCCTGAACGATCAGATCACCGCCGAGCGCAACGAGGAGGTCGCGCGGCAACGGCTGGATCACGAGGTTGCCAAAGGCTAGCCTCTGGCGTTCATCGCCCGCCTATCTGCTGCAACAAGGTTTACGCTTGAACGACCGGATCGCGGGCCGGATCGACTGCGGATGGCCGTTTCAGGATATGCCTGTCGCGCGGGTCACTGTCCCGGCAACATAAATCTGTGGTTTCTCCCTCGCGGGTCCATTGGGTGCTCATGACCAAACGGCGCCTGTTCTCAGCAGCCTATTTCATATGGCCGTGCAACAACGCTTCAATGGTTGGACCAGAAAGCAGAAAACCCCGGCGATGAGCCGGGGTTTCACCCATTTCCAGACAGGCCGTCCTTCAGTGAAGCTTTGTCTCGACTTCCGAAATCGCGGTATCGATCAACTTGTTGCCTGCCGCTGCTGTCATCTGCTTGGCAATGACTTCGCGCGCAACGGCCACGGCCACGGTCACGGATTGATCACGCACTTCCTTGACAGCGGCGCTTTGAGCATTGGCAATTTGCTCTTCGGCTGCGGCCATCCGGCGCTCCAGCGACGTTGCGAGATCTGCCCGGGCCTGCTCTGCCGCGGTGCGGGCCTCTTCTTTCGCCGCCTCCACAATGCGGTCGGCCTGTTCCTGAACTTCACGTTGCTTGCGCTCGTAGCTTGCCAACAGCGACTGGGCCTCTTCACGCAGGGCACGCGCTTCTTCAAGCTCGGATTTGATGCCTTCGGCGCGCTTGTCCAGCATCCCGCCCAGAAGGCCCGGGACCTTGAAATAAAACAGAACGGCGATGAACAGAAGAAACGCCAGCAGCACCACGAAATCAGTGTTGCCGAGCGAGAAGAAAGGTCCCTTCGCGGCCCATGCGGGGCTCGCAGCACCTGCCGCGAATGTAACGGTCAAAAGGGGTCTGAGATGTCTCATGGCTTTATCCTTTCAACCGGGTATCAACGGCAGAGGTGATCGCCTTGGCATCCGCTTTGCCACCCATGGCCGCCACGATCTCCTTGGCGGTATCTGCGGCCACTACTTTCACAGCGTCCAGCGCACCGGCACGAATCTCCGCGATGGCTTTCTCCGATTCAGCCGCTTTGGCTGCGATTTCGGCATCGGCTTTTGCGATGGCCGCATCCAGATCGGATTGAATTTCTGCTTTTGCTTCACCGACGATACGGTGCGCTTCGGCGCGGGCATCCACCAGCGCCTTGTCATATGCGTCTTCGGCTTCCTGCGCTTTGACCTTGAGGTCTTCGGCAGCCGCCAGATCGCTTGTAATGGTGCCCTGACGCTCAGCCAGAACGGCTGCGATGCGCGGCAAAGCCATGCGCGACAACACGAAGTAGATCGCGATCAACGCGATGACCAACCAGAAAATCTGATTGCCCCATGTCGAAAAATCGAGCTGCGGCATGCCCGGTGCGGCGGCTGCTTCAGCGCTATGTGTTTCGGTTGCCATGTCGGTCTCCTGCGCGGCGGGCCGTTACATCGGGCAGCGCTGTCATCAGCGCCGCCCGACCGTAAGGATTGTCGTCGTCTTAAGTCTTAGACGGCGAACATCAGCAGCAGGGCGACGAGGAAGGCGAAAATGCCCAGAGCCTCGGCGAACGCGATGCCGATGAAGAGTGTTGCCGTTTGGCTTGCAGCGGCAGATGGGTTGCGCAGCGCGCCTGCCAGATAGTTGCCGGCCACGTTGCCAACCCCGATGGCTGCTGCCCCGGAACCGATTGCTGCCAGACCTGCGCCGATGTGTGCGAGTTCGCCTTCCATGTGAATTCTCCTTACGATTGGAAGTTGCGTATTTGAACGGGCGTTTCCGTCCGAATTAGTGATGCGGGTGAAGTGCGTCTTTGAGATAAACGCACGTCAGAATGGTGAAGACATAGGCCTGGATGAAGGACACCAGGACCTCCAGACCATACATCGCGGTGATCGCCACAACCGAAACCGGGCTGACCAGCGTTATGACGGCGAAACCTGCAAAAACCTTGATCACCGCGTGACCGGCCATGACGTTGCCTGCCAGACGAATGCTGTGGCTTACGGGGCGCACGAAATACGAAATCAATTCGATGATCGCGAGGATCGGACGCAAGGCCAGTGGCGCCGACGCGACCCAGAAAAGGCTCAGGAAACCCGCGCCGTTTTTCACAAATCCAAGGATGGTCACGGTCAGGAAAACAGCCATCGCCAGCACAACTGTTACGGCAAAATGCGAGGTTGGGGTGAAGGCCGTGGGGATCAGACCGAGGAAATTAGCGCAGACGATGAACATGAACAGCGTCATGATATAGGGGAAATATTTGACCCCTTCCTTGCCGCAGATGTCTTCGACCATCTTATAGATGAAGCCGTAAGCCAGTTCAGCAACGGACTGGCCGCGCGAGGGCACGATCGCGCGTTTGGAGCTGCCCAGAACCATCAGCACGATGACGGCGATCACCGCAAAACCCATCCACAGGGCCGCGTTGGTGGGTGTGTACCAGGTAATGGCACCCTCCCCGAAAAGCGGCTTGATGATGAATTGGTCCATCGGGTGGAATACCAGACCGCCGGTCTCCGCTTTATCCGCCATTTCAGGCCCCCTCGTCTCGTTTCTCGGCTTCTTCAGCCAGCTTCTTTTCCTGGATTTCCTGTGCGGAGCGGAGCATCGTTTTAACCCCGGCCGCCAGACCCAGCATGACAAACAGCACCATGAAGATCGGCAAGGTTCCAAACAGAACGTCAAGGCCGTATCCGATGCCAAAACCGATCCCGAGACCGGCCACAAGTTCAATCACCATCCGCCAGGCAAGCTGCGCCTGAGAGTAGTGTTCATCCACCCGGGGCTTTGGCGCCTGCGCCTGTTTTGCGGCGTCGATCTTGGCCTGAAGCTGCGCCATTCGCTGCTTTTGGTCGGGATCCGTCACACGCAAACACCCCTTTGGATGGTTGCGCTTTTGCTATTGTGCGCGAGGCGGCGAGTCAAGCGCCGGCGGGGCGTTCGCCAAATTACGTTAAACTACTGATTCAAAATGATTTTATATACTGTCGGACAAGCCAATCACAGAATGTCGCAGGACGCGGGGCTGCCGCTGAAGGCGTTTGCGGTATTCAACCAATTGGTTGAACTTAGGCCAGCACCCCAGCCTCACGAAAAGGTTCTGTCTGCTCCAGCAGCCAGCGGCGGAACTGACGCAGCGCTTTGCGACGCACCCCCCGGCTGCCATAGACCAGATGATAACTGCCCGACCGGATGCTCACATCGGAACAGCGGATCAGGCGCCCCAAGCGGCATTCCATCTCAACACATTCAGCCGATCCCAGATACACGCCGTGGCCGTGGATCACTGCCTCGATCGCAAGGGTGGAACGCATGCGCCAACGCGGCTCGGCAATCCTGTCCGCGCCCAGACCTGCGGCCTCGCACCATTGCTGCCAGACATTGCGACCGCGATCCTTAAGCAGCCGAAACTGCAGAAGGTCATCGGGGCTGACCGCGCCCTCGGGGATCAGGCTGGGAGCAGCATAGGGGTAAAGCGGCGCGTTGCTGAGCAGGTCAGAGGGGGCATCAACTTCGCCGGAGATCAGAAAGCGCACGGCGATATCGGCCTCATAGCGTTCGATGTCCGCAAGGTTTTGCGACGCATCCAGCCGAACCTCGATTTCCGGGTAGGTCCGGTAGAAATCCGGCAGCCGGGGGATCAGGAACCGCTGTGCAAAGAGCGTTTCGCTACTGACCGTGATCTGACCCGCCGGGGCTTCCTCCAGCTCCTCGGTTGCTTCGCTGATCACATCAAGGGCCGGGATGATCCGCGCCAGATAGGCTTTGCCATCTGGTGTCAGCTGCAACCCGCGTGGCAAATCGCGAAAAAGCTGCGCGCCCAACCTGTGCTCCAACCCGCGCACATGACGGCTGATCGCGGAGTGGCTGACGCCCAGCTCCTCCGCTGCGCGGGTGAAACTCTCATGACGCCCGGCCGCCTCAAACGCACGCAGTGCATTCAATGGAGGGAGTTTGCGTGACATCATTAATACGTGCGTTTTTTGCACAGGTGATGTCAAGCAATTGTCTTTGTGAAATGGCGTTAGCGGTACTAAATCTGGATTGTAACTCAGAAAACAGGTGATTTCCATGCAATCTCAGACCCTGAACGCAGCTTGCTGCGTACAAGATAAATGTGTCTTAAACGCACCCGTTTTGCCGCGCAAGAGCCTATGGCGTCAGATTTTGGAGGGCCTCAAGCCGCGGCCTTACATCCCCCATATCCGCGCTTTGAACGATCATATGGCGCGCGACATCGGCCTCACCCCGGCGGAAATGGAACGCCACCGGCTGGAGTTGCCATCGCAGTCAATGCATCACCCGCGCGGGTGATGCGCTTTCCCTCCCACGGTACGGGCGCTATGACGGGGTATGACACGTGATCTCGATCAGGCCTTTGCCGCCCTTGCCGATCCCACTCGGCGCGCCATTCTGACCATGCTGCTGGAAGATGATATGGCAGTAACGGATGTGGCCGAACCGTTCGAGATGTCGCTTGCGGCGATCTCCAAACATCTGGGCGTGCTGACAGCAGCGGGATTGATTTCTCAGGAAAAGCGCGGTCGCGTAAAGTGGTGCAAACTGGAGCCGGACGCGCTTCGGGCGGCTTCGGTCTGGATGCAGGGGTTCGGGCAGTTCGAGCCGGTAAACCTCGACGCATTTGAAAGGTTTCTGGCGACCGAGCTACCCGAAAACGGGGGCTGAACCCCTTGTATGAGGTCAGGTGGCCAGATTGATCACGGCCATCACGACAACAACAAGCCCGACAAGATAGATAATACTACGCATTGGAATGTCTCCTTTGTGGTGTTCGGAAGCTCAACCCGTACCCCGCAGCTTTTGTTCCGTCTGCATTTCAGCACCATCCCGCAAAAGCATCAGCAAGGCGAGAATGGTGATGGCCACACCACCGAAAACCAGGGCACCCGGTACCGGATTGCCCAGCGCTATTTCCCACAGGATGACCCAGCTGGGTGTGAGGTAGGTATAGGCCATGACCTTGGCACTTGGCAGGCGCAGGGTGGCAAATTGCACCAGCACAAAGGTGGCCGCTGAGGCAAAGATCGCCACGTAGATCAGGGTGACCCAGACGATGGGCGGCAAGGCGGACCAGTCCGTCGCGATGATGTCGGGTGCTGCATAGACCGTAAGTAACAGCGCCCCGGCCACCAGGGTTCCGAAGGTGAAGACAACGGCCGGCTCACCGCGGTTCAGCTTGCGCACCAGCGGCGTGTAGGCCGCATGGGCGATACAGCCGACGAAATAGATGGCCTCACCCCGCCCCACTTCGAATGCCCGCAAAGCCGCAAGATCGGCGCGGAAAATGACCCAAAGCGCGCCAACCGCACCAATGGCAAGGGCAAGCGCCATACGCCCCGTCGTGATCTGACGCAGGAGCAGCCAGCCAAAGGCCGCAGCCAACACCGGGGTCAGGGTGAACACCGCCGCCGCACTCACCGGCGGGGCGGTTTTCAGCCCTTCGAACATCAGCACGAAATAGATGGCGAAAATACCGCCCAGGATAATGTATCGCCACGGGGCCTGTGCCGCACTTCTGGGCAGCCCGGTGGTGGCAAGCGCCGCCACGCCGATCACCACAGCAGCCAGAACGAAGCGCACCGCGTTCAGCACCACCGGGTCGATCTCATTGGCCGCCAGCGCCCCCAGAGAGAAAGACCCCGCCACCAGCGCGGAGAAAGCAAGCATCGCTGCATGCCCCTGTCTGCCTGGTGTCATATTTCCCAGTCTTTCGATTGCTCTTTGAGAAAGCTCAGGAAAGCCTGCACCTTGGTCGTGCGATGCAAATCCACATGGGTGACCAGCCACAGCGGGCCGGACCATTCCTCCTGCCGCTCAAAGACCTCCACCAGATCGGGGGTCGCGCGCGCCTCCATCACCGGCAGGAACCCGATGCCCGCGCCGGTTTTCACCGCAACCTCCAAGGCGCGCGAATCGTTGGAGCGGAACGTCAGGGTGGCCGTCGGGATCTTTGCGCGCAGCCACCGGTTGAAAGGCGCGCGGCTCACATCACTGTCCTGTCCGACAAAGCGGTGATGGGCAAAATCCTCGATCGTTTTCGGCGTGCCATGCGCTTGCAGATACCCGCGCGTCGCGAAAAGCCCCATATGCTGGCGATGAAACGCCTGCACCACATTATCTGGCTGCTCGGGCGCGCTGCCCGCACGGATGGCCACATGGGCCTCCCCGTATTCCAGCCGAAAAAGGCGCTCGCCGGTCAGGTAACGCACCACCACGTCCGGATATTGCGTTTGGAAATCCGCCAGCAGCGGCACCATACGCGGGGCGAGGCTGATCAGCGACGTGATCACCAGATCGCCGGAAACCTCGTTGCCCAGACCCTTGATGCGCCCTGCCAACTGGCTGAATTGATCGTCGGTGGCCTGGGCGACCCGCAGCAGATCTTGCCCCGCTTCGGTGGCAGTGTAGCCGCGCGCATGGCGCTGGAAAAGCTTGACGCCCAACCGTCCTTCAAGCGCATCAATGTGGCGGATCACCGTGGCATGGTGCACACCGAGCACTTCGGCCGCCCCGCTGACCGTTCCAAGGCGGGCCACCTGATAGGCGGTTTTGATCTCGTCCCAGTTGTCCATTTGCGCGTCCGTGTTGGGATGGTTCATTCAGGAATGTGCGAAAACGCACAAACTTTGTTCAATATCAGCAATTGAGTTCATAAATGCAATAGCCCATCTGTTACCAACCGACGTAAAGTTCTTTCCCTTCTTCAAGGAAATTCTGACATGACACAGACCATCCTGCACATTGATGCATCAGCCCGCCATACCGGTTCCACAACACGCGATCTTTCAGCGAAGATTGTCGAGCGGTTGGGCGGAGATGTTCTCTACCGTGACCTTACAACGGCGTTGCCGCAAATCAACGAAACCTGGGTTACCGCCAATTTCACGCCCGCAGATCAACGCGACGCACAACACCAAAAGGCGCTGGCGCTCTCCGACACACTGGTTGAAGAAATCCAGGCGGCGGATGTTCTGGTCATCGGCGCGCCGGTCTATAACTTTGGCGTACCGGCGGCACTCAAGGCATGGATTGACCTGATTGCCCGGGCGGGCGTGACCTTCGCCTATACGGAAAACGGCCCCAAAGGCCTGCTGGAAGGCAAACGCGCGGTGATCGCATTGGCGACGGGCGGCACGGAGATTGGCTCGGAGGTCGATTTCGCCTCCGGGTACCTGCGTCACATCATGGGGTTCATTGGCATCACCGACGTCCAGATCGTCGCCGCTGACCGGGTGATGAGCGATGCGGATGCCGCGCATGCCAAAGCCACTGCGCAAATCAACGCCCTCGCCGCCTGAAACACGGGTTTAAAGCGGCAGGACCGAATGGGCATCGGCGTCGCATAGATGCCGCACCAGACGCGCGGGAAGAGCCTTCCAATACAGATATCAAGGGCTCTTCCGGCTCTGCTGAGACATCTTTCAGATGCGTATCTCATCAAAGATGGTGAAATTCTCTCTCAATTATCCCGCACTCCGGCACCCTCGCGAGAGCCGATCGGATCATAGCAAACGATGCGGGTTCACGGCATGGCGTCAGATGGTTTCCGGGCAAGGAATCCTGACCGTCATCGGCGTGATCTGACGCAAGCCCCCAAAGCCCAGCATGTCCGGAGCTGATAGCAATTCCATCTCGGGGGTGGCAGCGAGCAGCGCGGCGAGGCTTTCCTCCATTTCGATCCGCGCGAGCATTTCGCCGAGACATCGATGGGGTCCAAGGCCAAAGACCAGATGAAGACGCGGATGGTCGGTGCGGCGGATGTCGAAGTCATCCGGGTTGGTGTAGAGCCCCGCATCGCGCATCGCCGACATCGTGCTGAGGCGCAGAAAAGCACCGGCGGGTATTTCGATGCCGCCCAAGGTGATCGCGACCGTTGTCACGCGCGGAATGGTGGCAACGGAGGGTTCAAAGCGCAGGCCCTCGGACACGGCACCCGGGATCAGGCTGTGATCGTCGCAGAGCGCGCGCCAGTCGGCGGGGCGCTGCAGCAGCATCGCGCAGAGCATCGCAAAGGCCCCGCGGGTCGTATCGCTGCCCGCAATGATCATGCCGACAACCTGGAAGATAAGGCTGTCGAAGGACAGATCACCCTTGGCGTCCCAATCTGCGACGAGACCGGACAGCAGATCATCACGGGGAGCGGTCCTGCGGGCCTTCATCTGTCCTTCGACGTAGTCAAAAAGCTCTGTGGTGGCGCTTTCGATCATGTCGTGCCGGTCGTGCGGATAGATCGGCACGAAGGCGAGGGAAACCTTGTAGACCAGCTGTGCAAAGTGGCGCGTATCTTCCTTGGGAAGCCCCAGGATCGCGGCAATGATGTCGGCAGGGACGCGGGCGGCCAACCGGTCAACAAAATCGAAGCTCTCCCCACGTGGCAGGTCCGCGATGAGCGCATCGGCGGCGGCCCGAATTTCTGTGCGAAGGTCCTTCATCGCCCGGTGGGCAAAGCTGCGCGCGAAGAGCCCGCGTTTCTGCCGATGTGCCTCGCCATTTGAGAGCAGGAAGATATCGGCGATGAAGCGCGCGGTCATCCCGTCGGGTACCTGGTTCAGCGCCACAAGCTCCCGCCCTTCGATCTGCCGGGTGCCCGGGTCGGTCAGAAGAGAAGTCACATGCGCCGCCTGTAGCACGAGATACTGATTGGGACCGAGTTGTACCACGGGTGTTTCCTGACGCAATTCTGCCAGCCGCTTGTGCGGCGCATCGGTCAGACTTGCGGGGTCGATAAGGCGGGCTTGGGTCGGGAAGGTCTGGTTTTGATGGTTCATGGGATCACTCCGGTTTTTTTTGCGTCAAGCGTCACACACGCCCCATTCGTGAGGGGGTGACGCCTGAATTTTATGACGGACCTAGGTCCCAAGCGTTGTCGCGATCGTTGTTACAACCGTGGTAATGGCGCCGCGCTATCGTTGTTTTTCGAAGCGACGCCGTGGCCCGCAAAAAATGTGAAGCTGCCCCCATGGATGACCCGGTGCGAGATTCAGCACACCGCTTCACTCAAAGCCAAAGTTGAAGGTCATGAAGGTCACTGGCAGGCCGCTGTTGTTCATATCGTTGATGTAGATACCAAAGACCCCCTTCAGAAGATGAAGTTGCTGGCTGTCAGATCGGCGATGTCGATCCCTTTGAGGATGATCCGCAGGCCTACGCCATCGTCGATCACCACGTCTCCCAGTTCTTCAGCCTGCGTTGTGACGACTTCGCCACCCGGGGCGACACTCACCAATGCATTGGTCTGGTTCAGGTAAAGGGCTCGCAGGTCCGCAAAGCTGTTGATCCGGCTGACCGCGCGCAGGTCGATCCTGTCCCCGGTCGGGGATGCATCGAAGTCGCGGATTTCATTGACGCCATCATCATCCACAAAGATGAACCGGTCAGCACCTTGCCCGCCATCAAGCACATCGTTGCCGGTACCTCCCTCAAGGAAGTCATTCCCCGAAAAGCCAAAGAGCGTATCAGCCCCCGGACCGCCCCGGACAATGTCCGCGCCGCCGCCGCCGGTCACCACGTCATCACCTGCGCCACCGTCAAGCTGATCGAAGCCATCTCTGCCGCTGAGCGTGTCATCGCCGCCAAAACCCAGGATCACATCGTCGTCGTCCGTACCGAGCAGGGTGTCGGCGGCATCGGTGCCGCGGATCACCTCCGGCATGCCATTGAGGATCGCGACCTTGACGATCTCCGACCCGGACACGTGATATGCAACGGCCACCCGGCCATCCTCCAGCAGCGCCGCGTCAGGCTGTGCGCTGCGTTCAGCGGCCACCCGGAAATCACCCCCGATCGGGCTACCGGCAGCGTTGTAACGTCGCCCCCGAAACTCGGACAGCCCTCTGTCCTTGTCGTAGAAGAGAATGAAGCCACCATCAGGCAGCGGCACAATCGCGGGTTCGTTATTGTTGTTGTCGCCTGTACCATTGGTGTCGATGCCTGCACCAAGATTGGTCGTCAAAGGGTCGCCGTTTTGCTTGTAGACGCGGTACACGATGTTGATATCACCGCCGTCATTCTCCGCAAAAGCGATGACGAAACCGCCGCCTGTCAGGGCTATGACTTTTGCGTGAAACGTCCTGCCATCCTCACTGCCGCCGATGATGTCCCTGATCGTCGTGCCATCTTGCTGCAGCAGGTACAAGTGAAGCTGCCCGCGACGGCGACCGTCTCCGTCCGGGTCGACCAGAACGATCAGATTGCCGTTCGTCAGGACGTCGGCGTCGATGGTGGTGTTGGCATGGGAGGTATATTGGGTAATCCGTTTTTCACGCAACAGGGTGCCACCGTTGAAACCGCCAATCTTGAGGGTGCCTCTAATCCTTCCCAAGAAGGCGTAGATGAACCGATACCTGTTCTCACCAAAGCCAATGACCTCAGGATTGCTAGGGCCCGTGCCCTGATTGCTGAAAAGCTTAAACTGATCGCCCATGGACTGAATAGTCCCAGCCTCGTCAATCCGGAACGTCCGGGTCGAAATCTCAGCCGTAAAGTGCCGCATCTCTGTGCCGATGACTACCTTGCCATTGCCCATCGTCGAGATTGAAAATCGTTCCTCATCTATTTCTTTTTTTTCACCCCCCGAGATGAAGTCAAAGGGAAAGAGGAGCTGCGACCCGATCCGATTGCCATCATAGTCAAACACCTGACCATGGATGCGGTATCTGCCACTGGAACTGCCGGTTTCGGTGGAAAACGCGACCAGAAACCGGTTGTCGCTGAGGGCGACGACTTTTGGGCGTAACGCTCGGGGTGTGGCGTTTGCCTGGACGGGTGCGACGAGCACTTCGGGTGTGATAGCCATGTCAAATATCCTTTTTGAAAAATTGCCAAAGAGCGGCCTCGCCCGACGGGATTTGCTGGGCGAGCGTGTCTTCGCTGGTGCGTCAGCGGGTGGCTTTTTTTGCGCCGACGCAGCGCGGCAATCCCGGCCGCACCAGAGAGGAGCATCGCGCCGCCTGCGGGCAGCGGCACGGCGGAGATCTCATCCGCCGCGATGTTCAGTTCCAGGTCGAGCTGTACGCCCTCGACGCCAAATGTCGAGCTCGCGAACGTCGAAGGCAAACCACCTTCGCTCAGCACGTTAATGTCGATCCCAAAAACTGTGAGAGTGCCTTGCCAGGTGATTTCAGAGCCGGCGCTGAATGCAAAATTTTCATCACCGTTCACACCGATGGCAAAAAGATCACCACGTACAGAATTTGCATCGTTGACAACAACCTCGTCGATCCAGCGCGTCTCGTTATCAATTCGTACTCTGGCCTTGCCTTGGATATCGGTGAGGATTGAAGCCCGTAGCGCGGTAAAATCGCCCAGTCCTGACCATATCATTGCAAGGCTGAAACTGTCCGCGTTAAAGCTTCCCGCACCGTCTGGAACGGCCGTTCCGCTGAAGGTCCAGGTGGTTTGCCCGCTGCCGGGGGTGCCCGAGATATCGGCGACAAGGGCGGCTTGCGCCGTAGAGGCGGCAAAGAGCGCAGCGGCGGTGAGGGAGAGAATTCTTGTCATCTGTGATTTTCCTGAAAAGAGGAGTGATGGGCCCCCGACCCTCGCGGAAGCAAGGGTCGGGGCGAGGCCAATTGGCGGGGAGGGAAAAGGGGGGCCCGGTGCCTTTCTAGGAATCCGGCACCGGGCTTTATGGTCAAAAATAACTTTGCGTACTTGTTAATAACTGCTTTTGCGGGCGATAAACGGGCCGCCCTAAATTCTGCTCGGCCCGGCACCACTGTTGAGGGACAGGGCACCGGCGGGGCGAATCTATCCCCGGGTCGTTATAGGCGAAGCGCCTTGCCCAAAGCGTTGTCATCACCGTTGTATTGGCGTTGTATTTGCGCCCGGCAGCGTTGTAATGCGCGTTGAGGACAGGGTGGCGGGATCAGGTGAGCACCCTGTTGGACGCTCACCGGCGGTCAGAACCAGAACCGATCAGGTCGCCTCAAGGTCAGGAACATCCTCATCGCCCACGCCTGTGAGCACGTCGTCGCCGCCGGTGGCGGTGGCGATAGTGACGGTATCGGGCATTTCTGCCTTGGCGGACACCAAAGGGATGTTGTCGGCGCCGGCACGCCGGTAGACCACCGCCATCCGGCTGCCATCCAGCAGATGCGCACTGATCCGGGTTCCGTCCTCCTTGGCGACCATGAAGTCATCGCCCGCCGCGATACCTTTGCTGTCATAGCACTGACCGCGGACCCCCACCGGGCCAGTGTCCTTGTCGTAAAAGATGATGAAACCACCATCTCCCAGTAGGGCAATCGCGGGCTCGTTATTGTTGTCGCCGATTGCGCCGGTCGTGGTCACATTGACGAAGGATTTCACTACGGTGCCATCGGCTTCGAACAGATGGAACACGACGTCCTTGTCGCGGTCCGCAGCCTCGTTGTGGGCCACAACGAAGCCACCGCCTTGCAGGGCCTGAATGGTGCCGGCATAGTTTCTGAACCCGCCATTCCCAAGGAAAACGCTTCTGATGGTACTGCCACCGAGGGACACGATCCGCGCCTCGAACCGGCCTTCCGCGTTTCTGTCACCGTCGTGGTCATCAAGCAGCACGATGTTGCCATTGGCCAGCGCCGTGGATTGCAGATCGTCATCACTGCCCCCGCGTGCACCAAGCCCCTGTACCACCTCCGTATCTTTTGCATTCGAGGCCTGACGCAGCGTATCGTGGGTGATAAAGATTACTGTGCCGCGCCGGCCAATCGAATGGGTCATCCAGCCATTGTTGCCGCGCTTGGTGAGCGCGAAGTCAAAATGCTTGACGGCCCTACCGCCGACATTTTCGCTCCGACCTCTTACAAAACTTGCCCGGCCCCCAGCGCTGATATTGAACACCCCGATAAACGGCCCATCGCGGTTACCTCCCAAATCCTGATCAGCGAGAATCGCAATGAGGTTCCTTTCCAGCCCGATGATGTCAAAACTCTCCCTGTCCGTCTCTTCAGGAAACTTAAAAAGAGCCTCTTCGCCGATGCGATTTCCATCGAAGTCGAACTGCTGACCACGCGCAAAGAAGGCGTCAGTGGTCTGTTGTCCGATCCGCTCGGAGATATAGGCCACAACAAGGTTGCCGTTGCCCATCACAACGGCCTGCGGTTCGGCCGCCGAGCCTGTTGTGTTGACCCGGAGCGGTCCGGTCAGAATTTCGGGTGTGGTACTCATACGTCTTTTCCTTTCAACATGAACACACGGCGCGGGGGTGCCGGGAAGCACTTCGCGCCGCGTGTTGATCATCTGGGACCGAGCGTTGTGACGAGCGCTGTCAGGACCGTTGTATTGCCCCGCTATTGGCCTTGTATTTTTCGCATGAGCGTCGGCATCGGTGCAGGATGATGATCAAACGGTGCTAACAGACTTCGATTTGGTCGCCCGATGATCAGGAATGGGTCACGTTGCCAGAAGACGGATTGGGCGCGCAGTCAAAGCCACAGCGCGTCAAAGATCATGCGCTTTCATGAAATCCCGGATTGCATCCATGCCGGTGCGCCACGCGGGTTCGTAGTCGACCAGCACGTGATTGCGGCTCTCCAGCGGCACAAAGCGCGCATCCGCGATGCCCGACGCCACCGCACGTCCCTGCGCCAGAGGAATGCGCTGGTCACCCTTGGAATGCAGCACGATCGCGGGGGCCTTGACCTGATCCAGCCTGTGACGCACGTCAATGTCGCCGAACGCATCCTGAAAACGCGCTGCATTCTGTGGCGAGGTGGTCCGCCGCTGGAATTCATCGAACCATGCAAGGTCGTCAGCGCCCGCATCGGGCATGAACGTCTTGGAAAAGATATGCCTGTAGGCAGGGTTTTCCGTGCCCCAGCCAACCTCGGTCAGGTTGCGCACCGCCTCGCGTCGTGCCTGCTCTTCGGGGCTGGCAAGGTGCCGCCAACCGGCGGCATAGCTGCCAAAGAGGATCAGCCCCGACACCCGTTCGGGATGGCGCACCGCGTATTCGATGGCAACCGCCGCGCCCTGCGAGATGCCGAGCAGCGGAAAGCGCTTCAGCTGCAACTTGTCGGCGACGGCTTCGAGGTCTTCGACAAATGCATCGAAGCTCAGGTTTTCGACGTCCCAATCCGACAGGCCACACCCCCGTTCGTCATAACGGATAAGGGTTCGATCCCGCGCGACCTCCGAGAAACACTCGCCCCATATCGGCGTTGCCCAGTCGAATTCGAGATGCGTGAGCCAGTTGGCGGCTTTCAGAATGGGAGCCCCCGATCCGACCAGCGCATAGGCAATCTTGGTGCCATCCGCCGCATCGCAAAAGCCAATGCGTTGCGCGCGCAGGGCTTCGGCGTTTGCTTGTCGAGGCAACCGACGGTCTTGGGCCAGCAACCGGCCAGGTTTTGGCGCATCAGGTCCTTGGAGCGCATCCTGTTTCTCGCCAAAGCCGGGAGCTTGCTGCGTTTGCGCGAAGGCCCCTGCGTCCTCTGGCGCCGCCTCGCGCCACAGACGCATCCATTTGGAAGCACCATCAGAGCGCAGGGCCAGCAGCCGAAGAACCTCTTTACGCGCCGCACCTGCATCGTCACGCACCGCTGCGAGCCACGACCGGAACGCATCGCTTCCAGCTTCGTCAAGGCCGTCCAGAACAACCGCATCAAGGCGCAGAGCTAGATCTTCCAACTCGGCAACCGACAAGCCCTCTGCGCCGCTGCGCAACCGTGCCTGAACATCCAGAACGTCAATCGACAGCCCTTCACCATCAAAAGCCACGCGTTCTCGGTCCGCAACGATGCGAACACGCTCAGGCGTATCGACCACCTTGCGCAGCTTACTTAGCGACCAGCGCAACGCCGCTTTGGGATCATCCGGCAGATCCCAGAAGAGCTCGCACAGGCGTTCCCGCCGATGTGGGCGACCGGTTTCGACCAGAAAGGCCAAAAGAGCCCGGGCTTTGCGTGATGCCGGAAGCGGGACCTCCGTTCCGTCGCGAACCACCCGTAAATCGCCGAAGAAGGAGATTTCCAGACCCGTCGGCGCGGTCGCTTGTGGGGCGGTATTTGGCTTTTTTGATTTCGATGACAAATGGATGACCTGTGAAACTGATTAAACTTGAACGGGGATCGACAGTAGATGGTCGCCGATCGAACCTCACGCAACGTCAGTATAGGCTAAATCTCGAATTCCATCGGCGCGTTGTGAGTTCAGGCGGGTTTTCGCCGCCGCGCAACGACCGCAACTAAGAAGCTGCGGTTCTTGTGATGGATGCGACTTTGGGTGGTCTGCGCCCGTCCCGAACACGCAGGCAACCTGCGCGGCATGGCGTAGTTCCATGTTGTAATCGACAGCAGGTTGTAGGGTCGCGGCTTTATGTTTTCGAAGCGGGTTTCAACAGCGCGGCGTGGACCGCGCGTGTCACGTTCAGTATCCTTCAGAGTTACCGGGAACGATTTTCGTGATCGTCCCGGCTGCTTTACCGTCTGGGCCGATATAGGTGAACGCACCGGCCTCATGGGCAATCTGCCAGTCACCGGCGGGGCCACCCTGCCAGGCGACATGATACCCGTGGTCATAAACCGTCATGTCTCCGACCAGCGGCTCCTTGCCCGGCAATGTCATATGGGCCGTCTTTTCGGTTTCATAGAAAATAATCGCGTCCGAACCCGCGCCTACGTCAACGTAATGCGTGTTACCGATCATGATGATTGCGAGAATTGCGTCGGTCAGAGTTTCCATTCTTCTATCCTCTTTCTGAATTACAGGGTGATGTCGTAATGCTTCCGCCATGCCGAGTGATGGTCGAAATCGGTATCTTGCGACCAGGCCAGAAGCAGATGCGTCGCCATTTTTGGCGCAAGAGACAGCCTTGGCTGGTCAGGGAAGGTCAGCGGATAGGCAAACCGCAGCTGTGATCCACCCGGGGTATGCACAACCTCGGCCCTCGTCACAGCGCGGGACAAGCCAAGCTTTTCCACGGGGTCATGTCCCGGAACGATCGCAATGTGCTCTTCGACAAGCAGGGTATCATCCGCACGTGCCGCAATGACAAAACGGGTACCCTTCAGGGTTCTTTCGGCGTTAAAGCCGACCGCGAGCCAACCGCACGTGGGCGCGTGAAACGTGCAGACCAAACGATCTCTGGTGTGGCGCCAGTCAAAGGATACGTCACGCTCGGTGATCTGCCCCGCCGCCCCTGACATCTCAGGCCATGACCAGAGGGGCAGTGCACAAATCGACTTTAACAACGTTCGTTTCAGCATTAGGTTACCTGTGATTCGTCAAGTAGATTGACGGTATTTGGAGGAGATAATATTGTCAAGAAACTTGACTAAATTGAGATCACAGTGGCCAAAATAGACAAACCCGAATTATTGGATCACGTCGGATGGCGACTGTTCCAAGCGTACAAACATTGGAAAATGCTCTTCACTGAAAAGATGGTTCAGCGTGGCTGTCCCTGGGTCGCGGAGGCACGCGGCGCACTGATGCAGCACATAGGCCCCGGCGGGGTCTCTCAAAACGCGATTGTAGAAAAGAGCGGCCTGACCAAACAAGCGGTGCAGCAACATCTGGACGGTCTTGTCAAAGACGGGATTATCGAACGTCTTCCCGATCCCAAGGATGCGCGCAAGAAACGGGTGAGACTGACGCATAAAGGTGTCGAAAGCCAGCACATTGCCAATGAGGTCAAAAAAGAAATCGAGCAGAATTTCCTGACGCGGCTGGGGGAGCAGAAGTTCCTGACCATGAAAGAAGCGCTTACCGAGATTGGGGAAAACTGACATTTATGTCGCGTCGGTGACTGGCAGTTTTACTCTGCGTCTTGCCGGTCCGCCCCCCCGCACCGACGGGAACGTGCACCGCTGGCACCTGATGAGGCGGGTCAATGCCGCAACTGCGGCTATATTCTGCCCGAGGGTCCGCGGAGGGTGGCGCCATGCCCGCCCGGCAATCGCGTAAGAACCCGAAGGAATGCGCGTCGAAAGACTGCTGACACGCTTTGGCAGCAGCCCTCCGCTATTGGATGAAGAAAGCCAGCCAAAGGAAACAAAACGATGAGCCGCACGGTGACCAACCACGGACGCGGGACCCTGCTGGTGGTGCTGTCGGCGGTTGTCTTCAGCCTTTCGGGCGTGTTGACAAAACTGATCGAAGCCGATGGCTGGACCATCGTGTGCTGGCGCGGGTTGATCGGCGGCATGGCCGTTGTTCTCTATGTCGAGCTTGGGCGCGGCAGCCTGCCCAGACACCAGGCCTTTCGACTCGGGCCGAGAGGCTGGTTGCTGGCCACCATCGGCAGTCTCGCCAGCGTTGCTTTCATCTACGCTTTCAAGCTGACCTATGTGGGCAATGTCGCGGTGATCTATGCGACTGCCCCATTCTTTGCGGCGGCACTCGGCTGGTGCGTCCTGCATGAACGGGCGAAGGGACGCACGCTCGTGGCTGGCGCGCTCTCGCTCGCAGGTGTCATGATCATCGTGTCGGACGGGCTTGGCGCAGGCAAGATGGCGGGCGATCTGCTGGCCGTCGCCATGACCATCGGGAACGCGATCTATATCGTGTTGATACGCAAATTCAGCGATGTGCCGGTCGTCTGGGCAGGCGGGGCGTCAGCATTGCAGCTTTTTGGCATTGGAGCATTCATGGGACATCCTCTGGACGTCTCATTTCAGGACGCGGCATTGCTGTCGCTCTTCGGAATTGCATTTGCGGCTGCGGTAATCCTTTGGACCGAAGGCACCAAGCTCATTCCCTCGGCCCAGTCTGCCCTTCTTGGAACGGCGGAAATCCCCTGCGCCATATTTCTGGCCTGGCTCATCGTCAGCGAGCTTCCACCGGCAACGGCGCTGATGGGTGGTGCTGTCATCATGGCCACGGTCCTCTGGCACGCGCTGATTGACCGTCTCGAAGGCACCCAAGAGGGATAGGGCACCGGGTCGAGACTGCTCCCTGAGCACCGCAAGCGCGGCCCCCTGCGCCGTCTTGACAGGCCGCGCGCGCAGGCGTAAACGGCCCCCATATCCGGAAGCTTTGATCTTCCGGTCCCGGCTCTGTCGGGATCGCCCTCCGTCAGCGCGTCGCGCCCACGGGGGCGCTTTTCGTTTCGGTTCCGGCCGGGGCGTTTGTGCATTCACCGCGGGTTGCCTACATCAGGCCTATCCCGCAACCGACATCGAAGGGGGCTCTGGCCCATGTTTGAAAATCTCTCTGAACGCCTCTCCGGCGTCTTTGACCGGCTCACCAAACAGGGCGCGCTCTCCGAAGAGGACGTGAAGACAGCCCTGCGCGAAGTCCGTGTGGCGCTGCTGGAGGCGGATGTCTCCCTGCCCGTGGCCCGCGATTTCGTCAAGGCCGTGCAGGAAAAAGCCACCGGGCAGGCGGTCACCAAATCCATCACCCCCGGCCAGCAAGTCGTCAAGATCGTGCATGACGCGCTCATCGACGTGCTGACCGGTGAGGGCGAACCCGGTGCGCTAAAGATCGATAACCCGCCCGCGCCCATTCTGATGGTCGGCCTGCAGGGCTCGGGTAAAACCACCACCACCGCGAAACTCGCCAAACGTCTGAAAGACCGTGACGGCAAGCGCGTGCTGATGGCGTCTTTGGACGTGAACCGCCCCGCCGCGATGGAACAGCTTGCCATTCTCGGCACCCAGATCGGCGTGGACACCCTGCCGATCGTCAAGGGCGAAGACCCGGTTGCCATTGCCAAACGCGCCAAAACCCAGGCCGGACTGGGCGGCTATGACGTCTATATGCTGGACACCGCGGGCCGGTTGCACATCGACGCGGAACTGATCGCGCAGGCCGCCGCCGTGCGCGACGTCGCCAACCCGCGCGAAACCCTGCTGGTGGTCGATGGTCTGACCGGTCAGGACGCGGTCAATGTGGCCACCGAATTTGACGACAAGATCGGTGTGTCGGGTGTTGTGCTGACCCGGATGGATGGCGATGGACGCGGCGGGGCGGCGCTCAGCATGCGCGCGGTCACCGGCAAGCCGATCAAATATGTGGGTCTTGGCGAAAAGATGGACGCCATCGAGACCTTTGAGCCCGAGCGCATCGCGGGCCGCATTCTGGGCATGGGCGACATCGTCGCACTGGTGGAAAAAGCGCAGGAAACGCTGGAGCTCGAACAATCCGAGCGCATGATGAAGCGTATGGCCAAAGGTCAGTTCAACATGAACGACCTCAAGATGCAGCTTGAACAGATGATCAAGATGGGCGGCATGCAGGGCATGATGGGCATGATGCCGGGCATGGGCAAGATGGCCAAGCAGGTCGAGAATGCCGGTTTTGACGACAAGGTCCTGAAACACCAAATCGCCCTGATCCAATCCATGACCAAAAAGGAACGCGCCAATCCGCAGATCCTGCAGGCCAGCCGCAAGAAACGCATCGCCAAGGGCGCGGGGATGGAAGTCTCCGAATTGAACAAGCTTCTGAAAATGCAGCGCCAGATGGGCGACATGATGAAGAAGATGGGCAAAATGGGCAAAGGCGGCATGCTCAAACAAGCCATGAAGGGCATGATGGGCAAGGGTGGAATGCCCGGCATGGACCCAAGCCAGATGGACCCCAAACAGCTTGAAGCCGCCGCCAAGGCCATGGGCGGCAAACTGCCCGGCGGTCTGGGTGGCATGGGCGGTGGCATGCCCCTGCCCCCGGGCCTCTCAGGGTTTGGCAAGAAGAAATGAGCCCCGCAGAGGATCATACCCTCATCCGCATTCCGACCCTGCGGACGGAACGGTTTGTGATGCGCGCCCCGCGCATGTCCGATCTGGATGCCTATGCAGCCTTTCGCGGCTCTGAACGCAGCAAAGGTGTCGGCGGGCCCTATAACCGCGAGCAATCCCATGACAACCTCTGCGGCATCATCGGACACTGGCATCTGGAAGGTTATGGCCGCTGGATGGTCACCGACACTGACGACACACCGCTGGGTGTGGTCGGCCTGATGAACACGCCGTTCTGGCCGGAACCGGAAATCGCCTGGTCGGTCTTTGGCGACGCCGAAGGAAAAGGCGTGGCTTTCGAGGCCGCGCAGGCCGCCCGCACCTACGCCTATGACGTGTTGGGATGGACAACCGCGATCGGCTGCGTTCTGGCCGACAACACCCGCAGCCACGCGCTGGCGACACGCATGGGTGCCGCCCGTGACGGCAGCTTCACCCACGAAGAGCTGGGCGAGCTTTTCATCTACCGTCATCCATCACCGGAGGCCGCAGCATGATCACATGTTTTCTGAAATACGAAATTGATCCCGCAAAAGTGGCGGATTTCGAGATTTACGCCAAAGCGTGGATACACAACATCAACCGGATGGGCGGCACCCATCACGGCTACTGGCTGCCTTCTGAGGGTCCGTCGGACCTGGCATGGTGCGCGTTCAGCTTCCCGTCGCTTGCCGCCTATGAGGCATATCGCACCGAGATGGCGACCGACCCGGCCTGCATCGCGACCTATGCGCATGCGGAACGTACCAAATGCATCCGCCGCTATGACCGCCATTTCACCCGCCCCGTTCTGGACGGGACCAGCCCGGCTGACCTGGGGCTGATGTAGCATCATGACCGTGCTTGCCTGCGAGACCCCTTCTGTCGGCCCTGCCGCCGCTCTGGCGGCACAGTTCCAGTCGCTGGTGCCAGTGCTGGAAACCGACCGGCTGCGCCTGCGCGCACCGCATATCGGTGAATTTGAACATTACGCCGAAATCACTGTCGGGACCCGGGGCCAGTACATTCTCGAAGAGCAGACCCGCGAGGCGGCATGGTATGATTTCACCCAGATGATCGCCGGGTGGACCCTGCGTGGCCATGGGCTCTGGACGATCGAACGAAAATCAGACGGCACGGCGCTGGGGTTTGTGTTGCTGGGGTTTGAACCCGGCGACCCCGAACCGGAGCTTGGCTTCATGATGCGCGCCAGTGCAGAGGGACAGGGCTACGCCCATGAGGCCGCCGTGGCTGCGCGTGACTACGGGTTTTCGGTGCTGGAATTGCCAACGCTGATCAGCACCATTGACCCCGCCAACGCGCGTTCGCAGCGCCTGGCCGAACGTCTGGGAGCGGTCCGTGACGGCCATGTCGAAGCAACCCTGCCCGAGGATGTTCTCGTCTATCGCCACCCGGCGCCTGAGGGATGGGTATGACGCTGGATTTCCCGACCCTGCAGACCGACCGTCTGATCCTGCGCGGCCCGAAACCTTCGGACGTTGATGCCTTCATGGATTTTTACGCCTCCGGGCGGTCGCAATATACCGGCGGGCCAATGACGCCCCGTCAGGCGTGGAACTTCTTTGGCACCGAGATCGGCCATTGGGTGATGCGCGGTTTTGGCATGTTCGTGGTGACTGCCCGGGGGTCTGACGATCCCTTGGGGATCGTTGGTCACTGGTATCCCCATGGCTGGCCGGAAAAGGAAGTGGGCTGGGTGCTGTTTGACGCCGCCTCCGAAGGACAGGGCATTGCGCGTGAAGCGGCAGAGGCCTGTATTGATCATGCCTGGAACGTGCTCGGTTGGGAGACCATCGTCAGTTACATCGACAAGGGAAATGACGCCTCTGTGCGTCTGGCCGAACGACTCGGCTGCATATTGGACGCAGAAGCTGATATACCGAACCCGGAAAAAGAGGTCTTTGTCTACCGCCACCCGCACCCGGGGGTGGCCGCATGACTGCCCTGATCCCGACACTCGAAACCACGCGCCTGAGCCTGCGCGGCCCGGAGCCCGAGGACTACCCGGATTTCAAGGCGACCTTCACCAGTTATCGCGCCCGTTTCATGGGGGGTCCGCTGAACGCCTATGAAGCCTGGATGCTCTATGCGGCCGAAATCGGGCATTGGCAGATCCGCGGCTATGGCATGTGGATGATCCATGACAGGCAGACGGATGAGACCTACGGCATGGCCGGTGGCTGGAAACCTGCCAAATGGCCTGAGGCGGAGATCGCCTGGGTGATCTGGCCGGACAAGAACGGCAAAGGCTATGCGCTGGAAGCGACCCATGCGGTCCGCAAGCATCTCTACACCGAAAAGGGTTGGGAAACGGCCGTCAGCTACATCGACCCCAAGAACCTCGACAGCATCCGGCTGGCCGAGCGGCTGGGCGCCAAAAAGGACCCGCAGGCGGCGACGATCGACGGCAATGACGCGGTCTACCGTCACCCCTCAGCCGCAGCGCTGGAGGGCACCCAACTGGCGCATGGGATCGACATGGAGATCAGCCACTACGCCGATCCGCTCTTCAAACCGAAAGGATGGGCCCTTGACTGACCTGACCCCCTCGCGGCCGTTGCAGCACATTTGCGGTGCACGCCCTGTGCACGGGCTGTGCACAGATGTCATACACCCGATTTGCGGGCATGGAGGGCGCTCATGACCGATGCCGTGACCCGTGCCGCCGCGCTGCTCAAGGAACACCGCGCGTCCATTGACCGCCTTGACGCGATCCTCGTCTACACGCTGGGCGAGCGGTTCAAACACACTCAGGCCGTGGGGAAACTCAAGGCTGAACACGACCTTCCCCCGTCCGATCCCGCGCGCGAAGCAGCACAGATCGAACGGCTCGAAGATTTGGCGGACCGGGCCGATCTCGATCCCGAATTCGCCAAGAAGTTTCTCAACTTCATCATCGCTGAAGTCATTCAGCATCATCACCAACACCAGAAATAACGGTGGCCTGAAACCCACCTTACGAACGCAAAAAAAAGGAAATACACCATGGCTATGAAAATTCGTCTCGCCCGCGGCGGCTCCAAGAAACGCCCTTTCTATCGCATCGTTGCAGCCGACAGCCGCATGCCACGCGATGGCCGTTTCATCGAGAAACTGGGCACCTATAACCCGCTGCTGCCAAAAGACAGCGAAGAGCGCGTGAAAATGGATGTTGAGCGCATTCAGCACTGGCTGGGTCAGGGCGCACAGCCTACCGACCGTGTGGCACGCATGCTGGAAGCCGCTGGTTTGAAAGACAAAACCGAGCGCAGCAACCCCAACAAGGGCACACCCGGCAAGAAAGCACAGGAACGCGCCGAAGAGAAAGCCGCCAAGGCCGCAGCCCCTGCTGAAGAAAGCGCGGAATAATCCGTCTTTGCGATTTGCTGCCATAGCGGCAGCAAAGATGGCGCTGCCTCTAAGATGAGGCAGCGCTTTTTCATAACAAGGCAGGACATATGTTCCGACCCATCCGCACGTTGAGCCTGATCTTCATTGCCTTTCTGGCCGGATTGCTTTTTGAGCGCAGCCGGGTATCAGATGTTTGTGTTGCTGCCGGTGGGACCATGCTGGCGGGGCTCTGCAGGGGAGCACAATGAGCGAAAACAAGATTTGTGTAGGGGCGATCGGCGGCGCGTATGGCGTGCGCGGCGAAGTGCGCCTCAAAAGCTTCTGCGCCGTGGCCGAAGATATCGAAACCTATACCCCCCTGACCGATGAAGCCGGAACACAGCATTTTCACTTGGCCATTCTGCACGGCATCAAGAACGGCTTTGCCGCCCGCATCGCGGAGGTCTCCAGCAAGGAAGAGGCAGATGCTCTCAAAGGCACACAGCTTTTTGCCTCCCGCGACCAGTTGCCTTCCCTGCCCGATGACGAATACTACCACGCCGACCTCATGGGCCTGGACGTGTTCGACACAGGCGGTGCATTGCTTGGAACCGTGAAGCTGGTGCAGGATCACGGCGCCGGTGATCTTCTGGAAGTGCAGCGCCCCGGCTCCTCCGACACGGTGCTGCTGCCATTTACCCTGGCGGCTGTGCCAACGGTTGATCTTGCGTCGGGCCGCATCATCGCTGATCCGCCCGAAGGATTGTTCTAAGGTGGCGGAAAAGCCCAAAAGCCACGGTCGCAAGAGCATCCAGCCTCGGCTGACGCCGCAGTCATTGATGGGCACGGAAGAAACTCTGGCAGGCGTCTGGCAAGCGCGGATCATCACTCTTTTTCCCGACGCCTTCCCCGGCGTGCTCGGTTTTTCGTTGACCGGCAAGGCCCTGAAGGAAGGGGCGTGGCAATTGCACACACATGATCTGCGCGGATTTGGCATCGGCAAGCATCGGAATGTCGACGATACACCCGCAGGTGGTGGCGCTGGCATGGTCATGCGGGCAGATGTCGTCGGCCCCGCGATTGAAGCTGCCCAGCAACACGCGAAAGGCCACTGGCCAATCCTCTACATGTCCCCAAGAGGACGCCCTTTCGATCAGGCAATGGCCCGCGATCTGGCGCGCTGTGATGGGGTGACCGTCCTGTGCGGTCGCTTTGAGGGGGTCGATGAACGCGTTTTACAGCACTATAACGTCACGGAGGTTTCACTGGGGGACTTCGTGATGACCGGTGGTGAGTTGGCCGCCCAAGCCATGATCGATGCCACCGTGCGTCTCTTGCCGGGCGTGCTGGGCAATGCCGACAGCACCGTTGATGAGAGCCATTCAAATGGCCTGCTGGAGCATCCTCAATATACCCGGCCCGCGACATGGGAGGGCCGCGATATTCCTGATGTTCTGATGTCTGGCAATCACGGTGAAATCGCCAAGTGGCGACGTCAGCAATCCGAAACTCTGACCAAAACCCGGCGTCCCGACCTGTGGAAGAAAACCCACGAAGACATGTGACAGCTTGCGCCCGCTTGGGAGGCGCAGCCTTACAATTGCCCCAAACTCCGATCAATTCGACTAAGTTTCGTCAAAATTTGCACCGACACTCCAGAGAATGGAAATCTGGGGAGATATTAAATGCTGCGCCTGTTCAACACGATAAACGCGTCAAAATACGAACAACAACTCTCGATGCCGACCAAGAAATTCTCACGGTTCGAGCCGCGTCATGTGCGCGATCCGATTGCCGAAGAATGTGTCGCACCGCCGCAGCCGCAACAACGTGCATCAATACCGGTCGCCGCCTATCGCCCGGTATCGCTGGCCAACAAAAAGCCGAGACCGGTTTTTGATGAAGCCGCCCATTTACATTCCGACGCGCGCGTCTCCATTGCCGTTTTACGTCGCGCGCTTCCCCAACGATTTGCGGGCATGACCTGAAGGCTGCCGCAGTTTGCGGGATCACTTATTCAGATTCGCAGGTTCGTTCGGGAAGGTTGCAGGGGCGCAGCACATCGGACAGGCGCGCATCCCCTTCCCGGGCCATATCCTGCCCAAATACCAATCGAACAAAAAAAGGGCGGTCCAAAAGACCGCCCCTTCGCTTTGAGTTCTCTCAATTTTCAGCTCTTGTTTTTACGACGCCGCATCACGCCGAAACCTGCAAAGGCTGCTGCCAGAAGTGGCAAGGATGCCGGGACTGGAACCGGAGAGATGAGATCGCCGGTAACGACCAGATTATCGATCAAGAAGCCTTCGTTGCTATTGCCCACGTCCGACCAGAACATCAGGTTGAACATGCTGTTGTCGGCCCCTGGACTGATGGACACGGACTCAGAAAACGTGTTGGTTCCACCGCTATCGCCCTGAAACACTTCCGTCCAGGCGCCTTGATTTGAAAGCGACGGTCTCGGATCCAGAGCCCAGACCAGAAAGAGATCATCATTGTTCTCATTCGGCTCCAGAGATTGCCAGTCAAAAGACACGGTGATGTTTGTATATCCAGTGGCATCAATCACCGCACTGGCAGCTGCGGCATCGGGATTTCCCGGTAGAAAATCGCGCAGCCTTAGCCGATTATTTAGTATCCTTACATCGTTGTTTTCATCTTCCAACTCGGTCCAGCCATTACCGACGCTATTGCTGTTGGCC
Organism: Roseobacter sp. EG26; assembly: GCF_049830555.1. Lineage (NCBI taxonomy): Bacteria > Pseudomonadati > Pseudomonadota > Alphaproteobacteria > Rhodobacterales > Roseobacteraceae > Roseobacter > Roseobacter sp. EG26. The sequence continues at coordinate 283,444 of NZ_JBNBLH010000005.1, forward strand.
CGGTTGAAATCATCCTCGAAAATGACCGAGGCCGCGCTCGCAGCACCGGCCAACAGCCCATTAGCGACGGCAAAAGCCGCCAAAGACTTCACTAATTTATTCATGTAAATCATACCCCTGACTTGTTATGTTTCGTACCCTTCGAAGCAATCCGTTCTCGAATTCTATTTTTAATGGTCGATTTCGAATTGCCGAATGCGTGCAGATTATCAGATAATAGCTGATGTCGGCAACGTGAATCGGCAAAATGAGGCGAATAACTGGCCCTTTGGCGTGTCAGAAGGCTTGAACTGCATGGAATTTGCCCCTAAACCCCCACTGTTCGGAATCGCTGTCGCGGCTCCGGGTCGTTTTGCTTTGCAAGGCGTTGAAACAAGGAATGATGTTTGTACTCTCCCGGCGGGCGCTGCGGCCGACCCGAAAGAACCCGGAGCTCTGAAACGCGCAATACTTCGTGGGGAAAACCACGGGCATCATAGGAGACGATCAGATGGATCTGATTGCAGAAATCGAAGCGGAACAAATCGCCGCTCTGGGGAAAGACATTCCCGACTTCCGCGCAGGCGACACCGTCCGCGTAGGCTTTAAAGTGACCGAAGGCACACGCACCCGTGTGCAGAACTACGAAGGCGTGTGCATTGCGCGCAACAACGGCAAGGGTATCGCCGGCTCCTTCACGGTTCGCAAGATTTCCTTTGGCGAAGGCGTGGAGCGTGTGTTCCCGCTGCATTCGACAAACATCGACAGCATCACAGTTGTCCGTCGTGGCCGTGTGCGCCGCGCGAAACTCTACTATCTGCGCAGCCGTCGCGGTAAATCCGCACGGATCGCCGAGAACACTCATTACAAGCCCAAATCGGGCGCGAGCGCATAAGGACCTGATCGATGAAAGCCGATACACATCCCGAATATCACATCATCGACGTCAAGATGACCGATGGAACCATCGTGCAGATGAAATCCACATGGGGTAAGGAAGGCGACCAGCTGTCGCTCGACATCGACCCTTCTGTGCACCCTGCATGGACTGGCGGTTCGTCCCGTCTGATGGACACAGGCGGTCGCGTCTCGAAGTTCAAAAACAAATATGCAGGACTGGGCTTCTAAAGCTCTCTCTCACTGCGAAAACGGAATGGGCCGCACCTTTGGGAGCGGCCCTTTTGCTTGCGATTTCGCCAGCCGAAAATCAGCCTTGAGTGATGCGTGTCACCGCGGTGCAGCAGCCGTTGATCCACGAATGATCAACTCACCCTCGACCAACGCATCCGTCAGCGCAACGTCCGCATCCTGCAAAATTTGCGTCACAGCCTCCGCTGCAAGCGCCATGGTGGGTTGGGCCAGTGTCGTCAGGCGCGGCACCACCAAGGATGCCAACGTGATATCGTCATAACCAGTGACGGAAAGCTCCTCCGGCACGGAAATCTCCATGTCACGGGCCGCACGCAGAACACCAATTGCCATCTGGTCGCTCGCCGCCGCGATTGCGGTCGGGCGGGTATGCTTCGGTCCTGTCAGAAGGTCACGGGCATGCTGCTCACCGCTTTCGTAGTCAAACTGCCCCTCCCTGGTTACCAGTGACAAAGATGCATCCTGTTTTTGATGCCACTCAAATTGCGTCTTGAAGCCCCGCAACCGCTGGCGACCTACTTCCGTGTTTTGCGGGCCTGAGAGGTAGGCAAGCCGACGATGACCCAAATTAACCAGGTGCGAGGCAACCTTTGACGCGCCGATCACATGGTTTGTGCTGATCAATGGGCAGGCGTGAAAACGTCGATCCACAGAGAGAACCCGAACTTTTGCATCATCCAGAGCCGCACTGGAATCATTCGAGGCCACAACAATCAACCCGCGCGGAGACTGCTCCAACAGTGCCGCGATCTGTCGCTGCTCGGTGTGCGGGTCTTCATGCGAATTTGTCAGCATGACCAGATGCCCGCGTTTTGCCGCTTCGGTTTCAATCCCAAGCGCCAGCTGGGCAAAGAACGGGTTGGTGATGTCCGGAACCACTAGCCCGATCGTATTGATCTTGTTTGTCCGCAGGGCGCGCGCAGCCATGTTCGGCCGGTAGTTCAGTTCCGTGACCGCCTGCATTACCCGAGCGCGCAGGACGGGTTTCACCGTTTGGTCGTTGGACAAAACCTTTGAGACGGTACCGACGGATACCCCCGCTTCACGCGCGACATCTTTGACGGTCGACATCTGTTCTACCTTAGCATTTACGTTCCCCTGCTGCGCAGTTTGAAACCATAATCAGCCGATTTCCAAGGCCTTGGCATGATTTGCCACGTTGAATTCCCGTAATTCATCCCCGGATGGCATCGCATCGGCCGCGCCGCGACGGGTCGTGGCGAGTGCGGCTGCATCCACAGCAAAGGAAATGGCCTCTTCCACGCAAGCGCCCCGTGACAGGAAAGTTGCAAAGGCTCCGTTGAAACAATCGCCTGCCGCAACCGTATCAATTGCAGGCACGTTAGGGGCGACGACATGACCGCTGCAAGACCCTATGCTCCACCCGACACCGCTGGCCCCCATTGTAACGATTGCGCCGCGCGGTCCCATGGTTCTGAGGCGCGCTGCCGCGTGCTCCGCCGCCTGCAATGTCTTGGGCAGTGCGCCTAGCATAAGATGGGCCTCATGGGCGTTCGGCGTGATAATGTCGAACTCGGACAACACTTCCGCGTTCCAGAAGGGCACCGGGGCCGGGGCCGGATCCATGATGACGGTCAGACCATTCGCCCGAGCCACACGGGCTGCCGCCAAAGACGCCTCAAGCGGCACTTCGTTTTGAATAAGCAGAACCTTCGCGTCCGTCACATCTGCTGCGCAATCATGGACGTTGGCCGCGGTCAGACACTTGTTTGCGCCCTCCGATAGTCGAATGATGTTGCCACCATCGGGCCCCACGTCGATGAAGGCCATGCCGCTGGTCTTGTCGCTTTTCTCACGCAGCGAGAGTTGGACATCTGCCGCGCGCAGGCGGTTTGCAACGTCGCGGCCCAGTTCGTCTGATCCGATGGCACCGATCATCCTGACCGAAGCCCCTAAACGCGCCGCAGCGATCGCCTGATTGGCGCCCTTGCCCCCCAGGCAAATCTTTGTCTCCTGAGCGGCAACTGTCTCTCCAACGACAGGCCAGCGATCCAGATAGCTGACCATATCCACGTTAATGCTTCCAACGACAACAACGTCTGTCATGAAGATACCTCGGTGATTGGTTTCAACTTGAGGCCCGAGCCGGACCGCATGTGATGCTCCGCAAGACCCGTGATCCCGCCGCAAGGGGTTGCGAGGATCAGCGAAGGCGGCCTCATGACGCGGAATACTTCGCTCGGTAATGGTCGAGGATGACGGCGACCACGATCACAACACCAGTAATCATCTGCCGCATGAAATCGCTCAGTCCAATCAGAATAAGCCCGTTTGCAAGAACGCCAATTATGAAAGCGCCCAGAAGCGTTCCGATCACGGAGCCACGCCCGCCGCTCAGGCTGGTCCCTCCGATAATCACCGCGGCAATGGCGTTCAGCTCAAAACCGATACCGGCAATCGGGGAGGCAATGTTCAGTCGCGCCATGTAGATGATGGCGGCGATTCCAGCTGTGAACCCACAGATCGAAAACGCCGCGACCTTGTACCAGAAAACGGGGTGCCCGGCGAGGCGTACAGCCTCCTCGTTGTTTCCAATCCCGTAGATAAGGCGGCCAAAAACGGTGCGATTGAGGATGAACCAGGCAATCACAACCAGCGCCAATGCCACAATGAAAACGACCGGAACACCGTAGACCAGCAAGGATCCGAATTCTTCGAAGGCAAAGGGAAAGGAGTAGATGGTTTGCGCCCCGGAAATCTGTAGCGCGGCCCCACGGGCGATGTTGAGCATGCCTAACGTGATGATAAAGGACGGCAACGACCAATAGGCGCTGACGACCCCATTCAGAACACCACATATCGTGCCTGCCACCACCCCGGCCAGAACCGCGAGGATAATCAGCTCAGTGGGACCCAGGCCCGGCAGTGTGATGGCTTTGCCAGCAACAACAGCGGCGAAAGCCATAACCGACCCGACGGACAGGTCAATGCCACCGATAAGGATCACGAATGTCATCCCCACCGCCAGGATCAGGTTGATCGTAATCTGGGTCAGAATGTTGGTGATGTTGTTGGCAGACAGAAAATGCTCACTGGCGACCGAAAAGAATGCGATCATCACAAGCAAGGCCAATCCGATGCCTGCGTTGTTGACAATGGAACGGATCGACACGGTTTTTCTCCTCGGTGTGAATGAAACTTCCTCAGCGATGCTCATGCCGTTTTCCTTTCTGAGTTGATCTCCTGCCCATATGCGAGCTGAAGAATCCGTTCTTGCGAGAATTCGGACCGGTCGAGCACGCCTTGAATTTGATGCCCGGCCATCACCAAAATGCGATCGGTCAAGGCAGTGAGTTCAGGCAGTTCTGACGAGACGACAATCATGGATATCCCCTGCGCTGCCAGTCCGCGCAGGATGCTGTAGATTTCAGCCTTTGCGCCGACATCGACGCCGCGCGTCGGCTCGTCCAGCAGCAGAATGCTCGGATTTCCCGCAAGCCATTTGGCCAGAACCACTTTTTGTTGATTGCCGCCGGACAGGCTGGACACCGGGTCAGACAATTTGCCGTACTTGAGCTTCAGCCGTGCACCACCTTGCGTGGCCATGGCACGTTCTGCGGTAAAATCTACCAAACCCCGGCGCGAAACCGATCCGATATCGACCAAAGAACTGTTTGCCGCAATCGGCATTTCGAGGATCAGGCCCTCGTCCTTGCGATCCTCGGTGACGAAACCGATGCCGGCAGCAATTGCGTCTCTTGGTTGACGAATGGTCAAAGGCGCGCCGTCTTTCAGAACCCGGCCAGACAACATCGGGTCGGCGCCAAATATGGCTCTCAGGACCTCGGTGCGACCAGCGCCAACCAGCCCGGCTATGCCCAGAATTTCTCCTTTTCGCAGCTCAAAACTGATCCCATCGGTCGCCGGGTTGGCCGTCGTTTGCAAACCTTCAACTGCGAGCGCAACCTCGCCGGAGTGCGCTGGGGCAGCGGCGTCAGATGCCGTCTCTTCAAGCGCGTGCCCGACCATGAAACGCACCACGTCGGGAGGTGTGACATCTGCAATATTTTCGGTCGTTATGGTTTTGCCATTTCGGAAAACTGTCACGCGATCACAAATACCGAAAACCTCGTTAAGATGATGCGACACAAAGACGACGGTGACCCCTTTAGCCTTGATCCCGCTGACGATGTCGAAAAGACGCGCTGTCTCGCGCTCTGTAAGCGTGGCCGTAGGTTCATCCAGGATCAGAATGCGGCTGTCACTTTGCAAGGCGCGGGCAATTTCGATCAATTGACGATGCGCGATGCCCAGCGACCTGACCGGCGCGGTGACATCCACGTCGTTGAGGCCGATCGCATCCAGGGCCGTTCGGGCCCGGCGGTTCATTTCCTTGCGGTCCAGCAGGCCGAACCTCGTTTTCGGCAGAGCTTCGATGGAGATGTTCTCCGCCACGCTCAAGTCACCCAAAAGGTTGAATTCCTGATGCACGACCTGAATTCCGGCGACTTTTGCGGCATGGGGGGAGGTGGGCCGGTAACCATCACCATCCATTCTGATCTCGCCGGCCTCAAACATGTGAACACCGGACAGGACCTTGATCAATGTCGATTTTCCTGCACCATTTTCTCCGACCAAGGCATGCACCTCTCCTGACGTCAGGGCAAAACTCACGCCATCGAGCGCATGGATGCCTCCAAATGATTTACGCAAATCGGTTACCGACAGCAGTGGGGAACTCGCCAGGTTTGGCATGATCTCGCCTCTATCTCTTTGGGTTGACAAACAGACGCCCGGCTGAAGACACCGGGCGTCGGCTGCTGCAAATTATTCGCCCGCAACCAATTCGATCGGGGTCCTGACCCAGCCTTCAAGAGCCGGACCGCCCGCCAGGACCTCCAGAGCAAGATCAATGGAGTTGGCAGCCATTTCCTTGCCAAACTGATCAACCGAGGCCAACAGACGCCCGTCTTCGATCATTGGCAGGACTGCTGGGATCGCGTCAAAACCCACGACCTCGATATCTGTCCGCCCGGCGGCTTCCAATGCCTTCACGACACCGATCGCCATGGAGTCATTAGCTGCCATGACACCCTGAATGTCGGGGTTGGCGGTCAACATTGCCGAAAACACCTGATTGGCTTCCTCTGTTTCCCAATGAGCGGTCCGGCTATCGAGCAACTCCAGCTTGTGTTCCGTCACTGAATCCTCAAAACCCAAGCGCCGCTGGTTCGCATTATCGGCGCCCGGATTGCCCTCGATAATGACAACCTTGCCACCGGCACCCAGTTTCTGCGCCAGAGCATCGCCAGCAAGTTTAGCACCGCCGCGATTGTCCGGACCCACAAATGCCAGATCGATACCCTGCTGTTTCTTTGCGTCCTCATCCAGAGCGACATCAAAATTGACAACGACAATGCCTGCCTCCATCGCCCGCTTCAACGGGCGCACCATGGCTTTGGAATCTGCCGGTGCAACAACGATTGCATCAACGCCCTGAGTGATGAAGTTTTCAACAGCGTTTATCTGGGATTCAAAATCAGTCTCGTTTTGCATCCCGACTGCACGCAATTCGTAGTCGCCACGCTCTGCCGCGTGGGCTTCTGCGCCTTCAAGCATATTCTGAAAGAACTCGTTGGCGAGCGACTTCATGATCAGACCAACAACGGGTTTGTCCTCGGCCGCCACGATACCAGCAGACAACAGGATTCCGGTCGCTGCCGCAGCAGCGAATTTAATGAGCTTCATAAGAGCCTCCCTAAGCGTTTGAGGGTCACACCGACGCCGCGTGGCGCAGGCTTTTGACCTGCCATCAAGAAGCCAGCAATCTTGATTCGAGTCAATATGAAACGTTTCATTTTTTATCCTTATGGTTGTATCTCCCATGAGAAAATGATCGAAATGGCGATTAAAATACTGATATATATACTATTTTTACACACTGATCAGTTAAGAAGCGGCCAAGCCGCACATCGCAAGGTCTCTGAAATGAACTCCGGTCCGCCACCGGCGGTCACACCAATCTTCAAGCGACCTCTGCGATTTCCACCCAGCGCAACCTTTGCCAAAAAAACCTGCGTCCATCATGCCCGATCGCTCAAAACGGCACCTAAATTTGCAGCGGCTACGGACGCAACAGGCCTGCCAGATTTAGCAGCGCCATACGCCCTTCACCGCTTCCCAAATCAATGAACCCCACATATAGTGCCGCGCAATAGAAAGCCGCACCAAGTGGCTGGAACAAAGGATCGGGCACATGGCGCATATCATCGTCGTCGGAAACGAAAAGGGCGGCGCGGGGAAATCGACTGTGTCGATGCATGTCGCCACAGCACTGGCGCGCATGGGTCACAAAGTCAGCGCACTCGATCTGGATTTACGTCAACGCACATTTGGACGTTATACCGAAAACAGAAAATCGTTTCTTGCAAAGGCCGGGCTGAAACTGGCCAGCCCCAACACCCATGAATTGCCCGACATTTCGGCGGACGCCCTGAAACCCGGTGAAAATATCTACGATCATCGCCTTTCTGCGGCTGTCGCTTCGCTGGAACCTGACAATGATTTTATCCTGATCGACTGCCCGGGATCTCACACACGGCTGAGCCAGGTTGCGCATTCTCTGGCTGATACGCTCATCACGCCGCTAAATGACAGCTTCGTGGATTTTGACCTGCTTGCGCGCACTGATTCTTCGGGCGACGAAATCCTGGGGCCATCCGTCTATTCTGAAATGGTCTGGAATGCGCGACAGCTACGCGCGCAAGCCGGCCTGACCCCGATTGACTGGATTGTTGTGCGCAACCGAATGGGCGCTCAACGCATGGTCAACAAGGAAAAGATGGAGCGTGCCGTAAGAAACCTGAGCAAGCGCATCGGGTTCCGCATTGCGCCCGGCTTTTCGGAACGCGTTGTCTTTCGCGAATTGTTCCCGCGGGGCCTTACGTTACTTGATCTGAAAGACATTGGCGTCAAGCAACTCAACATATCAAACGTGGCGGCACGTCAGGAACTTCGCGATCTGATGAAGGCGTTGGAACTGCCCGGCGTTACCGTCGATTTCTGATCCGCCTCCCTCACGGAAATTTCAGTTTTCTTCACAACGCAGAGAGACGCGCGGATGTCACGCAGGTGTGAGTGTTTGTTGATCTGGAACTGCCCCTAAGGTGCGCCAGCCTTTCCGCTTGGATTGGCTTTTCTGACAGGAGTGAAAAATGAAATTTGTAACCAGAAACCTTTTGGCTCTGGCCGTATCCGCCGTTGGTGCGTCATTCGCATTCTCGGCGCAAGCGACCACGATCCAGATCACCGTGACCAACAATCAGGCCAGCGGCGGACTAGCGATCACCCCCCTTTACACGGCTTTTCATGACGGGAGCTTTGACGCCTTTGATCTCGGCGGCACTGCATCGGCAGGGCTGGAACTTATTGCCGAAACCGGTATGCCCCGCGGCGTCTTACCCGATAACACACCCTTTGGCATCGCGGTCGAGCGCGAGGCGCAATTGCCAAATTCGCAAGGCACGGTGATTGCTGCGGGTGCCCCGATGACTTCCAACCCACCCCCAATCCAGCCTGGCGAGACCGGAAGCACAACGCTGCATGTGGATGCAAACTCGGCAGTGTATTTTACTTTCTTGTCGATGTTGTTGCCGTCCAATGATCATTTCATCGGCAATGATAATCCGCTTGCGTATCAGCTATTTGACGATGCTGGAAATTTCACCGGCAATCGCACGATCAACGTGACCGGCGCGCAAATCTATGATGCCGGAACAGAAGCCAACGGATTGACCGGCGCAGCCTTCATTCAAGGCGCAGACATCACCGCCAGCCCAGCGGGCGAAGGCACAATTCAGCAAGGAATTCCTTTGTCGAGTGAGCTTTTTGGACCCGATGTTTTGCTTGCAACCGGTGATACGCTGAACCCCTCACTGATCGACTTCACATCCAATCCGGGGGCGTTCAACCTCTTGACCATCGAGATTTCAGAGCTCGCTCCAGTGCCGCTGCCCGCCAGCGCGCCGCTCTTGCTAGGTGCTTTGGGATTGATCGGCTGGCGTAGTCGTCGCAAAGCCGCCTAATTTCATCATCTGTGAAGGGCCAAATCATTGGCCTTTCACATTTTCTGCCTTTGGCATCTGCGCAAGGACCCTCAACGCCCGGCGCAGAATTTCCAGTTCCTCTTCATCAAATTGGCTGCTGAGCGCGTCATCATAGGCCCGTGCGATGCCGCGCAAATCCTCATAAACCGCCACCCCTCTTGGCGTCAGTTTCAAAAGCTCTACGCGGCGATCGTCTTCACGACGCGTACGGGTCAGGAACCGTCTCTCTGCCAATCGATGCACGGCACGGCTTATTTTGGTCTTGTGAATCTTGGCCGCATCAACGATCTCGCCTGCCGTCATGCAACCGAAAAGGCCCAGGTGAAAAAGAACCCGCCATTCAGTGCGCAGCATCCCGTATCTGTCTTTGTAGATCTGGTGAAACTCCAGACTGCTCTGTTCGGCCGCCTGGTTCAGCAAATAGGGCAAAAACGCCTGCAAATTAAAGTCCTCGGAATGCGACATCTGAAGAAACCGGCCTTGTTAGTTACAAAAACAACTAATACAAGAGCCCCATTCTTTGGCAAGGAGGCAGATTGGTGCATTTGCGTGCAAATGATCTCGACATATGATGAATTTGTACGAGGCAATTTGTTAAAGTTCAGACATGCCCCTCCACATCTCTCTGACCAAGCAGGAAAGTAGTTTTTGCCGATGAATACCGCTCTCATTGACCTTCTGTTCTGGATCGGGGCCTTCGTGGCCCTGTTCTTTCTTTTTCGCTGGCTACAGGCCCGAAAAAAGCGCAGCCAAAACCCCAAGGACGACTAAATGCCCCTGACGAAAAGCTGGATTGCCAGTGCCAACGATCCGGAATGTGACTTTCCGCTGAACAATCTGCCATACGGCGTATTTTCGACCGATGATCGGGACGCGCGTTGCGGTGTGGCGATCGGCGATCAGGTTCTCGATCTGGCATCGCTTGAGGCGGCAGAACTGATAACACTCAGCGACGAGCCCGTGTTTGACCTTCCATTCTGGAACGATGTGATGGAATTGGGCCCCGACGCCTGGCAGGCCTTGCGCGAACGCCTCACCGCCTTGCTTGTGGAAGGTGCCAGCGAACAGGCATTGGTATCCCCGCACCTTGTTCCGCTGGTGGATGTTCAGCTGCACATGCCGCTGGTTGTTTCGGAATACACTGACTTCTACGCGGGTCGGCACCATGCGACCAACGTAGGCACGATGTTCCGAGGGGCGGAGAACGCGCTACCTCCCAACTGGCTTCATATTCCAATTGGTTACAATGGCCGCGCAAGCACGGTTGTGGTCAGCGGCACCGACATCCGCCGCCCAATGGGGCAAACAAAGGCACCGGACGCCGATATGCCGGTGTTTGGTCCCTGCAAGCGGCTGGATATCGAGTTGGAGATGGGCGCAATCGTCGGCGCTTCAACGGAAATGGGTCAGCGCGTCACGGTCGCAGAAGCCGACAAGATGATTTTTGGTTATGTATTGCTGAACGATTGGTCAGCCCGTGACATTCAGGCATGGGAATATCAGCCGCTTGGACCATTTCAGGCAAAAGCCTTCGCGACATCCATCAGCCCGTGGATCGTCACCGCAGCCGCACTCGCCCCCTTCCGCACATCAACGCCGACACGCGAAAAAGAACTTCTTCCCTATCTGCAGGAGCCCTCTCCCATGCTCTTCGACATTGATCTTTCAGTTCTCATAGAACCCGAGAACGGCACTGAAGAAGTCATCGCGCGCACCAATTATAACGAGATGTATTACTCCGCAGCCCAGCAGCTTGCTCATCACGCCTCGTCGGGTTGTGCGATGAATGCTGGCGATCTGCTTGGATCGGGTACGATTTCCGGCCCTGAAAAAGATCAGCGCGGCTCCATGCTGGAATTGTCCTGGGGCGGTAAGGAACCTCTGACGTTACAGGACGGGCAATCGCGCAGCTTTATCGAGGATGGCGACACTCTAACGCTTTCCGGTCATGCGCAGGGTGATGGATACCGTGTGGGTTTTGGCCGTTGCATCGGGAAAATTCTGCCCGCGACTGAAACCCCCTAGGCCCCTTGTAAGGATCGTGATCTGGTAAGGATAGGCGGGCTCGCGGGGTGGATCACCTTGCGGCGGCCCAGACCTCCACTTCCACTAAATATTCTGGCCGGGTAAACCCCGATACGATCAGCAAAGTGGAAGACGGCAAGACCCTGGCACCCTGAACGAAGGCGTCACGCGCTTTCATGTAGCCGGCAAAATGAATGCGATCGGTCACGTAAGCGCTGACATGGCAAACATCCTTTGCCGACATCTGAGCCTCAGCCAATATCGCCTGAATATTGGCAAAGCAGATGTTTGCCTGAGCCTCAGCGGTATCAGGCACGCTGCCATCTTGCGCCATTCCCAACTGCCCGGCGGTCCGCACGATACGCATACCAATGGGAATTTCCACGCCGTGGGAATACCGCGCAAAGGGGGGAGCTATCTGACTTGGTTGCAGCGATTTCACAAGATCCTCCAAGTCCGTCGCGGACATAAATCAAACCGCACACCAAATTCAGCACAAGCAAAGACACAAGCGCAAGCCGAAGGTCAAAATTTGAATGCCTCATCAGGCCGAATGTTGAGGCGTAAGGTCTCAATTTCGAGAGATTCGTTCACAATCCACTGACGATAAACCGCCGTTTTCCACGCGTGGCACGCGAACCAAACCAAAATTTTTCTGATGCATGAAAAAAATTTTAAAGCGCTTTGGCCGCTTATGAGTAGAGTGCTTCCGCATGAAGACGCGGAAACCAATGGCGTGCCGCTTTCACGGTTTCCACCTCTCGATCAAGGTGCAGGAGCGACACAGACTATTCAAATCGCGCCGCTTATTGGGAAAATCGTCGCAAGGCCACATTAACCCCGCGAAGATAGCCCACCAGAATTTGGTCCGATTTCCCACTGGGGCACCTCGACAGGCTTCGAAATCGGATCACTGTATCCCGCTGCTTCTCCAGAACAGAGGCAGCGGTGATGTGCGTGGGGTTGACGACCCGACATAAAATTTTGACACTCCCGCCGTCCCCGAGAGGGCGTCAAGAAAGCAGATCAACTGCATCACCGATGCCGGCACAGATTGCCGGCGTAGAGCGCCAGCACACAGCGCGCCAACAGAGAGGAAGAAGATGACATTTTTCACACGTACCGGCAGACCCCTGCCGCAGTCCGTCGTGGACTCAGCCGGGAAGGTCGGATCTGATCCGGTCAATCGTCGCGAGTTCCTGGCGATGGCCAGCGCCTTTGGCGCGACTGCAGCGACCGCATATTCCATGATCGGTATGGCTGCGCCCGCGCATGCTGATGGCCACAAGGAAGGCGGCGTTGTCCGCATGCAGCAGGAAGTTCGCGCGCTGAAAGATCCGCGCACCTACGATTGGTCCCAGATTGCCAACTTCAGCCGCGGCTGGCTCGAGTATCTGGTGATCTATGAGAACGACGGGACTTTCTCTCCTGCGCTTCTGGAAAGCTGGGAAATCAACGACGATGCCACTGAATATACATTGAACGTCCGTAAAGGCGTCAAATGGAACAATGGCGACGACTTCACCGCAGACGACGTTGCACGCAACATCGCCGGATGGTGCGACAAAGGTCTGGAAGGCAATTCGATGGCTGGCCGTTTTGGTGTACTCATCGACGAGGGCTCAGGTCAGGCAATTGATGGCGCGATCACAATTGTGGACAGCCACACAGTAAAACTGGCCCTGCCACGTCCGGATATCTCGCTGATCCCCGGCATGGCTGACTATCCGGCGGCGATCACACCGGCAGGGTTTAACGCAGAATCCATGTTGGAAAATCCCGTTGGCACCGGCCCCTATTTGCCGGAATCGCTGGAAGTCGGCGTTAAAGGTGTTCTGGTCAAGAACCCCGATCACGCCTGGTGGGGTACCGATGTCTTTGGCGGTCCCTACATTGATCGTCTCGAATATATCGACTACGGCACCGACCCGTCAGCGTTTGTGGCGGCAGCCGAGGCCGAAGAAATTGATGCGCTCTATTCAATCGAGGGCGACTTCATTGATATCTTCGCGACACTTGATGGCTGGGTCGAGAACTCGATTGCAACAGCCGCCACCATCGTGATCCGCCCCAATCAGTTGGCAGAGATCGACGGCGTAAAGCCCTATGAAGACAAGCGGGTGCGCCAGGCCCTGTCGATGGCAGTCGACAACGCCGTTCTGTTGGAATTGGGATATGGCGGGCGCGGCATTGTTGCCGAAAACCACCACGTGGGCCCGATGCATCCAGACTACGCTGAGCTTCCTCCCCGGAAGGTCGACCCCGCAGCGGCAAAAGCGCTGATGGACGAGGCCGGAATGGGCGACTATGAGCATGAGCTGTTTTCAATCGACGATGCATGGCGCAAAGACACCACCGACGCGGTTGCAGCACAGCTGCGCGATGCGGGCATCAAGGTCAAACGCACCATTCTGCCGGGCTCCACTTTCTGGAACGACTGGGTCAAATACCCTTTCTCGTCAACGAATTGGAACCACCGTCCTTTGGGTGTGCAAATCTGGGCATTGGCGTATCGTTCAGGCGAGGCGTGGAATGAATTCGGCTGGTCCAATGCCGAATTTGACAAGATGCTCGACGTCGCGTTGGCGACAGCCGATGTCGATAAACGCCGCGCTTTGATGAAAGACATGGAAGCCTTGATCCAGGACGAGGGTGTGACAATCCAGCCCTACTGGCGCTCTCTCTACAATTTCACCAAAGAAGGCCTCATCGGTGCTGGGCACCACATTTCGTTCGAATATCATCCGGCGCGCATGGCCTGGACCTGATAGAGACCACGTTACAAAGGGCCGTGTTCGCACGGCCCTTTTTTATTGCAAGCACTGCGGATTCCGGAAGATTTCAAGATGGAAGCCACGCTCCTACTGGCACAAGCGGTCGCTACAGGGTTAATCGCATTGTGGCTGACCTTAGGCCTCAAAGACAATTTTCTGCATCCATCAGTAAATGAAAAATACACCGCCGAAGTGCTCGCCATGACACGTATGCGCGCGCAATATCCCGAAGAGTTCAAAACCGTCGCCCATAGGGCCATCACAAATCGGCAAACGCAGCAGTTTGCATTCCGTTGTGTTCTGGTCGCGGAATTCGTGACCTGTATTCTATTGTGGCTTGGTGTTTTGGGGCTGCTGATCAGTATCAGTAATCCCGATGCGCTCGAAGCAGCGCGCATTATCGCAATGCTCGGTGCCCTGAGTTTCACCGCCATCTGGGCCGGATTTTTGATTGTCGGAAATCACTTTTGTTATTGGTTCTGCCACGAGGGCGCTCAAAATACGCATTTCCAGATGACGCTATGGGGTTTGGCAACCCTGATCCTGATCAGTCAAAGCTGACCTCGCAACAGTTCAAGGTGGTTGCTGATCTTCATTGCCTTCGACGGCCCGTAGCGCAGCCCTGTCAGTCGCGCAAGGATTGCATCGATCCCCGCTCCAGCAGCGTAGCTGAGGACGCCCCCGGTTGCCGCCGGAAACCCAAGGTACTTGATACTCGCATCGTTAACCTGCCCGATATTCGAAAGACTTGTGTTGGCCATAATATCCGCAGAGGCGTTGACCAAGGCCAGCGTAAGATGCGCGACAATCTCATTATTCGAAATATCGCGCCGCGTGATCCCTTCAAACCGCGCCTCCTCGCGTAGTAAATCTTCGACAAGTGGGTCGATTACCAATCCACCGCCTCCCGGATAGCGATACCAACCGACACTTACCTTGCGACCCAGGCGGCCTTCTGCGACCATTCTGGGAAGGATCGGGGTGATCTGATGGCAGCCCGATTGACTGTTATGCGCAAGTGCTACATCCAAACCCTCGATGTCTTGCGCCTCACAGGCACCACTTGAAAATCCGAACTCCGTCATGGCCTCATCCAGTTCCCAGGGATTGGTGGCCTCGAACAACAACACTTCTGACATTGATCGCAGGGCGGCTTGCAAGGCCAGACCAATCGCGCTTTCGTTCATGCGCCGGGAAATTCCAGGAACCGGTTTGACGCAATGACCTTGATCAGATCATTCAAGGAGGTCGAAACGGTCCTGTTCGAGGTATCGATCCGGGCCTCTGCGCGTTCGTAAAGCGGCGTACGCGACTGCAGCAATGCCTTGAGTTGCTGCATTGCCGCCGGGTTGTTCCGCATGGGTCGCAAGTCACCCTGCGCCCGCACTCGTTGCATGTGTTCAGCCGGCGAGGTTCGTAACCAAACGGTGTGAAAGCGCTCCAATACCTGCGCATAGGTTCTTTCTTCGGCCACTAGCCCTCCCGCGACCGCCAGGATCACCTTGTCGTGGCGTTCAACAATCCGCGACACGGCTTCGGCTTCAAGACCGCGGTAACCGTCCTGTCCATAAAACGCCATCACTTCGGACAATGGCATGCCGGTGTGGGTTTCGATTTCCTTGTTCAGTTCGACAAACGGCAGCCGAAGCGCCTCTCCCGCCAGTTTGCCCAAAGTGCTCTTGCCTGCGCCACGCAGACCGATCAGGCAGATGCGACCTGCCCTGAGCGTGGCAGGGTTTTGCGGTGCGAGAATAGCGCGAACCTGTTGTTGGACGCTTTCCGGCGCATGCCGGTAGAGCATCGCCACACGCTGCACTTCCAGATCCCAGGGCGCATTTTCTGAAAGCAAATGTTCGATCTTGATATCAAGGGCATCCGAAATGCGCTGCAACAACGCGATCGATATATTCCCCTCACCAGCCTCAAGCTGCGCCAGATAGCGCGGCGAGACGCCGGAACGTTCTGATAATGCACGCCGTGGCAATCCCTGCGCCTTGCGCGCCTCGCGCACGCGCGTCGCCAAACGCGATATGACCTTTGACGTGGTTTTGGGTTGGGTGATTACCTCAGACATGGACATCCCGTACTCGAAAAATAATGCATAAGACACTTAGGGAACTAGTCCAGATGCATCGAATTTCAGGTCATTATGGCAAAATGTCGCATATTTTTTTCTTGGCCATCAGTAAGTTTCGACGTGATACCGCCCCGCATCACGCATTTGGTCTCGTAGCTCTGACCAATGCAAACCCACCCCTCTTGCGATATCACTCATGGCTTCTTCGACACCCTGCTCCATCGCTTTTAGTCCGCAAATGTAGATGTGAGTATGGGTATCACCAAGCAGTTCGGCAATCGTTTGCGACTGTTCACGCAGCTTGTCCTGCACATATTGCTTAGGCGCATCCTTTTGGCGACTAAAAGCAAATTCCTTGCGCATGAAGGTGTCTGGCACCTTCTTGAGAGGCCCGAAATAAGGCAGATCACGCGGGCTGCGCGCGCCAAAGACCAGCGTCAGACTATCCTTTACGGACGGTAACTCGCGTTGCCTGCGCATGGTAAAGCCGCGGAAGGGCGCGGACCCGGTGCCAGTACAAATCATCAGCAAATGCGCATTGGGATCGGAGGGCATCAGGAACGTAGACCCAAAAGGCCCTGTGATTTGAACCTCATCACCTTTTTCGAGATCGCACACGTAGTTCGAACAGACACCTTTGTCTTCACGTTTCACCGTAAGGGAAACATTGTTGAAACCTGGCCTTTCGCCGTCCCGTGGACTTGAGATGGAATACAGGCGCGGTAAGTGAGGCTGCCCCTTGTCATCCAGGCCGGGTGCAATGATCCCGATGCTTTGACCCTCCAGGACAGGAAAAGGCAAATTCGACAGATCAAGAATGATGTGCCGGACATCGCTATCACTATCTGCTTCTGTGAGACGGTAGTTGCCTTGGACTTTCGCCGTCGCCGGATTGCCCAGATTGTATAGGTTGATCGTGGGTTTTGACGCAGACGCCGGTGCCTTGGCCTTCCCCCCCGCCCCCTTGTGGGCTTCGGCGAGCAGTGCCGCGACCACATCGTCGTGCGCTTCAATCCCGTCATCCTGTGCGTCAGGTTCTGACGCGATGTCTTGCTGCTCTGGCAATTCTTCGAAGTCGAATTGCTGATCAAGGCTGTAGGGCGTTTCCACCACGCGCCATTCGTCGATCGACCCGGTGGGGCATACCGGGATACAGTCCATACAGAAATTACAGGTATCGGGGTCAACGACGACATTGTTGTCGTCATGTTGAATGGCGCCAATGGGGCAGGTCATCTCGCAGGTATAGCAGCGGATGCAGATTTCAGGATCAATGAGGTGTTGTTTTACCGGCTTGTTCATGGACTGGCAGCGGACCGCTGCAGCACCAGATTCGGCAAAAACGCAAGTTCATAGAGCTCTCGGCATATGCCCTTACAATCGGGGCATCCGAGGCAGTTTTGTTGCAACATCACGGGCGTTTTCATGGTCTTAGCTTGCATGGTCCGGTCTCCTTTGAAACGAAAGGTCACTGGCGGTGACGCAGACCAGTTTGATCAGCCTGCGTTACGATTGCGTTGACTTGGATCAAGCCATGTGCAGTTTTACATACTCGAAATCTCCGGGTTTGTTATCAATGCCAACCTTCGGTGGCGCGATCCAGGACGCGTACTGCCCCGGCTCGTAGCACGGCACCATCAAAGACTGAATGAAATCGCCATCCGCCTTTGTCGGCAACCAGTCGTCTTTCTGTGCCTCCCATTCCGCGGTTGAAATGATGTTGCCTGACGGGTCCACAGCAACCGACGAAAAGACACCGATCTGACGGTGGAAACCTTCATGGGGTAACTTCAGCTCAAACGCGACACCCGCTTTGGCGATTGCCTTGTTCCAGCGGCCAACACCACCCGCCGCGTCACGCACATAATCGTCCCGCAAGCGCATGTTTATGGCGGTCAACGCAGGCGCGTCTTCTGTGACGATCTGACCATCCTGGATAGATGTGACGGCATAGGTGTCATCTTGCAGCTTGTGATCATCGTCAATGCGCTGCTCCATGTAACGCCCCTTGATACCGGCGTTGAACGCATTGGCGGCGTTGGTGGAGACCTCCTGACCAAAAAGATCAAGGCTGAGCGTATAGTGCAGGTTCAGCTTCTTCTGGATCGTCGGCAGATCAATGACCCCGAGGTCGCGAATCTTGTTGATGTCAAAGGGATCGCTGATCCCGTGCTTGTTCATAGCCTCCAGAGTGGCCTGAATGGTGCGCCCGACACCGGTTTCGCCCACAAACATATGGTGTGCTTCTTCGGTCAGCATGAAACGGCAAGTGCGCGACAGCGGGTCGAAACCCGATTGTGCCAGGCTTTCCAGCTGCATCTTGCCGTCGCGATCCGTGAAATAGGTGAACATGAAAAACGACAGCCAATCAGGCGTTTCTTCGTTGAACGCCCCCAGCATCCGCGGCGCTTCTTCGCTGCCCGATGACCGCACGAGCAAATCATTTGCCTCTTCACGACCGTCGCGGCCGAAGTACTTCTGCAGCAAATACACCATCGCCCAAAGATGCCGACCCTCTTCCACGTTGACCTGAAAGAGATTGCGCATGTCGTAAAGCGAAGGGGCCGTAAGCCCCAGGAACCTTTGCTGCTCAACCGAGCCGGGCTCGGTATCACCCTGGATGACGATCAGGCGCTTGAGCATGTTGCGATACTCACCCGGAACCTCTTGCCAGGCCAGTTCGCCGTGGTGCTCTCCCATGGGGATCTTTCGGTCCTCGACCGCCGGTGCCAAAAGGACACCCCAACGGTATTCGGGCATTTTCACATAGTCGAACTTTGCCCATCCCTTGGGGTCAACGGACACAGCCGTCCGCAGATAGACCATGCTGTCCTGAAAGTTCTGAGGGATCAGATCGTTCCACCAGTTGATATATCCCGGGTGCCATTTTTCGAGCGCCTTCAGCACTTTTTTATCCGAGCTCAGACCGACATTGTTTGGGATTTGACTGTCGTAACTGACGTTGATGAGATCGAGCATTCTTTCCTCCTGTCAGACGGCAGCCCGACGATTACATTTGTTTCTCAGACGCGCTGCATATTGTAGTCGGCCCGCAAGCCGGACCCGTATCGCTGCAACGCACCTTCAGGACCCACGGCATTCGGGCGCTGGAAAATCCAGTTTTGCCAAGCTGTGAGTCGACCAAAAATACGCGTTTCCATCGTTTCCGGCCCGACAAACCGCAGATTTGCTTCAAGCCCCGTCATCGCATCAGGGGAAAAACTCGCACGCTCCTCGCGGAAAAGACGCACTTCGTCGTCCCAGTCGATGTCGTCGTAGGCATAAGTAACGAGACCCAGCGTCTCTGCATCCTCTGCCTCCAAAAGCTCTCCGGTACGGGTCTTCAGAGCTTCCACCTGCTTCGGGTCACCATAGAAACGGGTCGCGAGGCGACTGAGATCATTGCCCATCGGATATTGACCGAAATTGGCTTCACTCAGCATGACCGAAGCCAGCGGACGATCGTCATCCTCAAAATCGTCCAGCATCATGTAGCTGCGATCCACCGCCCAGAGAATTTCCGCCAGAACCCCCGCAAAACACGAACCATGCTCGACCATCGCCACGAGGCTGCGCGACGTCATATCAATACGCTTAAGCACGCGCTTCCATAGGCACAGAACCTCATTTGCAAGCCAGTGCTCCTTGTCGGTCAGTAAAACCGCCTCATGAGCGCACACCAGATCAGGATCACCTTGTGTCCGGAATTCGATCAGACCCAATTCATCTTCGTTGGTTCGAAGGTGCAGGATCGCGTCATCCAATTCGCGCGCACAGCGCAGCAACCATGCGTCCGACCCCTCGGCTGTGAAGGCGTTCATGTCAGCAGGTGCGGCCTCCTTTGGCCCCTGGATCGTGATGATCGCACGTCGCCCGCCCCGGTCGATCTCAATGCCCACGGTTGAATATTGCACGTCACTTTCGCCTATCCTGCGAGACAGGGGCTTAAGCTCAATGCCCTGCGGGACGTCAGATTTGGCTGAATTGGTCGCGAGTTCCTGAGCGCGTGCTGCAACGGTTTCATCAAATTTGGAGTTCGGTATCACCTCATCCACCAGCTTCCAATCCAGCGCCCGCTTGCCTTTGACCCCCTCTTCAACCGAACAAAAGACATCCGCCAGATCCCGCCGCACCTTGCGCTTGTCGGTCACACGCGTCAGCCCGCCCGTTCCCGGCAGAACGGCGAGCAATGGCACCTCCGGCAGCGCCACAGACGAGGTGCTGTCGTCCGTCAGCATGATGTGATTGCACGCCAGCGCGAGCTCATAGCCGCCACCTGCACAAGCACCCCTTACAGCGCAGATATAGTTCTGGCCACTGTCCCGGAGCGCTGCTTCGAAAGTGTTGCGCGTTTCATTGGTGAATTTGCAGAAGTTCACCTTATGCGCATGGGCAGCCCCTCCCAGCATACGGATGTTGGCGCCTGCGCAAAAAACCTTGTCCTTCGCAGAGCGCAAGACAACAACCTTAACCTCCGGGTGTTCAAACCGCATGCGCTGAACGACATCCGCAAGCTCAATATCAACCCCCAGATCATAAGAGTTCAATTTGAGCTCATATCCCTCAAAAAGTCCGCCTTGCTCGTCGACATCCATGTAAAGGTTGGCCACTGCGCCGTCATAACTGACGCGCCAGTGTTTCATTGAATTCGGGTCGACCTGAAAATCGATGTGTTTGGTCACTTTGGCACCTTCTAGCGCCAGAGGACGCCATTCTGCTTCATAATGAATTATAGTTCCGTATGTTTGGCCGTAAAGCGCATATAGGCGCAAAAATCAGACAATATCCCTGCTTCTAATGCACTATAATTCATCTTTCGCGCGTTTCTGAACATCTTCCATCTGCGCACGGATAGCAGCGGGCCGAAGCCCAAGCGTCACAGCACTCTGGGGGCAGCGCTCCAAATGCGCGCCAACCCTTTCGCATAATCGCAGGGTTGCGCGCGGGCGCTCCATCAACAGTTTCAGCTGCGCGTTGGCCAGTTGGATCAGGGCCTGAACCATGTCACGCTCCGCGCTTGGAACAACTGTCTGAAGCCAAACAGCCTCCAACACTTCATGGCACTCCCAGAAGTAACCAGCCTCCAGATACGCCAAACCGGCCTGGAATGCGGCAGTCTGATGCAGTGCCTGCGGGGTCTTCGCTGTCAACGCGCTTGCCTTGATCCCGTCGAACCAGTCTTCCGGGTGTCGGTCCGTCTTGCCCGGCACGTAGACATGCGGGGGGCGCGGGACACCTTCGGGAAGATCAGGAGAGCAGGACATCTTCCTGCTCCAGTCGCACAAGTCGGGCGCAGAATGCGACAATCGCCCGTTTTGTTTCTTCCGGGCGCTCCAGATGCGGTGCATGCCCGCAATCGCGCAGGATCACGCGTTCAAGCGGAGAATAGACACGGGTCTCGATCTCGTCGATCTGCGCCAGACTGCCATAGGGATCATCCGTCCCCTGAAGAGCAAGAACCGGAATGCGCCAATGATCAATCGCATCCGCCACGTTCCAGGTTTCAAATTCCGGATGAACCCAAACGTCGTGCCATCCCCGGAAGAGAGCGTCGGCATCATCGTGGTATCGCGAAAGCTTCGCACGCAGATCACTGGCGTCGAAATCCTTTCCCGCAGCACGTATCGCGGAAAGCCCGATCGGTTCAGTGAAAAAATGCGGCGCGATAAGGATCAGACCTCTGACCCGCATATCGCTGACTGAACCCGCATAAATGCCAGCAATGGTCGCCCCATCAGAATGGCCCAGAAGAATGGTTGCCGTGATGCCCGCAGCGTCCAGCACCTTTCCAAGCGTATCTTCCGCTTCCTGCGTCATATAGTTCAATGGTCGAGGTAGACTGGCTTGCGAAGACCGCCCATGCCCTTGTCGCGAATATGCGAGCACACCAAGTCCGGTGGCTTCGGCAATTTTTCGGGGGACATCACGCCAAAGGTCAACCGATCCCAATCCTTCATGCAGCAACACGAGCGTCGGCGTCGATCCAGGAGGTGGACCGTAGCACCTGTATTCCAGAGCCGCGTCACCTGCTGCGAGCGTTTGTCCTTCGTCCGCCGCCCAACGAAAACTCACGCCAGCCCCTCGCGCAACTTGAAGCGCTGGATTTTCCCGGTTGCTGTTTTTGGCAGATCATCGACGATTTCGATCCATCGGGGATACTTCCACTTGCCGATCCGTGTTTTCACGTGGTCCGTCAGCACCTCTTTCAGGTCATCAGGAGCCTCAGTCGCCAGCACGATGAAGGCTTTGGGCTTGTCCAGACCCGCGTCATCCTTGGCCGCAACGACGGCAGCTTCGAGGACAGTTGAATGGCTGGCAAGCGCTTGCTCCACTTCGAAAGGTGACACCCAGATACCAGAGACTTTGAACATATCGTCTGTCCGACCGCAGTAGATATAACGCCCATCAGGGCGACGCTCATATTTGTCCCCCGTCCTTGTCCAGATACCTTCAAAGGTTGCGCGTGATTTGCTGCGTTGATTCCAGTAGCCAGAGGCGGCGGAGGCTCCGCTGACGAGCAATTCGCCGATCTCATTGTCTCCAACCTCGGCGCCATTTTCACTCACAAGCCGGACATCATAGCCCGGCACCGGGGTCCCGGAGGTCCCGTAGACCACGTCCCCCTCCCGGTTGCTCAGGAAAATATGCAGCATCTCGGTTGATCCGACACCGTCAAGAATGGCAACGCCTGTATGCGCCTGCCACCGGTTTCCGACGTCCTCGGGCAGCGCCTCGCCCGCAGAAATGCAGCGACGCAAAGGGGCTGTCGGGGCGCCTGATTTGTCCATTTCGGCGACCATCGCCGCAAAAAGTGTTGGCACGCCACAAAACACCGTTGCCTGTTCCGCATTGAGTGTCGCGATCATATCTCCGGGCGTGGGCCTGCCTTCAAAAAGTACCGTCGTGGCTCCAACCGCGAGCGGGAATGTCATCGCGTTGCCGAGGCCATAGGCAAAAAAGAGTTTTGCCGCAGAAAGCACGATGTCATCTTCGGTCAAGTTCAGAACGTTTGCCCCGTAGGTGTCAGCGGTGGCCTTCAAGCTGGAATGTACATGCTGAACGCCTTTCGGTGACCCTGTGGACCCAGAAGAATAGAGCCAGAACGCGGTTTCATCGCCCGAGGCAGGCTGGGTCTCCAGAGCTTCTGCTCCCGCGACAAAATCCGCGTAGTTCAGGCTGTCGCCGACAGAAGCTTCGCCAATAACGATCACCGCGCGCAAGAAAGGATTATCCGCCAATACCGGCGCCACAACGTCGAGCAAAGCTGCGGAAACAAAAAGCACAGAGGCGCGGCTGTCGCGCAGGATGCTGTCATAGACAGGCGCGGCCAAAAGCGTGTTGATCGGAACCGGCACAACCCCGGATTTCAAAGCCCCAAAGAAAATCTGGGGGAACTCCAGAGTATCGAGCACCAACATCGCAGCCCGCTCTTCCGCGCGAAATCCGGCACGTCGGAATGCACCGGCAATGCAATTCGCCCCTTCCGCCAGTTGCTGGTAAGTCAGGTTCCGGCCCGTTCCCGCTTCCCGGTAGGCCGTCTTGTCGCCCCGCCCTTCTTGTAGATGGCGGTCAACAAAATAACTGGCTGCGTTTTCCGTCGCGCTGGTCACTGGCGCCTCCCCCAAGTCAAAAGCCGGAATTGGTTTTATACTGCACGCACAAACCCTGCCTGCAAGGCGAGTGCAGAAATTAGTGCACTATATCGCAAACTCTTGAAGACCAGTTGGCACCTTGCCTGTCCTCAGGCGGGGATCAGGAACAAGGTAATTGCTGGGAACATCACAAGAATAACGACACGCAGAATATCTGATCCCACAAAAAACATCACGGCCTTATAGGTTTCCGTCATCGGGGTCTCACGGTCCATCGCATTGATGATGAAGAGGTTCATGCCCACTGGTGGCGTGATCAACCCGACCTCGACGACGATCAACACCAAAATGCCAAACCAGATCGCCACGTGTTCCGGCGACATTCCGAAATCCATCGCAGAGATAACAGGGAAAAAGATCGGGACGGTGAGCAGAATCATTGACAGGCTGTCCATCAGGCAACCGAACACGAGATAGAAGATGAGAACGATCGACAGTACGAACCACGGGCTGAAGCCCTGGCTGAGGACCCAGTCCGCCATGTATTGCGGCACGCCGGAAAGGGCGAGGAAGCTGTTGTAGAAGCTGGCGCCTAGTACAATGAAGAAGATCATGGCAGTCGTTTTGGCGGTACCCAGAAGACTGTCGCGGAAAACAGCCCAGTTGAGGCTGCCCGAGACCAGTGCCACCAGCCCTGTGCCCGCAGCACCGATGGCCGAGCCTTCTGTCGGCGTGAACCAGCCAAGATAGATGCCGCCGACCACAAGGCCGAAAATCACCAGCACCGGCCAGGTTTCCGCCAATGCAGCCCAACGCTCTGACATGGGTTGCGGGGGCCTCGTCCCGGCAGATTTCGGATTCAAGCGCACGTAAAGCGAGATGGTCAACATGTAACCGATCGCCGCGAGGATGCCCGGAATAAAGGCGGCGAGGAACAGCTTTGCAATGTTCTGTTCGGTCAGAATGGCGTAGATGACGAGGATCACAGAGGGCGGGATAAGGATGCCCAGCGTGCCGCCAGCCGCCAGTGTGGCCGTCGAAAAACCGCCTGAATACCCGTAGCGACGCAACTCCGGCAGGGCGACTTTGGACATGGTTGCCGCTGTTGCCAGAGACGATCCGCAAATCGCTCCGAAGCCTGCACAGGCCCCCACTGCGGCCATAGCCACCCCGCCACGTCTGTGCCCTAGAAAGCTCTCCGCCGCTTTGAACAGCGAACTGGACATGCCCGAGAGGGTCGCAAACTGGCCCATCAGTAGGAACATCGGGATGATGGAAAGCGAATAGCTCGAAAACTGTGTGTAGGTTTCCGATTTGAGTTTGTTCAGCAGCACATTGGGGTTGCCACCCATGGCAAAATACCACCCCGCAAAGCCGCAAAGCAACATGGCAAGCCCGATTGGTGCGCGCAAAAACACCATGAGCAGCAGGATTGGGAATGACATGAAGCCCAGCTCGAGATTACTCACAGTCAGATCCTCATGAGGTTGGCAAGAGTACGCGCCCCGAGAGGCTCTCGCCAATCCGCATCACGGCACAATACAGCGCGACGATACAGGTCACGGTCGATGCCGCGAAGCTTGCCGCATAGGCCCACCAGACCGGAAATTGCAGAAACAGGGTGGTTTCACCATTGCCAATGTAGCGCTGCATCCCTTCGTAGAGCCGCCAGCTGATCAGGATCAGCGTCGCCGTCAGAACGACCTCCCAAAACGCGACGATGGCCCTGTTGACCCTCGACGGCAGTTTCGACGTGAATATATCGACGGTCGCATGCCCGCCGTAAAGCTGGCAAACCGGAAAGAAGGAGAAGATCGCAAAGGCGACCCCAGCTTCCAGTAACTCATAGCTGCCATTGACCTCACCAATACCAAGATCCAGCAAGCTTTGAGTGAAACCTCCAAGCAGGCCCTCTGCACGGTCGGAATGGAGCATCTTGTTCAGCGAACGTCCGATGATCGACAGGGTGGTGAGGACAATCAGCCCGACCAGCACGAGGCCACCAACAACCGCCGTGCCCCGCGCGAGCAGCTTTATCAACTGATGCATCTGTCATCCCCGTCCAAGATCAAAAAAGACCCGCCGCAAGTGCTGCTTGCCGCGGGTCTTTTTCAGATTTCAAAGCTTACTCGGTGTATTTGTCGATGAGCATACGTGCTTCATCAATCAACGCCTGACCATCAATGCCTTTTTCATTCATGTCAGCGACCCATTCCGCATAAATCGGTTCAGCCACAGCTTTCCACTCAGCGGTTTCAGCCTCGTTGAGCGTAACGATGTTGTTGCCCCGATCGGCCGCAGCCTTGCGCGCCGGACCGTCACTGTCGGCTTGAGTGCCACCCGCAAATACCGAGAATTCCAATCCCGAGTTATCGTCGATCACTTTTTGCAGATCTTCGGGCAGACCATCATAGCGGTCTTTGTTCATCGCCAAAACAAATGTCAGAACATAGAGCGCATTGCCGGTGAATTCCGTATGGTTGCTGACCAACTCCGGGATCTTGAGCGCAGCCGTGACCTCCCACGGGATCGTTGTACCGTCGATCACACCCTTGGACAGACCCTCGGGCACAGCAGGTACCGGCATGCCAACGGGCGTCGCGCCAACCTTCTCCAGCAGAGCATTGGCCAAGCGTGATCCACCGCGGATTTTCAGACCTTCCATGTCAGAGGGCTTGCGAACTTCCTTGTTGGCATGGATCAAACCGGGACCATGCACCCAGGTCCCAAGGATGTGCACATCTTTGAATTCGGTATCCTTCATATGCTTTTCGAACATTTCCCAATACGCGCGGGAGGCGGCACGGGCGTTTGTCATCATGAAGGGCAACTCGAACACTTCCGTCGATGGGTACCGGCCCGGTGTATAGCCGACAACGGTCCAGACGATATCGGCGACGCCGTCAATGGCCTGATCCATCAGCTCTGGCGGCTTGCCACCCAGTTGCATGGACGGATAACGCTCGACTTTGATGCGCCCGCCACTGTCTTTCTCGACATTATCCGCCCAGACATCCAGAACCAGCTTGGGCACATTGGCTTGCGGCGGCAGGAATTGGTGCAGGCGCAGGGTAACTTCCTGAGCCAGCGCGGGCGCGGCCCCAAAGCCGAAGGCCAGCGCCGCAGCCGCCGCCACATTCAGAAATGATTTCCGTGAGATCGTCATGGTATTCCTCCCAATTATTTGGTCAGGCCTTCTTGGCGCGGCCTGTGACTTTTCTTCCCAGACAAATTGCTATTGCAGATCAGACAGGTTGTCACCCGTGTTTGTAACTATCTGATCGCAATCAGTCGCAGGCGACGCAATGCCCCCGGTCTCATCGGAAATCTTACCATCAAGGCCGGTTGACCCGTAAAGTCAGGCAATCTGGTCGAGCCATTCCTCCGGGCTTCGGGCCGACATCACTGACCAGCTGGGTCCGAACTCGCACCATAATTCGTCTGCGCCAAGCAGGACTCGTCCGCAGAGCGGCGTACCGGTTTGCAGCGCCGCCGATCCTTCGGACTATGACCATTGAAAGCTGCATTGATGGTTGCGTAGTCGAGGACGGTCATCGCAGGCCCGCAACAATGCGCCTTTTCGCCACAAACCCTTGCGCTGAGCAGCGCGAAGGTCAATTGGTTGGGGCGAGGGTAGGATGGTGGCGTTAGGTGGACTTGAACCACCGACCTAACGATTATGAGTCGTTCGCTCTAACCAACTGAGCTATAACGCCATCGGGGCGTGGACTATGCCAGCCATGCTGCGCCGTCAAGCCAGAAATACCGATTATCCCGCGCGAACCGCATCAATCATGCGCTGCACATTGTCGGGGTCTGCATCCGGCGTGATCCCATGCCCGAGATTGAAGATATGCGGCCCGTTGGAAAACGCCTTCACAATGGCGCGCGTATCGTCGATCAGCGCCTGGCCACCCGTTACCATATGGCTGCTGGCAAGGTTTCCCTGCACGCAACCATCCACCTGAACATGTTGAGCGGCCCAATCCGCGCTGATGGAATTGTCCAAAGCAACGCAATCCACGCCCGTCTCTTTGGCAAACCCGATGTAGTTGTCACCCGCCTCACGGGGGAACCCGATAACAGGAATTTGTGGATAACGGGCTTTGAGCGCAGCGGTGATCTCTTTTGCGGGTTTCAGGGCATATTTCTGGAAGGCATCGCCTTTCAGCGAACCCGCCCAACTGTCGAATATCTTGACCACTTCTG
Source organism: Roseobacter sp. EG26 (assembly GCF_049830555.1). Taxonomy (NCBI): domain Bacteria; kingdom Pseudomonadati; phylum Pseudomonadota; class Alphaproteobacteria; order Rhodobacterales; family Roseobacteraceae; genus Roseobacter; species Roseobacter sp. EG26. Next base: position 311,315 of record NZ_JBNBLH010000005.1, read on the forward strand.
CGCCGGCCTCGATCTGAGCGGCCAGATAGTCAATTGTGCCCGCCGTGATCCGATCAAGCAGCGCTTCAAAAAGTGGTGTGTTCTCCTGCATCAACGCATGTGCTGGCCCCTGATCTGGCGTCCCGCGCCCGGCGATCATATAGGTCGCAACAGTCCAGGGCGCCCCGGCAAACCCGATCAGCGTTGTGTCTTGGGGCAGTTCGCGGCGCAGGATACGTACGGTTTCATAGATTGGGCCCAACGTTTCATGGATGTCCGCCACCGGTCCCAACCTGTCGAAATCCGCCTGCGTCTGAATTGTCGACAACCTTGGCCCCTCACCCGTCACAAACCACAGATCGGCCCCCAGAGCCTGCGGCAACAACAAGATATCCGCAAAGAGGATCGCCGCATCAAATCCATAGCGTCGAATGGGCTGTAACGTGACCTCTGCGGCAAGCTCGGAATTGTAGCACAAGGACAGAAAGTCACCTGCCTGCGCCCTTGTCGCACGGTATTCCGGCAAATACCGTCCAGCCTGCCGCATCATCCAGATCGGTGGGGTCGCAAGCGTCTCGCCAGCAAGAGCGCGCAGGATCGTTTTGGTCGGGGCCATGATGTCCTCATTTTCAATTTCTCCGTTGGTCAGCGCCAGCGGCCCTGATGTCAAGAGACTGACGGGTTGTCAGGGTAATTTGACGCGCCTATTGATTGTCGCATGACATTAACGCTTCCCACTCCCGACACGCCTCTGAAAATTGGTACACGCGGATCTCCTCTAGCGCTGGCCCAGGCGTATGAGACACGCGAACGCTTATCCGCGGCCTTCGGCTTGTCTGAAAACTGCTTTGACATTGTGGTGATCAAGGTCACAGGCGACGCCATACAGGATCGCCCGCTTAAGGAAATCGGTGGCAAGGGTCTTTTCACGCGCGAGATCGAAGAAGACCTGTTGTCGGGCAAAATTGACATCGCGGTCCATTCAATGAAGGACATGCCGACGGTTCAGCCGGATGGGCTGATCCTTGACACATACCTGCCGCGCGAAGATGTGCGCGATGCCTTTGTGTCCCCCGCACTCACGGCCGTTGCCGATCTTGCACCCGGGGCTGTTGTGGGCACATCCAGCCTGCGCCGCAAGGCCCAACTGCTGAACCGGCGGCCTGACCTGAATGTGGTCGAGTTTCGTGGCAACGTGCAGACACGGTTGAAAAAGCTCCACGATGGGGTCGCGGAATGTACTTTTCTTGCCACGGCCGGGCTGAACAGGCTGGCCATGGAGGATGTTCCCGCCACGCCCATCAGCCCCGATGATATGTTGCCCGCTGTCGCCCAGGGTGCCATTGGCATTGAGCGCCGGACCAATGATGAAAACACCGCTGAAATCCTGGCCGCGATCCATCACATGGAAACCGGTCAGCGGTTGGCGGCCGAACGCAGGTTCCTGCTGACGCTTGATGGATCTTGCGAAACGCCCATTGCCGGGCTCGCCGAACTTGAGGGCGGTCAGTTGCGGTTGCGCGGAGAGGTACTGCGGCCCAATGGCTCGCAAGCGATCACAGGTGAACGCATCGGCGCGATTTCAGAGGGTGCTAACATGGGCCAAGAGCTTGCCGAGGAGCTTTTGTCGCGCGCAGGGCCCGGTTTTTTCGACTGGCACGGCAGCTAGGGGCATTCACACCCATTTTGCCAGCGGCGGCAGACTCATCAGAACCGCATTGGCATCATGCCCGGTTTCCAGCCCGAATTTGGTGCCGCGGTCATAGACAAGGTTGTATTCGGCATAAAGCCCCCGGTGGACCAATTGCGCGTCCTTGTCAGCCTCTGACCAGTCCTGCACGCGGCGTTTTTGCACAAGCGGCACAAAAGCAGGCAGGAACGCGCGCCCAATGTCCTGCGTCAGCGCGAAATCCGCAGCCCAGTCACCAGTGCAGTGATCATCCATGAAAATGCCGCCGACGCCGCGCGCACGATAGCGGTGCGGGATGTAGAAATACTCATCCGCCCAATCCTTGAGCTTTGGGTAATACGCGGGCCCATGCCGGTCGAGGTGCTGCTTTTGCGTGGCATGAAAATGCGCCGTATCCTCGGCATACTCAATACAGGGGTTGAGATCGGAACCGCCGCCGAACCACCAGGCATGCGGCGTCCAGAACATGCGTGTATTCATGTGAACCGCTGGCGCATGCGGGTTCTGCATATGGGCCACAAGACTGATGCCGGACGCCCAGAAACGTGGATCGTCTTTCATGCCGGGTATGCCCTTGCGCGCAGCCATTGCCATCTGCGCCCGTTCACCCAATGTGCCGTAGACGGTGGAGATATTGACCCCCACCTTTTCAAACACGCGCCCGCCCCGCATGACACTCATCAACCCGCCGCCGGCGTCTGATCCGTCATCGCTGCTGCGTTGGGTTTCGGTCACCTCGAAAACGCCCGGTACTGTATCCGACAGCGGGCCTTGATCGTGATCTTGCTCCAGCGTTTCAAAAGACGCCACAATCTGGTCACGCAATTCTCTGAACCACGCGGACGCGCGGTCCTTTTCAGTCTCAAAATTATCGGTCATGGGGCGTCCAGTTTGTCACGATCTGCTCACGCTTATGTAAACCTGATCTGCGCGAAACGGAAAGTGTCAATCTAGTGCGCTGGTGCTGCAACGGCATCCAGAAGACTGCGCCCGCCATCTACGGTGATGATCTCGCCCGTCATGAAGCCCGACCCTTCCGCGGCCAGAAACTGGACCGCGTCAGCCAGTTCAGAAGGGCCCGCAATTCGGCCCAGCGGCGTGTGACTGCGAATGTCATCTCGCCACTCGCTGTTCTCAACCACCGAGGACTTGAGCGAAGCACTCATGACCGATCCGAAAGCAACTGCATTCACGCGAATGCGTTCGGGTGCCAGGGCAAGAGCCATCGAACGGGTCATCTGTTCCAGTGCTGCCGATGCAATGGAATACCCCATTAGTTCTGGCCGTGTGTTGCGGGCAGCAATCGAGCTGAGGTTAATGATCGACCCCACCTGCCCCTCCGGTTGGTCAGCCCCCTGCTTGATCATACGTCGGGCCACCTGCTGCGTGAGGTGAAGCGACGTCATGAGGTTCTGCTCCAACAGAACCGCGACCGAATTGTCTTCCACATCCAGGGCATCTGTCGCCATGACTTGACGCGAGGCATTGACCAGAACGTCCACCCGCTCGAATGCATCAATTGTCGCAGAGACGAGATTGGCAATCGTCAGCCGCTGCCGCAGATCACCGGCAAAGTAGCGCAGATTGCCATCATCGGACTGCTCGCCCCATTCTGAGGCGAGCTTCTTTTCATCCATGTCGGCACACATGACATTGGCCCCACGATCCGCAAACTGACGCGATATGGCCAGACCGATCCCGTTTGCAGCGCCGGTGACAATCGCCGTCTTGCCGTTGATCGAAAATGACATGGAATCCCTTTCTCACGGTAACCCAGTCTAAACCGGTTCACGTTCTTTTGCGAAGTGGTCTGCTTGCATGAAACAGTTTGAAGCGTGTATCCGCTCCAGATTCTGTGACCTGTGCAAAACACTTTTGCAAGGTGGTCTCATAGGGCAGATGGCGGTTTGCCACCATCCAAAGATGCCCCCGGGGGTGGAGAAGTCTGGCAGCGGACTGGACGAAGGCTTGACCGAGAGCCGGGTCTGCGGCCCGACCCGTATGAAAGGGCGGGTTCATGACCACCGTATCCATCTTGGTTTCCGGCGCCCAATGGGTCGCATCCTCCCAATGAAAAGACGCGCGCGCGTCAGTTACATTGTGCCGCGCGCACTCCAAGGCAATATGACCTGCCTCGACCAGGTGCACGTGCTCGACCGTTGGTCGGGTCAGGATATGCGCCGATAAATACCCCCAGCCAGCCCCCAGATCGGCAACGCGTTTGCCCATGTCTTCTGGCAAAGCAGACGCCAGCAAAGCGGATGCAGGGTCCACGGCATCGGCGGAAAAGACCCCAGGCGCCGTCCAGAAACCACCTGTCGTCAACGCAGGCCCAGCCTCCCAATCCCGAAACGCTTCAGGCTCCGGGTTGGCCGTCCAGAACAGTTTGCCATGTGCCTTGGAGATGGGATTGCTTACGTTGGCGCGCTGGCGCAGGTCCTTGAAAATACTATCGACACCATCCGTCTTTTGACCATCGACGACAATCGGCCCATCGGTGCGCGACACGGCACTGGCTATCAAAGCACGCGCTTCGGATTTCGCGCGCGGCAAGCAAACCAGAGCAGCCGAATAACGCCCCTCCAATTGAACTGAACAGCAATATCCCCGCGCAGTCCACGCATCATAAGTGGGTCTGAAACCCTCGATTATCTCGATACGATCTCTTGGCACGCCAGAGAGAATCGCATCCGCTCGGGGCAGAACGACGGCGATACGGCCCTCTTTCGGCCACGCCAAGCCGCCCCCTTTGAGGGCCAATTGCAGTCGGGCATCGATCACGATGCTATTCTTCTTTTTCCATTGTGCATTGCAAAGGGTGCTGATGCCGACGCGCAAAATCCATGACCTGCGCGACCTTCGTCTCGGCAATTTCATGGCTAAAGACACCCACCACGGCAACGCCTTTTTTATGCACCGTCAGCATGATTTCAAAAGCCTGTGCGTGGTTGAGACCAAAAAACCGCTCAAGAACATGCACGACGAACTCCATCGGCGTGAAGTCGTCGTTAAGCAACAAGACTTTGTAAAGCGGCGGGCGCTTGGTCTTGGGCTTGGTCGCGGTCAGAACAGAGGTGTCACCATCATCTTCTGAACGGCCTGCCATGATGAATGCGTCGCGGTGCATTTCTGCTCCTGATCTGCTTTTGGCCATGGTGAGTCGTTGAACGCTCTATATAAACTGTCTGAGCATTTAGGAAAGGGGTCGGGCGACATGGTTAAGACACTCACCACAGTAGCCTTCGATGCAGACGATACGCTCTGGCACAATGAACGCATCTTTCAAATGACGCAGGCCCATTTTGCGGACCTATTGGCGGAGTTCACCGATCATCAGACGCTCATGTCACGACTACTTGCCGCGGAAAAACGGAACCTTGGGCATTATGGGTTCGGGGTCAAAGGGTTTACCCTGTCCATGATTGAAACCGCAATCGACGTGACGGACGGCAGGGTGGCCACAAAGGTCATTGCCGAGATCATGGAGGCCGGGCGGGAGATGCTGCGCCATCCTGTTGATCTTCTGCCACATGCGCGGGAAGCCGTTGAAACGGTTTGCCAGACCCACAGGATACTTCTGATCACAAAGGGGGATTTGCTGGATCAGGAGCGCAAACTGGCGCAATCGGGGCTTGGCGATTACTTCGATGCCGTTGAGATCGTCTCGGACAAAAACCCCCAAATCTATCATGAGATATTCAAACGACATGGGGACGGAACCAACCGGGGTCTCATGGTTGGAAACTCCATGAAGTCTGATGTCCTGCCCATGATAGACGCTGGTGGCTGGGGCGTTTTCGTGCCCCATGGACATGAATGGGAACTGGAAAAAGCAGCACCACCGCAAGACGATGAACGGTATCGGTCGCTGCCCGACCTCGGGCACTTCGCCCAACTCATCGAAAACATCGAAAACTCCCGAGAATCTCTCTCTGAAACAGGCCACCCAAAATGAAGTTCACCGCCGGGGCAACTGCCACATTTCTGACAAAATCGATTTTATGGGCCTATTGCGGGGCGCATCCGCAAGATGTGGGTCAGGCTTCACCGAAAGTTAACGCAAATACTTTAAAACAAAGACTTTATTGAAACCTAATGCTGTGGTAGTCTCCCACACATAAAACAGCCAGTCGGACAAATCGGCGGCATGAGGCAGAAAAAAGGCAGGTTATCATGAAGGTTCGGCGCGCAGTGCCGGCCCGTTACGGGCTATTTCTCCTTGCAGCTTTCTGGATGCTGGTGGTTCTGCCACTGAGTGCCGCCGCTGCTCCTTACGCAGCGCTTGTCATGGACGCCCGAACGGGCAAGGTTCTGCATTCGCGAAATGCCGATACGCGCCTGCATCCAGCCTCATTGACGAAGATGATGACGCTTTACATCGCTTTCGAAGCTGTGGAGCGTGGCGAAATCTCCTTGGATACCAAGGTGAAAATCTCACGCCATGCCGCCTCGGAACCGCCATCGAAACTCGGGCTGAAATCGGGGCAGCGTATTGCCTTTCGCTATCTGATCCGCGCCGCTGCTGTGAAATCGGCCAATGACGCTGCAACGGCCATTGGCGAGGCGTTGGAAGGCTCGGAAGCTGCTTTTGCACGCCGTATGAACCGCACGGCGAAAGCGCTGGGTATGAGCCGTACAACTTTCCGAAATGCCCATGGTTTGACGGAAAAGGGCCACCTGTCCACCGCGCGAGACATGTCCATTCTTGGGCGTCATGTGCTTTATGACTACCCAGAGTATTACAACCTCTTCTCACGTCGCTCGACAAATGCCGGGGTTCGCGAAGTGGCCAATACGAACCGCCGCCTTTTGGCGGCATATCGTGGCGCTGATGGAATCAAGACAGGATACACGCGCGCTGCGGGTTTCAATCTGGTTGCCTCGGCGGAGCGCGGCAACGAAAGGGTTATCGCGACTGTGTTTGGCGGCACCTCCACAAGCGCGCGGAACGCCCGTGTGGCAGAGTTGTTGGACATGGGTTTCAAACGCTCACCTACACGCGCCGCTCTGAAAAAACCCTCGCGGCCCGTCTATACCGGTGGTGGCGCTGGCAAAACAGTGCGCGTCAGCGGCCTTACAAAAATCAGCAAACGACCAAGGCTCCGCCCGGTTGATGCGACCACAATACCGGAAAACGCACTTGCTGCTGTCGAAACGCCCGCGGCTTCTCAGGCAAGCACAAGCGGTGTTCTTTCCGCCGACATTACTTCGGCCCTGATTGAAGCACAAAAAACACCGATTGAGGCAACCCCTGCACCAACGCAGGTGCCCAACAACAGCCTGGCTGCGGTAACGCCCCGCCCGGTCATGCGACCCGCCAGCCTGCTGGGAGTTGTTCAGCCGGCACCGACCGAGGAGAACGAAGTCGTTACACGCATGTCTACATCTGGGGGGCATCAGTGGGGCGTGAACGTTGGGCGATACCCAAGTCGCTACAAGGCCGAACGTGCATTGGTCACCACGGCGCTCGCTGAAATGGCCACGCTGGATGGTACACTACGCAAGGTCGTTAAAAAACCGACAGGCTTCGATGCCAATTTCCTGGGCATGACCCGCGACAGCGCAGATCTCGCCTGCCGTCGCCTGGCCGCACGGAATATCAGTTGTCTGATGGTTGGGCCATCCTGAAACAGCCCTTACTGCTTGGGACGATCATCCCAAGTGTCGCTCAGAATCCGCCGACTGTCACCGTCAGGATCGTCATATTGGCGGCTTCTCAAGGTGTAGATGAACGCTAGCAATCCGATCCCGCCGAGAAAAAGCGAGATCGGGATTAAATAAGCCAGCACATTCATCTGCGCCCCCTGACACGCAATGCGTTCAGTGAAACCGATATGGAGGACGCGGACATGGCCAGTGCCGCAATCAGCGGTGTCGCCATTCCCGCGACTGCAAGGGGTATCGCAATGACATTGTACAGCGTCGCGATCCGGAAGTTCTCCTTTATGCGCTGGGTTGCATTTTGCGCAACCGACACGGCTTCTGCAATGGGTGCGAGGTCATTGCCCAGCAAAACAATATCGGATGCAGCCCGCGCTGCATCCAGAGCCTGGGCCGGGCTGATCGAAACATGAGCCGCCGCTAGTGCCGCCGTATCATTCAATCCATCTCCGACCATCAGGACTTTTCGGCCATTTTCACCCATGGCGCGCACCAAACCTTCCTTGTCGACCGGTAACAGCTCGGCTTGCCAATCGGAAATATTCATATTCCGGGCGAAGCTTTTGACGACGGGAGTTCGATCACCAGACAACAGGATAACATTAATCCCCATGTCGCGGAGACCTTTGATCGAGGGTCTCGCACCGGGCCGTTCACTATCCTCGAATTTCAACACAAAAGGGCGTCCGTCACCGCAGTCAAATGCCGCGCAAAGCCCGTCAAAATCTGAAACGGCTCCAACCCATTCCAGGCGACCAAGTTTCGACAACCTGCCATTCATCATCGCCGAGGTGCCAAAGCCCGGCAGCTCGCGGAGGTCACTTACCGGCGCTGGCTCAAGTTTCGCCCTCTCAGCCGCGTCAACAATCGCCCGCGACAGAGGATGCTCTGATCCGCGCGCCAAAGCGTAGACCAGCCTTTGCTGGGAAACGGTCAGGTCATCCCAGTTCATCAGCGCCGGGTGACCGGTTGTCAAAGTTCCGGTTTTGTCAAAAACGACGGTGTCGACTTCTGCTAGCCGTTCCAGAGCGGTGGCATTCTTGATAAGAAGGCCCTTGCCAAAAAGCCGCCCGGAAGCCGCTGTTGTAACAGCCGGCACAGCAAGCCCGAGGGCACAGGGGCATGTAATAATCAGAACCGCAGCGGCGATGTTCAGCGAAACGCGTAGATCTCCCGACCAGATCAACCAGCCGAGGAAGGCCAGAGCCGACAGGATGTGCACCCCCGGCGCGTAGAGTTTCGCAGCACGGTCCGCAAGAGAGGTGTATCGAGACCGCCCCCCTTCGGCGATGGCCACCAATGCCGCCATCCGTTGCAACGAAGTGTCTTGACCGACCGCCGTGGCGCGCAGGACCAAAAGGCCTGTCAGGTTGACTTCCCCTGCGCCCATCTCGTCACCCGGTCGTCTGGGCACTGGCACTGTTTCACCGGTCAACATGGATCTGTCTACTTCAGAGTGCCCTTCGAGGACCATGCCGTCTGACGGCGCGCGCGCCCCGGGATGCACCAACACGTGATCGCCCACGCCCAAGGTTGCAACGGGCACTTCAACGGGTTTGCCACCTTCGATTTTCCATGCACGCGGCACTTCAAGCGCCGTAAGCTCTTCGGCAGCTGAGCGGGCAGCGGAACGCGCCCGCGCATCCAACCAACGCCCCGCTAGAAGGAAGAAAGTAAGCGTGAGAGCCGCATCAAAATAGGCGTGATGTCCCGAAAGCCACGTCTCCCAAAGAGAGGTCGCCAAAGCCAGAAGGATGGCAAGACTGATCGGGACATCCATGTTCAATCGACCCGCGCGCAGAGCGCTCCATGCATTGCGAAAAAATGGCTGTGCGGAAAAGGCAATTGCAGGCAATGCGATGGCGGCAGAGATCCAGTGGAACAGATCACGTGTGGCATCTGCCGCTCCGGACCACACCGCGACGGACAAAAGCATGACGTTCATGGAAGCAAAGCCCGCGACGGCCAAGCGCATCAACAAATCACGGCCCGCCGTATTCGTGGCGGTTTCATTCAGCGCTTTGGGATCAAGCTCGTAGGCTTCAAATCCGGAGGCGTCCAAAAGCGCAATCAACTCCGGTGCCATGACATCAGGTTCGGCATCAATCAGCGCGCGTTTGAGTGTCAGATTTACCCGCGCGGACCGAACCTTTGCATGTGCGCTCAGCGCTCTCTCAACCGAAGCGATACAGTTCTGACAATGGATTGTCGGCAATGACAGGACCAGCTTTGCAGCCTGGGCAGGCAGTTCCATCTCTCGCGGGGGCATCGCCACACACCCCGGACAAGCGACCGGCGTATTCGTCTGAACGCTCGTCACTTGTCCGCCTTGGGCACATGCAGAGGCACACGTTGCCGAAAGGCTGTGCCATCGTCAGCAATCGCCACCATCCGAAGGTTCCAATTGCCCTCTGCCAGCGTTACCGAAGCTACATAATTCCGCCCGTCAAAAACAAAGGCCGGCTTTTGATCATCACGTACATGTGTCGCTCGACCCAGTGTTGTTTCCAGGGACTTGACCTTGACCGGATCACCCTTTTTATCGGTGATCGACAGTATGACATCGGTTTCCTCAGCTTTTAGGGCAACCGACCACCCAAGTTTTGTCTGCGCATCGCGATCGCGATCAAATTGCTGGCTGGCCACGTATGAATTCTTGACTTCCAACCCTGGGAAGGTGGCGATCGCGCTATAGGCCAACAGCAAGTTGACACCGATAATGATTGCAAATCCGGACACAAAAATGATGGCGACGTGGCGGCCCGTCAGCCGTTTTGTTGCGGGTGTCATTGCACGTCTCCTTTGCCGGTAAAGCTGCTGTCTCTGTAAGCGCGGTCACCATTGGACAAATCTTCCACCCAGAACCGCAGATCCGTACGCGCGCCATTGGCCGGATCTGAACCGGGAGGCGCAATCACGTAAACCCGTTGGAGATGTGACGTATCTGCCGCGACGGGCACAGAAGCATAGGGTGTCCCTTCAAGCTGGATGCGCAGCGCGGGGTCGCCCAGTGCAAAGATCCGAAACAGGCGTTCATCGTTGTTCTTATTGCGCAAACGGATGTCATAGGTGTTGCGGATCGAGCCGTCAGAGAGCGTCACGAAGGTTGGATTCCGCACAGGCGCCACGGTCATTTCAATATCAGCCCGAATAAAGAGCGCGATGATCAGAGCTACACCAATCCCACCCCAAAGGGCGGTATAAAGCATCGTGCGAGGCCGGAAAATATGCCACCAGATCGGGCGCGGCGCATTGCCTTCGCGCTCAAGCGTTTCGTCCGACAACGCAATGTAGTCAATCAACCCCCGAGGCTTGCCAATGCGTTCCATCACGTCATCACAGGCGTCAATGCAGAGCGCGCAGGTAATGCACTCCATCTGCTGCCCGTCGCGGATGTCGATCCCCATGGGGCACACGTTGACACAGGCCATGCAGTCAATACAGTCGCCCATCGGCTCGGTTTTTGCTTCCTGACTGTGCTTGCGCGGCTCGCCCCGCCAGTCACGGTAAGCCACGGTCAGGGTGTCTTCGTCCATCATGGCGGCCTGAATGCGCGGCCAGGGACAGGCATAGATGCAGATTTGCTCCCGCATGAAACCGCCGAAGACAAAGGTTGTTGCGGTCAGAAAAGCCACCGTGCCATAGGCCACCGAATGCGCCTGACCGGTGAAAAGATCGACCATCAGCGTGGGTGCATCGGCAAAATAAAAGACCCAGGCCCCGCCGGTGGCCACCGCGATCAGCAGCCACAGCAGCCATTTCGTCAGTCGCAGCCGCAACTTGCGCGCGTCCATTTTCTTTTGCCGGTGCAATCTCAGGCGCGCATTGCGATCCCCTTCGACCCAGCGTTCCACCAGGATGAAGAGATCGGTCCAGACAGTTTGCGGGCAGGCATAACCGCACCAGACCCGCCCCAGCGCAGAGGTGAACAAAAACAATCCCAACCCGGCCATGATCAGCAGGCCGGCGACAAAATAGAATTCGTGGCTCCAGATCTCGATCCAGAAGAAGTAGAACCGTCGGTTGGCCAGATCGAGCAGTACGGCCTGATCCGGCAAGCTGGGGCCCCTATCCCATCTGATCCACGGAACAAGGTAATAGATGCCCAGGGTGACCGCTAGGATCACCCATTTGAGATTACGGAACGCGCCCGACACACGGCGCGGGAAAATCGGTTCACGCGCGGCATAGAGGCTGGGAGGCGGTGCTTGATCGGTCACGGCGGTCCTTGCAAGTTGGGTCCGGCGCTGTTGGACAACAGCATCTTACCACAAAAGGTGTAGCCAGCGGAGTTATTCGCCCCCGCCCAACTGGTGCACGTAGAGCGACACCGCCCTGATCTGTGCCTCGGTCAATCGTTGGGTCCAAGGTGGCATGACGCCATAGCGGCTATAGGTCACAGTCTCGGTCAATGTTTCGGCATCACCTCCGTAAAGCCAAATGGCATCGGAAAGATTCGGGGCGCCCTGTTCGCGGTCACCCATGCCATTTTCACCGTGGCAGGCTGAACAATTGTCGGCAAAAACCTCTGCGCCCGGACCAGCCAGAGCTGGATCAGCCTCGGCACCTGACAGCTCAAGCACATAGTTGACGACCTGCGCGATTTCCTCTTCTTCCAGTATCTCTCCGAAAGCGGGCATCTCTGAATAGCGCGCATCCTCATCCTCTTCATTGCGGATACCGTGCGAAATTGTTGTGTGGATCGCTTCGATATCCCCCCCCCAGAGCCAATCGTCATCCAGCAGGTTTGGGTATCCTTTGAAACCCGCCGCGCCGGAGCCGTGGCATTGCGCGCACCAGGTCCGGAAAACTGCGGCACCTGCTGAAACCGCGTAGCCGTTCAGCGTGGCATCACTCGCGATTTCGGTCAGCTCAGCGGAGGCAAGTTGCACGTTGATGCCCGCGTTGGCTTCTTCTACCGCGGCGATTTCTGCCGCGACCTCAGCGCGCGTGGAATAGCCCAGCAACCCCGCCGTCGCCGAGGACACAAGCGGCCATGCGGGATAGGCAATGGTGTAAATCACACCCCAGAGAATGGTTGCGTAAAATGTCCATAGCCACCAGCGCGGCATCGGATTGTCGAATTCCTCGATCCCGTCCCAACTATGGCCGGTGGTATTGGGATCGCCCTCTTGCTTCGGGGGTATCTTGCTCATTTTGGTGCCTCCTGATCTGGGGCCGGTCTGTCTTCATGTCGGAAAGGGATGTTGGCGGTATCCTGATGAACTTTGCGGCTGCCCGGGCGGAAGACCCAGAAAACCATGCCGACAAAGACCCCAAACAGTAATAGCAGCATCCAGCTATCCGCAAATTCGCGCAGGAAAGAATAGGTTTCCACGTCTCTCTCCCTACCGGTTTGCGTCTGGGGTGAAGGTCGAGAAATCGACCAATGTGCCCAGCATCTGCAGATAGGCGATCAGCGCATCCGCCTCTGAAATACCCGGTTGGCCATCGAAGTTGCGCACCTGCGCGCCGGGATAGCGTTCAAGCATGTCGTCGTAATCGCTGTCTGGATCAGCCTGCGCCCGGAAATCTGCCGCCGCCGCTTCGATCATCTCGTCGGTGTAAGGCACCCCGACAATCGCATGCGTTTTCAGCAGGTCCTCGATGTGCTCGCTTTCCAGCAGCGTGCGTTCCAGGAACCCGTATTTCGGCATGATCGATTCCGGCACAACCGATTGCGGGTCACGCAGGTGATCAAGGTGCCAGTCATCCGAATACCGCCCGCCGACACGCGCCAGATCCGGCCCGGTACGTTTCGAGCCCCACTGGTGCGGGTGGTCATACATGGATTCGGCGGCCAGCGAGTAGTGACCGTAACGCTCCACCTCGTCGCGCATCGGGCGGATCATCTGGCTGTGACAGACGTAGCAGCCTTCGCGGACGTATATGTCCCGACCGGTGAGTTCGAGAGGGGAATAGGGACGCATGCCCTCCACCTTTTCGATGGTATTTTCCAGATAGAAGAGCGGCACAATCTGCACCAGCCCCCCGATCGTGACCACCAGAAAGCTGAGGATCAGCAGAAGGGAGGCGTTGGTTTCGATGAACTTATGTTTTGACAGGATCGACATCTCGCCCCTCCTTATTCAGCGGGGACGGCTGTGCCGAGAGCGGCCTTGGCAGGCGCGGCTCGAACAGTCATCCATAGGTTATAGCACATGATCACCGCACCGGAGAGGAACAGAACGCCCCCCAACCCGCGCACCACATACATCGGGAACTTGGCGCTGACGGTGTCGGCAAAACTGTTCACAAGGAAGCCGTTTGCATCGACTTCGCGCCACATCAGACCTTCCATGATGCCGGTCACCCACATGGATGCGGCGTAAAGCACGATGCCGATTGTGGCGAGCCAGAAGTGCCAGCTGACCAGCGACAGGGAATAGAGACGCTCGCGCTTCCAGAGCACCGGCACAAGATAGTAGAGCGCACCGAATGTGATCAGACCGTTCCAGCCCAGGGCACCGGAATGCACATGGCCAATGGTCCAGTCGGTGTAATGCGACAGCGAATTGACCGAACGGATCGACATCATCGGCCCCTCAAATGTGGACATGCCGTAGAAGGCCAGGCTGGTCACCATCATCCGCAACACCGGATCGGTGCGCAGCTTGTCCCAGGCCCCTTGCAGCGTCATCAGACCGTTGATCATGCCCCCCCAGCTTGGCATCCAAAGAATGATAGAGAAAACCATGCCCAGAGTTGATGCCCAATCGGGCAGTGCTGTGTAGTGCAGATGGTGCGGACCCGCCCAGATGTAGAGGAAGATCAGCGCCCAGAAGTGGATGATCGACAGTTTGTAGGAGAACACGGGGCGTTCGGCCTGTTTAGGCACGAAGTAATACATCATGCCCAGAAAACCTGCGGTCAGGAAAAAGCCGACGGCGTTGTGGCCGTACCACCATTGCACCATCGCATCCTGCACGCCTGAAAAGACCTGTACCGATTTGCTGCCCCAGATGGAGACCGGGATGGAAATATTGTTGACGATATGCAGCATCGCAACGGTCACGATGAAGCCCAGAAAGAACCAGTTCGCAACGTAAATATGTGGCTCTTTGCGCTTGACGATGGTGCCGAGGAAACAGGCCAGATAGGCGACCCAGACGATGGTCAGCCAGATATCCACGTACCATTCGGGTTCAGCGTATTCTTTTGATTGCGTACCGCCGAGCAGATAGCCCGTTGCAGCCAGAACAATGAAAAGCTGATACCCCCAGAAGACGAACCATCCCAGATTTCCACCCCAGAGCCGCGCGGCAGATGTGCGTTGCACGACAAAAAAGGACGTGGCGATCAAGGCATTGCCACCAAAGGCAAAGATCACCGCCGATGTGTGCAGCGGTCGCAGCCTGCCGAAGTTGGCATAGCCCTCCGCCCACTCAAAATTCAGGCTGGGGAACGCTAGTTGGAAAGCAATCACCACACCGACCAGAAACCCGACAACACCCCAGAACGCGGTGGCAATGACGCCCGCGCGCACCACGCTGTCAAAATATTCATTGGTCGGTATTGGCTTTATCGGTTCATCCGTTGCGCGCAGGGTCGTCAGAAACAAGCCTGCGCCCACGATCATGAAAATCACCATATGGACCTGATAGGCCAGATCACGCGCGTAACTTGCGGCAATCATCGCAAACAGCGTGGCAAGTGCCAGGACCACCAGCTTCACATAGTTCTGTGTTCCGGTATTCATTGCTCCGGGTTCCCTTCCGGTTGTCCACGCGCAAAGACACGCGGATGTTCGTGGTATGGCCGGGTTTTGCCCGGCAAAGCACTGCGCCGCTTTGATCTGCATCAAGCGCAGCAGGCAATTTGGCTGACACTGATCAATGTCCGCACACGTAACGCGAGTATGATACCGAACATACCCGTTTGGAAAGGACTAGGATCATGTCTTACAAAACGATCTTCACCGCCATAACTTCGTTTGAGTCGAACAAGGTGGCTCTGGAGCAGGCAGCGGCCCTTGCGGAGTCTCATGACGCTCATCTTGAGGTTATGTGTCTTGGGGTGGATCGCTCACGCGCTAACTATTACGAGGCCGGTGCCAACGCCATCATCATGCAGGCAGCGATCGAAGAAGCGCACAACAAGGCTGAAGCTGTCCGTGTTCAGACGGTAGCGTGGTTGGAAAAAGCAACGCTGCGATGGAATGCCTCAAACGCGGTTGCCACTTTGGCAGACGCCGGGCGGCCCCTGACACGCACTGCCCGGTTCGCCGATCTCTGCGTGGTGCCACTTCCCTACCGCGACGACAGCCATGACGGGGACACGCTGATTCTTGAAACAATGCTCTTTGATGCCGCCTGCCCGACAATCGTGGTGCCCGATACCCAAGGACAAGCCATCCCCGAAAATGTGGTCATCGGGTGGAATGAAAGTTCAGAGGCATTGCGCGCGGTGCGATCCGCGATGCCAATATTGTCCGCCGCAAAGAGTGTGCACATCGCGATCATTGATCCGCCCGAGCACGCTGCCGACCGGTCCGATCCGGGCGGCGCGCTTGCGGTCATGCTGTCCCGTCACGGCGTGAATTGCGACATTCAGGTGATGTCACGCGGTGGCGCGAAAGTCAGTGAAAGACTTCAGCGACACGTTACTGAAACCAACTCGCAGATGCTGGTGATGGGAGGATATGGTCATTCCCGGTTTCGCGAGGCGGTCCTGGGGGGCGCCACCCGGGAAATGCTGGAACATGCAAAAGCTCCGGTATTCATGGCCCACTAACGGGCTTCGGCGCGCGGTGGCGGCTCCGGGAAGTTCCTGTCAGATCAGGAAGCCGCCATCGCTATCATCACCTGCTTCCAAAAGCAGTTTATCCATGTCAGGGACGGTAATCCGGCGCTTTCCCGAAAGCGTGATTATCTGATCGCGTTTCAGAGCCGACATCTGTCTGCTGACGGTCTCAAGCGTCAATCCAAGGTAATCCGCCATGGCTTCCCGTGTCAGAGGTAGTTCGAACGTCAGGGCCTTGCCCGGGTTCGCCGTACCTAGGGCAGCATCCCGGCGCGCAATGATCGACAACAGGCTGGCGATTTTTTCCCGCGCGGTTTTACGCCCAAGAACAAGCATCCACTCTCGCGCCGCATCCAACTCGTCTAGGGTCATTTCCAGCAGGCGGTGCGCCACATGCGGTGTGCTGTCGATCATCTGCTCGAATGGTTTGCGCCTAAAACAACACATCAACAGATCTGATGTTGCCGTAACGGTATAGGTCGCAATATTGCGACCCGGTCGCCCGACAAAGTCAGACGGCAACAGCAATCCGACCATCTGCGTGCGCCCGTCTTCCATGGTCTGCGTCAAGGAAGCCACACCCGAGACCACTGAGGCCACGAAATCCATCTGGTCTCCGGCCCACATCACATGCTGGCCGGCGCTGAAACTCCGGTAGTACTTGATGTCTTCCAACAACGCCAATTCATCGCTGTCGCATTTTGCGCAAACAGCGCGATGCCGAATAGGGCACTCCTCGCAGTTTTTGAAAGCAGGCGACACCATCTGTTGCAATTGCGCGATCCTTTTTTTGATCTGTATCAAGGTCAGTCGACATTCGGCACTTTAAGCCATCACCATGCCTATGACATCCAAATTAGCAAAGCTGGGGCTTTTTGACGCGATGGTCCCCCGTTACACAAGCTACCCGACAGCGCCTCAGTTCAAACCTGCGATAGGGTCTGACCAGATGCAAGAATGGATCAGGTCCATCGCCCCGGACAGCCAGATATCGCTCTACCTGCACATACCCTTCTGCCGCAGGCTGTGCTGGTTCTGCGCCTGTAGAACCCAAGGCACGAAAACCCTGTCCCCCGTTGCAGGCTACCTGAATACCTTGAAGAAGGAAATTGCCTTGCTCGGGCGTTGCCTGCCCAGCGGTGTTCGGTTGAGTCGGATGCATTGGGGCGGGGGTACGCCAACGCTTCTGTCCGCGGAAATGATCCGCGATCTCGCTCAGGCGGTAGCGCACGTGGTGCCACTCGCGCCCGATGCAGAGTTTTCAGTCGAAATCGACCCCAACGAAATTGATGCGGAACGGGTCAGGGCTCTGGTCGATGTCGGCATGACGCGCGCTTCTATCGGCGTGCAGGATTTCGACCCCGAGGTGCAAACCACCATTGGCCGCATTCAGGGGTTTGAAATCACCCGAACGGCTGTGGAAATGCTGCGGGAATCAGGCATCACCTCGCTGAACGCTGACATCCTTTTCGGATTACCCCATCAGGACGAAGCACGGATCGCCACATCGGTGCAGAAATTACTGACCCTCAATCCCGATCGCGTGGCGCTTTTTGGGTACGCGCATGTGCCCTGGATGGCGCGGCGCCAGTCATTGATCCCCAGCGACGCATTGCCAGCACCAGAACACCGACTGCGCCTCTTTGAGACCGCGCGCAAACTTTTCGAGTGGGATGGATACCATCAGATCGGCATCGACCATTTCGCATCGCCCGAGGATCGATTGGCCATCGCTGCGAAAGCGGGCCAACTCAAACGAAATTTCCAAGGATATACCGATGACCCCGCAGACACGCTGGTTGGGCTTGGCGCGTCGGCGATTTCAAAATTCCCGCAGGGTTATGCCCAAAATGCCGCCGCAACCTCTGCTCATGTCAAAGCTATTGAGACTGGCAGGTTTTCGACAGCCCGAGGGCATGTCTTTTCCGGTCAGGATACGCTCCGTGCCCGTATCATCGAAGCAATTATGTGCGATTTCGAAGTACAAACCTCCGATATCACGACCCGTTTCCCAAACAGCGAAGGACAGGTTACGCGCCTCATCAAAGATGCAGCGGAGCAGTTCGGCGATATCGTACAGGTCACAAAACGCGGTCTACGCATTCTGCCCGAGGGACAACCACTGACACGGATCATCGCGCGGCATTTCGACGCCTATGACATGTCGGGGGCCGGGCACGCCTCCGCGATCTGACGGAAATTTCAGGTCGCAGCTTGCAGCAGGGTTTGAGTGTATTCCTCGGAGGGTGCATCGAATATCTTGTCGACATCGCCAACTTCGATCACGTCACCGCGTTTCATGACGATGACCTGATGAGACATCGCACGCACCACATTCAGGTCGTGGCTGATGAAGATATAGGCCAACCCGTATTTTTGCTGCAAGTTCCGCAACAGATCGACGATCTGCACCTGAACGGTCATGTCCAGCGCCGAGGTTGGCTCATCCAGCACCAGCAGGCGCGGTCGCAGCACCATGGCACGGGCAATCGCAATCCTTTGACGCTGCCCTCCCGAAAACTCGTGAGGATAGCGGTCCATGGTGTCGGGATCGAGACCCACCTCGACCATCACCTCTCGTACAAGTTCGCGCGGGTCTCGGTCGGCGTCCACCTGGTGAATGCCCAGACCTTCAGAGATGATCTGCGCACAGGTCATCCGCGGGCTCAGGCTGCCAAAAGGGTCTTGAAAGACAATTTGCATGTCCTTGCGCAATCCTCGCAGCTGCCGCGTAGACCATTGACGCACGTCCTGCCCCATGAAAACGATCTGCCCCTCTGACGAGATCAGCCGCATGAGCGCGAGTGCGAGCGTCGTCTTGCCCGATCCGCTTTCGCCCACGATACCGATGGTTTCGCCAGCCCGTACCGTGAAACTCGCATCGTTCACCGCCTTGACGTGCCCCACCGTGCGGCGCAGCAAACCTGCCTGAATCGGAAACCAGATTTTCAGATTTTCCGCCTTGGCCACAACGTCCGCATTTTCGGGCACCGGCGCGGGCGCGCCTGAAGGCTCGGCACTCAGCAGCTTGATCGTGTAGGGGTGTTTGGGGTTCTCGAAAATCTCGCGCGTCGGTCCGGTTTCGACGATCTCGCCTTTCTGCATGACGCAGACGCGATCCGCGATGCGGCGCACGATCCCCAGATCGTGGGTGATGAACAAAAGCCCCATACCCATGCGGTTTTTGAGCTCTTTCAGCAGATCCAGAATTTGTGCCTGAATGGTGACATCCAGCGCTGTCGTCGGCTCGTCCGCGATCAGAACGTCCGGCTTGTTGGCCAGCGCCATGGCGATCATGACACGCTGGCGTTGTCCGCCCGACAATTGATGCGGGTAGCTTGTAATCCGGCTTTCCGCATCCTGAATGCCCACCTGTTCCAGCAGGTCCAGAATTCTGGCACGCGCTTCTGATCCGGCAAGCCCCTGGTGCAACGCCAGGCTTTCACCCAATTGCTTTTCGATTGTGTGCAGCGGATTGAGCGATGTCATCGGCTCCTGAAAGATGAAACTGATGTCATTGCCGCGCACCTTACGCAACAAATCCTCACCGGCGCCGATCATCTGCTGTCCGTCATAGGTGACCGAGCCCGACACTTCCGCGCTCTCGCCCAGCAAGGAAACCGTCGACAGCGCAGAGACCGATTTGCCGGAACCGGATTCGCCGACCAGGGCAACGGTCTCGCCGCGCTCGACAGCAAAGCTCACGCCCTTGACCGCTTCGGTCAGTGCTCCGTCCTGCCGGAAGCTCACCCGCAGGTCTTTGACATCCAACAGCGCGGTCATGAAAAGGTCTTTCGCGGATCAAAGGCATCGCGGATGCCCTCGAAAATGAACACCAGCAGCGACAGCATGATCGCGAAGGTGAAAAAGGCGGTGAAGGCCAGCCAGGGTGCCTGAAGGTTCTGCTTGGCCTGCAGGGTCAACTCCCCCAGCGAGGGGGCGGAGGACGGCAGACCAAACCCGAGAAAGTCGAGAATGGCGAGGGTCGAAATGGTTCCGGTGATGATGAAAGGCAGCATGGTCAGCATCGCGACCATGGCATTCGGCAGCATGTGGCGGAACATGATCGTGACGTTGCTGACCCCCAATGCGCGGGCCGCGCGGACATATTCAAGATTGCGGGCGCGCAGGAATTCGGCACGCACGACCCCGACCAGAGATGTCCAACTGAAAAGCACCAGCAGGATCACCAGCAGCCAGAAACTTCGACCCAGAATGGCAAACATGATGATGATCACATAAAGCGACGGGGTGGACGCCCATATTTCGATCACCCGCTGGAAAATCAGGTCGGTCTTGCCGCCGAAAAAGCCCTGTACGGCACCCGCGATGATCCCAATCAAACTGGAAGCGCCCGTCACCAGCAGAGTAAAGAAGATCGACAACCGGAACCCGTGAATGACCCGCGCCAGAACGTCCCGCTTGGTGCCGTCGGTTCCCAGCAGGTTTTGACCGTTCGGGGGCAAAGGGGCCGCCCCGGGGCGATCCACCGCCGTATCAAAGGAATAGGGAATGAGCGGCCAGATCGCCCAGCCCTTCTCGATCTCCTCCCCGTCGACGATACCATCCTGGGCGTCCTCGTAATAAAGCTCCGGATCGTCGAAACACTCCAGCAGGCCACCGGTTTCGATCAGGCATTTCACCTCAGGATCGCGGTAGACCGCTTCCGTCTGGAAATCGCCGCCAAATTCAGTTTCCGGGTAAAAATTCCAGATTGGTGTGTAGTAGCTGCCCCGGTATTGCACGAGGATCGGCTTGTCATAGGCGATAAACTCGGCGATCAGCGAAAGCCCGAAAAGCACCGCGAATATCCAGAGCGACCAGAAGGCACGCTTGTTGCGTTTGAAATTGCGCCAGCGTCGCTGATTGAGCGGGGAAAGCGCCATCAGCCCTCTCTCCGTTCAAAATCAATGCGCGGATCAACCAACACATACATCAGGTCCGAGATGATCCCGACCAGCAATCCGATCAGCCCGAAAATGAACAGGGTGCCAAAGACAATCGGGTAGTCTCGCGCCACGGCGGCCTCAAAACCCAAACGGCCCAGACCATCCAGGCTGAAAATCGTTTCGATGATCAGCGATCCCCCGAAGAAAACCCCGATGAAGACGGCCGGAAACCCCGCGATCACGATCAGCATCGCATTGCGGAACACATGACCGTAAAGC
The DNA here is from genome assembly GCF_049830555.1 of Roseobacter sp. EG26. Taxonomy (NCBI): domain Bacteria; kingdom Pseudomonadati; phylum Pseudomonadota; class Alphaproteobacteria; order Rhodobacterales; family Roseobacteraceae; genus Roseobacter; species Roseobacter sp. EG26. The sequence goes on from NZ_JBNBLH010000005.1 coordinate 332,555, forward strand.
ACTTTGCGCTCAGACAGACCCTTAGCCCGCGCCGTGATGACATATTGCTTTTTGATCTCGTCGAGAAAACTGTTTTTGGTCAGCAGCGTCAGGGTCGCAAAGGCCGATATGGTCGAGGCCAGCACCGGTAGCGCGATGTGCCAGAAGTAATCCGCCACCTTGCCCAGCGGGCTGAGCTGATCAAAATTGTCCGAAGTCAGACCGCGCAAAGGAAAGATTTGCCAGTAGGACCCGCCCGCGAAAAGCACAAGCAGCAGGATCGCAAAGAGAAATCCGGGGATAGCATAGGCGGCGATAATCGCGCCTGACGTCCAGGTATCGAAGCTGGAACCATCTTTCACGGCCTTGCGAATGCCCAACGGGATCGACACCAGATAGGCAATCAGTGTCGACCAGAGGCCCAGAGTGATCGAAACGGGCAGCTTTTCCTTGATCAGGTCGATGACCGAGATGGAACGGAAATAGCTCTCGCCAAAATCGAACCGCGAGTAGTTCCAGATCATGTTCAGGAAACGTTCGACGGGTGGTTTGTCGAAACCGAATTCCTTCTCCAGCTCTTCGATGAATTCCGGCGGCAGGCCGCGCGCGCCGACGTATTGGCTGTCATTGCTGGGAAGCTCCGAATTACCCGCATCGTTGCCCGCGCCGGCGAACCCTTCGAAAACGTCACCGCCTCCCTGAATCCGCGCAATGGCCTGTTCCACCGGGCCGCCGGGGACGAATTGAACAAGAGCAAAGTTAATCAACATGATCCCCAACAACGTGGGGATGATCAGTAGTAACCTTCTGACAATATAGGCGCCCATGGTCGGCAGTTACCTCAGTGCACCGGCTGCGCGCAAGGCATCCGCCTTGTCCTGATTGTACCACCAGAAATCCAGCTGACCCAAAGCGAAGGCGGGTATTTCTTCGGGGTGCTCATACTGATCGTAGTAAGCCACCCAGAAGCTGTCATTGTACCATGTGGGGATCATAATAAATTCATACCGCAACGCGCGGTCGAGTGCTGTCAGGGTGATGCGTTCTTCCTCTGAGCTTTGCGCCTGCAAGGACGCCTCGATGATCGTATCGACCAAAGGGCTGGCAAGACCCGCAGGATTGAACAGGCTGAACTGTGCGGCCTCTGATCCATACCGTTGCATCAGGCCTGTTCCTGTCCCAAGGAACGCAGCATAGCTGTCGAAGACCAGATCATAATCCCGGTCGCGTTCTCGCGCGGTGTACTGCGAGGCATCAACTGCCTCCACAATCGCATCGATCCCCATGGCTTGCAGGTTAGACGCGAAATTTTCGACCACAGCGCGAAGCGTCGAGGAGCCAGCGGAATTCAACAGGAAAGTCAGCGTCATCGGCTGGCCACCCGCATTCACGCGTTTGCCATTTGCGTCGACACCCCAACCGGCTTCCTCCAGCAGTTTCATCGCACGTCTCAGGTTACGCCGATCCAGAAGCCTGTCAGCCTTTGACACATGCGGCACTCGCGCTTCTTGCGTCAGAATATCTGCCGGAACGACATCTCCCAGAGATTGCAGAAACGCCAGCTCTTCCCCCTCGGGAACACCTGTCGCCATCAGTTCAGTGTCTTGCGTAAAGGAGGCTCGCGGTTTGAAAAGACCAAATTGCAGAGATTCATTGGTCCATTCGAAATTGAAGCCAAGCGAAACCGCCTCGCGCACGCGTTTGTCCTGGAAAACCTCGCGACCAAGATTGAAAACGATACCAGACGGTGTCGGGGGTGATCCGTCGGGCAGTTCTTTCTTGATGATCTGCCCGTTTTTCACTTTCGGAAAGTCATATGCTGAAGCCCATTGGCGCGAGTTCCCTTCTGTTCTGAAGGTGTATTCACCCGCCTTGAAGGCCTCAAATGCTGCATTTTCGTCGCCAAAGTATTCGATGCGAATACGATCGAAATTATGCCGCCCGACGTTGAACGGCAAATCCTTTCCCCAATAGTCAGGGTTACGCTTGTAGACGATGCGGCGGTTCACATCGACCGTATCAATCATGTAAGGGCCGGAACCGGGCGAGGTCACGAGGCGCGCCTCGTCCAACCTGGCATCGTTTTCTTCGTACCACTTTTTCGACCAAGCCGGAACGCCGCCCACCTGATCAATCAGGCTACGGCGAGATATGCCGGGTGTGAAATAGAATTTGATCGTATGATCGCCGATGACCTCGACCTTAGGAATGCGCTTGCGCACGGCGTCTGCATAGGACTTCAAACCATCGTCGAGCAGCAGATTATGCGAAAACGCGATATCATGCGCGGTTACCGGATCGCCATTAGAGAACCTGGCCTCCTTGCGCATGTGGAAGATGACCCAATCCTTGCCTTCCGGATATTCCAAACGTTCTGCCAATAACCCATAGCTTTCGCCGTACACATCAGAAGGCACCGAGATGCCGCCGTTGCCATCTCCCAGCAAGCTCTCAAACATGATGGTGCTCAATGCGCCACCGCGACCTTTCCGGGTGTAGGGGTTCATCGAATCGAACGTGCCGAGGGCAGATAATGCGATCTCACCGCCCTTGGGTGCATCTGGGTTTACATAACTGAAATGCTCATAATCGGGCGGATAGGTAAGATCGCCATAGAAGGAATACCCATGACTGACGATCATCTTGTCCTCGGCGGCTGCGGCAGAGGCCCAGTAGATCGTTGTCAGCAGAACCAGAAACGACACCCATAATTCCAACGCTCGATTTGCATGGTATCGCGTCATCCCGCGCGCCTGTGGGCCTGTCATCTGGCATATCCTCCGGTCTAGCGCCGTCGCTTTTGGCGTCTTGTTCGTTAACCATGTAAGCTAACGGGACGCAGCGCCAAGTTACAAGTTGCGAAAATGTGATCCGGGGTGCGAAATTCGCCCCAAGGCACAAAAAAGCCGCTCGCACTGTAGCAAGCGGCTTTTTTGGTTAATGTCGGGTTAAGATTAGTTATCGAGGCTGTCGAGATAGGCAATTACGTCAGCACGGTCCTGCACTTTTTTCAGGCCTGCAAAGCTCATGGAAGTGCCTGCGGCATAAGAAGAGGGCTTTTCGAGGAAGCCGCTCAGATTTTCCGGGGTCCAATCACCGTCCATCGATGCCAAAGCGTCAGAATACTTAAATCCAGATACTGCGCCTTTATCGCGACCAACCACACCATAAAGATAGGGGCCTGTGCCATTCTCGCCCTCAACGATCTTGTGGCAGGCGGAGCATTTCTTGAACACTTTCGCGCCCTTCTCGATATCCGCAGACGCGAGGATCGTGGCAAAATCGACTTCTTCCACTTCGGCTACTTCTTCGCCACCTTCCACTTCGATTACGTAGGCCGCTTCTCCATGGCTTTCCATGTGGTACAGCTCTTCGGCCGCCCATTTGCCCAGAAGAAAAACGAGCAGTGCACCGCAGATACCGCCGGCTGCTTTCGTAAAGGTCATTGTGTCGAACATGCTTGTCAGTCCATTGCTATGGGTTTGGGGCTATCTATTGCTTCACCTTGGCTGTGGCAAGGTGTACTTACCGCGACCAATCGACCCCGACCAGTAGAAAAAACCCAAGGACTGCCTAATGACCCCCTCAGATTCCGCCAGTATCGCATTTCAGGGCGAATTGGGCGCCTACAGCCATGAAGCCTGCCGCATTGCGCGGCCCGATATGACACCCGTGCCATGCGCCACGTTTGAGGACGCGATCGAAGCCGTTCGATCTGGTCGTGCTGAACTTGCGATGTTGCCGGTAGAGAATTCGACCTATGGCCGGGTTGCGGATATTCACTCTCTTTTGCCGAAATCCGGCCTGCATATTATCGAAGAAGCATTTGTTCGCGTGCATATCAATCTTCTGGCCCTGCCGGGCACAGAGATCGGCGAAATCAAATCCGCAATGAGCCACACGGTTCTGCTGGGACAATGCAAGAGTTTTCTTGCTGAACACGGTATTTCGCGGGTCACTGGCGCTGACACCGCTGGCTCCGCCAAAGATATCGCGGCAGGCGGGGACCCAACTATGGCAGCGCTCGCCAGTGAGCTGGCCGGGGAGATTTACGGCCTGGATCTCTTGGCACGACACATCGAGGACGAAGGCAACAACACAACGCGATTCTTGCTGATGTCGCCTGAGGCTGACCAGTCGCGCCGGGGCGATCACGGGATGATCACCAGCTTCGTATTCGAAGTGCGCAACATCCCGGCCGCCCTCTACAAGGCAATGGGTGGTTTCGCGACCAATGGAATCAACATGACAAAACTTGAGAGCTACATGGTTGGCGGCTCTTTCACAGCCACGCAGTTTTACGCCGATATCGAAGGTCACCCGGACGACCCGGGCGTCAAACGCGCGTTGGAGGAGTTGGATTACTTCACCAACATGATCGAGATCCTGGGGGTTTACCCAGCCGATCCCGGCCGTTTCTGATCAATTGGCAAATTAGCCCAAGGCCTGGACATCTCGTCGCAGTTTTCCCAGCAGGGTGAAATCCCGCCCACCGTCGAGAACCGCCACGGCGGACGCTCCTACCTGCGCGCCAAGATTGTCAATCCACATCAATACCGCCTGACCCACCGCCAGTTTTTCGTTGATTTCCAAAATCTCGACGCACGTCCCCCCATCTGGTGTCTCAGCCAATGAAATGACGCAGGTCCCGCGATTGAATTCTTCGTTTCGTTGGTTTGTCACCGCTTGAAAACGATAGGCAAAACGCTTGTTTGGAGTGCATTCGGTGATATCCATCTGCACCTCCAATACGGCCCCCTGACCCAACCCGATTTTCTGGATGTATCGATTTTCGATACCTGCGACAGGGTCAAACCCCCTCAGGGTCTGCGTATAATAGGCCTCCAGATTATGCTCATCCGGCACGAGACGCGACCATGTCTTTGACGGGGATAACCGTGTCGAAAACCGCGAATGCAGTCGCACTGAAACACCCAACCCAACCTTCTGCCACCATGTGCCGTAGATTCCCTGATGTAACAGAGCGAAAGAAACGAGGTACCCGACGGTGATCATCCAATCAGGCAGCGCTGGAATTGTGGTCACCAACCAAATATTTTGCATGATCGCGGAAAAAAGAAACACCACCCCGCCAAGTTCCATCACAACACGAAAGCTGGGAAACACCGCAACACCAACAAAGCCGAGCACCGCTACGATCACCACGAAAACAAGTGAAATGATAACGTTCTGCAGCATTGATGCCTCAGGCGTTGTTGCTTGAAACATCAAGAAACCGGCGAGCCCATAGAGCAATGTGCCCATCAAAACGCGGCGGTAGTGGAGCTGGATCAGTATTTTCATGGGCCGGTTGAACCACCAAAAGATGGTGAACTCGGGACCGGTATCTGACAAAAGGGTGGTGAGGTATCAGGCGCTGGCCTGATATCGATCTTCCATTTCTTTCACATACTTCCTGATGCGCGCCTTGTACTGCTTTGTGAGCGTTGTTTTTGTAAGTTTGAGAGATTGAAGAAACAATCGCGCGGGCAATGTCAGCGGGCGCAATTCAAGACTGATCATTATTCGGGTACGACTGCGGGACAGGGCCATCAGCTCAAACCGTGTTTCGCCCCGCAATCCTTGTGACAGGAGTTCCAGAACCATTTCATTTGGCGGGTCGTAGGTAACCATTTTCAGATCAACATCACGGGTTCGCCCGCGCAGGTAGAACCGCGCGGCCCAGGCCATGCCAACGCCCGGTTTTCCGGGGTCAACAGTGCGTTGCACGTCCGCTCCGCGGCGCATGGCAGCGCGTTCATAATATGCGAATGACGATATCATTTCGAAGACCGATGAGATTGGCGCGTCAACATCTTCATTGGTCGAGAATTTCATTTAGCCGCTCGCGTTCGCTTGAATTACCAATTGTCCGATCAATCCAACCTGTCCGCAAGCCAGTTTTCCAGCAGAAAATGTGCGATGGCGCCCTTACGCGCCGGCAAAATGGTCGGGTGATGGCCCGAAAAAGCCTGCATCATATCCTCCCGACTGACCCACCGGGCGTCCTCGATCTCAACCGGGTCAATGGTTATGTCCTTTGATATGGCCTCACCCGCGCAGCCAACCATCAGCGATGCCGGAAACGGCCACGGTTGACTGGCAAGATAGCGGACGGCTCCCACCCGGATGCCGGATTCTTCGAGAACTTCCCGCCTGACCGCCGCCTCAAGGGTCTCACCCGGTTCGACAAAACCTGCCAGCAGGGAATACATGCCCTCTGGCCAACCAGGGGACCGCCCCATCAGAACCTTGTTTCCATGGGTAATCAGCATGATGACAACCGGGTCGGTTCGGGGAAAATGAGCCGCATCGCAATCGGGGCATTTTCTTTGCCACCCCGCTTGATAGGCTTCGGATTTTTGACCGCATCTGGAGCAAAATGGATGGGTCTCATGCCAACCGAGAATGGCTTTGCCGGTTGCCGCCAATTCGGCATCGCGCGGCGAAAGCCATGTCATAATGCGACGCAGCTCCGCAAAAACCATATTGTCCGCAAGCAATGGATGCTGCTGCTCGGAAGGATCAAGGAACCCGCCCAGTGTATCTTCATCCAGATCTTCCGGTTGCCAGCCGGAGATATCAAACGCGAATCGAAACGCACCTTCCTCGCGCCCCAGCATCACGGTTTCTGCATTAGGGTCGGCGAGAGCCGGGTGATTCAATGGCAGCCGGACCAATGTCGCCGGCGTTTCCCGGGTGATCAGCGGCTTGCCACGCCAGAATACGATTGCACGACTGTCAGCATGTGTCCGGGCATCGGCAAGAGCATCGGGATTGTCGCGTATTTCCCCCGCCCGGTCGAGGCCGGACCCCCCGAAAGTAACCGTTTCCGCATGCCTCATGACCAGCCTCTTTGCAATATAGTGCGAGGACTTGCACGCTCAAATGCCGCTTGCAAGACCAAAGGTGATGAACCTGCGCCAGAGGTCTTGCCAACTCTCGCATGATCTGGTCGATACTGGTTCTTGTATAAGTTGAAGCGATCAATTTTCAGGAGATCTTTGAGATAACGCCCTCCCACGCATCTGACACGTCGGACAAAGACATACATCTGCGATTGTTGGCCACCAGTGACCTGCATATGCAATTGATTGCCTATGACTATGTGAACGACCGCAAAACAGATGGGGGTAGTCTTGCCAAGATGGCATCGCTCATTCGCCAGGCGCGCGAAGAGGCGGCTGAAACAGGCGCTTTATGTATTCTGCTCGACAACGGCGATACCTTTCAGGGCACCCCAGTCAGCGATTTCCTGGCCAAACACCCCGGCACGCACCCTCACCCGATGGTCGATGCCTTGAACGCCTTGCGCTATGATGCGGTGGGTCTTGGCAATCATGACCTCGACTATGGGCTCGACTATCTGGGCCGTTGCCTTGCGCAATTTCAAGCGCCGGTTCTTTGCGCAAACCTGAAAACCAGCGCGTTGCCAATGATCATGCCGCACACGATTTTTCAGCGGGAAGTTCAGACGGCAAGTGGAGAGACCATTTCTCTGCGCCTTGGAGTTGTCTCTGCAATGCCCCAGCTGACCGCCTCATGGAACCGTCACCAATTGGCAGGCAACGCTGATGTCGAACCCGCGATGCCGTCATTGGTGCGGGCTGTTCAAGAGGTCCGAAATCAGGGCGCTGATGTTGTCGTCGCCCTGGCCCACATGGGAATCGCAACAATCGACGAAGGCGAAGACGCGCAAAATGAGATCGTTGCGATTGCTGGCATCCCAGGAATTGACGCCGTTGTCGGAGGACACACCCATCTGCGTTTTCCAGGGCCTGACCACAATGGGGTGCAGGGTGTTGATAGCGAGACCGGTCTCATCGGACGGGTCCCGACCGTCATGCCCGGCAATAGCGGATCAGACCTTGGCGTAATTGATCTGCGCCTGCATCGTCCTGAAAATGCTCTGCATCCGCAGGTGGTCTCGTGCACTGTGCAACTGCGCAGCGTTGACGGCGAAACGCCTGAAGATACAGAAATCGCAGCAGTCAGCGAGATGGCGCATGATAAAACCCGCGCTTACCTGGCCCGCCCGGTTGCCCAGTTGTCAAATCCCATGCACAGCTATTTCGCCTTGGCCCGTCCGAGCCACGTGCCAGCGCTGCTTGCTGCGGCCAAACGCAAAGCAATATCGGAGGCAATCGCCGGAACGGAGCTGGAAAGGCTACCGCTCCTGGCGGCGGTTGCAACCCCGGCTACCGGCGGATTTGATGGTCCTGAAAACTTCGTATCGCTTCCCGCGGGAGAATTGAAACGTCGCCATGTGGCGGGTTTGCTGCCCTATGCAAACCAGGTCTGGGCCGTGAAGGCGACGGGTGCGCGCTTGTCGGGATGGTTGGAGCGCTCTGCGCTTTTGTTCAATGTGCTCCGCCCTGGCGATGGTGATCAGATGTTGGTCGATCCTCAGGTTCCGGGTTTTCGATATGATGCCATCTACGGGTTGACCTACGAGATCGATCCGACACGCGCCCCGCGCTTTGACGCGGCTGGCAAGGCAATATCCAACGAAGTGGGCCGGGTCTCGGATATCCGCTGGCAGGGAAAGCTGGTTGACCCTGATCAGGAGTTTCTGGTCGCTGTCACCAATCACCGCGCCGGTGGCGGCGGAGTTTTCAGACCCTTTGACGATGCTGAAATCGTTGTAAAAAAAGCCGCGCCGTTGGATCAGGCATTGATCGACTATCTCAAGAACCCTGACTGCCACGACATACGTACCGCCGCCCCGTGGCGGTTCACGCCCAAACTGGGTGTCAGCGCGATACTGCATACCGCCCCCGAAGCGCTGGAACATCTGGGCGACATCCCATCGCTTCATCCGGAACCATACGGCACCACGCCTGAGGGGTTCGCCCGGCTCCGACTACACCTCTAGCAACGGGCTTGCGTCCGGCGTCGGCCTTGCCTATATCACGCTATGAGAGGTTGGCGCGGGCGAGCGCCTCGCCAACCCGGTCAGATCCGGAAGGAAGCAGCCGTAACGAGCCCCGCTTGGGTCGTTGTCCAGCCTCTCACTTCTTCACCCTGCTACTTTTGGCTCAACCGACGGGCATCATCACAGCTGCTGCGCGCCGAAGGTATCGCAGGATCCGATCTGCCCGCTGTCAAAGCCCCGCTCAAACCAACGCGCGCGCTGTTCGGACGTGCCATGGGTGAATGTATGCGGTTGTGGTACGCGCCCCGATTGACGCTGCAGGTGATCGTCGCCAATCATGCGCGCCGCGTTCAGCGCCTCCTCTAGGTCGCCGCGTTCCATGAGCCCCTGAACTGATCGCGCCCAGACGCCGGACAGGCAGTCGGCCTGTAATTCAAGCCGCACGGTCAGCGCATTTGCATCAGCCTGGTTCGCGCGCCGCCGCGCATCGTCAACTTTCGGCAGGATACCCAATTGATTCTGCACATGATGTGCAACTTCATGCGCAATAACGTAAGCGGCAGCGAAATCACCTCTCGCACCCAACTGCTGGTCAAGTTGAACAAAGAACTGAGTATCCAGATAGGCGCTTTGGTCCGCGGGGCAGTAGAAGGGCCCGGTGGCCCCCGAAGCGCCGCCACATGCGCTTTGCGTGACTGCGGAGAAAATGATGAGTTGCGGCGGCGCATATTCGCGACCAAGCTGTTCGGCAAAGATCCGGGACCAGACCTCCTCCGTCGTGGTCAAAACCTGCGCAGAAAATTGGATTGCCGCGTCTTCTTCCGCTGTCGCGGGCCGTGATTGTTCGGTCGGGGCGCTTGTGCCCTGCAACAACGGAGACACATCAATTCCCGTGAAGTAGCCAATGGCCAGAACCGCGACCAAACCAGCAAGGCTCAATCCGCCGGTGCGCGCGCCTCTGCGACCGCTGCCACGCCGGACCGATACGTTGCGGCTGGATCTGATCCCTCTGAGACGCATCTTAACCCTCCCTCACTCTGACAAAGCTTGCAAACCAACGCAGCCACGTCACAATTAGTTCATGTCGAACAGTAATGAAATGGCCGAAGATCGCACCGACTGGGCCGAGGATCGTACAATTCTGGCAAATGAACGGACGTTCGCGGGGTGGATGCGTACCGGGATGGCCTGTGTCGCCCTGGCCATTGGGCTCAAGGCCGTCTTTGCTCCCTTCGAGCCAACATGGATTCCAAAAACCGTCGCTTCCGCATTCATTCTGACGGCCGTTTTCATTTTCTGGGCCGCGCGCAGGCAAGCCTGTGCCACTCTGGCGCGGCTGAACGAGAACACGGCGCAGGCACAGCCCGTTCGATACATCACCACGCTGAGTGTCATTCTCAGCATCGCATCGCTCATGACCGGTGCCATTCTTTGGTGGCTCTAGTTTACGTCCCTCGCCAGTGCGCCTACCCTACAGGCTGACGTGCGAATCTCATTCCTGCAAGGCGCATCATGACCGAAACTGCCAAATCCGAATACCAGGTGCTTGCCCGAAAGTATCGACCAGAGACCTTTGCCGATCTTGTGGGGCAGGATGCGATGGTCCGCACCCTGAAAAACGCCTTTGACGCGGACCGGATCGCCCAAGCGTTTATCATGACCGGCATTCGTGGCACCGGAAAAACGACCACCGCCCGGATCATCGCCAAAGGCATGAATTGCATTGGCGCCGATGGTGCTGGTGGGCCGACGACGGAACCCTGTGGCACCTGCGAGCATTGCACCGCCATTATGGAGGGTCGACACGTCGACGTGATGGAAATGGATGCCGCGTCCAACACCGGTGTGGCCAATATTCGCGAAATCATTGATTCCGTGCACTACCGCGCCGCCTCCGCCCGCTACAAAGTCTACATCATCGATGAAGTTCACATGCTCAGCACGGGTGCATTCAATGCGCTTTTGAAAACGCTGGAAGAACCCCCCGCGCATGTGAAGTTCATTTTTGCCACCACCGAAATACGCAAGGTCCCCGTGACCGTTCTGTCGCGCTGTCAGCGCTTTGATCTGCGCCGGATTGAGCCCGAAGTGATGATCGCACTGATGCGCCGTATTGCAGCGGCGGAAAGTGCCGAGATCGCAGAGGATGCGCTGGCCTTGATCGCGCGCGCGGCGGAAGGATCCGCCCGGGATGCCACCTCGCTTCTGGATCAGGCGATCAGCCATGGCGCGGGTGAGACAACAGCACTTCAGGTGCGCGCCATGTTGGGGCTGGCGGACCGCGGCCGGGTTCTGGATCTTTTTGACATGGTGCTCAAAGGGGATGCGGCAGGAGCCTTGACGGAGCTTTCGGCTCAATACGCGGAAGGGGCGGACCCTATGGCGGTGCTGCGTGACCTGTCCGAGATCACCCATTGGGTGTCTGTCGTCAAAATCACCCCGGAAGCGGCAGAAGATCCGACGGTTTCGCCGGATGAACGCAGCCGGGGCAAAGCCATGGCGGATGCGCTGCCCATGCGCGTTCTGACGCGCCTTTGGCAAATGCTGCTGAAAGCGCTGGATGAGGTTGCCAGCGCCCCAAATGCGATGATGGCGGCAGAGATGGCCATCATAAGGCTGACCCATGTGGCGGATTTACCAAGCCCCGAAGAGCTTGTGCGCAAACTGAACGGCGCAACACCGCCTCCGGGTGCAACATCGGGTGGCGGAGGTGGGAGACCTGCGCAAGGCGCAGGCGCGCGTGCCGCGGGCGGGGGGGCCTCGGCTATCGCCTCGGCCCGAACAAGTGGACACTCCGGTGCGGGACCCGCAACGGCTGAGGCTCTTGACGCGGACGCAGCACTCGCCAGATTTCCGACCTTTGATCATGTGGTCGCGTTGATCCGCGCCAATCGTGACGGAAAGCTGCTGGCGGATGTTGAAACCGATTTGCGCCTTGCCTCCTATCAACCCGGACGGATCGAATTTGAACCCACGGACCGGGCACCGCGCGATCTGGCGCAGCGTTTGGGACAAAGGTTACAGTTGTGGACCGGGAACCGCTGGGCGGTCACGGTCGTCAGCGATGGCGGCGGCAAGACCATCGACGAGGTCCGCAATGCCAAGAAATACGCGCTGGAAGCAGAAGCGAGCGCACATCCGTTAATGCAGGCGGTGTTGGCACAATTTCCCAAAGCGAGGATAAAGGACATCCGTACCCCCGATCAGATCGCTGCCGAAGCCGTTCAGGACGCCTTGCCCGAAGTTGAGGACGAATGGGACCCGTTTGAAGACGACTGACGGCAAACGCTTTGACCCCCTTGCTCCAGGCAGATGCAACCCGCATATACCCAACAACAGACCCATAAAAAGGACGGCACAATGTTCAAAGGACTAGGCGGCCTCGGCGATATGGCCGGGATGATGAAAAAAGCGCAGGAAATGCAGGGCAAGATGGCTCAGCTGCAAGACGATATGCAAAACATCATTGTCGAAGGATCTTCCGGGGCGGGCCTCGTTACCGCGACCTGTACGGCCAAAGGTGAGCTGAAAACGCTCGATATCGACCCGTCGATCTTTAATGGGGATGACAAGGAAGTGGTTGAGGATCTGATCCTCGCGGCCATCAAGGACGCTCAAACCAAGGCGACTGAACGCGCCCAGGAAGAAATGGCGAAACTGACCGAAGGATTGGGTTTGCCCGCAGACATGAAGTTGCCGTTCTGAGACACGTCCGGAGCGATACGGGAAGGCGGCGCAATCCGCGTGATCTCTCGACCTTCCGGTTGTCACGTCAAATCCGATGAGCAGTACCAAAGACATAGATGCGCTGATTGAGCTGATGGCTAAATTGCCGGGCCTTGGACCACGGTCGGCGCGCCGGGCGGTTCTGCATCTTATTCGCAAACGCAGCCTGCTGCTGACCCCCTTGGCAGACGTCATGCAAACAGTTGCGGCAACAGCGCGCGAGTGCCTGAACTGCGGCAATGTCGGCACGTTGGACATCTGCGATATCTGTACGTCGGAAAAACGTGGCAATGGTGAGCTTTGTGTCGTCGAAGATGTGGCCGACCTATGGGCCATGGAACGGTCTGGTGTGTTCAAGGGGAGGTATCATGTGCTGGGTGGCACGTTGTCTGCGCTTGATGCCGTGGGGCCGGAAGAACTGCGCATTCCCCGGCTGATCGACCGGATACCTTCGGAAGGCATCTCGGAAGTCATACTGGCCCTCAACGCCACAATCGACGGGCAGACCACGGCGCATTACATCGTGGACCAGCTTGAGGGGCAGGTAACGCTTACCTCCTTGGCACAAGGCGTGCCGATTGGCGGCGAGTTGGATTACCTCGATGACGGCACCATCACCGCCGCCATGCGTGCCCGCAAGACGCTCTAGCGCAAGTCAGTCGTAGGCAGCATCCACGATAATCTCCACCTTCAGTTCCGGTCGGGCCAGTTTCGCCTCACCGCAGGCGCGCGCAGGCGCGTGGCCCTCGGGCACCCAGGCGTTCCACACTTCGTTGAGACCCGCGAAATCGCTCATATCAGCCAACCAGATGGTCGCCCGCAGCATCTGTGTGCGTGATGAACCCGCCTGCTCAAGCAATGCCTCAAGCCGTCGCAAGCATTCTTCGGTTTGTGCTTGAATGGTCTCCCCCTCACCCACTTGTCCGGTGATATAGGCAACCCCGTTGTGCTTGACGATTTTTGACGATCTGACACCTGTTTCGATGCGTTCGATCATGATGAGCCCCTTTTTGTTGGATTTGCAATTCGCGCAATCCATGACGCCCCGCGCGCAAAACCACAAGGCAGAACCCCGCAAATTCACGCCCACTTTAATATGAAAGGGCCGTCCACCCCTCCCAGGTGGACGGCGCGTTTCCGTCGCGATGCATGTGTTCGTCAGAGAACAACAACATCCAGCGGCGGAAATCCGTTGAAACCAACCGAAGAATAGCTGGACGTATAGGCCCCGCAATTTCGGATCACGATGCGGTCGCCGTCGCGCAAGGCCAGGGGCAATTGTACGGGGCGTTTTTCATAAAGAATATCTGCGCTGTCGCAGGACGGCCCCGCCAGAACACAAGGACCGGTTTCCCCGCCATCATGGCGTGTGGTGAACTGATAACGGATCGCCTCGCCTTCAGTTTCGGCCAGACCGGAGAAACGGCCAATATCCAGATAGACCCAGCGGTGCAGGTCATCAGCGGATTTTCTGGACACCAGCATCACTTCGGCGACGATGTGTCCCGCTTCTGCCACCATCCCGCGACCGGGTTCTGCCATAACCTGTGCCACATCCCCGAAGCGCGCCTTGACAGAAGCCATGACGGCAGCCGCATAAGCACGTGGGGCCTGCACGGTTTGCCCGTAAAAGGCCGGAAAGCCGCCGCCGATGTTCAGCAATTGCAAATCATGTCCCGCCGCACGTGCCGCGTGCCACAGAGGCGCTACCTGATCGAGAACAGGTGTCCAATGGGCCGCTTCGCGGGTCTGTGATCCGACATGGAACGACAATCCGTAGGGTTGCAGGCCCAGGGCATCAGCATGGTCCAGCAGCGTCGGCAGCATGGAAGCGGCGCACCCGAATTTCCGGCTGAGCGGCCAGTCAGCCTGTGAGTTTTCCACGATCAGTCGCAGATAGACCCGCGCGCCGGGCGCATGACGGGCAATCTTGTCCAGTTCCGCTTCGGAATCCGCGGCAAAGAGCTTCACGCCCGCGCTATAGGCAAAGGCAATATCAGAAGCACGTTTGATGGTGTTGCCAAAGGAGATGTTTTCGGGGCGCGCGCCCTGGCTGAGGCAAAGCTCGATTTCCTGACGCGAGGCTGCGTCAAAACCGGAACCCTTCTTGACCAGCATCCGGATCAGTTCAGGCGCAGGATTTGCCTTTACCGCGTAATGGATATGCGCATCGCCCAACCCGGATTTCAGCGCGTCATATTGCCCGGCCACACGCTCCCGGCTGATGACCAGCGTGGGTTTGTCGAACGTGTTTGCCGCAATAAAGGCGGCTGCAGTATCGGCATAGACGGGAGTGGCGGCGCGCATTGCGCCGGGGACTGTAGCGTTCATGGTCATCTCCAAAGAGCAGGTGGGGGAATTCCCCAAGAGTCGTTTCAAGAGACGTTACCGTCGCTACATAAACGCGGGTCAGTCAGGATCGGCTGACCGGCCAGAGGCGCGTGCGTTGGCGTCTGCAAAGCGCCATTTACGCCTATCTGGGATTCGTTCAAGATCAAAAATGGATTCTTACCAAAAAGATACTCACCAATTGTCTGTATCTGGCGATCAGGCCAGGCACAGGGTCGCCGAGGCCTATCGATCTTTTTCCCAATCCTCACCGATCGCCGCTCTTTCGCGGTCGCGCTCAGAGCGGATCATTTCCTTGACTTCGGTTGTTTCCTGATCTGTCGCGCGATCCAGTTTTTCGCGCCCCGCCGACCTGGAGGCGAGAGCCAGCTCATGGAAAATCGGGAAGTGATCCGACCCGATGTTTGGCAATCGCTTCATGGAGATCAGACGGAAACGCGCGTCATGAAACAGATGGTCCAAAGGCCAGCGAAATACTGCGAAATCTGCGTGAAACGTGTTGTAGAGGCCCCGTCCCACGCGGGGATCCAATAGCCCTGACAACCGCTGAAACCGCCGTGTTGTTGTCGACCAGGCGACATCGTTCAAATCACCAGCCACGATCACCGGTTTATCGGAGTTTTGGACCTCCAGACCAATCAGCGCGATCTCGCTGTCCCGTCCCTTGGTATCGTGGACGATGACTGGCGGCTCAGGGTGCAGGAGATTGAGCTCGATTACATCCTCTGATGGCAGGGTAATTTCGGTTCGGATTGACGGCACGTTTCTGGTGACAAGAGTGCGAATTTCCGACCGGGCAAGCGGCAGTCGCGACAACAGGCACAGCCCATAACCGTTGTCCTTGGGCACTTTGATCCAGTGCGGATAGCGATCTCCCAACGCGGTTTCCAGCGCCACTACCCAGGGTTCATCGACCTCGATCGCCATGAGCACGTCCGGATCGCAGGCATCGACCTGCGCTAACAACCGGCCATAGGCGCGGTTAGACATTTTGACATTCGCTGTGAGCAGCGAGATTCTGGTGCCCGGGTTTGCTTGCGTTGCCGAAACGGAAAGGGACTGCTTGGGCCAGATGGGCGTGAATTTGATGATATAGGCCGCCTGAAAAACCGCACAGGTCAGCAATATCCACCCCGCCAAATAGGTGCTTGCCGTCGGCGAAAGGATGAGAACTCCTACCCCCAATACCAGCGTCACGCAGGCAAATTGCAGTCGCGGAAAGGCCAGGCCACGGATGGCCCCGAACGGCAGCTTGGTCAGTGGTAGCAGTGTCGCCAACACAAGTGCGAGGGTCAGCCCCCAAACCACGATCGCCCCGAAACCTTGCTGCATCTTTCTGTCCTTTTAGAACCCAACGGGCAGTCCGCCTGATGGTTCCGATCCCGCTCAGACAATAAAGAAAGCCCCCGATGCACACGGCACCGAGGGCTCTATTCAAAACATCATCGATGGGTCAGGTGCGTGGATCGCTGTCTTCACTATCCTCGTCAACCGGCCCATCCGGAAGGTTGAAGAAGCTATCGGCATCAGAGAAATCACCCTTCTCTTCGTCGTCTTCCTCTTCCACCTCACCGGACAGGGTAAAGGTCTCAAGCCCCTCGATGGCCGTTGGAATCTTGGGCTCTGCCTCCATGCCCAGACTTTGCTCAGTGCTGACCAGTTTGCGACGCTCATCATCGCTCATGATCGGTGCATCAGCCGCTTTCTTGGCGGCCGCCTTCTGAACAACCGCATCAAGCTCAGACTGTTTGCACAGCCCCAAAGCCACCGGATCAATCGGCTGAATGTTCGAAATGTTCCAATGCGTCCGCTCACGGATCGCCTGAATGGTCGGTTTGGTGGTGCCAACCAGTTTGCTGATCTGCCCATCACTCAATTCAGGATGGAATTTCACCAGCCAGAGGATCGACGCTGGCCGATCCTGACGTTTTGACAAGGGCGTGTAGCGCGGCCCCCGACGTTTTTCTTCGCCTTGTGCCGCCGCGTTGAATTTGAGCTTCAGCTTGTGGAGCGGATTCTCCTGAGCTGCGTCAATTTCATCTTGTGTCAGCTGATTATTCGCAATCGGGTCAAAGCCCTTGACGCCCTGCGCGACATCCCCATCCGCAATACCCTGGACTTCCAGTTCATGCATGCTGACAAAATCAGCAATCTGTTTGAAACTGATCGTCGTGTTATCAACCAGCCATACCGCGGTGGCTTTTGCCATGATTGGTTTTGCCATTGTCGTACTCCTGTCTACATCTCGGAACCCGCAATTCGACCGTCGCCTGAAAGGGCTGTCCCGGAGGGTCGGAACGGTTTCCATTGTGGGGGAACTTGTGGCTTATATAGGCGGGCAAAGCGAATAAGGAAAGACCCAATGCGCTGGATGCTCGTCTGGATGTTTCTGACCCTGCCCGCTCAGGCGGAACAAAATGTGGCCGGAGAATTCGACTATTATGTGATGGCGCTGAGCTGGTCGCCCAACTGGTGTGCCCGTGAAGGCGATGCGCGCGGGTCGGATCAATGCGATGCCCGCCACAACTACGGTTGGATATTGCATGGTCTGTGGCCTCAGTACCATCGCGGCTATCCGGAATTCTGCCAGACCATTGCCCGACCGCCAACCCGGCGCATGACATCAGAAATGACAGATATCATGGGGTCGGCGGGGCTGGCCTGGCACCAGTGGCGCAAACATGGCAGCTGTTCAGGATTAGATGCACCCGCCTACTTCGATTTGTCACGCAAGGCCTATGAGACCATCGTTCGGCCAGAAGTTTTCCGCCGGTTGGAAAAAACCGTAAAGCTGCCCGCAAAAGTCGTGGAAGAAGCGTTTCTGAAAGAAAACCCGCTGTTGGAGCCCGACATGATCACGATCACCTGCCGCGACAGTCACATTCAGGAAACCCGGATTTGCCTGTCAAAAAATCTCAAACCCGTGCCCTGCGGCCAGGATGTTGTTCGCGATTGCACGCAGCAGGACGCCCTCTTTGCGCCGATACGCTAAGCGGCCCATCATACCGTCAGAATGGTGCTTCCTGTCGTTTGCCTCGCCTCAAGCGCCTCATGGGCTGCGCGCACGTCACTGAGCGGAAATCTCTGATCAATCCTGATATTGACCTCGCCCGATTGCACTTTGTCAAAGAGGTGACGCGCCATTTCCTGGCAGGTTGCGTGGTCATTGGAATGCGCAAACAACGTGGGGCGTGTGATTTTCAGAGACCCTTTCTGAGCGAGCACCGAAAGGCTGAACGGCGGCACCGGGCCTGACGCATTCCCAAAGGAGATCATCATGCCCAAAGGTTTCAAACTGTCGAGCGACCCCTCAAACGTATCCGCGCCAACCGAATCCATAACGACATCAACGCCGCGACCCTCCGTCAGCTCCTGAATACGTGCGACCCAGTCCTCGGTACGATAGTTGATGCAATGGGTCGCGCCGTGTTCCAAAGCGAGCTGGCATTTTTCATCCGTGCCAGCGGTACCGATCAACGTGATACCTTCGGAGCGCGCCCACTGGCAGGCGATCAGACCAACACCCCCCGCAGCGGCATGAAAGAGAACCGTATCTCCGCGGGTCAGAGGCGTTGTGCGGTGGAACAGATACTCGACAGTTGTGCCTTTCAACATCATTGCAGCGGCAATCTCAAAGGAAATATCCTCAGGTAACGGACACACCTGGGCGGCGGGCATGACCCGCGCCTGCGCATAAGCGCCGGGTGGGATCGCCGCATAGGCGGCACGGTCACCGATTTTCAAATGCGCAACACCCTCACCAACGGCCTCAATGACCCCCGCCGCCTCCATCCCCAGGGCATGCGGCAAGTCCAGCGGGTAAAGTCCCGTGCGCTGATACACATCAATGAAGTTCAGGCCGCAGGCTTTGTGCGCAATACGTATTTCGCCGGGGCCAGGATCTCCGACATCCCGGTCCACAAGGGCCATCGCTTCCGGCCCACCGGTTTGTTCTATGATGACAGTTTGTGCCATGTCGCGGTCTCCTCAAGATTTATCTCCTCGTCCCAATGCGAACGGCCAGCATTGGCGCGTGGCGAATTATCTGACTTTCAGAACGATTTTACCAATATGCCCCGAGCTTTCCATGCGCGCATGGGCCTTGCTGGCGTCTTCCAGATCAAAGGCCTGATCCATGACCGGTGCCACCTGGCCAGTATCCAGCAGAGGCCAAACTGCCTCACGCAACTCCTGCGCGATGCGCGCCTTTGCCAGATCACTCTGCGGACGCAGCGTGCTACCTGTCATGGTCAGCCGCCGGGTCATCAACGTGGCAAAGTTCACTTCGACCTTCGCCCCTCCCAGAAAGGCAATCTGGACGAGCCGTCCGTCATCAGCAAGGGCTTTGAGATTGCGAGGAATGTATTCCCCTCCAACCATGTCGAGGATCAAATCCGCGCCACCTTCATCGCGCAGGATCTTCACAAAATCCTGTTCCCGGTAATTGATGGCAATTTCTGCGCCCAAAGCGGCGCAGGCATCGCACTTCTCTGCGGATCCGGCAGTGGTGAACACCCTTGCGCCAAACGCGCGCGCCAACTGGATTGCCGTTGTCCCGATGCCGGAGGATCCACCATGCACCAAAAACCGCTCACCCGCCTGCAGACCGCCACGACCGAATACATTGGACCACACCGTGAAAAACGTCTCCGGCAGGCAGGCCGCCTCTCGCAGGTTCATATTCTTAGGCACCGGCAGGCAATGCGCGGCAGGGGTGGCCACATATTCGGCGTACCCTCCTCCGGGCAAAAGCGCACAGACCTGATCGCCGATCTCAAGACCGGACACGCCGTCTCCCACCGCCACAACCTCACCCGAAGCTTCCAATCCCGGCAAGTCACTCGCTGTGGGTGGCGGCGCGTAGAGCCCTGCCCGTTGCAAGGCATCAGGTCGATTGACCCCCGCCCAGGCGACTTGAATGATCACCTGCCCATGCGCTGGCTCAGGGACAGGGCGTTCTGTCAGTTTCAGAACCTCCGGGCCTCCGGCTTCGGTGATCTCAACGGCGCGCATCATCTCGGTCATGAACAGGTCCTCTTTGCTTGCCCCTGCCTAGCAGGACCATGCGGAATGGCCAACCAAAGACAGGTTGCGTCAGATCATTTGCGCGGTGTCGTCCAACTGCCTGGAAGGTCCATATTGGGCATGCGGGCGGGCGCTTTGATGTGGCTCAAAATCCAATTGGGCCCTGTCATCAATCGTGTGAGCGCCGGGCTTTGACGCACGCGCGCTTTCAGTTTTTCGATCTGCATCACGTCCTCGATGCGCCGGTCAAGGAATTCCCAGGTCGCCGTAGCCTCCGGGCTGTCATCGCCCAACCAATAAAGCACAGTTGCAGAGTAGACACCGCCAAGCGTTGCACGCTTTGTGTACCAGTTCACATCATCTGAAGTGTCGCCCAGGGCATCCCAGATCTTGTCCGCCGTACCCCAAATCAACTTAGCCCCATCAGCTGCATAGATCGGCAGCGCAAAAAGTGTTGTCCCGCGTCGAACAGCTTCCTTGTCGGAGACCGCTTCAAGGCGGAACCGCACCGCTGCGGCGATCTTCTCGCGGAACTTCATCTCGCTCATGTCTTCGGAATTGAGACGTTCCAGCATCGCCTCATCTCCGCGGTGATGAAAAGCAATCGCAAGATCAATCGCGCCGCGCGGACAGACAGCGCGTGCCACCGCAGGGGCGGTAGCAGTTTCACGAATCGCAGCCTTGAAGGTCGCCTCCGACCATCCATCGAAAGGCACATGCAGGAGCGCTGCCTCCAGCAGTTGTGACTTTGCGGTCTCATAAGATACTGTCATTTGGTGTCTCCGTTGCGATGATGCGGCTCGTGACTGGACAAGATAGGGCGTCCTTGCTATACGCCCATTTCCTGCAAATCCTTGCAACTCAACTTAGAAAGGTGGTGAAAACCACATGCAGGTTAGTGTTCGCGACAACAATGTCGATCAGGCGCTTCGTGCCCTGAAGAAAAAGCTACAGCGTGAAGGTGTCTTCCGTGAGATGAAGCTCAAGCAGCATTTCGAGAAGCCGTCCGAGAAAAAAGCGCGCGAGAAAGCTGAAGCGATCCGCCGTGCCCGTAAACTGGCACGCAAAAAAGCCCAACGCGAAGGAATGCTCTAAGCTTTTCCCGTCGCAAGGCAACTGAATTGACCCCTCGTATGTAACAACGTGCGGGGGGTCTTTCGTTCCCGCTTAAACTTCTGAAATTCCATTTCGTTAAACTGCTGATAAAAATCGCGATTTATTGCGTGCGGCGAGCCACGCCATGTTAACGACACTACTTCACAAAAGAGTGAACAGTCGTTGTCGGAGCCAAAACATGGACGCCAGCACCTTGTTCACAAATGGTGAAACAAGTTCTTCTTTGCGCAAATGCGCTGTTCCGTTGCTCGTTCTGGTCGCCTTTACAGGCGCGATCACGCTTGGGGTTCATCTTCTCATCGACTGGGCCGTCGGAGAGACCATCAACAAGCAGGCAGAAATGGACGCGATGAATTGGGCTGAGGAGTTCAATACACGCTCAACCGGTTCGGGCAGCATTCTCAGCGATGGCGCGCTGACAGCCGGCCAGCAATCAGTCATCGATTCAGCGATCAATTTTGGCAATGTCTATGCCTTTATCGTCTATGATGCGGAAGGGCGTGCAGTCTACTCGAATGATTACGGCCTCTTTGACATGAGCGGCAATCAACCTGTGAATGATACTGCGCTGAATGTCGTCACCTCCGGTCAATCGAGTATCGATGTGGTTCAAAAAGAAAGCCCTAACGGTACGGTAAACGTGTTTGTCGACGCGCTGGTTCTCATCAAAGATCCCAGCGGCGCAGCGATCGGGGCGGTTCAACTATACCTGGATAAATCGGAAGCAGCCGCCTTCTACACCAAGTTTCTCGACTGGATTGGCCTGCTCCTGCCAATTCTGTCCGCCATCATCTATTTGGTGCCCTCCATCGCCTTTATCATGAAGCGGGAACAGGCTTATACGCGAACAAAACGGGTCAACCACCTGTCCCGCTTTGACGCTCTCACCGGTGCCTTGAACCGGCACACCATGAGCAGCGAATGCAAAGCACGGTTTGCTGACCGCGAAAAAAGCAAGGTGATAGGTGTCTTTTTCATGGACGTCGACAAATTCAAAAACATCAATGATTCCAATGGGCATGAATTTGGCGACGCTTATCTCAAACACATCGCCTCCATTCTGATCAACAATGTACGCGGCACCGATCTTGTGGGCCGCATGGGAGGGGACGAATTTGTCATTGCCTTCCCGGATGCTACCGCTGAGCTTCTGACGTCGATCGGTGAGCGCATCTTGGAGGAAGCCTCCAAACCATTCGAATACAAAGGAACGACAATACAAGGCAGCATCAGCATAGGGTCTCACCTTGCAGATGTAACGGAATCCGGACCCGAGGCGCTCCACGCGGCGGACCTCGCCCTATATCACGCGAAAACAAACGGCCGAAACAATATGCAATTCTATTTCCACGAGCTTGACACCGCCATGATACGGCGCTGCGCAGTCGAGGCGAGGATGCGTGAGGCGTTGCAAAACGATGAATTCGATATCCATTTCCAACCGCTCTCCAATCCCGCGGATGCCTCTATTGTTGGATTTGAAGCCCTGCTCAGGCTGAATGACGCCCAAGGCACCCCGATATCGCCAACAGAATTTATTCCGATCGCAGAGGAAACCGGCATGATTCAGGCCATCGGAATACAAACATTGGAACGCGCAATTGTCGCGGCCAAATCATGGCCCGATCACATCTTTCTGTCGGTCAATCTGTCACCAGCCCAGTTCCAACGCGGCGATCTGGTATCGGAAATTGAAGACGTGTTGACGCGGCAGGACTTCCCAGCCTCACGTCTGGAACTGGAAGTGACAGAAAGCTTGCTGATGGCAGATGAAGAACGTGTCTCGGCTCAATTGGTGGGACTGAAACGCATCGGAATCTCCATAGCGATGGATGATTTTGGCACAGGATATTCCAGTCTCGGGTACCTGTGGAAGTACGACTTCGACAAATTGAAAATTGATCGGGTTTTCCTGGAAGGTTTCGAATTCGACAGCACCAAGTATCGCGAAATCATCGAAACCATCGTTACCCTCGGCCACAAGATGGGCATGCAAGTGACAATCGAAGGTGTCGAAAGCCACGATCACACGGAAATGTTGAGGGAACTGGATTGCGATCAATATCAAGGTTTTCTTTTTGGCAAACCGATGCCCGCGGAAAAGGCACTTGAGGCCGTCACGGTCGGGCAACTCGGCAAAACATCTGCGGCCTGATTTGCCCGTCGCAGCTGATCCAGCTAGCTTCGGTTATTGACCACAATTTTCAACAACAGGCGTGAGGATGGTCAGAAAATGGCAACCGCGCATCTCATCACTGTGGTTCTCCATGCAGCCTGTGCGGCAAACGTCAGACAGGCAGAGCCGTGGTTTTAAATACTGTCCGCAAGGCGAAACTCGATTGCATCTGCGCGACCCCCGGTAAACGCGCCAGATGTTGTCGATGAATGCGGGCGAAATCCTCCGTATTTTCAGCGACAACTTTTAGCAGATAATCAGCGGTGCCCGCCATCAGATGACACTCCAATACGTCCGGGATACGGCTGACCGCCTTTTCAAATGCATCCAGAACCTCATCCGCCTGACCCTGCAACGTAATCTCGACAAAGACAGTGGTAGCAACGCCCATCTTGCGCGCATCCAACAACGCCACGTAGTCTCGGATATAACCGTCTTTTTCAAGCCGCTGCACGCGACGATGGCACGCGGAGGCAGACAGATTGACCATCTCGCTCAGCTCGGCATTTGGCATACGCCCCTTGCGCTGAAGTGCTTTCATGATACGTCTATCTGTTGCATCCAAGCTCATTTTCGCAAGATTCTCCGAATAATCCCTCTATTTGCGCCAGTATATTCACAGAACTAGCGCTAACGCGAGCAACCTTTGGTGCTACATTGCATTTTGCATACCGTACCATACCGGCAATTATATGCGGAGGAGACCCCGATGATCATCGGTTGCCCAAAAGAGATCAAACCTCAGGAATTCCGCGTCGGCATGACGCCAAATGCGGCCCAAGAGGCGGCGAACCACGGACACGACGTTCTCATCCAAAGCGGCGCGGGTGCCGGTGCCGGGTTTGAAGATGAGGCCTATGTGACTGCTGGCGCACGGGTCATCGAAACGGCCGAAGAAATCTTTGCAACCGCAGATATGATCGTCAAGGTCAAGGAACCCCAGGCTGGCGAACGCAAAATGCTGCGCGACGGGCAGTTGCTTTTCACTTATCTGCATCTGGCACCAGACCCCGATCAAACACATGATCTCATCGCGTCCGGCGCCACGTGCATCGCCTATGAAACCGTCACGGATGATCGTGGCGGCCTGCCCCTTCTCGCGCCGATGTCCGAAGTCGCCGGTCGCCTGGCTCCGCAAGTTGGTGCCTGGACGTTGCAAAAAGCCAATGGAGGCCGCGGTGTCCTGATGGGCGGCGTGCCTGGTGTGGGACCAGCGCGTGTTGTTGTCATCGGGGGCGGTGTTGTCGGCACTCACGCCGCCAAGATCGCAGCCGGCATGGGCGCGGATGTGACCGTGCTGGATCGGTCTTTGCCCCGACTGAGATACCTTGACGATGTCTTTGGAGGCACATTCAAAACCAGCTATGCCTCTGCGGGGAACACGATCGAACTGGCCCGCGAAGCAGATATGATCATCGGTGCGGTTCTGATACCAGGTGCAGCGGCGCCCAAGCTGATCAGTCGCGCCCAGCTCGCCGAATTAAAGCCAGGTGCCGCTCTTGTTGACGTTGCAATTGATCAGGGCGGATGCTTTGAAACCTCGAAGGCGACGACCCATCAAGACCCTGTCTATAACGTGGACGGTATCATGCACTACTGCGTCGCCAATATGCCCGGCGCCGTTGCACGCACGTCTACGATTGCGCTTGGCAACGCGACGATGCCTTTCATGCTGGCGTTGGCCGACAAGGGGTGGCGCCAAGCCTGCACCGACGATCCGCACCTCATGAACGGCCTGAACGTTCACGGTGGCCAACTCACCTATTATGCCGTTGGAAAAGCGCTGGGGATCGACGTCATCTCGCCCAGCGTAGCCATCAAAAACTAGAACCCTCTGCGGGCGTGCGTCCCTCGAAAAGGGGGCGCATCGCATTAATACGTAATGCCGCAAATTCGGTAAATGTCGTGACTTTACGGGTGCCGCGCAGGTCAGCATGGGTCAATACCCAGATGGGCCGATAGGGGAGCAATGGCACCCGCGCGAGCCTTTGTATGCCGGGTTCCACGTCGCCAATGAAGCACGGCATCCGCGTGGCCCCAATATTTGCGCGCACGCCCGCCAGCGCCGCGTACATATCGTCGACGGTCAGTGTTATACGCCGTTCCGGCCAAGCTTCTTTGAGAGCCGCCGGCGGCCCCGGCCAATGCGCGAAGCGGATCCAATCCAGCGGTAACTGCGGGTCACAACGAAGCCGTTCAGCCTGCTCTTTACCCACGTAAACGGCTGCAGATTGCTCGGTAACGCGACGGCCTACCAGCGTATCACCTGGCGTATCCGAGATGCGAAAAGCCACATCGGCTTCATGCGCTGCAAGATTGAGCTGGCGGTTGGCTGCAATGATCCTTAGCTCAATTGCCGGATATTGCGCCTTAAAATCCCGCAGAATGGGTGCCAAAAGACGTTCCACCAGCAATTGCGGTGCTGTGATCGTCAACGCCCCGCTCAATTGCTGATCCCGGGCGCTCAGGCTGCGGCTTAAATCATGGCTGGCCGTTTCCATACGTTCGGCCATTCGCGCGGCTTCCAGACCCGCTTCTGTAGGTCGGTATCCACCTGGTGCCCTGTCAAACATTCTCGCACCCATCGCGCGTTCTGCTGACGCAATCCGTCGTGAAACCGTCGCGTGGTTCACCTTTAACGCCCGGGCGGCTCCACTCAGTCCACCATGGCGCACGGTCTCCAGCACGTATTTCAAATCATCCCAATCCAACATGATGATCATTATCGCACATAGGACATGCAGAGTTGAGGTATTTTCGCACATCTGGCCGACACTTATTTGTGAGGCCTGACAATCAACAGAGTAGGACACCTGATGACCGCACATGCTGTAGCAACGTTGAAGATGAAAGACCCCGCTGCCCTTGCTGCCTATCGCGAAAAAGCAAGCGCAGCGCTGGCGCGCCATGGAGGTGCAATTTTGCAAGCCTCTACAGAATTGCTCAGGCTGGAAGGTGACCAGGCCCTGCCAGACGGCGTCGCGATCCTGACATTTCCTGACCGAGGCGCCGCACAAGCATGGATTGATGATCCAGACCTGATCGAGACCCATGCGCTGCGCACCAAAGGTGCAGAAACGCTGATCGCATTGCTCTAATAGGAAAAAGCCCGCCTCCATCGGAAGCGGGCATTACATCGTGATCTCAGGCTTAGGATCAGCCTTTTTTCAACGCATCACGAATTTCCAGAAGGACGTCCAATTCGGACGGTCCCTTTGGCTCTTCGGGCGCCGCTTCTTTCTCTTCTTCCGCAGCTTCCTTGATCCGATTGACCATCTTGACCAGCAAAAACACCACAAAAGCGACAATCAGGAAGTTCATGATCGCCATGACAAACTTGCCGACGGCAAACACCGGCACCCCTGCTTCGGTGGCAGCCTCAATGGAGGGGAAGCTTTCTTCTCCCATCACGTAGAACCACCCCGAGAAATCAATCCCACCGGTGAAAAGCGCGATGATGGGGTTGATCAGATCGCCCACAAGCGAGGTCACAATCGCCGTAAATGCCGCACCGATGATGATACCCACAGCCATGTCCATGACATTGCCCTTGGCGATGAAATCCTTGAATTCGTTGATCATAATTGTCCCTCACACTGTCTGATCCGGGGCTCTTTCTGATTGCTTTGGCCCTCTGTGCGTTAGTTAACACATTGTTGCGCGCAGGCGAGCCTGTTTTTACGGGGAAATCCGCCTATGTCTTACCCTCAACGCAAAAAAGGAGATGCCGTATGGCCGACCTGTCAAACTTCAGTATCAACGACAAATGGCCTGCAAAGGACCCAAATGTCCTGCAACTTTATTCTTTCCCAACGCCGAATGGCGTGAAGGCATCAATCGCTCTGGAAGAAATGGGTATCCCTTACGAGGCCCACACGGTCACATTGTCAGATGCGGATGTGAAAAGTCCCGAGTTCCTGTCGCTCAATCCGAACAACAAGATTCCGGCGATCATCGACCCGAACGGGCCAGATGGCACACCGCTTACCCTTTTTGAAAGTGGTGCCATCCTGATCTATCTCGCGGAGAAATCTGGTAAACTCATCGGATCTAATGCCACAGAAAAAGCCCATATCATTCAATGGGTCATGTTTCAGATGGGTGGATTGGGTCCGATGTTCGGACAGCTCGGGTTTTTCTCCAAATTCGCCGGGTCGCAGTGGGAAGACAAGCGCCCGCAGCAGCGTTATATTGATGAAGCGAAACGCCTGCTTGGCGTTCTGGATGGCGCATTGGAAGGTAAAACATGGATTGCGGGCGATTATTCGGTCGCCGACATCGCGATTGCGCCCTGGCTTCGGGCCCTGGACTTCTACGAGACAAAAGACGTAGTTGGATTTTATGACCACAAGAATGTGGCGGCCTATCTGGATCGCTTCCTTGAGCGACCCGCCGTCGAGAAGGGCTTGCAGATTCCTCCACGGGAGCCAGCGTAACACGTGCTCCAGGGCGGAGATCAACTTCGCCCTGCTTGGCGCAATATCTGCGGCGATCAGCCCGGCAAAGTGCCGGTCAATACGTATCGCAGAATTTCGACAACCTGCGACGGTTCTTGCGCCACAGCCAAAGCCGCCGCGTCCACTTCCTTTAGCGCGTGGGCATGATCCGGGCCGTGTAATATGATCAGCGACTTGCCCAAAGCGGATGCATAACCGGCATCAAAAGCAGCATTCCACTGCTTGTACTGGTCCCCAAATCGCACCACTACGACGTCGGCATCGGCGATCCCCTTACGCGTCCGGATCGCATTGACCATCGCGCCCTTGTGGTCGTGCCAGTATTTGTTGTCTTCCGCACCAAGGATTGCGACGCCGCAATCATCACTTGCTGCGTGATCTGTCACCGGGCTGTCAAAAGCCACATCAAGCGCCTCGGCACCGGACATGATCTGATCTCGCCAGTCAGTGTGAATTTCGCCGGACAGATAAACTTTCAACGTCACTTTATTCTCCTTTTGCTGCGGTTCAGATGTGGCGCCCTGTTAAATGGCTTTGACCCCGTGAAACTTTGCGCGGCAGATTATCCGCGCAGGGTTCCACCGGTTGCCTTGGTGACTTTCTCGACAACTTTAGCGCTGACCGCTTCGATGTCCTTGTCCTTCAGCGTCTCGGCAACTGGCTGCATTCGGACGGTCAGAGCGAGAGATTTCTTGCCTTCACCAAGACTGCCACCAATGAACTCGTCAAAGATCCGCACATCTTCGATCAGCGCTTTGTCCGCACCCATGGCGGCGTTGACCAACGTCAGAGCGTCAACACTCGCATCCACAACGAAAGCGAAATCACGCTCCACCGCCTGCAAATCGCTGATGTTCAACGCTCCGCGCGATGCACCGGATTTGCGTGGCATCGGCACTTCGGCGGGCCAGAGCGTAAAGGCCATTGCCGGGCCTTTCACATCCATGGCCGCCAGCACACGCGGATGAACCTCACCAAAGATACCAAGCACTTTCTTCGGTCCCAGGCAGATTTTTCCATGACGTCCCGGGTGCCACCACTCCGCCGCACCGCGTAGAATCTGGGTTTTTGCCGGTGCGCCGATGGCCGCCAAAATCGCTTCGGCGTCGGCCTTGACGTCGTAGACATCAACGCCGCGCGACGCCCCGTGCACATCCTTTGGACCAGTCCGCCCGACCAGCAAGCCACTGATGAGAAGATGCTGCTCGCCGGGTTCTCCACCGTGGAATGCAGGGCCTACCTCGAACAGCGCCAGATCGTTGAAGCCACGCGCCTGATTGCGGGCCGCGGCCTGCAAAAGCCCGGGCAAAAGCGCGGGCCGCATGTGGCTCATGTCGCTGCTGATCGGGTTTTCCAGACGTGTGGCATCCTGCCCGCCACCAAAGAGTCTGGCGGAGGGTTCATCAATGAAACTGTAGGTCACGCATTCGTTGTAACCGAGTGCTGCGCAGGTGCGTCGTGCAATCACTTCGCGGCGCTGCAAGGGCAGAAGGATCGGCTTGGGCACCCCGTCGTTCAGCCGGGGCAGTGGTTTGCCCTTCAGCTTTGTCAGCGAAGCAATCCGGGCGACTTCCTCCACCAGATCCGCTTCTCCCTGAACATCCGGCCGCCAGCTTGGGACATGGGCCAAATTGCCTTCGAGAACAAACCCCAGTGACGTCAGCGTCTGGCGCTGTTCGCTTTCCGGAATATCCATGCCCACCAGCGATTGCACCCGAGCGGCATCCAGCTTGAAGGCGCGGTCCCAATCCGGAATTTTGCCCGCGACAATCACTTCCGATGGCTCGCCGCCCGCATGATCCAGGATCATCCGCGTCGCATGTTCAATACCATAAGGCGTCCAGGCCGGGTCGATGCCACGCTCAAACCGATACCGCGCATCCGAATTGATCTTGAGCGCGCGCCCGGTATAGGCGGTGCGCACGGGGTCGAAATACGCCGCCTCGATGAAGACGTTGGTCGTCTCTTCGGTGCATCCGGACGCCAACCCGCCCATCACGCCGCCAATGCTTTCCACACCATCTGCGTCGGAAATCAAGGTCATGCCTTCGGTGAAGGTATATTCCTTTTCGTCAAGACCCATCAGGGTTTCGCCACCTTTGGCGCGATGCACACGCAGGGCATTCCCCGCGATCTTGTCGGCATCGAAGACGTGCAAGGGACGGTTCCGGTCGTAGGTGAAGAAGTTCGTGACATCCACGAGGAAAGAGATCGGACGCAGCCCGATTGCGCGCAACGCGTCCTGCAACCACGCGGGCGATGGGCCGTTCTTGACGCCACGGATCAACCGACCGTAAAACACCGGGCATTGCGCCAACGTGTCACCTTCGATGGTCACGGTGACAGGGCACGGGAATGTCCCTTCGACCGCGTCGACATCGCGTTTTTTCAGTTTTCCGAGCCCACGGGCCGCAAGGTCACGCGCGATGCCACGTACGCCCAGCGCGTCCGGACGGTTCGGCGTGATTGCGATTTCAATGACCGGATCAACCTTGGCCGGATCGTTTTGCGCCAGCCAATCCACGAAAGATTGTCCCACCTCGCCGGAGGGCAATTCAATGATCCCGTCGTGTTCCTCGCTAAGCTCCATCTCCCGTTCGGAGGCCATCATGCCGAAGCTTTCGATCCCGCGAATTTTGCCCACACCGATGGTGGTGTCGATGCCCGGCACATAGACCCCCGGCTTGGCCACAACCACGGTGATCCCTTCGCGCGCATTGGGCGCGCCACAGATGATCTGCTTGACGCCTTCGTCGGTCTCTACCTGGCACACCCGCAGGCGGTCGGCATCGGGGTGCTTTTCCGCGGATTGCACGTAGCCAATTGTAAAGTCACGCAGGCGCGCGCCGCGATCTTCGACGCCCTCAACCTCCAGTCCGAGGTCTGTCAGCGCATAGACGATTTCGTCCAGGCTTGCGTTTGTGTCCAGGTGGTCTTTCAACCAGGAGAGTGTGAATTTCATCAGGTCACCGGCGTCAGGTTTGCGTCGCGCCCTGATAGCCCAAAGAGATCAGAGGGGAAAGCCAACTCTTCGTTCAGGGATAGGAGTTCGGCAGACCCAGAATTTCGTCCAATTGCCGGGCGATCCAGCCATGCGGAATGAAATGCCCGCCGGGGTGAATATCCAGACTGACCCGCCCGGTTTCACAATTCTCCCAGACGATACGCTGAAAGGTCAGGAAATCGCGCGCATTCCACGGCCCGTTGGCGACCCCTTCCGCACAATCGAATTTTTCGCGCCACAGATAGACCGGGTAATCTTCTTCACCTTGGGGCCCATAAGGATAATCAAGCACCTGATCGTTCAGACCATAGACCTGCCGCACTTCGCGCGGCGCAGTGGTGCAATCTTCGGTCTGACGCAGGGTGCCCGAAATGGCCAGCAATGCGGCCACGTCCGCACCGTCTTCGCAGACAAACCTCCAGGCCATGTTACTACCCCAGGAATATCCCGAGACAAAAATCTGATCTTCGATGATCGGATAGTTTTTCCTGACATCATCCAGAACCGAGCGCGCAAAATCCACGTCATCCGTGCCCGCATGCCAGAAATCCCAACTGCGCCCCAAGCCGTTGGGGGCAACCAGCAGAACACCACGTCGGCGCGTGGCGCCGGAAATCCGCTGGTGCTGCACGATCAGCGTGCCCTGACGTTGCCAGCCGTGAAAATGCAGCATCACCGGCAAAGGCGAGACACCATCCCAATCGTCGGGTGGCAAAACGTGGTAACTGCGATCCCCCAAAACGCACGGGGTCTGACCGATGCAGTCCCTGTTCGAGGGACCCATCGCAGCCGCAACTTGGGCGCAGAAAAGCAAACAAGCGGTGAAAATGAAACGATAGATCATGCGCGCACTTTACCCACGCCGAACCGGGTGTCACATCACTTCCGTGTAAGCACCCGTGATGGCGGAAATTTAGCGGCTTAGCCCACCATGAAGGTTTGGCTGGTCGAGCGCGGAGAACCCGTAGTGACGAAGCCAGCGCAGATCGGAATCGAAAAAGGCACGCAAGTCGGGAACGCCGTATTTCAGCATGGCAATCCGGTCGATCCCCATGCCAAAGGCGAAGCCCTGCCAGGCCTCCGGATCGATGCCACCGGCCTTCAACACATTCGGATGCACCATGCCCGAGCCCAGAATTTCCAGCCAATCGTCGCCTTCGCCGACCTTCAGCGTGCCGCCTTCCCAGGAACAGCGGATGTCGACCTCCGCCGATGGTTCGGTGAAGGGGAAATGGGATGCCCTGAAGCGCAGGTCGACACCATCCACCTCGAAATAGGATTTGACGAACTCTTCCAGCACCCATTTCAGATGCGCCATGGAGATGTCTTTGTCGATGGCCAGACCTTCGACCTGATGGAACATCGGTGTGTGCGTCTGATCATAGTCAGCGCGGTACACTCCCCCCGGACAGATGATCCGCAAAGGCGCGCCCATCGCCTCCATCGACCGTATCTGTACGGGCGAGGTGTGGGTGCGCAAAACATGTGGCGGGCGGTTGTCGCCTTCCGCACGGTGCATGTAGAAAGTATCCATTTCGGCGCGCGCCGGATGGTGGCCGGGAATATTCAGCGCATCGAAGTTATACCAATCGGTGTCAATGCGCGGGCCTTCGGCAACGGAAAAGCCCATCTCGGCAAAAATTGCGGTGACCTCTTCGCTCACTTGAGAGATCGGATGGATTGTCCCCTGACGTCGCCCTCGCGCCGGCAAGGTGACATCCAGCCATTCCTCCCGCAGACGCGCATCCAAAGCTGCATCGGCCAAACCTGCTTTTTTCGCCGCCAGCGCAGAATTGATCTCGTCCTTCAGGGCATTCAGCGCAGGCCCCGCGACCTGCCGTTCTTCCGGGGTCATCTTGCCGAGCTCTCGCATTTTCAGAGCCACTTCGCCCTTCTTGCCAACAGCCGCCAAACGGATCGCTTCCAGCGCATTCTCGTCTGCTGCATCGGCTATCTGGCCCAAATACTTTTGCTTGAGATCGTTCATCTCTGCCTCGCCTATTCGTCTTGCGCCGGTGCTAGCAGAATGGCCGGTGAATGCAAGGCAGACAGTATTTTGCGCATTAGCAACCAAACCCGCGGGAAAACTCGCTGTCAGGGCTTACCCGCCATCGAGAGGTTTATAAACCACTGCATCTATCTCGACTTTCGCATCGACCATGATCTGCGAGCGAACGGTGGATCGCGCGGGCCCGCCATTGGGAAAATAGCTGGCATAGACCCGGTTGAAGGTCCAGAAATCACGCGGGTCATCCAGCCAGACACCGACCTTGGCGATATCATCCAACGTACAATCGGCCAATGCCAATGCCGCGATCAGGTTCTCCATGGTCTTTCGGGTTTGGCTCTCGATGCCCCCCGCCTCGATCTCGCCGTTCTCGTTCATCGCCACCTGGCCGGAAATGAAGACGAAATCGCCCGCCCGCACGGCTGGTGCAAAGGGCAGAGCCTGCCCCCCTGCCCCGGTTCTGTCATCTCCAAGGCGTTCGATTTTTCGGCTGCTCATGAAATTGCTTCCCTTCTGGTTCGTTATTGAATTCCGATGTTGTGTAGTGATGGACCCGAATATCCTGCTTCTCTGGTCGGAACAGGAGGATCACCAGACCTGACCCCGGGCACGCACACGATGGGGACCAAGCACTTCGCCGCCCCGTATCAGCTGAATTTCATCCAGCATGTTGCTCACAACACAACAGTGGTTCGGAATAATCCTGACTTGTTCTCCCACGGTCAGGTCAATGCTCTGAGCGGTCAGGACACCATGTTCCTCCGACAACCCCGCAACGCTGACGTCCGGGCGACCCAGAACATATCCATGCCCTTCGAGCCCAAGCAAATCGGAGGTCAGCACCTTGGACCCCGCGTCAATCACGGCGCGGTCGCGGGCGGGAACCGACACAACGGTTGCGAGCACACTCAGAGCACAATCATCCCAGGTGCAAACACCACGATCCTGCAATGATCTGTCATTATAGACATAGGTGCCGATGCGATACTCCGTCGCGACGGAAACCTTCTGCGCATCCCACATACCCGGCGACCCGCCATTCGAAATCACGTCCACCTGCAGCCCCGAGGCTTCGATAAGCGCCTTTGCGGCGACCAACCAGTCTTGAACTACGGCCTCTTTTCCAATTGGCGGATATGTCATCAAACCTGCGAAACGCAGCCCGCGTTGGGCACTGATCTGCACCGCCAGTTCACAAGCCGCTTCAGGCGTCATCACGCCGCATCGACCGGCCCCTGTATCGCATTCAACCAACACGGCCAGTGGCGCACGCGCCTGCGCAAATGCCTCCGCAAGCCCCGCCACGGTTTCACCGTTATCCGCAACGACGCTCACCCGCACCTTTTCGGCCAAGGCTTTCAACCGGGTCAGCTTTTCGGAGCCGAGAATGTTGAAGGTGATCAGGACGTCCTCGATCCCGCCTTCGGCAATCATTGCTTCGGCTTCACTGACCTTCTGACAGGTGATCCCGATGGCCCCGGTCTTGATCTGGCGTTTGGCGAGCATCGGTAACTTATGGGTCTTGATGTGCGGCCGAAGGCCCAAGCCATAAGCGTCACAATGCGCCTGAAAGCGGTCGATATTCGCCTCTGCAACGTCCAGATCAACAAGAACTGCTGGCGTGTCGATTTCAGGAAAAATCATATCGGTTCCTTCTGATGCGGATCGTCGCAAATTGGCCAGATCGCACGGGATAACCGCTGATAAGGCGTTGTTGATGGATCACTTGGATAGGGGCCATCGACGGCGGCATAGATGATTTGTGATGCAATTTCAGCGAAAGCGCCGTGAAAATGGTTGGTGGATTTGACCACCAGAACCTTCTTTTCAGCAATGTCGATGCCAAGGTTCGTGAACAGATCCGGAGAAAATGCCTGGCTTCGATTGGAATTCAGTACCACGTCAATTCCCCCCAGCCGGATCACCGAGCAATCGCCGAGAGGCACAACCGAGCTGCCAAAACTCTGAACCGCGCCGCGTTGATTGCGGATGACTTTGACCCGCGCATCTATGGGGTCACCCGCCTTGGCAGACGTTTTCCCGCCAAATCGCAGATCCAACACTGCGCCCTCTCCGGCTGCATGACACAGGCGCACCGCCATCGGGTCCCAAATCGTCCCAAATGCCGCCGAGGTCAGATTCTGCGCCATGGCCTCTTGCAACACCAAGGTGGAATCTCCGGCAACACCGCCGCCGGGATTGTCCCAGACATCCGCGACAACCACCGGGCCCGCGGGTGCCTCGCCTGCCTTTCGAAGGGCGGCTTCTGCCGACATGAACTCCGGTTTGGTTTGCCCCCTGAATGAGAACAGCTCCCTCCCCAGCGCTTCGGCAATCCGGTCTCCGTCCGCGCGTTGATTATCGGTCACTACAACAATTTTGGCCCCCAAGTCAGGGGAGTCGCCCGCCATAAACCCGTGAATTGCAGAGACCGACAACACCTCACCAGCTTTTTCGAGCGCCGTCATCTTATCGACGAAACCGCGCATCGGGTGGCGGCTTGTCGGGAGGATTTCGATCATCCGGACATCAAAGACCGAGAGGACAGGGGTGATTTCCTTGCGAATGGCGCGCAAGGTAAGATCAACACAAGCCTCCCCCGCAGCAACAAAATCCGTGTGGGGGAATTCCTTGAATACGGTGATGACATCCGCGTTCTGCACACGTTTTTCGCTCAGGTGGCTGTGGGGATCAAAACTGACACCAATGATCGTTTTGCTACCCACGATATCACGTACCGCCTCGATCAATGTGCCTTCGCAATCAACACACCCTTCTGCGATCATGGCGCCGTGAAGCCCCAAAACAACGCCATCCAATGGCATGGCAGCGCGAACCTGATCCAGAATCTCATCCCGTAGTCGTTGCCAAGTACCGGCGTTGATCAGACCACCGGGCTCGGCCCAGGTTGCAGTCCCTTCGACCAAGTCAAAACCATCCGTCGCGGCACGAGTGCGCAGCGCCGGAAAAATTGCACTGCAAAGCGTGGGTGTCCGAGGATGATCACCGGGTGCCGCGTAGAAACTCTGCTCGAAATCGGAAAAATCTGTGCGCAGGGGCGAGAACGTATTGGTCTCGGTCGCCAGCGACGCACAGAATATCCGCATGTTCATTTCCTGCATCCGTTCGGTAAGGTCAAAAACCAGCGATCAGGCGGGCAAGACCCGCCTGATGCCCACACGTTCTAGTCGAGATAAGTCGATGCGTTTGCTTCGGCCACCGCCTGTTCGAATTGCCCCAGCAGTGCGCCGGCGGTTGCATCCAGATTTTCCGCCACATGAGATTTGAAGGCGGGTTGGGTCACTGAGGCCATTTTTTCACGCTGCTCATCAGTCAACGCTGTGACTTCAATATTGTCCATCAAACCTGCAAGACCGCGATCAGAGGCCTCGATGATCCGCGACAAACCCCGGCTGGCGGTGACACAGTTTTCTGCCGCTGTCCGAATTGTTGCCTGCTCGCTTTCGGAAAGACCTTCGAAAAAGGCTCGGTTGATCATGAAGGTATAGGGCGAAAACAGATGGTTGGTGAGGGTCAGGTACTGCTGAACTTCCGCAAAATTCGCGAAGGAAATAATCGGAACCGGGTTCATCTGCCCATCGATCACGCCGGTCTGAAGGCCGGAATAGACCTCGCCCCACGAAAGCGGATAAGCCTCGGCACCAAGTGCCTGTACGATTTTCTGATGAGACGGCAGCGTCATGGTCCGGATGCGGATACCGTCAAAATCTTCGAGCTTGGCAATTGGACGTTGCGAGTTGGTGACGGCAAAGAACCCACCGGTGTCCGGGAACCCCAAGACCACAACGTCCCCGAGTTCCGCCTCGATGTCGGCCGCCAGCGCCTTGCCGAAGGCACCATCAAAAACCGGATATGTGGCGGCATTTCCGGTGAACGCAAAGGGCAGGTTCAGCACATCAATGCGCGGGTAGTAGCTTGCCAAGGCACCTGTTGATGTCAGCGTTGCCTGGATCAACCCATCGCGCACCTGTTGGACATGTTCCGCTGCAGACCCCAATTGGTTCGACCCGAACACTTCGACAGTGACGCTGCCATTTGTCCCCGAAGTCACCAGATTTGAGAAAACGGCCGTGCAAGCATGGGCGGGGTTTTCAAAAGGGTCTGTTTTGTTGTCATGGCCAAACTTGATGACGCCGCCCTCGGCCAGCGCACTTCCGGCAACGAGCGAGGCAGCTAGAAAGGTCCCGGTCAGTATATGTTTCATCTTTTTCTCTCCTGTTGAGTTTCTGATATGAGGTTATTGGGCAAATCCAAGCAATCTGGGCAGCCAGAGGGCTGCGTCATCCCAGAAGGCAAAGGCAAAGAGGATCGCTATTTCCGCCACGAGGAAGGGCATCAGTTTTAGCGAGATTCGCTCGAGCGTCTCGCCGGTCACCGATGACAGCACGAAGAGGCAGGCCCCTACCGGGGGTGTCATCAGCGAGATGTTGAGCGCCAGCACAAAAATGATCCCCGCATGAATGGGCTCAAGCCCCACCTGCTCGGTCAACGGCACCAAAACAGGCGCGAGGATGATCAAAATCGCAGTGATGTCCATGACCATGCCGACAACGAGCAGCAGCCCCACGATGATCGCGATCACGACGTAGCGATTGTCGGACAATCCCAGGACGGTTTCCGCGATCAGCTGCGGGATGCGTTCGAAACTCATCCACCAGCCCAGGATGCTTGCAAACGCGATGATGACAAAGATCACACCTGTGATGCGCGCCGTGCGAACCAGCATGCCGTAGAAACTCTTGAAAGTGAGCGTGCGGTATATGAAAGCCCCGATGACCAGCGCGTATGCCACCGCGATGGATGCCGCTTCGGTTGGGGTAACAATGCCTCCCAGAATGCCACCGAGGATGATGACCGGCATGGCGAGGGCTGTGAGCGAAGACAGGAATGTCTGCCAGATCTCGCCGAGTGTCGCCCCGCGCAGGGCTTTGGGCAGGTTCTCGCGTTTACCCCCAATTGCAATGACGGCCATGCAAACCAGGCAAATCACCAACCCGGGCAGAACACCCGCCGCAAACAAGCCCGCAATCGACACACCCATGAGCGAGCCGTAAACCACCATCAGACCTGACGGCGGAATGGTTGGGCCAATGATCGAGCCTGCAGCCGTAACCGCGCAGGCATAGTCGCGACTGTACCCTTCCTTGACCATCGCGGGGACCAACGTCCGTCCGAAAGCCGCAGCATCGGCTGTCGCTGATCCCGTCAGACCCGCAAAGAAAACCGATGCCAGCATGTTGGTATGCGCCAGACCGCCGCGAAATCGCCCGACCAGAACCTGCGCCAGTTTGACCAACCGGCTGGTAATACCGATATCGTTCATGATCTCGCCGGCAAGAATGAAAAACGGCATTGCCAGAAACGGGAAAATATTGAGCCCATTGAAGATCTTACTTGGCCCAATGGCCAGAAATTGGGTGCCACCCATGTCGATCAGGCCGACAACGCCAGCAAACCCGATTGCAAAACCGATCGGCATCCCCAGCACGATGAGCAGCACAAAAGTAAGGGCAACGATCATGTTGCTTCCTCCTGCGGCACTTCGAAAGGCGGATCATCGATATGCGTGCCGAGGTCCCGCAAAAGCACCAGTACAAGCTGGATCGAGGACAAAGCGGCAGCGACGGGAATAGCGGCATAAAAGGGGGCGAGGCTGGCGCCGAAAATCATCGCATGACGCGTGGCACCGCCAAAAGCGAAACCGACCCCGAACCATGCCACGTATAAAAACAGTGCAAGTGTCAGGACGTCCATACAGATCAGAGCGGCACGTCTGAGACGATATGGCAAAACCATTATGAAGGACGTGAGGCCGATGTGATTTCGGCGCGCCACGCCTGAAGATACCGCAAGCATCGCCGCCCAGATCATCAGATACCTTGCCAAAGCCTCTGGCCAGGGTAATTGCCAGTGAAAATAGTAGCGGTCGACAACGCCAAGCCAGACATCGAGCACAAGCGCCAGCATCAAGCCAGCGGCGATAGCCTCGACCACTGTGTTGAGCTTTGCACTGGCTGTGACCGCCCAGCTGCGCATTTCCCGCCCCCCTTTTTGCAGAATCTGTAACTAAGTTACATAGTGGGGTCAAAATTCCACAAAATCAACCAATATATGTTATCCAGTTACATAAGAGGGTACGTAGCGGATTAAAACGGCGCATTCCATTGTGTATGGCCCGCCCAATATGTAACTCAATTACACAGATCACATCCATGAGGCCAAAAAATTGTCCGACGACACGCCCGAACTCCAACCCGCTGATCTGCCACCCAAAAAAGGCCGCAAGGGTGTTGTGGATGTCATCTCGGCGCTGCACCTGCATGACGGCAGCCTCGCGGCTCAGGAACAAAAGGTCGCTGACTATGTGAAGCAGAACCTTGAAGACATCAGCGCCATCACAATTGGTGACTTGGCCGAACGCTGTGGTGTCAGCAAGCCGACCGTTGTCCGATTCTGCCGCTCGCTTGGGTGTGACGGCTTCCGGGAGTTCAAGCTCCGGCTGGTCCAGAACCTGGCGGTTAGCATGCAGTATTTGTCCGCAGGCGCAGAACAGTCAGCCTTGGGCAGTAGCGCCGCCTTAAATCAAGTTCTGGGTGCCCTGTTGGCGACGACAAATGCCATGCGCCAGCAGGTTGACACCCAGGCGCTCAACGCTGCGAAAAATGCGCTGCTGATCACAAGGCACCTGTTGTTCGCCGGGATTGGCGGCGGCTCTTCGATGGTTGCTCATGACGCGGCAAATCGATTTTTTCGCCTTGGCTTTCCGTCCTTCGCCACCAGTGACAGCTATCTTTTGCAAATGAGAGCAGCGACCCTTACCCGCGATGATGTTCTGTTTCTCATATCCGCGAGCGGGGAGGCAGATGCAATCGTAGGTGCCGCCGAAATCGCCCGGGGGTATGGTGCCACAACAATCTGTATCACCAAACCAGATACGCGGTTGGCGGCAGTGACCAACATCCAGATCGCCGTCGATATTCCCGAAGACAGCGACATCTACAAACCAACTGCCTCGCGCTATGCGCATCTTACGCTGATTGATGCGCTTGCCATGTCGGTCGCTCAGGAGATGTCAGCGGAAACACTTGAAAACCTGCGGAGGATCAGGGCGTCCCTGACCGCCTATCATGGGCGAACTGGCCCGCAGCCTTTGGGCGACTGACCAAGCCAAGACAATTGCTGGTGGTCGACCAACTAGTGGGAAGCGCCGGGCAGGCAATCCAGCCCGACGCAATCTTTCATTCTGCTGGCTCTGTGGCCAAGTCACCTGACTTTGACCTCAGACCATCGCGATACATAGCCTTTGCAAGCGCAATGCACATCAGCCCCATCACCATGGTGAAGGGCAGTGCCCCGATGATCATGGCATTGCGCAACGCCTCCATCGGGTCCGCGCCACCAGATTTGCCGGCCACCAGCAGGGTCCCGATCACCGCCGTCAGGATAACGCCCCAGACGATCTTGTGCTTGTTGCCGACTTCCTGGTCCCCCCCTGACATGATGGTGTTCATCACCAGGATCCCCGAGTCTGCCGAGGTCACAAGAAAGGTCATGATCAGAACGACGCACATGATCGTGATGGCGGACAGAAACCCGCCTGAGATCATTTCGCCCAGCGTGACAAAGAGCTTTGCGGTGTTGGAGGCGCCGATGATTGCGCCCTCTGCACCACCTGTCAGTTCAAGATCAATCGCTGTACCGCCCAGAATCGTCATCCAGGCAAAGCAGACCAGTGCCGGTGCCACGACACATCCGATGATGAACTCGCGCACCGTGCGACCCCGCGAAATGCGCGCGAGGAAAAGGCCAACGAATGGCGAAAACGCAATCCACCAGGCCCAATAGAAAGTTGTCCAACCTGCCTGCCAGCCAAACTGGCGACCTGGCTCACCCGCCGCGTAGGCCGCTTTGAGCGCATCTTCTGAGAGATTGGCAGCTTCCCCTTCCAGGCCGGACCGGAACCCGTCAAACGACCCCCAGGCATTTGTGGCCCCCGCGCGCAGCGCATCCGCAAAGGGCGCTGCCTCGGCAGAAAGTGCCGCGGTAAACTGGTCGGGCGATTGGGGGCCATAGGCACCGAAACTAAGCGATACAAAGTTCAGGATATAGTCGACCAGCGCCGTGGCATAGGTTGTCATCGCGAAGAGGAAAGAACCAAAAAGGACAAAGGTGAAGAGCAGTATCAGGGACAGCACCAGGTTCAGGTTCGACAGATATTTGACCCCGCGCCCCACACCTGAAACCGCCGAGATGATTGACAGGCTCATGATCACGATCAGCCCCGCAATCAAACCAACAGTCCCCGGGGTCGGCGCGTCACCCGTCATATTCATCATCCATTCCATGCCCGTAATGGCATACATGCCGTCGATGAATTGTGAGATTCCAAATCCGATTGTAACCGATACACCAAGGATCGTCGCGACCACGCCCAGCACATCCACGATATGACCCAGAATCCCGTTCATCAGGCCACCAAAGAGCGGCGTCAGCGCGGTTCGGATCGTCAAGGGCATGTCGCGGGTATAGGCGTAATAGGCCAAGGAGAGGCCCGTCACCACATAGATCGCCCAAGCATGGAAACCGTAATGGGCAAACGTGTAGCGATAGGCTGATTGCAGCGCTTCCTGGCTGTTGGGCGCGACGTCCCCGGCCACAACTATGGGATTGGAGCCCCACAAACCCAGCGGTTCGGCTGTCGCAAACACCATCAGCCCGACACCCAGACCGGCGCCGAACATCATCGAGAACCATGAGAAATTCGAGAATTCCTTGCCAGCACCCGGGCGTCCCATCACCCGTTTTCCGGTCTGCGGCAAGGCGGCGACCACAAAAAGGAAGAACGCAAAAAAACCTACGATGATGATATAGAAACTGTTGAAGCCTTCGAGGATTTGCCAATTCAGGCTACCGAGAACGCCATTGGCATTGGCGGGTGACACCAACGCCCAAATGACCAGGCCGATCATGATCGCCTTGCTGAGCAGAGCGATTTCGAGGCTGTGCCCCTCGTAAAAGCCCTGCGTTGATCTGTTGATCTCCAGATCCGTGAATGGTGGTTTGACGGACATTTGCTTCCTCCCTAAAATTTGAAGCACGCGCGGCTTGGCTTTGTCTCAGCCATTCATGCGCAATTTTTATGCAAGGCCCGGCGGGCCTTGTACTTACCTCATGGTTTCTGGCTCGGCCCGCTCATTCGGAACCGCCCATCTCTGCGCCTGCGCCTTTTAGGCGGCTCTCTTCGGTCGCCGGTGCATAGGTTCGGTGAGCGAATGCCAAAAGTGTGTCCCACGCGGAACTCCCCGGATCAGCTCTGGTGCAGCGCGCCTGAGGCGACCTCAAAGTTCCGCCAAAGCGGATCGCGACCTGATCCGCAAAATCGCTGGTCGCGCCGGTCAGCCCCATCTGGCCTGCGTCAAAAATAGCGCCGCCCCCCCGCCACTCGATCTCGACGACGCGTTCCACTTTCCGGGCAAGATAAGAAACAAACGGAAACAACAGGCACGGCTCGGCAATCGGACCTGTTCTGAAAGCCCCGTGGTCGAACTGGCTCACTCGGTCCGAGAGCGCGGCCCCTGTCACCAACGGACACAGGTGTGGTCCCGGAGCCTGCCATATCAGCTCATCAACTTTCGGCGACAAGTCAGAGATCGTTGCCCCATCAACGCGGGCCAGCAGACGGGCGAGAACAGCACATCCCTCAAGACCTTGCGCGCAAAGCCAGCGCGTCGCCTTGCCCGCTTCTTCCGCGAGGCCCCAGGGATAGCCCGCACCTCGCGCAGCCTTTCGCGCAGTCGCCTCAACCTCGTTAAGCGAGAGGTTCACGATACAAGCTCCGGATAAACCCAGAGGTCGCAGTTTTCAGTGGTCAGCGCTTCGGGATAAGGCGCACCGGCATACATGCAAATGCGGACCCACCGATCTGATCGGGGATCAAAATGCGTCGCCCCGAAAAACGAAAGCTTGGCGCGCAGCATGTCAATCGGCAGAACCTTGTCACTGATCGTATTGTCACGGATTTCACCATAAGGTGCGACACGGCTCATCTGGGCCCGGCGCACCGTATGCCGGTGTTCTGGATGGCGCAGCAGAAAATCGGCGATGGGACTCTCAGACGCCCAGCCCTCCAGTGCAGCCGAAGCCGCAGCGGCGTCACGCGCGGGTGCCAGAGGCTGTTCATATTCCTCAATTGGTTCGTCAAACCGCTCGCCCAGTCTTGGCTCCAGTTTTTCTTCGGAAACGTACCAGGCGCGCGCGCAGTTTTCCGGCGCGGTCCAGTCTTTTTCCAGCGCCCAGTCAAACGCACTTGCGATGAGCTTCTTCACCTCCGCGACTGGCATCGACCCATCGATCCGAAACGCGTCGGCGTTACTGTCCGACATACAATGGGCCAGACCGTCCACCAGATCGGGATAAGGTTCCAGGATCAGCGAGGCGACCAGTTCCTGCCCCTCTTCACTCAGATTTTCCGCCGCCCAGGCGCATAGCCGCGCCCAGGGCGCATGGCTGCGCAAATCATCTCCGGCAAGATATTCGTTGAGCGCCGCGATATCCTGTCTAAGCGCTGCGAGTTTCCCGATTTGCGCGGGATGATCCGAATGCCACACCGCGATTGAGCCTTCGCTGCGTTGAAGGATTGTCCGGAATGTGGTGGCCTCCTCCGCGCTCGCCGTATCCAGCGCACAGACCCGTGCAATTGCCTCTTCGCGGGCCATGATCCAGTTGTTGAAAAGAACCGGGTGATTGACGATATAGGGTGCCATTCCCAACCCGGTGGAATTCCCGATCCCCAGACGCTGGGCAATCTCCGGGTGCAACACCACCGCTTCGGGGCCGCCCTTCACTCGGGCCATATGTTGCACCAGATCACGCACGAAAACGCGGGTCAGATAAACCGACAGCATTTCTGCCTGGAAGGGCACCGAAAGCTCTGGGCGGTCGGCGATTTTTTCGCGATCAGCAGCGCCGAATTTCCCGGACCCGTAGACCGCGGTCGTCCGCATCAGATACCCGACCGCATCGATCTTGCTGACGTCTGGCTGACGTCCCGACGCCAAGGCTGCCACGACATGCTCCCACAGCCGGACAGACCGGTTTGCCCGCGACAGCGACAACTCGGTTTCCTGTATCCGCCCCGCTTCCTGAAGAGGGACGTTTTGCGAAAGGCGGTCAATATCCTCTGCGGTGGGGATGCCGTCAAAGAGGGTGAACGTTGCATCCCAGGCTTCGGCGATAACCCTGTCGGATCTTTGATCTGCCTGAAGGTCATGCGCAAAAGCAATGAGCGAATAGGAACGTTCCGGGCCAGTCGCAGTGTAAACTGCCCGGCCCACGCCATTGTCGTCGATGTCAAACAGGGGGCGGGTGAATTGCCAGCTTTCGCGGGCCATACAACGCATCAGAACCCGCATGAAGCTGAGCCTGCATTGATGCAGCGACCCAAGCCGTTTGAGGCGCATGACGGTGTTCGGGGAACGCCGCCGGGTATCAGCCGCGTTCGTCTTCATCCAGGGACCTTTCCGAAGTTGTCCGAAAAGAAGCGATACCAGTTACCCCCCATGATACCGCCAACCTCATCGTCATTCATACCAACTTCCCGCAACCCGGCTTCGATGTTACCAAAATCGCGGTTGTCGCGAAACCAACCGGGCATTTCGGGAAACCCCGGGGCAGTGGCAGATCCTTCGCCATAGTCGATCTCTTTGGTCCAGCGGCCCGTGCGCATCCATTCAACGATACTATCAGGTTGATCCTGGCAGAGATCCGAGCCAATCCCCAGGTGTTGGACGCCATATCGCTCGGCTGCGCGGGCGATCATTTCGCAAAAGCTTTGCAATGAGCAGTCGGATTTGTCTTTCAGGTGGTGCGGATAA
Source organism: Roseobacter sp. EG26 (assembly GCF_049830555.1). Lineage (NCBI taxonomy): Bacteria > Pseudomonadati > Pseudomonadota > Alphaproteobacteria > Rhodobacterales > Roseobacteraceae > Roseobacter > Roseobacter sp. EG26. The sequence continues at coordinate 377,164 of NZ_JBNBLH010000005.1, forward strand.
AGAGAAAATCCCAGCATCCCGCCGCCTTCGGTGACCGCGCGGATCACATCGTCTTTCTTGTTGCGCAGGGCGGGCGACCAATCATAGGGGTTGGCATGGGTGATTGCGATGGGACGCTCAGACACCTCAGCAGCTTCAATGGTCGAGCGATCTGCAGAATGGCTCATGTCCACCACCAGGCCTACGCGGTTCATCTCGCGGATCACCTGACGGCCCATGCGGGTGATCCCGGTGTCCTCGGCCTCATAACATCCCGTGGCCAGCAGGGACTGGTTGTTATAGGTCAGCTGCATGAACCGCGCGCCGAGGCTGTGCACGATCTCAACCAATCCGATATCGTCTTCGATCGGGCTTGGGTTCTGGAAACCAAAAAAAATAGCCGTGCGCCCGGTTTCGCGGGCCAGATCAATATCGGCCGCGGTGGTTCCCTTGAGGATCAGGTCGGAATGCACCTCGAACCAGCGGTTCCAGCGTTCAAAATTGAGCACCGTTTCGCGAAATGTCTCATGATAGGCGATGGTCACATGAACCGCGTCGACATCCCCGTCGCGCATCTGCCGAAAAATCTTCTCCGACCAATTGGCGTATTGCAGCCCATCAATACGCATTATTCCGGCGCCCCCGCGCTGATGTAGGCGGTCTTGACGGTTGTATAGAACTCGGCGGCTGCCCTGCCCTGTTCGCGCGGTCCATAGGAGCTTTCGCCGCGCCCGCCAAAGGGCACATGATAATCGGTCCCGGCCGTTGGCAGGTTGACAGTCACAACCCCGGTGCGCGCATTCCGGCGGAAATGGGCCGCGCGCGCGAGGCTCCGGGTCACGATCCCGGAGGTCAGCCCGAAGCTGGTATCATTCACGACGGATAATGCTTCATCATAGCTGCCCACCCGCATAACCGAGGTCAGCGGCGCAAACATCTCTTCGCGGTTGATCCGCATATCGTTTGTCGTGTTCAAAAACACACCGGGTGACATGTAATACCCGTCATGAGAAAGCGACAAGCGCTCACCGCCACAGGCAAGCTCTGCCCCTTCAGATTTGCCCAGATCAACATAGCCAAGATTTTCAAGCAATTGCGCTTCGCTGACAACAGGGCCGATCTGCGTTCCGGCTTCCAGCGCATGGCCCACCGTCATCGCCTGCGCACCCGCGACAAGCTTTTCGACGAATGCATCGTGAATGGCCTCATGGACCACCAGCCGCGAAGAGGCCGTGCATTTTTGCCCGGTTCCGCCGAACGCGCCGCCAAGGGCAACCGTCACGGCAAGGTCGATATCAGCATCATCCATCACCGCCAGCGCGTTCTTGGACCCCATTTCCAGCTGTACCTTGGTAAAGTTTCCGACCGCTGCCGTAGCGATACCCCGCCCCACGGGCACGGACCCGGTGAAAGAGATCGCATTCACTCCCGGGCTTTCGACCAACCGCTGTCCGACCGAACGCCCGGACCCCATGACCAGAGAGAACAGACCTTCCGGAATATCCTGCCGGGCAATGATCTCGGTCAGCGCTACGGCGGAGGCGGGCGTTATATTCGCCGGTTTCCAGACCACCGCATTGCCGTAGCAGAGCGCTGGCGCGATTTTCCAGGAGGCTGTTGCGGTCGGGAAATTCCATGGCGAAATGATCGCAACCACGCCTACGGGTTCGCGCCGCACGTCGATTTCGATGCCGTCCCGGACGCTGTCGGCATTTTCACCAAGCTGACGCAGACATTCGGCGGCATAATAGGTGAAAAACTGACCGGCACGGTAAATCTCGCCCTTGCCTTCGGCCAGCGGCTTGCCCTCTTCGCGGCTGAGCAGCGTGCCAAGTTCCTCTGACCGGGAAATCAGCTCCGTACCGATGGCCTGCAAGACCGCCTGACGTCGTTCGAGACCGTAACCCGCCCAGATACGCTGCGCGTCGCGGGCCTTTTCCAGAGCCGCATCCAATTGTCCAGCGCTTGCCTGAGCAAAATTGCCAATAACATCGGACACATCGGAAGGGTTCCGGTTTTCGATTTCACCTTCGCCTGCGATCCATTGTCCCGCGATGAAATTCAATTTGCTTTCGGCCACGACGCGTTTCTCCCAAGTCGATATTTGGAGAAGAGTGGACACAATGAGCAATATCAGTCAAACTCAAATTCCTTAATCTAATTTCAGGAATTTTGAAGTTGCCAATCAAAATCGAAATGTTGCGTTGTTTCAGTCACGTCGCCCAGGCGGGTAATCTGGCAGAGGCGGCAAGCCGCATGGGGCGCACTCAATCTGCGGTATCAATGACGCTGAAACAGCTTGAGGATCACCTTGGTCAGAGCCTGTTCGAAGGCGAGCGCAAGAATCAGCTAAGCCCGCTCGGGCAACAGGTTTTCGCCCTGGCGCAGCAGCAAGTCACCAATTTTGATGCAACGGTGCGGGAGATCGAGACCTCCGCCAGTTCCCCCAAAGGATTGCTCCGGATCGCATCCATCCCCTCTGCCGCCGGTCGTCTGGTGCCTCTGGCCGTCGACGCGCTCATCACGCGGCACAGCGGGCTCAAAGTCGACATGCGCGATACGGACACGGCCATGGTGATTGACGCGCTTGTTCGCGGACAGGCAGATATTGGCATTGCATCCGGGACACCCGCCCTCAACGGCATTCAAGGCCGGGTATTGTTCGAGGATCGTTTCGGACTGACCTGCGCCCCCGATCATGCACTTGCCAATTGCGCGGGGTCGATCAGGCTGGAGGATGTGATTACGGCAGACTTCATCGGCAACAATCTGTGTCACAACATCGAGCACGAAACCGTGCGGCAGGCTCTGTCAGAAACCCGAATTCAGGCCCACAACACATTTTCGCTGATCGGCATGATCAAGACCTGCAAATGGGTCACGATCCTCCCACGGTCGGTTGTGCAGGACCTTCATGGCGATCTCGTTTTTCGACCAATCGTGGATTTGGCGGCCAAACGTTCCGTCTCTGCTCTGGTCGCTGAGCGATCAAGCCAGCATCGCCTGGCGACCGAATTCGCAGAACTGTTACAGGAGCTTAGCTGAGAAGATCACCGCAAAACGGACCTCAGGAATTCCTGGGTCCGAACCACCTGCGGCGCTGAGAATATCTGTTCCGGCGCGCCTTCTTCGACGATCACACCACCATCCATGAAACACACCCGGTCCGCCAACTCACGTGCGAAACCCATCTCGTGGGTTGCCAAAAGCATGGTCATTCCTTCGGTGCGCAGCTGACGTAACACGTTCAGCACCTCGCCAACCAATTCCGGATCGAGTGCTGCGGTAATTTCATCAAAAAGCATGATTTCGGGGCGCATCGCCAGCGCCCGGATGACCGCCACGCGCTGCTGTTGCCCCCCCGACAGTTGATCGGGGTATTTGTGCATATGCAGATCCAGACCAAACCTCTGGAAAAGCGCCTCGGCACGCGCCGTCAATGCGCGACCTTCTTCTTGCAAGACCCGGCGCGGGGCCAACAGCACGTTTTCAAGCGCCGACATATGCGGAAAGAGATTGTAGGACTGGAACACGATCCCAATACGCCGCCGCACCGGGCCTAAATCCAATCCGGGCTCCGATATATCCCGACCCTCAAGCCAGACTGAACCGTCATCAATAGGCTCCAGTTGGTTTATGCAACGCAGCAAAGTTGATTTGCCGGAACCGGACGCACCGATCAGGCAGATCATCTCTCCTTCTGAGACCTCCAGATCAATGCCCCGCAGAACTGCATTTTCACCAAAGGATTTGACGACACCACGCAGGGACAGTTTAGCTTCGGGCATTTCGATCCCTGTTCAGCAGGTGGTCGGCGTAGCGGGTGGCCGGAACGGTAACGATCAGAAAAATCACAGCGGCGACGACGTAGGGTGTAAAATTTGCCAACAGGCTTTTGTAGATGCCCGCCTGCCGCAGGATCTCCACCGGGCCGATAAAAGAGAGGAGTGCGACGTCCTTCTGCAAGGCCACCAGCATGTTCATGTTTGCCGGCACAACCCGGCGGATCGCCTGTGGCAGGATCACGTAGCGCATGGCATCCCGCTCAGAAAGCCCCAGACAAATCGCAGCGTTGCGCTGGCTGGCATGGATGCTTTCGATCCCGGAACGCAGAACTTCGGCGATATAGGCCGAATAGGTCAGCACCAGCGCGACCGTCCCCCAGATGTAGGGTGAATTCCAGGGGCGCGGCAGTCCAAGGCCAGGCACCCCGAAACCAATCAGGTAGATCGTCAGCACAACAGGCACGCCGCGAAAGACATCGACATAGATTGCGCCAAAAATCCGCAGGGGAAAAAGCGCAGGCGCCATCGCGCCACGCGCCAGCGCAACTGCCAGCCCCAACATCAGGATCAGGGGCACTGACCACGCAAAGATCATCACGTCGATCAGAAAGGCCTTGAGCAAAGTTGGAAATGTCTGAGCAAAGACACCACCATCAAAGAAGCTGGCCTTCACCTGAGGCCATCCCGGTGCCAGTGGCACCAACAGGATGATCGCTGCCAGAACGATCACTGTGCTGACCCCGGCCACGGTCAATGACCGCCGCCGCTGGGCTGCTTCATATGCCTGTCGTCGGTTCACCTGGGGATTACTTGATCAGCGGCACACCGGTGGCTTCCTGCAACCATTCCGCCTCAATCGCGGCCAGGGTGCCATTTTCGGTCAGATCGGCAAGGGCCGCGTCCACGCATGCCTTGAGTGGATTGCCTTCGGTCATCAGCATACCGAAATGATCAGGGTCAGACGTTGCGTCCGGTGCGAATTGCCCCAAGACCTGCCCGCCGTCCAGAACCACCGCGGAGAGATAGAGCGCTGTGGGCAAATCGAACAAAGCGGCATCCACCTGTCCGGCCTTCATCGCCTCCACGACATTTGCATTGTCATCATAAACCAGCGGGCTGGACGAAGGGGCGATGGCTTCCATCACCACAGGCAATGCCGTTGTGGACGCAACCACACCCCATTTCATCTCTTTCATGGCGGCGAGATCAGCATTCAGATCATCCCCGCCACGCACCAGCACAGCCATGGGCGCGGTGTAATAGGGTTGCGAAAAATCGACGACCTTATCGCGCTCCGGTGTGATCGAGAACTGCTGCATGTTAACATCGAAGTCCTTTGCACCGGGCTGAATTGCCTGGTCGAACGACGTGCGTGTCCACACCACATCCTCCTTGGCAAACCCCATCGCATCCGCCAGCGCATAGGCAACTGCGGCTTCAAATCCCTGCCCGCTCTCCGGCGCGTCGTCGATGACCCAGGGGTAATAGGCCGGGTTCCCCGTCGCGATCGTCAGCTTTCCCTCGGTCAGTGTTTTACCATCGGAACAGCTTTGCGCATAAACCGATCCTGCTGCCATTGCCGTGCCCATGGCGACGAGCGTCATTAGTTTCCTCATGATGATCTCTCCCCGAAATCTCTGTTTGCTGTCTCTGGTTATCCCCTCAGTCACGCCCATGCGCAAGCCTCCCGGGGGCAGGAGCGCGAGAAGCTACTGGGTTTTCCAGCGCCGGTGCACCCAGAGCCATTGGCTCAAATTCGCGCGCACCTGGGCTTCGAGACTGTCGTTCAGGGCCTGGGTCATCTCCTCGGGCGTTGTGTGAGGGATCGGCTTTTCAACGATCATCTCAAAGCTCAGCCCATCAGGTTGCCGGATCCCGTAACATGGCACCAACAGAGCATCATATCGCAAGGCAAGTTCAGCCGCCGAGAGCGCGGTATAGGCAGTGCGGCCAAAAAATTTGAGCGGGGCTCCCGCCGACATATGTTGATCGATCAACAAGGCGATGGCATTGCCGGCTTTGAGAAACTTGACCATCTCGCCCATGCCACGGCGTCCGCGCAGGAAAAGCGGTGTCCCCACCTGACTGATGCGCGAGACGTAGAAGTCATTGAAACCCTTGTAGTTCATGCTTCGGTAAAGCCCGCCGACTTTATGGCCACGCTGAATAAGCTTGGAACGCGCAACATCGTAATTACCAATATGACCGGATACGATAATGATCGGACGCCCGGCATCGCGTGCGGCATCAACGGCGTCGATGCCATCGCCACGAATGGGCGTATTCCTTGCGGTTTCCACCAGATTCTTTGGCGAAAACAGCTCACACAGGGTGCGGCCGATCTGATTGGGTACGGCGCGCGTCATCTCATCTATTTGTTTTTCCGGCATATCCGGAAAGATCATCTGCATATTGTCGCGAATACGTCCGCGGTAGCCGATGACAGGAGCCACCAGACGCGAGATCACCCAACCACCAGCGGGCACTCGGAGCCTATAAGGCAGGAGTGTCAGGCATCGGATGACGCCGATGATCACAGCACTGACGATCCGATCCCTCAGATCGACCTCCTCCTCGCCGTTTTGGATTTTCCTGCCTGCTTCAGCCATTCGGATTTCGCATTGTTGAGTATCGAGGTTGTAGCACTAAACGGCGCATGCTCAAGAGCGCTCTAATGTGCAGGTGGCCAAATCGCGCATCTCGGGAAAAGCCTGATACTGACCGACGATTAACCTGATCACATCATGCTGCACGACACCATCAGGCCCCAGAGACGAGATTGCATTCTTGTCGCAGGGCTCAGGATGCTGACCCTCCGCAAACGAAAAAGCCGCCCCATTTTACGGGAGCGGCTTTGGATTTTAAAAATATCTGTGCCTTACGCGGCCAGCGCGTCCTGGGCCTGCTTCACGATCGCGCCGAAAGCATCGGGTTCGTGAACGGCCAGATCGGCCAGCACTTTGCGGTCCACTTCAATGCCTGCGAGGTTCAGACCGTTGATGAAACGGCTGTATGTCAGCGCTTCGTCATGGCTGCGCACAGCGGCGTTGATCCGTTGAATCCACAGCGCGCGGAAATTGCGCTTGCGGTTCTTGCGGTCACGCGTGGCGTATTGGTTGGCTTTGTCGACCGCCTGGCGCGCGACCTTGAAGGTGCTCTTGCGGCGACCGTAGTAGCCTTTTGCGGCCTTGATGACCTTCTTGTGACGGGCGTGGGCGACTGTACCACCTTTAACTCGGCTCATATCAGTTCTCCTTCCCTTTAGCGGTCGTAGGGCATAAAGCCCTTGACGATTTTGGCGTCTGGCGCAGACAGCTCTGTTGTTCCACGGGCGTTACGGATGAACTTGCGTGTGCGCTTGATCATGCCGTGGCGCTTGCCGGCCTGACCGCCGATGACCTTTCCGGTCGCGGTCACCTTGAAGCGCTTCTTTGCGCTCGATTTGGTCTTCATCTTGGGCATTTCCGTCTCCTGTCTTTCAGATCGGTTTCAGGCGCGACTCGGCATGCCACATTGGCCGGTCGCGCGGTAAGAAGCTGCGCTATAAGCGGTTGCACATTATATGGCAAGGGCAGAATCCGTGGCCAATGCGTTAAGGCAGATACTTCACAAATACCTGCACAAACACTTTGGGCAGTGAGGCAGCCGTATAGGCCACCGGGGTCGTCATCGCCGCATAGACAATCAGCCCCGTTGCCAACAGGACCGTCAATGCAGAAGCACGGGGCGCGCGACGATCCACCAGCGCCGAAAAGATCGAAATGATCGAAAAAGCGCCGATGATAATCCCCAGCACCAAAGCTGTATCCGCGTCCATGGAATTTTCCCCAAAGAACTGTCGGAGGGAGACTATTCCGGATCAGTGTTGAAAATCAAACGCTCGTCGCAAGGGGCAACGCGCAGGATGTTCGTGCTGCCAGGCACATTGAACGGCACACCGGCTGTCACGACAATCTGATCATTCTCTTCTGCGTATCCCTGACGCAATGCGGCCCGGGCAGAAGCCACAACCGCCAGTTTGAACCGATCCAGCTTGTCCGTGATCACGCAGTTTGTCCCCCAGCTGAGCGTCAGGCGCCGCGCCGTGCGTACAAGTGGCGTCATCGCCAGGATCGGCACGCGGGGGCGTTCGCGTGCCACCAGCAATGCCGTGGTGCCGCTTTGACTGAAACAACAGATCGCCTTGATGTCGGTGGTTTCCGCGATCTCGCGCGCTGCGGAAACGATGCCATCGGCGATTGTCGCCCCCTTGCTTTCACGGGAAGCTTCGATGATCTGAGTATAGGTCGGATCAAGCTCCACCTCAGTGGCCACATTGTTCATGGTGGTCACAGCCTCAACCGGATATGCGCCTGCCGCAGATTCAGCAGATAGCATCACAGCATCCGCACCCTCGTAGATCGCGGTTGCCACATCCGACACCTCGGCCCGGGTCGGCATTGGACTTTCGATCATGCTTTCCATCATCTGCGTGGCCACGATCACCGGTTTTGCCGCGCGCCGGCATTGGCGCACCAGCCGTTTCTGGATCGGCGGCACATTTTGCACAGGCAATTCGACACCCAGATCGCCGCGCGCCACCATGATGCCATCGCTGACTTTCAGAATGTCGCTAAAATTCTGTACCGCCGCGGGCTTTTCGATCTTGGAGAGAATCGCCGCCCGACCATTTGCCAGATCCGAAGCTTCCAGCACATCTTCGGCGCGCTGCACGAAGCTTAGTGCGAGCCAGTCAACGCCCAACTCGCAGACAAACTCCAGATCGCTGCGGTCTTTGTCGGACAGGGCAGCCAATGGCAACACAACATCCGGTACGTTCACGCCTTTGCGGTTGGAGATCACACCACCGGCAATCACCGTGCAATTGGCGTGGGACGGGCTGCAATCATCGACCTTGAGACGAATTTTGCCGTCATTCACCAAGAGTGTGGCGCCAGGTTCCAAAGCAGCGAAAATCTCTGGGTGCGGCAGGTTTACCCGTTTGGCATCTCCCGGCGCATCGTCGAGATCCATGCGAAATGAAGCACCTTCTTCAAGCATCTCGCCATCATCACTGGCAAAGACACCCACACGCAATTTGGGCCCCTGCAAGTCCGCCAGAATGCAAATACTGCCGCCGGTGTCTTCTTCGATCTGGCGAATAATGCGGTGCTTTTCTCGAATCTCTTCATGGCTGCCGTGGCTCATGTTGAGGCGAAACACATCCGCCCCGGCCATATGCAGAGCATGGATCATCTCATATGTCTCAGAGGCGGGCCCCAGCGTGGCCACGATTTTGACGTTGCGCGTGCGTCTCATCTCTGCTGTCGTCCTTCCAGGCTTGTTATCGCTAACGGCTTGCGCGCCTTATGTCGCATGATGACGCGCAGAGCAACTGCTCAAGCTTTGCACTGCTCATTAAATTATAGATGACATGACGCCACCGCCCCCTGCAAGCACTCAGGCAGCGCTTGACAGCGACACCAGCCGCCCCAATCTGGGTGTCAGAGAACAAAGGATGCCTTGATGCCGACACAGACCGAAATTGAATTGCAGGCCGCCACTTTTCGACGTTTGCAAAAGCACTTGATGGAAGACCGGACGGATGTGCAGAACATCGACATGATGAACCTTGCAGGTTTTTGCCGGAATTGTCTCAGCCGCTGGTACGCCGAAGCGGCCGCAGAAAAAGGGATCGAGATCGGCAAAGACGACGCACGGGAACTTTTTTACGGGATGACGATGGCCGAGTGGAAAGCCAACTATCAAACTGAGGCCACCAGCGATCAGCGGGAAGCTTTCAAAACCGCCTTTGAAGAGAACGTCGGAAAAGAGTGAAACCGGCGCTATCGCCAGTAGTTGTTGGCCTGAGCAACGGTCTGAAAGTTGGTTGCGACCACATGTGATGCCATGGTGAGGCTGTCTGCGCTATTTGCGTAATCAGGGCGCATGCGATTGCGGGCCGCATCGTCGGGCTGGGTTTTCTTGACGGCCATTCTGGACAATTTAATCGCCAGCTCGAACCCTTCTTCGGGTGTTTCTGTGGCAAGACTGGGGAGCCAGGACATCACAATTCCTTTTTATATCGCGTCACATTTATATGGTGCGCGATATAATTTTTCTTGGAACTATATGTCAAGCAGTTATATCGTGTACAACTTAATTGCGAGACTGCGAGATGGCCGAAATTTCTGCGCCTGAGAACCCTGACGACATGTTCTGTCACGCAGTCTATACGGCGTGGCATGTGATCAACCGCGCTTATCAAAAGCACCTTGGGCGCCTGGGTCTGACCTACCCGCAATACATCACGCTGATTTATCTTTGGGATCAGGATGCGCGAAGCGTTGGCGAAATTGCTGGTTTTCTGGATATGGACACCAGTACGCTGACCCCTTTGCTGAAGAGGTTGGAGAGGCTTGGCCATGTCTCGCGCACCCGCGATCCCAAGGACGAACGCAGAGTGATTGTCTCTCTGACCACCAGTGGCAACAAACTCAGAACGGAAGCGCCCGCCGTGACGGCCTGCATGATCAAAGATACGGGCCTGAGCGAAGATCAACTAACCGATTTGGTCAGGACACTTGGCAAATTGCGCATCGGGTTGAAGCCCTAGCGTCAGAACGTGTAGATGATACGCCAGAGCGCTGAGAGCGCGGGTTTCGGCCGTTCCTTTATCTCGACGGTCACGGCCAGGCACAGCATCAGCACATGCGCGTCACGGGCCTCTACAGCGTCCAGAAGAAAACGCGCCCGCACGGCATCACCGGCATGCACAGGCGAGATAAATCGCAGTTTGTCAAAGCCGTAGTTGATGGACGTTTTCTGGCCTTCAATCTCGGGCAAAGCGTCATAGGCCATGGTCGACAACAACGAGAGCGTCAGGAAGCCATGGGCGACGGGGCCATCAAACCCCGCCTGTTTCCCGGCTTTTTCGTCGAGATGGATGGCCTGCCAGTCTTCGGTCACATTCGCAAAGTGGTTGATCCGCTCCTGACCGATATCGATCCACTGGGAGCAGCCAATTTCGGTCCCGACGGCTGCCGCCAGCCTGTCTGCTTCAAGCGGCATCCCGCACCTCTCAGATCGCGGCTTTGCGGCTTTCGTCCAGATAAATTTCGCGCAAACGGGGTGCCACGCCTCCAGGCACGCCATCGCCTAGCACCGCGTCGTCGATCTGCACCACCGGCATCACGAAGGTGCTGGCTGAAGTGATGAAGGCTTCGTCGGCGTCTTTCGCCTCATCGATGGTAAAATTGCGCTCTTCCACTTCCATCTGCGCTTCGCGTGCAAACCGCAGTACCGCCGCCCGCGTGATCCCGTGCAGGATGTCATTGCTCAGCGCGCGGGTGATGATCTTGTTGCCTTTGACGATATAGGCGTTGTTGGAGGTGCCCTCTGTGACGAACCCGTCTTCGATCATCCAGGCGTCATCCGCGCCCGCTTTTTTCGCCATCATCTTGCCCATGGACGGATAGAGCAACTGGACGGTCTTGATGTCACGCCGGCCCCAGCGGATGTCATCAATACTGATGACTTTCATGCCTTTTTGCGCTGCGGGGTTATCGGCAAGACCGGGTTTGTTCTGTGTGAACAAAACGATGGTCGGCTTTGTGGTGTCCGGGTCGGGGAAGACGAAATCGCGGTCATTCGGCGCACCACGGGTGATCTGCAAATAGATCATACCTTCTTCAATTTCATTCACGCGCACCAGCTCGCGGTGCACTTCCAGCAGGTCTTCCTTGCTGATCGGGTTCTGCATCTCCAGCGCGTCAAGCGAACGTTGCAGCCGCACCGCATGGCCATCGAAATCAATCAGCTTGCCATCCAAAACGGATGTGACTTCGTAGACGCCGTCCGCCATCAGGAAACCGCGATCAAAGATGGAAACAGATGCTTCGTTTTCAGGCAAATAGTCGCCATTCAGATACACGGTGCGCATGTTGCTATCCCCACAATCCAGCTTGAGGCGGGTGAACGCCCTTTTCATCAAATATCAGAGCGCTATCGCGATCTTCGGCCAGCAACAACGGGCCATCCAGATCAGTGATCAGCGCGCCCTGGGCCAGAAGTGTCGCCGGTGCCATGGCAAGGCTGGAGCCCACCATACATCCGACCATCACGTCATACCCCAAGGCAAGGCCTTCGCTACGCAAGGCAAGCGCTTCGGTCAAGCCACCGGCCTTGTCGAGCTTGATATTGATCACATCGTATTTGCCTTTGAGGTTGGGCAGGCTGGCACGATCATGGCAACTTTCGTCGGCACAGACCGGGACGGGGCGGTCAAGCCCGATCAGCGCGTCATCCTCGCCCGCAGGCAAGGGTTGCTCCACCAGTTGCACGCCCAGACGCACAAGATGCGGCGCGAGGTCCGAATAGACCGCAGCACTCCAGCCCTCATTGGCATCGACGATGATCCGGGCATCGGGCGCACCTGCACGCACAGCCTCAAGACGTGGCATGTCATCGGGCGTGCCGAGCTTGATTTTCAAGAGCGGACGATGCGCATGCTCAGCCGCCTGTTCGCGCATCTTTTCCGGCGTGTCCAGCGACAGCGTATAGGCAGTGATCTCCGGCCCCGGCGCAGGCAGCCCGGCCAGCTCCCACACCCGTTTTCCGGCGCGTTTGGCCTCCAGATCCCACAGCGCGCAGTCGACGGCGTTGCGCGCAGCCCCAGCAGGCAAAAGATCATAAAGAGCAGCACGTGTGATATCCGCGGGCAGCGCCTCTATCTGCACCGTGACACTGTCGAGCGTTTCATCATAGCGCGCGTAGGGCACGCATTCGCCCCAACCACGGTGTGCCCCATCCGTCAACGTCACCGTCAGCACATTCGCTTCGGTGCGCGACCCACGACTAATGGTGAAAACCTGAGCGAGCCGAAACACATCCCGGCTGACCTCAATACGCATGCCCGCTCCTTCTTCGACCTATAACATTCAAGATCACAATCCAGCCCGCTATCAGATTGCCAGCAGCGAATCCACCAGCTTGCCCGCCCCGAATCGGAACGGATCCGTCGCGGGCAGGTTCATCCGGTCCTCGATCTCTTGCAAACAAGCCTTCGCCGCGTCTTCATCCAGCGCCTTGGTGTTCACCGACACGCCTGCGATCTGGCAATTGGCATTGGCAACACGGGCGATCGGAAGGGCAGTGTCCCGCAACGTCTCCAATGACGGCAGCGTATAGTGCGGCAGGCCCCGCATATGCGTCCGGGTCGGCTCATGGCAGAGGATCAGCGCATCAGGCTGACCGCCGTGGATCAACGCCATGGTCACGCCGGAGTAGGACACGTGAAAGAGGCTGCCCTGCCCTTCAATGTGATCCCAGTGATCTTCATCGTTGTCGGGCGTCAGGTATTCTACCGCACCAGCCATGAAATCGGCGATCACCGCGTCCAGCGGCACACCCTTGCCGGTAATGAGGATGCCGGTCTGACCGGTCGCCCGGAAATCGGACTTTAACCCGCGTTTGATCATTTCGGCGTCCATCGACATCGCCGTATACATCTTGCCACAGGAACAATCGGTGCCAATCGCCAACGCGCGCTTGCCGGTCCGTTTCTGACCATTTGCAATCGGATAGGCGACGCTGGGCACCCGCACATCGTGTAGTGTGCCACCATTGACCTTCGCAGCCGCCTGCAGCGCGTCCTCGTTGCGCAGCAGATTATGCAGCCCTGCCGCGATGTCATAGCCCATCTGCAGCGCCTTGACCAAAACCACCTGCCATTCTTCAGAAATAATCCCGCCCCGGTTGGCCACGCCAATCACCAGCGTCTTGGCACCCGCATTCAGCCCCTCTTCAAGCGTCATATCGGTCAGGCCCATGTCCGCGCCGCACCCCGGCAGACGGAACTGGCCTACCGCATTTTCCGAGCGCCAGTCTTTGATACCCTGCGCCACCTTGGCGGCAAGTTGGTCCGGCGCGTCGCCGAGAAACAAAAGGTAAGGTGTCTGGATCATGGTTAAGCCTCCGTCAGATTTGGTGCAATTTCCCCTCTTTGCCCCGCAAAGGCATCTCAAAAAAGCCTTGGTCAATATATTTTGCGCAACCTTCTTCGATTATCTATCGATAATGACGAAGAATTAAGCGTCACACCTGAACTACTTGGCCGATTCTCATGCTGCATGTGCAAAATGCGCTTGCAGCATACGGCGCAATTTAATACCACCCAGGACGACACAATCGAAATATTATTTCTCCGAGGTCCGCATGAGTTTCCGCATTCAGCCCCCCGCTCCCGCACGCCCAAATCGCTGCCAGCTGTTTGGACCGGGTTCCCGTCCGGCCATCTTCGAAAAGATGGCGGCCTCCGCGGCAGATGTAATCAACCTGGATCTGGAAGACAGCGTGGCGCCTTCCGACAAGGACAGCGCGCGCGCTAACATCATCACGGCCATCAGCGATGTGGATTGGGGCACCAAGACGCTCTCGGTTCGGATCAACGGGCTCGACACGCCCTATTGGTACCGTGACGTTGTGGACCTGCTCGAACAGGCAGGCGACCGTCTGGATCAGATCATGATCCCCAAAGTGGGATGTGCCGGGGATATCTATGCGGTGGACGCCCTGGTCACGGCCATTGAAGCGGCCAAGGGACGCAGCAAGAAGATCAGCTTCGAAGTGATCATCGAATCTGCGGCTGGCATCGCCCATGTGGAGGAGATCGCGGCCAGTTCCCCCCGCCTGCAAGCGATGAGCCTGGGAGCCGCGGATTTTGCCGCCTCCATGGGCATGCAGACCACGGGCATCGGCGGCACGCAGGAAAACTACTACATGATCCGCGAGGGGCAAAAGCACTGGTCCGACCCGTGGCACTGGGCGCAAGCCGCCATTGTCGCCGCGTGCCGGACCCATGGCGTGCTGCCTGTGGATGGTCCTTTTGGCGATTTCTCTGACGACGAAGGGTTCCGCGCGCAGGCCCGTCGGTCCGCGACCCTTGGCATGGTCGGCAAATGGGCGATCCACCCCAAGCAGGTTGCCATCGCCAATGAGGTTTTCACACCCTCCGAAGAAGCGGTGACCGAAGCGCGCGAAATTCTCGCCGCGATGGAGGACGCCAAGGCCAAAGGCGAAGGGGCGACTGTCTACAAGGGCCGGTTGGTCGATATCGCGTCGATCAAGCAGGCTGAGGTCATTGTCCGCCAATCCGAAATGATCAACGGCTAACGCATCTTTGATTTGGCATTCGGGCCGATCCGTGGCTGAGTGCTAAAACCCAGCTCGGAGCCTCAATATGCAACGCCTTGTCACCGCCCTACTGGTCATCTTCTGGGCCGTCACGGCACAGGCCCAGTCCATCGCCCCGCGCGACGGCTGGGTGATCCTGCAAACCGGCAAGACACATGCCGCGTTGCTGGCCGATCTGAAAAAAGCCGTCAAAGCTAACAAAATGGGCGTGGTCACTCAGGCCGGACCCACGGGTGCTGCGCGCAACCGTGGCATCACTATCCCTGAAAACCGGGTGATCGGCGTGTTCAACAATGATTTCGCGGTCAAAGTTCTGGCAACCTCCACCGCCGCGATGATCGAAGCGCCCATCCGTTTCTATGTGACCGAGGAAGCTGACGGCACCGCAACCCTATCCTACAAAACGCCCGGCAGCGTTTTTGCGCCTTATCTCGATGAAGGGGGCGACGCGCTTAAGGATCTGTCGGACCAGCTGGACAATAAATTCAGCGCCATCGCAGCCGCCGCCACCCAATAGCCGCGCTCAGGCGCGTTCGTCTTTCGGCGAGCCCATGACCACATAAGACGTGATGGCATTAACCTGCGGCAAAGCCCCCAGTTTGTCGGTGTGAAAGCTCTTGTAGCTGGGTAAATCGGCACATTCCACGCGCAACAGATATTCGGTCGCGCCGGTGACATTATGACATTCCACCACCTCCGGTGCGCGGGATATGGCGCGCTCGAACGCCTCCTGTGACGCCTTGGAGTGATCCCCGAGGCCGACCGTAATATAGGCCACGAAACCGATGCCCAGTGAGGCCGGGTCCAACACCACGCGATAGCCCTTGATCACACCGCTGCGCTCCAGTTCCTGAACGCGGCGCAGACACGCGGACGGAGACAGACCCACACGTTCAGCCAGCGCCAGATTGCTGATGCGCCCGTCGCGCTTCAACTCGCGCAATATATAGTCGGATATTTGGTCAATCTTCGACATATATTGCGTAGTATCGTGCAATTCTCAAGGAAACGCAATTTCACTCGCCGCAACCTCTGAATAATTGCGGGTATGACCTTTGACATCCTCTCCTCCCTGATCGTTTTCGCCTTTGTCAGTTCAGCCACCCCCGGACCCAATAACCTCATGCTCATGGCATCCGGCGCAAATTATGGGTTTACCCGCTCCATCCCACATATGCTGGGCATTTCGGTCGGGTTCGCGCTGATGATCGTTCTGGTGGGCGCAGGTTTGGCCCAGATATTCGAGCGCCTGCCAATCAGCTATACCATTCTGAAGGTCGTCTCTGTGCTCTACCTCGCCTATCTGGCCTGGAGAATCGCGACCGCGGCACCGCTTGACAGGTCATCGGACAAGGCCAGACCTTTGACCTTCGCGCAGGCGGCGGCCTTTCAATGGGTCAACCCCAAAGCATGGGCAATGGCGCTCACGGCGCTCTCCGTCTATGCGCCCGGCCAGACACTCACCGCATTTGCACTTGTGGCGGCGGTCTTTGGCTGTGTGAACCTGCCGTCAATCACTTTCTGGACGGTTTTGGGGCAGCAAATGGCACGGGTTCTGACCAACCGGACACGGCTGCAAATTTTCAACCGGGTCATGGCCGCCCTGCTGATTTTATCACTCTACCCGGTCCTGAAGCCGTTCTGAGAGGCGTTGCATTGCCTTTGATTGCCCGCCATATAAGGCAAGGCAATTACACAAAGGTCCGTCATGACCCAATACATGGATTTCGAGAAACCGCTGGCTGAAATCGAGGGCAAAGCGGAAGAGTTGCGCGCGCTGGCCCGTGCCAATGAAGAGATGGACGTGACCGAAGAAGCCGCTGCTTTGGACGTAAAAGCGGGCGCGATGCTCGAAGAGCTTTACAAATCGCTGACACCCTGGCGGAAATGCCAGGTGGCGCGTCACCCGGAACGCCCGCACTGTCAGCACTACATCGACGCTCTGTTCTCTGATTACACGCCGCTGGCAGGGGACCGCAATTTTGCCGATGATCACGCGGTCATGGGGGGGCTTGCGCGGTTCAACGACAAGCCGGTCATGGTCATTGGACATGAAAAAGGTACAGACACCAAATCGCGTATCGAGCGCAACTTTGGCATGGCCCGGCCCGAAGGGTATCGCAAGGCCATCCGCTTGATGGACATCGCGCACCGCTTTGGTCTGCCGGTCATCACGCTGGTAGACACACCCGGCGCCTACCCCGGCAAGGGTGCCGAAGAGCGTGGACAGTCCGAGGCGATTGCGCGTGCGACCGAAAAATGTCTGCAAATCGGCGTTCCGCTGGTCGCGGTCGTGATTGGCGAAGGCGGCTCTGGCGGCGCGGTGGCATTTGCGACGGCCAACCGGGTCGCGATGCTGGAGCATTCTGTTTATTCCGTGATCAGCCCGGAGGGGTGCGCCTCGATTCTATGGAAAGATGCGGAAAAAATGCGCGAAGCGGCCGAAGCCCTGCGCCTCACAGCACAGGATCTCAAGCAATTGGGTGTGATCGACCGGATTATTTCCGAACCCATGGGCGGCGCGCACCGCAACGCCCCTCAGGCCATTGAAGCGGTGGGCAGGACGATCCAGGATATGCTGGCCGATCTGGGCGGCAAGGACCCCTCTGAACTGATCCAGGACCGGCGCACCAAGTTTCTTGATATCGGGTCGAAAGGCCTTGCAGCCTAAGCGGCTGTCTCGCTCAGATTGATGCGAAATCTCGGGCCGGGGGGATCGAGCGGGTCGAACCCCATCGCAGGGTAAATGCCATGCACCATGACATTGTCCGGATGCGTCCCGACAGACAGGTATTTGCACCCTTCAGCGCGCGCGCGCGTCTGGCTGGCCTTGATCAATGCCCGGCCAGCACCCAGCCTGCGCGCATGCTCCTCGACAAACAGGTGCTGCAGGTCCATCCCGCGTGCGCCAAATTGCATCTGAGCCATGGGGCAGAGTGCGGCATAGCCAACGACATCCCCAGAAAGCTCAGCAACCAGAATTCGAACCCAGGGAGACGCACCCAGAACATCACGCGCCAGTTCTTCAAGGGTTACGGTCGCAACATCGCCATGATGTTCAGCCAATTTCCCGACCATTTGTTGAATACGCGGGAGGTCTTCGACCCGCAAACATCGGACAACACCCGAAAATTTCTCATTACTTTGTTTCATTTCAATTTCTTACAAGTATATACGAAACCCCGCAGCCCAGTATTCGCACCCCTATTCGAACGAAAAACTATGGCTCCAGCAGGGCCGAATTTTGTTAAAATTCTACATATGGTAGAATTTTTCAAGCCCGCACGTTGCGTAAATTGATCAGCTTGCCAACATTCTGAGGCCTTGCGTCACGTCCGAACGAACCGCGAGCCGCAGTCCTGGCTCATCTCCCGCACGCAGCGCCGCGATAATCAGACGGTGGAATTGAGGCGGTTCGGTTTGACGCAAACGCCCGTAGAGTGCGCGCATCGTAGGCCCCATTTGCAACCAGACCGTTTCCGCCATCGCGAGCATCGCAGGCGCCTGCGCACGCAAATAAAGCGTCCGGTGAAATTCAAGATTGGTCCTGATGTAGCTGACCGCATCCCGATGCGCGACCGCCTCAGAGACGGCAACATTGATGGTCTGGAGCCTCTCGATCAGCGCCATGTGCGCGCGCGGCAGTGCCCGGCTGGCCAATTCCACCTCGATCAACGCCCGCAACGCGGCCAGTTCCTCGATCCGCTCATTGCTCAACTCAGGCGTCGCAACACGTCCCGAGGAGGACATGGTCAAGGCGCCTTCGGCAACCAGACGACGCACCGCTTCACGCGCGGGCGTCATGGATACCTCGTAGTCGCGACCGATGCCACGCAAGGTCATTGCTTCGCCGGGCGGCAGGTCCCCTTGCATGATGCGGCTGCGTAGCGCGCGATAGACGCGATCATGGGCAACTGGTGTGGCGTCAGCGGGGCGTGGGTTCAGGATCATGTAGTTTTGTGATCACAAATAGACCCGTGGTCAAGAGCAGAGCAGCCTCAGCCATCAAAGCGATACCTGTGCAGATCACCGCCCTGCTTTCGCAACCAGCGTCTCTGCTCCTTATAATCGCCATAAATCCGGGTGACCTGATCCCAAAACGCAGGTGAGTGATTCATCTCCGCCAAATGGGCAACTTCATGGGCGACGACATAATCCAGTACCGGCGGCGGCGCCAGAATCAGACGCCAAGAATACATCAGATTACCCTCGGACGTGCACGACCCCCAACGCGATCGCGTGTCGCGCAGCTTGATCGCGCTGTAGGGCCTTCCCAGCCTCGCGGCATAATGATCAGACGCCTCAGCAAGACGCGCCCGTGCCAATGTCTTGAGATGTCCCACCAGGCGTCGCCCTGCCCGTTCCGGGGCGCCAGGAACCGCGACCCGCCCGTCTTCGAATCCAATTTGCCGCCCCTGTCCGCGCACGACTTCATGCATCATGCCTCCAATCGGCAAAACAGACCCGATCCCGACGGTGACATCTTCACCCCGCGCGGCCAGATGTTTGCGAATCCACCCTTCTTTTTCGCCCGCAAACGCCAGCGCCTCGCGCTCCGGCACCCGTTTCGGCAAGGTGAGGGTCACGCGCCCGTCCAGCTGCGAAATGCGCAATGAAATTCGGCGCGCCCGCGCGGAACGGCGCAGGATCAGCGGGATCGGCGGCTCACCGGGCAAAAACTTGTCAGACATATCGGGCTCTCAATGATCACCTTGCGCGCGGCAGGCCTTTACAGCCCCCGTCTCATATGGCACTTGGCCGGAATCATCTACACCTGAACCGAAATTGCAAAGGGGGTTTTTCATGCCCAAGGAAGAATGGGGAACGAAGCGCCTCTGCCCCACGACCGGCAAACGTTTCTACGATCTGAACAAAGACCCGATCGTCAGCCCGTACACCGGTGAAGTGGTCGAGATCGACCTCAGCAAATCCCGCATGATCGCTGCGGATGCCGAGGATGCGGCATCTGCAAAAGCCAAGGCCAAAACCGAAGAAGAAGATGTTGTGCTGGACGACGACGATTCAGATGTCGATGTCGATCTGGGTGATGACATCCTTGATGACGACGAAGACGACAGCGATAACGTTCCACTGGAAGAAATCGCAGATGTTGCCACAAACGACGACGACAGCTGATTTTATCAATTCGCGTGGCGGGTCTGCTTTTTTCTCTTGATCCCGCCCCGCGTTGCGCCTATTCAGCGGCGCACTGGATTTAATGATCCTTCCCTTCGGAAACACTCCGAAAACGGGGCCTTAGCTCAGCTGGGAGAGCGCCTGCATGGCATGCAGGAGGTCAGCGGTTCGATCCCGCTAGGCTCCACCAATCCTTTCCTGCCGTAATATGACAGCCCGTTGCCGACCTGGCAGAGGGCACAGCGCCTTGAGCGCGCGCTCAATTGGCCAGTTGGTCAAACAGGTCCCGAAAGGCCGCTCTTGCGGCACCTGGGTGGCGTATCTTTTCGGCACTCTCCAGATTCGGCGCGGCGTCATCAACAATGATCAGACCGACCATACCCATTTCATAGTGCGGCAGGCAAAGGTATCCGTAGACGCCCGGGGCGGTGAGTGTCTCGCTGTGTCTAACGTCCACGGGGCTGTTCCAGGGCTCAGCCCCTTCCGGGATCATACCGCGCTTTGACGCGGTGTTATGGCCGGTATCGGTGGGGACGAAGGTCACCGTATCCCCGGAGCTGATCCGCAGGATGGCGGGCGCAAAAACATTCGTATGCTGGGCATTATCCGGGGCCGCATTCAGCATCAGCACCTCGAATTCTTCCGCGGCGACGCTCAGGGGCAGTGACGCGACCATCAGAGCAAGGGCGGCATTCCGAAATATTCTAATCGGCATAGGCGTGAACATTCAGCTCCTCCCGGGGTCCAAGCCCGGTTTGAATTGTGACATCGTAGCTCTGGGCAATCAGCGGATCAGACAGCACCTTGTCGGGCGTGCCCTGGGCCAATACCTCCCCTGACCCGATCAGCAGAATATGATCCGCAAACCGCGCTGCCAGATTGAGGTCATGCAGCGCAACGACGCCGATTGCATTTCGCGCCACCATCGCTTCTTTGATGCGCCCCATGACATCCAGCTGATGCCGCAAGTCGAGCGCACTTGTCGGCTCGTCAAAGAGATACACGTCAGAGCGGCGGATCAGGGCCTGACAAACCGATACCATTTGCGACTGTCCACCGGACAATTCGCCGATGTTGGCATTTGCCAGATGACCAATCCCGGCATCGTTCAGAGCCCGGGCGACAGCCGTCATATCGTTTTGAGAAACGCGCCAGCCCGCGAGTTGCTTTTGCGCCATGAGGACCACATCAAAGACCGAGAGCGCGGCATTGGCGGTGAAAAACTGGGGCATGAAACAGATGTGTTTCAGACGCTTCTGAAGAGAGAGCTCAGACAGGTCGCGCCCATCCAGATGAACGCCACCGGCATCCGTTCTGACCAGACCTGCAATGGCGCGGAAGAGCGTTGATTTCCCGGCTGCGTTGGGGCCGATCAGGGCCGTCAGCTGGCCGGCCCGGAGCATGTCGAAACCGGTATCACTCAACACCGTTCTTGCACCGAAGGAAACGCGAAGCCCATGTGCGGTCAGACTCATTGCCAATGCCTTTGACGTTGGGACAGGATCAGGCTGATGAAAAACGGGATGCCGATCAGCGAAGTGATCATGCCAATGGGGTAGATCACGCCCGGTGTGATCGCCTTTGAGGCAATGGATGTGGCTGACATGATCAACGCACCCGCCAGTGCGGAGAACGGCAGGAACCCGCGTTGATCTTCGCCCACGATGATCCGGGCGATATGCGGACCGACCAGACCCACGAAGGCCACGGCGCCAACGAAAGAGACTGCAACGGCGGCCAGCAGAGACACACCCGCCAGAACGGAGAGACGCAGGAAGGACACATTGACCCCGAGGCTGGCGGCTTTCTCCTCCCCCATCCGCAGGGCCGTCAAAGCCCAGGATCGTGACATGAAATAGGGCAGTACCACCACCAGCACGATCACACATGTCAGCACCTTGCCCCAACTCGCACGCGCCAGCGACCCGAGCTGCCAGAAGATGATCTGCGCCAGCTGCAATTCGGAAGCACCGTATTGCAGCAAGGCCAGCAAAGCGTTGAAGGTGAACAACATCGCGATGCCGACGAGGATCATCGCTTCGGGTGTCACGCCGCGCAATCGCGTGAAACCGTAAAGCGCCAGTGACGTGAATAACGCCATGACAAAGGCATTTCCGGTGACGAAGAACACACCAAGGCCCGGGATCAATGACCACTGCAGCACGATCGCCAAAGCGGCCCCGAAACTTGCCGCGGACGACAGGCCCAGCGTGAACGGATCCGCCAGAGGGTTGTTCAGGATCGTCTGCATTTCGGCCCCTGCCGCGCCGAGCATGGCGCCAACACAGACCGCCATCAGCGCGATTGGAAGGCGCAGGTCCCACACGATAACCTTGTGCTGGGCCGTGGCCCCTGCGGGATCGAGAATGACAGACACCACCTGCAAAAAGGACAGGCGCGCGGGCCCGGTCATTATGTCCACGAGCACCATCACCCCAAGCAGGGCAAGGGCCCCCAGTAACAAAAGCAAGCGCCGGAAGCTGCGGTGACGATAGGTGTCGACGAGGCCCGCCACGACCTCGTCCCGCGCCGCTGTTGGCATGGTCATAAAGAACATCCTTCACGCGTTGTGCATTGGCCGGGTGTTAAAACCCGGCCGTTTGAACAGGTTACTCCGGCAGGCTGACCCAGAACTGGCCATCCATCGCGAAGGGCATGAAGCGGCTGTGCAACGTGGCCAGGGTCGCGGTCGGATCAAGATCGGAAAAGTCATCAGGATGCAGCCATTTTGCAATCTGCTGGATGGCAATGAAATGGTAAGGGCTGTTGTAGAACTGGTGATAGATCGAATGCATGCGCCCGTCCTGAACAGCCCGCAAATCCTTGAATCCCACACGATCTGCGAGGGCCTGAAGGCGGTTGGCATTATCTGCCGGATCCGCATCATAGCCCAGAAGCGTTGCTGACACTTCGGGCCGGGCTTCTGCCCAATTGGCGCCGGTACCCAGCAAAACGTCCGGATTGGCCGCAATCAGACCTTCCAGGCTGACCTCCGAACTGTAGCCGGAGAACTTCTCGGACCCATAGTTGCGGCCGCCGGCCAATTCGATAAACCGGCCATAGTTGTAGCTGCCAAAGGTCGAACAGCAGAACTGCGGATTCCAGCCCGCAGCGTTTTCCATAAAGACCAGCGGCTTTTCATCGACCGGCAGGGTCTGCACAACATTCGTCACTTTGCGCATTTCCGACACGTAGAAATCAATGAATTCAGCGGCACGGGCCTCTTCTTCGAGAAGGCGACCCAGTAACAGCATCGAAGGGATCGCATTCGCCGTTGGGTCCCGCCGGAAGTCGATGAAGACCACCGGCACACCTGCTTCGTCCAGCTTCTCGATCAGGCCGGTTTCTTCTGCCTTGAAAAGATTTCCCAAATCCAGGATCAGCAAATCAGCCTTGTTTTCGATGACCGCTTCGATGCTGAAATCACCCGCATAGGGGTTGCCGAAATTGACCATGCGCGCTGTATCTTCGGGGAACGCTGCCTCAAATTTCCGAAAGGCGTCAGGGTCATAGAGGATCAGATCGTCCTTCCATCCGACAACATGTTCGAAGGGATCATCGGTGGCCAGCGGCGCAATGGCATACATCATCCGGCCTTCGCCCAGAATGATCCTTTCGGGGGCGGCCGGCAGGGTGATTTCGCGGCCTGCGATATCTGTAACCGTCATGGGATCGGCAAGGGCAGCGGGAGCCGTTGCCGCAACAACAGCAAGGGCGAAGAGCGTGGCGCGGATGGATGAATGTCGCATATCCTGATCACTTTCCTGAGGCGTTTCAATTGAATGAGTGCGCTGGGGTGATCCTGGCTGCTGACCTGTGACTCTATTATCTGACTGAAAGAGTCAAGAAATAGTTTCCTTGCTGATGAAGGTTAAAGAGTGCGCGACGGCATGTCGCCAGACAGTTAGCTGGCGAACCAATGTGCTGACTTATGCCTCTCCAAGACCGAGCCGGTTTGATGGCTTCGTTTCAGAAAAGGGCGTGTTCTTTCAGTACCTCGGATCGTCCCCACCGATGTTACGTCGCACGGCCCATCCTCAGACCACGCGCAACACCGCCCGATTCCGGGCAAGATAGGACAACAGGTCATCAAGGCACAAAGGTTTGGAGAAATAATAGCCCTGCAAGCGTTCCGCACCCAGGTTTGCAAGAATACGCGCCTGATCCTCCGTCTCTACGCCCTCGGCCGTGACCCCGATGTCCAACGCATGCCCGATTTCGATGATGGATTGCACCAGTCGCGCTGCATTGTTCCCCTCTTCAATGGGGGACACCAGGCGCTGGTCGATCTTCAGCTGATCAGGGGCGATACGTTGCAGCGCCACCACCGACGCTCGCCCGCTGCCAAAATCGTCCACCTCAAGCGAAATCCCCATTTCGCGCAATTGGTCCAACTGCAACAGGAAGGCATCGCTTTCCTCTTCCAGAAAGATCGTCTCCAGCAGTTCAAAGGCCACATGCCCGGAGTAGGCGCTGGCAATACTGCCGATCTGCTTGATCTCTTCGAACTGGATTCGGTTTGCACTGACATTGAACGACAGGCTTGGCTTCTGGTCAAAATCCTCGAACGACCGTTCACATTCATTGATGGCCTTCTCAAAGATCATCCGGTCAATATCCGCAACGACATTCAAATCCGTGGCGACGGACAGGAACTTGTCGGGGGTCATAATCCCGTTTTCGGGATGCCGCCAACGCGCGAGCGCCTCAATACCCACCACCATGCCGGTTTTTGCATCGACCTGAGGCTGATAGAACGGCAGGAATTCTCTCTCCTCCAGAGCCCGCATGATATCGTCTGCCAGTTTCTTGGTATGGCGCATCTCCTCGATATCCGTACGGTCAAAAATACCGATCTGGCCGCGGCCAGCGCGTTTGGCTTTATAAAGTGCAACATCGGAATTGGTCAGCAAATCCGCTTCATCTGCGAGCGGCGTCTGGGCAATCCCAATGGAGGCACCAAATCGGCATTCACGGCCTTCGAACATCGAGGGTCTGCTAAGGTCGACCAACAAGGATTGTGCCAGTTGTTCTGACCGCGCCGAGCCGCTGGGCAGCCAGAGCAAAATGACGAACTCATCGCCGCCGATGCGGGCAATCACATCGTTGGTACGCACATTCGATCGAATCCGATTTGCGACATCAACCAGAACATGATCGCCGGCGGCATGTCCAATCGTGTCGTTGATCTGTTTGAACCGGTCCAGGTCGATGTGCAGCGCGGCAAGCTCGCCCCCGTCAGACATCCTTCGGCGCGATAGTTCTTCAAATTTTTCAGACAGGTAGCGCCGATTTCCCAAACCGGTCAACTGATCATGAAAGGCTTTATGGGTAATCTCGTGATTGGCAGCTTCCAGCTTGTTGGCATATTGCTCAAGGGTCCGGCGCTGGCGGACCGATTCTGTCATGTTCAGCCGCAGAACCAGCAATTCGCCTCTTTCGGATCGGGACACAATGATCCGGAAATGCTCGTCATCACCAAATTCAACTTCTTCGATACCAATCTTCATATGTTTGGAAGATACATATTCTTCCAGCATTTCTGTCTCCTCGCCCTCGGCCACGGTAATTTTGCCGTTTTGGACACCCAGCTGCATGGCTTCCTTGGCAGTCATACCAACGAAAATTTCAGCGGGGTCGTCGGTGAGCGAGGCTGTAAAGGCAGGATTCCATGTCAACAATCGTAACGTATGATCATAGATTGCAAACGGATCCGGAAACGCGTTGATTGCGGAGATCAGGCGTTCCTGTGTTTGCTGAAGTGCCCGGCGCTGGCGCACGAGTTCCGTGGTATCCAGCCGCAGGATGACCAGATCCCCGTTTTTCGACCGTGACCGCATCACCCGATGGTGAATATCTCCGGCCAGCTCAATATCTTCTACGGGATTGGCATTCTCATTGGATGCCAGCATCTCTTCGAGCCAAGGTTCTTCACGCCCAAACGCCGCGACGTATCGCTTATTCTTCATGCCGACCTGCAAGGCCGCCCTAAGGGTCATGCCTCGGTAAATCTCCTTGGCATCATCGGTCAGAAAGGAGGCATAGCTTTCATTCCAGGCCACAAGCTGGGAATTGCTGTCAAAAATGCAGAAGGGTGCGGGGTAGGCGCCTATCGCGGCGAGCAGGCGCTCTTGCAGTTCCTCAGCACTGCGGCGCTGGCGAACAAGCTCGGTGATATCCATCCGGATCAGCACCCAATCGCCATTCTCGGCCCTGCTGCGTAGTATTCGATGGTGCGTGTCACCGGCCATCTCGACGTCTTCGGTGTCGCGGGCAATGCGCGCTGTACTGAGCAAATCTTCCAGAAAGGCGTCGCGCCCGCCTTCTGGAACAGGCATCAACCCACAGTCCATCGCTTCGATCAGCACATCGCGAATATGCATGCCGGGCTTGATCGCATTCGGGTTCGTGGACATGGATTTTTGATAGGCGGTATTGTTGATCACCAGCCGCATGTCGTTGTCGTAGATCACGAAGGGGTCAGGATAGGCATTCAGCGCCGAGAACATGCGGGTCTGGGTTGCCAGAAGTTCCTGATACATCCGCTCTTGCTCAGCCAACAGGCGGTCACGATCCTCAAGCGCTTTGGCGGCCGCTGCCTCGCGCGCTTTCAGATCAGAAATGTCGCGAAAAGTCGCGCAGGTGTAAAACCCGTCATTGCCGGTATCTTCAATCAGAAAGACAACGATACTTGCCCAGAACGTCGACCCATCTGCCCGGACGCATCCCAATTCCGAGCTGATCTGTGTCTCTCCGGCGCGGAATTTTGACACCACGCGCTCATTGTACGCCTGCCAGGTTTCTGGATCATGGGCGATACGCGCGGGGCCACCGACGACCTCGTCCGCTTCATACCCAAAAAGACGCGTGTAAGACGCATTAATGAACACCAGCTTGGCCTCAGGCGCATCTGCCTCGCGATAGGCAATCGCAATGGCATCCTGTGTCCGCGACACATAATCCTTCAAGAAATCCGCAATTTGCATGCACGCGCCTTCGACTCAACGACGCGACCATAGAGGGGATAGGTTACCCGAAGCGTAATCTTCGACTTTTAACGATCTTGCGCGCATCGCTCTTAGCAGACCTCGACAGGATCAGCCGAAACGGTATGGGGCGCTGACGATTTCGTCTCCTACGCGGCATCACTGGCGCAGCGGCGGCCCTGCGCGTCAAACAGCATCTGGTCGCGCGCATCCCAAAGCAGGCCGACGGTTTTTCCTTCGTCGGGCAGCGGATCGGTCGCGTTCTGGCGCACTGTGACCAGCGTTTCATCTACAAGCTTCAGATGGACCAGTGTTTCCGCCCCCAGCGCTTCGGAATAGAGCACGGTGCCGGACATGGGCGCAGGGTCCGTCGTCAAACGCAGATGCTCCGGACGCACACCAAGCGTCGATGCCCCCGGCGTTGCGACAGAGGCCAGATCGGTTTTGAGGAAATTCGTGGGCGGCGATCCGATGAAACCCGCGACAAACTCCGTTGCCGGGTTCGCATAGACCTCCAAAGGCGCGCCGATCTGATCGGCAACCCCGCCGTTCATGACGATCATCCGGTCCGCCAGCGTCATCGCCTCCACCTGATCATGGGTGACATAGAGCGATGTGACGCCCAGACGTTTCTGCAACTGCTTGATCTCCAGCCGCATCTGCACCCGCAGCTTGGCATCAAGGTTGGAAAGCGGCTCGTCAAAAAGAAAGACCGACGGTTTGCGCACAATCGCCCGCCCCATCGCAACCCGTTGCCGCTGACCGCCCGAAAGCTCCCGCGGGCGACGTTTGAGGTAAGGCTCCAACTGCAACAGCTTGGCCGCCACATCCACCCGTTCGACAATCTCCGATTTGGGCGTACCGGCGATTTTCAGACCGTAGGCCATGTTGTCGAAAACGGACATATGCGGATAAAGCGCATAGTTCTGGAACACCATGGCGATGTCGCGGTCCATCGGCTCAAGGTCATTGACCCGGGTGCCGTCAATGCGCACCTCGCCGGATGTCACCGTCTCCAGCCCGGCCACCATGCGCAGCAAGGTGGATTTCCCGCACCCCGAAGGCCCGACAATCACGATGAATTCGCCATCTTTGATGTCGATGTCCACACCGTGGATCACATCCGTGGAGCCGAAGGATTTCTTTATCGCCTCAAGGCTGACTGTCGCCATGTGTTATTTCTCGCTGTCTACAAGTCCGCGGATGAACAGGCGCTGCATGCCCACAACCACAATCACCGGCGGGATCATCGCCAAGATCGACGTGGCCATGATCACCGGCCAATCCGCAATATCGTCACCCGACGGGAACATCTGCTTGATGCCCATGACGATGGTGTTCATCGAAGGGTCCGTGGTGATCAGCAGCGGCCAGAGGTATTGGTTCCAACCATAAATAAAGAGGATCACGAAGAGCGCCGCGATATTGGTGCGGCTCATGGGCAGCAGGATATCGCGGAAAAACCGCATTGGTCCCGCACCATCCACCCGCGCGGCTTCGGCCAACTCATCCGGCACGGTCATGAAGAACTGCCGGAACAGGAATGTCGCCGTGGCCGAGGCGATCAGCGGGAAGATCAGGCCCGAATAGCTGTTGAGCATGCCGAAGCTGGCCACCACCTCATAGGTCGGCACGATCCGCACTTCGACGGGCAGCATCAGGGTCAGAAAGATCAGCCAGAAGAAGGTCTTTCGCCCGGGAAAGCGGAAGTAAACAATGGCGAAGGCCGAGAGCAGCGAGATGATGATCTTGCCGATGGCAATGCCCATCGCCATGAACAGCGAGTTCAGCATCATCCAGGCCACGGGCGCATTAACCCCTGCCAGCAAGGCCTTGCGGTAGTTTTCGAAAAACTGATCTCCCGGCAGCAGCGGCATCGGCGGCTGCGTGATCTCGGGTTGCGAAACGGTGGAGGCGACAAAGGCCAGCCAGATCGGGAAGAAGATAAAGAGCAGCCCGATGCACAGGCCCAGATGGGTCAGCCAGAGCCCCGCGCCGCGTTTTTCGACCATGCCCGTGCGTTCCGCCATCAGTAATGCACCCGTCGTTCGATGTATTTGAACTGCACGATGGTCAGCAGCCCGACGATCACCAGCAGGATGACCGATTGCGCGGCGGAAGACCCAAGATCCTGCCCCACGAAACCGTCCGAGAACACCTTGTAGACAAGGATGGTGGTGGATTGCTGCGGACCGCCCGACGTGATCGTGTGAATGACCCCGAAGGTTTCAAAGAAAGCATAGACGATGTTGACCACCAGCAAAAAGAAGGTCGTGGGCGACAACAGCGGAAAGACGATCGTGCGGAACCGCGTCCAGAAACGCGCGCCATCAATGGCGGCGGCCTCGATCACAGATTTCGGGATCGATTGCAGACCGGCGAGAAAGAAGAGGAAGTTGTAGCTGATGCGGCCCCATGCAGAGGCGACAACCACCAGCCCCATGGCCTCTTCACCATTGAGCACATGGTTCCAGTCGTACCCCAGCACGCCCAGATACCAGGTCACCACGCCCACGCGGGTGTTGAACATGAAGAGCCACAAGACCCCGGCCACGGCAGGGGCCACCGCATAGGGCCAGATCAGCAGCGTGCGGTAGACGCCCGATCCCTTGATCAGCCTGTCCGCCAGCACCGCCAGATAAAGTGCGATGCCCATGGACACCACGGTCACGAGGATCGAAAACACCGCCGTCGTCACGAAAGACGCGCGGTAGTAGGAATTGCCCAGCAGGTATTCGAAATTCCCCAGCCCCACATATTGCATCGACAGACCAAAGGGGTCCGGAATGAACAGCGACTGCCAGATCGCCTGCCCGGCGGGGTAGAAGAAGAAAACGGCCGTGATCACGATCTGCGGCAGAACCAGCAGAAGCGGCAACCAGAGCCCTTTGAAGGTAACGCGCTTTTCCATGTGTCAGGTCGCGCGCGCCGAGGTTTTCCGGCGCGCGCGGGTCTTTTAGCGGTTGGCTTGCTCGAAGCGGCGCAGCAATTCGTCGCCACGGGCCGCCGCACTGTCCAGCGCGGATTGCGCGTCCTTGTCACCGGACCAGACGGCTTCCAGCTCTTCGTCGATGATGCCGCGGATCTGGTCGAACGACCCCAGACGCAGACCTTTGGAATTCGATGTTGGCGCTTTGGCCGTCATCTGCATCACCGCCACATCCGTCCCGGGGTTGGCCTCGTAGAACCCTTGTTCCTTGGTCAGTTCAGCCGCCGCTGTGGTAATCGGCAGATAGCCGGTGTCCTGATGCCATTTGGCCTGAATTTCCGGTGAGCTGAGGAAGTTCAGGAACGCCGCAACGCCCTTGTATTCCTCATCCGTCTGACCTTCCATCACCCAAAGGGACGCGCCCCCGATGATGGTGTTCTGCGGTTCGTCGGACAGGGCTTTCCAGTAGGGCAGCGGACGCACTTCGAAATCGAACTGGGCCTCGGCCTTGATGCCCGCGTAACCGGCAGAACTTTCGGTAAAGAGCGCACATTCACCAGCGCGGAAATTGGCACCGCCCTCGTTACGACGCCCGGCATAGATGAACTTGCCGTCCTGCGCCCATTGCCCCATCGCCGAAACATGCGCCACCTGTGCGGGGCTGTTCAGCGCCAGCTTGGTGTCCACACCCTCAAACCCATTGGCTTTGGTCGCAAAAGGCGTGTCGTGATAGGCGGAGAAGTTTTCCAGATGGATCCAGCTTTGCCAGGCCGTTGTCATCGGGCATGAACTGCCCGCCGCCTTAAGCTGGTCCAGTACCTCGCCGACCTGCTCCCATGTGGACATATCCACATTCGGATCAATGCCTGCTTCGGTCAATGCGTCGCGGTTGACCCAGAGCACCGGCGTCGAGGAGTTGAAAGGCAACGACAGCATCTCGCCATCATTCGACGTATAATACCCTTTGACCGATCCGATATAGGCGTCGGAATTGAAATCGGCTCCGGCTTCCGCCATGACCTCATAGACCGGCTTGATCGCGCCTGCGGCGGACATCATCGTGGCCGTACCCACTTCAAACACCATCAGGATGTCGGGCTGTTCGCCTGCACGAAACGCCGCAATCCCGGCATTCAGCGTCTCGGAATAGTTGCCCTTGTGTGTCGCGGTGACAAGGTAATCGGATTGCGAGGCGTTAAACGTCGTAACCTGTTCTGCAACCAGTTCGCCCAGCCGACCGGTAAACGCGTGCCAGAATTCGATTTCCGTTTGCGCCATTGCGGGGGCGGCCATGACCATCGACATCGCCGATGCCGACAACATATGTTTCATTTTCATTTTTATGATCTCCCAATTCAGACTCTGACACCAACTGTGCATATGAATCCATCGATTGGCAATCGTCACGATTGCATGCGGGTCTTCTATTCACGCGGATCGTGTAGGTTCTGTGACAACATCCTCAATTCAAAGAGGTTTTTTGCAGCATTGCATCTGGTACCGGGCAGCGTTGCACATATTGCCATCGACTCTTCGGCCACAAAGGCATAACGACCGCGCAACCGGGCCGCAGATATGGCCCTGCAGCAGGACGCTGCCTCAGAGAAACAGGACCCATCCCGTGATCCAGACCCTTTCCGATGCGCTGGCCCAGCAGGGCTATGACACGCTCACCCCCGTGCAGGAGGCCGTCACCGACCCGGCACTGACGGAGGCCGATTTGCTGGTATCCGCGCAGACCGGCTCCGGCAAAACCGTAGGCTTCGGCCTTGCCATCGCGCCTACCTTGCTGGGCGAGGGCACCCATTTCGGCCCGGCCAGCGCACCTTTGGGGCTGATCATTGCGCCCACGCGCGAATTGGCGATGCAGGTCAGCCGTGAATTGTCGTGGCTTTACGGGCTGGCGGGCGCGGTTGTGACCTCCTGCGTCGGCGGCATGGACAGTCGCACGGAACGGCGCGCGCTGGAACGGGGCGCCCATGTGGTTGTGGCCACACCCGGGCGGCTCTGCGACCACATCAAACGCGGCAACATCGACCTTTCCGCGATCCGCGCCGTGGTGCTGGACGAAGCCGACGAGATGCTCGATCTGGGCTTTCGCGAGGAATTGGAATTCATCCTCTCCGAGGCCCCCGAGGCGCGCCGCACGCTGCTCTTCTCCGCAACCGTTCCGGCGGCCATCGCCAAGCTGGCGCAAAGCTACCAAAGGGATGCGCAGCGGATTTCCACCGCTGGTGAAGCGCGCCAGCATGCTGATATTGAGTATCGCGCCCTGAACACCCATCCGCGCGACATCGACAACGCGATCATCAACGTGCTGCGGTTTTACGAGGCGAAAAACGCCATTGTTTTCTGCAACACACGCGCCGCCGTCGCACGTATGACCTCGCGCCTGACGAACCGCAATTTCTCCGTAGTCGCCCTGTCGGGTGAATTGACCCAATCGGAACGCACCAATGCGTTGCAGGCGCTGCGGGACGGGCGCGCGCGGGTCTGTGTGGCCACGGATGTAGCGGCGCGCGGGATTGATCTGCCCAATCTGGAACTGGTGATCCACGCGGATCTGCCGTCGAATTCGGACACATTGCTGCACCGCTCGGGGCGGACGGGTCGGGCGGGGCGCAAAGGTGTCTCCGCCCTGATCGTGCCGCCGAAACTGCGCTCAAAGGCCAACCGTCTGATCGGCTGGGCCAAGCTGAAGGTGGAATGGGCCGAACCGCCCTCCGCCGCTGACGTCATGGCCGAAGATGAAGCACGCCTTTTTGCCGATCCGTCATGGACAGACCCGATCCCCGAAGATGCACAAGACCTTGTCGCGCGACTGGTATCGCAGTTTTCCCCCGACCAGCTGGCCGCCGCCTTTGTCAATATCGCGCGCGCCCGCAAATCCGCGCCCGAAGAGCTTTCTGATCCTGCCGCCAAGGACGACCGCCCGCGCAAAAGCTTTGGTCCGTCGATCTGGTTTTCGGTCTCGCTGGGCCGCAAGGACGGTGCAGAACCGCGCGTCTTGCTGCCGATGGTCTGCAAGCGTGGCAACCTGACCAAGGATGACGTGGGCGCGATCCGCGTGCAGCAAAGCCATAGCTTTGTCGAGGTTCTGGCCAGCCGCGCGGATGCCTTCGTGGCAGCCGTTGGGGCCGACATGGTGCTGGAGGATGGGGCAAAACTGACCCGCCTGGAGGCCGCACCGGATCTGGAACGCGGCCCTAAACCCGACCGCAAACCGCATCGGGACAAGGCTGATTTCAAAAAACCCCGGCGCGAGAAGCCATCCTATGACCCGCTGGATGCGGATGCAAAACCCCGTTCACCGGCACCGCGCGAAAAGCCGCGTGCCGAGGCGGCTCCCAAGCCGCATAAGCCCGCCGCCGCGCCCAAGGGCAAGAAGCCGCCAAAGTCACATAAGACCGACCGCTCGCCGATGAAGCCGGCTGCCAAACCCAAGGCAAAATCCGGCGCGCCTTCAGAGGCCCCCCGCGCGGCACGTGCCAAACCGGTCTGGACCAAGGAAAACCGGCAGGTCGCCAAAGCGGAACGCAGCGCGCGCGATGCCGAGAACGCAGGGCACGGCAGTGATCGCGACGGCGGTAAGGCGGATAAGAAACGCGACAACAGCGCGTCGAAAAAGCGGGCTGCCGACACCTCCAAACGGTTTGTGCCGCCGCACAAGCGTGGCAAGCAAGCAGGCAAGGGCCCCAACGCCCGGCCCCGCCGCAAACCCTAGGGCTGGTAGCCCATCATGAAAACCGTGAGCGGGATTGGGGCGACCGCGATCAAAAGGGTCAGGATGAACCACAGCGGGCTGAAAAGGCGGCTCATGCCCGCCAGCAAGGCCAGCCCGCCACCACCGCCCACAACCGTGTTGCCGGGGACATTCAAGGCAACGGCCAGCGCAATGTAGCGATAGCCGAGCAACGCCAGCAACACCCGATTTTTGACCTGTGCCCGCAGTTGGGCCTCAAGCACACCCGGTGCCGCGGTCCTCATTTCCTCGACAAGCGCGGCCGCCTTGTGAAACCTCAGCGAGTTGAAGGCGCGCGACAACCATGCCGCTGGCACCAGCCGGCCTAACAGATATGACAAGCTCAACGCGCAGATCATGCAGACATAGACCAGCAAAGCCACGCGCGCGCCGAAAACCGCAATCAACGCCAACCCGATTTCAGCGCCCGGCACGAAGGGGATGGCGGAGGCAAACATGTAGATCATGCAGACCGTCATCATCATCCACATCATATTACCGCCCTGACCTGCGGCCGCCTTCATGTCGATGGCTTGAGAGACAAATCCACTGATCAGCCACCCCAGCCCCATCAGGCCCAGGTAAAAAAGTACCAGCAGAATCCATCTTTGCTTCATCAGCGGACTCTGCGGCGGAGGGCAGGCCATAGCAGCGCGGCGGCGCTCCAGATCAGGCAAACGGATGGCTTCATGGATAAAACCCGTGACTATTGGGTCTTAGGCCCAAGGATATCAACTCGTAGCCTCGATAGGGATTCGAATCCACTCTCTGCCGATTACGATAGGGTTACACCCTCGTGAAGATCAGATCGCGCCGTAGGCTGCGCGCATCTGACGGAATGACAGCAGACGGCGCTGTTTTTCGTCCCAAAGGTGCAGCCGCGCGCAGGCAAGGCTCTCGCCGATGCTGAGCCGCTGCGCCTGCGCCAGCTCCGCATGATCACGGAGCACTTCGGTCAGCCGGTAGAACGGGATGCGGCTGTAAAGATGATGCACGTGGTGAATGCCGATATTGGCGGTGAACCATTGCAGCACGCGCGGCATGACGTAATGCGAAGACCCATGCAAGGCGGCCTCGTGCAATGCCCAATCTTCGGGTTGGTCCCAATGTGTCTCTTCAAACTGGTGCTGGACGTAAAAGAGCCAGACGCCCAGCGAGGCGGCGATCAGGGTTGTAGGCACAAAGACCAGCAGCACCGGCATCAACCCGCCAAAGTAAAGGATCAATCCGACGGTAACCGCCACGCCGACGTTTGTGCCGATGGAACTGGCCCAGATGCGCCAACCATCCCCCATCAAACCGAAAGGCAGGCGGTTTTCGAGATAAAAAAGATATGCCGGCCCCAGAACGAACAATACGAACGGGTGCCGATAGGCGCGATACCTCAGACGCCCGAACCAGTCGCGGCTGCGGTATTCCGCGACCGTCAGCGTCACCACGTCCCCCATCCCGCGTTTGTCCAGATTACCGGAGCTTGCGTGATGAATGGAATGGGACCGCCGCCAGACATCATAGGGTGTCAGGGTGAGCACCCCAAGCGCGCGCCCAATCCAGTCACTGGCGGTGCGGTTTGCGAAAAACGATCCATGGCCGCAATCATGCTGGATGCAGAAAATGCGGACCAGAAACAAGCCATTGACACAGGCCAGCGCAAAGGCTGCCAGATAGCTGACCGACAGCAACCACCAGGCCACGGCCCAGATCGCCAGAAAGGGAATCAGGCTGACCGCTATTTCAAAAAGCGATCGTGCGGCATTGGGTTCGCGGTATTGCGCAAGGATCTTCACCCAGCTTGCAGCAGGCCTTGGCGCCGCATCCACGGGGATCGCGCCCTGAAACGGGGTCTCGGATGTCATGGAAGCCTGCCTTTTTGTACGCTCGTTTCCTCAGGGATAAACAAGGTACAGGATTACACAAGCATATTGACCAAAGCTGAACATAATTTGATCTGTCTGTCGTTTTGAAGTTGCTTTTTGGCCCCGGTGCGTCTGGTTCGTGCTGGCGGGGTTGGAAGAGGGCCCCCC
>NZ_JBNBLH010000006.1:0-316932 GCF_049830555.1 Roseobacter sp. EG26
CGCAGGCTATAGGGTGATCGACTTCGTTCGTTCTGGCGGCGTCATGACTATTCTTTTTCTAATCGTATCAATGGCGGGATTGAATCTCTTTTTCTGATTTGAGCGCTGCACTGCGAACAAACGCCCGATTTGAGGAACTGGGCCATTACGCTAAACGACTTACTGAACGTCCGGAATGGGCCGAGCCTCTGCGAATGATAGTCTTTGCGGGGTCGGCAGCGCGAACTCAAGAGGGCGCCTTTGCCTTCACTCAACTCGCCAAGTCTGCCACGGATACGCCTTTAAGTTCTTCTTCAAATAGGCGACGTGCGGCCTCCAAGGCGGCTCTGGTCGCATCGGTTGCTGCATGCTCCAGCAAGCACGGAGAGGAGGGCTCTGGCGCGCCTATAGCGAAGACGTTTGGGGAGCCAAGCGCTGTATAGACCTCCAACAGGCTGATTTCGGCCGTCGGGCGCTGTAGGTGCCACCCGCCGCCGTGCCCTTTGATCGACGCCACAAGCCCGTGTTTTCGCAGACCGCCCATGGTCCTCCGTACCAAAGAGGCGTCCATGCCAAACATCTCGCCCATGCGCTCAGACGTCACCGGCTCATCAATCTCATCGAGATGAAGCAAGATGTGTAGCACACGGGGCAGCCTGTTGTCTGTTCTCATGGTGTGGACTGTAACTGACCCAGCATCTCGTGACAATTGTCGACACGTGAGATTGACATGGCAAGTCATGTGACAATATAGATCACGTGACTTGATCGAACTGGAGTCTCCATGTCCAACCCGCAATCAAACCAATCGCACGCCACAAGCGCGCAATGGACAGCTGTCTGGGCTCTCTTGCTCGCGGCGTTTGTCACACTGTTGGATGTTACAGTGGTCAACCTCGCGGTGCCGAGTATCGCGGCTGATCTGAGAGCGACGAGTGTGCAGTCACAGTGGATCTTGCTGGCGTACCTGGTGCCGCTCGCAGCGCTCCTTCTGCCATTGGGCCGGTTTGGAGATGCCCTCGGGCGTCGCCGGTTGTTCCTGCTTGGTGTGGCCGGTTTTTCACTTGGTGGTCTGGTTGCAGGAACGGCGCAGAGCATAGCGGTGTTGATTGCAGCACGCGTTCTTCAAGGTGTCGGAGCCGCGACTATGATGCCGCAGGTTCTGGCGTTGAGGTCAGCTTACTGCCCCACCAACGCGAGTGGTAAATCGCAGCGAACGGCATATTTTGTTTAGAGTGCCATCGCACCCGATACCAGTTTGTCTTAGAGTGTTGCAGCCGAAGCCCCGGAAAGGGCCAAGCCACATCACCACGAACAGGCCGCAAAACAGGAGGCGATCGTGACGGCACTTGCAGCACCGGTTCGCGCACGGGACCGGATAGAGAGTATCGACGTGCTGCGAGGCTTTGCGCTTTTGGGCATTTTGCTGATGAACATCCAGAGCTATGCGATGGTTGAGGCGGCCTATTTCGATCCGTCGCAATATGGCGATCTGACCGGCACAAACTGGTGGGTTTGGGCGCTCAGCCATGCCTTTGCTGACACGAAGTTCATGGCACTGTTTTCGATTTTGTTCGGCGCAGGGATCGTGCTTGTTACGCAGACGCGGCAGGCCAAAGGTCTCCCCACGCTCGCGCATCATTATAGCAGGAACTTCTGGCTGCTGGTCTTTGGCCTGATCCATGCCTACCTGATCTGGTATGGCGATATCCTCGTGACCTATGCGCTTGCGGCTTTTGTGCTTTATTGGCTGCGCAACCTGCGAGCGCTATGGTTGTTTATTCTCGGGACGGTGTTGCTCAGTATTCCCCTGCTGATCAACCTTTCGCTGACACTTGCCCCACCGGTGGTCCTGAAGGAGGTCGCGGCAGACTTCGCCTACACGATGGAAGAGATCGCCGCCGAGCTCAGAGCATACCGGGGTAGTTGGTCAGAGGCATTCGCGTACCGCATTCCAGCCACCCTGGACATGCACCTTGCTGCCCTCCCAGGTTTCCTCTTTTGGCGGGCGGGGGGTCTTATGTTGATCGGCATGGGGCTGTTCAAAACCGGTGTTTTGGCGGGGCGTCGCTCTGCGCGATTTTACGTGAAGCTTGCGATCGCGGGGCTGGCGGTCGGTCTGCCGCTGGTCACTCTCAGCACCCTCAAGCTGACCGAACACGGCTATGATCCCCTCTTCGGTCAGCTGGGGATGGGGATAATTTATAACTACATCGGCAGCATCGCCATAGCTTTGGCCTATATCGGTGTCGTTATGCGGTTGGTGCAAGGGAAGTGGTTACCGGGCCTGCAAAAAAGGCTCGCGGCGGTTGGGCGAACTGCCTTCACCAACTACATCATGCAATCACTGATCTGCACATTCCTTTTCTATGGGTTCGGTATCGGCCTTTTCGGCTATGTTGAACGTTGGGAACAGGTGCCAATCGTCATTGCAGTTTGGACCTTGCAGATAATCATCGCCCCGCTTTGGCTCGCGAGATTCCGTTTTGGCCCATTGGAGTGGCTTTGGCGTTCGCTTACTTACATGCGACTGCAACCGATGCGGCGAAAGACATAAACTCGAAAGGCACGTTTGCGAATGCGGTATTAAAATCTAATGCCTTATGGCATGTCTCGATTTAAAAATACCAAATAGACGACAGCGGTGGATTTCGTCTTCGTCGGCAAAGTGTGAGGTCCAATGCTTCCGGATGATGCTGGCGTAGCGAATGTTGGCAAAGCGAGCTGCGACCGCAGCATCCTAGCGCCCACTCGAGTGACCGCTTTGAGGCCGTCCTCATCGGTGATTGAAGGATTGCGACAATCAAGATTCTGCACTGCCTCAGAGGTAAGCAAAGAGCCCAGGTGATAGAAGGACCCAACACGCCGCAGGTCCGTATGGAGATGCGCGGCTTAGGTCCAACTCGGATACGCACGCTCTTAGGCGCAGGGCCTATGCCTGGTATTATCGATCCCGTCTCTGACCGCTGCCTGTAACCGATTGAGATGAACCGTCCCAGAAGGTGCTACCATTCGGTATTCTGCCAGATGCCCACGCAGTGCATTAATTGTTTGGGTTTTTCCGCACGAGCAGGTCAAAGGTTCGAAGTGCAATGCCTGATGCCTGTTTCTACGCACTCTTCACGGCAGCAAAACGCATCGTGGCGCGAGACGCAACTTCAGCAATTGCTTCAGCGTCATTTGCACCGTTCTTTTGTCGCTTGACGTAGGTCTTCACGTAGATAGGGGGATCATTTTGACAGTATGCCCAAGAGCTCCAATCTCACGTTCCCAATGATGAGAGTTGGCACACGCCTCCATCGCCACGTTGCAAGTCGGAATACCAGCCAGCAGATACAGCAGCTTTGATCGCCGAGCCTTCTTCTTGAAAACCAGCCTCCCATCGGATGTCGCTCCGTGAATTTGGAGTATGTTCTTGGCCAGATCTACGCCAATTATGCCAATCTCTTCTATGGACGTCTCCTCCTCAACGTGGTGATCACACCACCAGTTTGGCACATCGATGCCGTCGGAGGGGCGTCTACCTCATCGGATACGTAAGAGCGACTTCCAAGAACATGCGAAAAATCATTTGCGAGCAGCAGCCGGTACATACAAGTAGGCCGAGCCCGTCAGATGCACAAAATCCGACCAAGACGGTCGTGGTGCTCGCGTCTCACAATGGTTTTCGGTGGCGGATC
The DNA here is from genome assembly GCF_049830555.1 of Roseobacter sp. EG26. Taxonomy (NCBI): domain Bacteria; kingdom Pseudomonadati; phylum Pseudomonadota; class Alphaproteobacteria; order Rhodobacterales; family Roseobacteraceae; genus Roseobacter; species Roseobacter sp. EG26. The sequence goes on from NZ_JBNBLH010000006.1 coordinate 3,660, forward strand.
GTCTCCAATGTCAATTGTGGGGTTGGCAGACGAACCTGCGCCCCAACCGTTCTTATCAGATCGATCTACCTCCTTCCGATGTCGACTTCGCTCCTCGCCGATCAGAGCGGAAACTCATATCAGGCGGTGGCCTCCAATCTTGCAAGCAATGCCCGTCTGGGTCTCCGAAACGGGCATTGCTGAAAGCTATAACAACCAATTCTCCAGACAGAACGGTTGCCCTGTTTCAATCGGAACTGAACATGCAGCCCAAGGCCCAGAAAGAATAGCAGGAGAATTTCCATCACTGATGTATGCGACAACCCGTGCCGCTGCGATCAGCTATTTCGGAGTGGACCCCTCCAACTTGCCTCGCCTGATCATCAGCCGCACGGACGGACATATATCGAAACGCGTCTCCATCTTCTTCTGAGCACGCTTGAGGGCACCAATCGCAATCACACTCGACTCATCCTGTTCAAACAGCACATCGTTCCTGCCGGACCCGTAGGCCCAGAGCTCGGGAGTTGTGCCGATGGGAGTGTCGAACTTTGAATGTGGGGTCTCATTCTCGATCGGAATCTCGGTCTTGTTTGTACTGACTGCCTTGCCATTCAAACCACGTTGATTGAGTGGGATCGTCAAAATGCTGGAGACCGGGGCGTCGTTTGCCTTCAATTCCTTGGTCAATTCATTGATGAACGCCTTACCGAGCGCCGAGGCAGCGCCGCCCACCGGACCGAGCAGATTCTTGAGCACTGTATCGGCCAACTTTCCTGCCAGCGCCTTGGCCTTGTTCTCGATCTGAGACATGGCGACGCGGCTCACGAACGGTGTTTTCGTCGAGCCCGCCGGTATTGGCTCAAGGACAAGAAAGGCATCGACCAGATAGTAGCGCAGATCTTCATGGATGTGATTGCCCAACAGGGCCAGTGTCTTCAGACCTTTCGAGCGATCATCATCGTTGACATATTGCTGGCGCTGCGCCTTGATTTCATCCTTTGACAGAACTTCTCCGGATTTTGCCACCGCCAGTGGATCGTAGCCGGCAATATGCGTGAAGCGGTGGAAGGTGCCTTTCGCGACCTCTTTTGGAAATGACTTATGCCGGTCGGAATGCAGGATTGGGTCCAACTTGCCCGGGAATTCACCGTCGACCTGTGTAAATGTATAGTCTTGCCCATCGCTATAGAGCTTCACAGCCCCGGCGTCTTGCCGCCGGATCAGTTGGGCGAAGGGTTCTTCTATTCCTGGAAGCCGTGCCTCAATTACGAAGAACACATGAGCAGAATAGTCACGGTCCTCGATCCATGTCAGGCCTCGCCGATCGGGTGTTACAATGGTGTTCACGGTCGACCTCCATGGAATCGTCAGCCCTGAGATGTGCAGGGCATCCGTGTAGAGTTCAGAGAACAACGAAACAAAATTTGGCGGCCGATAATCTGGAAACTCCGGCCATTTCACTGCGAAGGCGTTGAAGGATTCGCGCATTACAGGGGCGATTTCCTTGATGTCTTGGGAAACGTATGGCAGGTCCTCGGCCTTCATTTTGGCGAGTAGAGCCATCTGCGGATCGCTCTCGATCAGATCGGGCTCGAGTTCCGCAAGCATACGCACCTGTGCCAAGAGTCCCGCCGCATCGGCCATGGCGATCCGGGAGGCAAAATCGGACGGGGATGGATCGGCTGGGTTCGTCGCGCGCCGCTCCTCTAGGACGGTAATTTCACTGGGATTGATGCGCCGTGATGGAATAAATGCTTCAGTCATAACTAATATCCTTTGTTTACAATCGACCCGGACAATCCGAACAAATGTTCTTTCCGGATCACTCAAGTATCGAATGCGGCACCAGAATAGTTTCAGCCAAGCGGTAACGAATCCGTGATCAACCATTCCTGGTTTAGTCAGGCTCTCGCGCTCTGCGTTTTCACCTTTTTCGTGACTTCGGTCACCTTAGACTGGATCGATTCTGAAACAGCTCCAATATTGGATAACTATCGGGGGTCAGCACCAATGCCGATTTACAAAGCGGGCCATTGCGTGCCCGTAGCAACCGGCCGCTCCGTCCCGTAGTGCGGCTTCCAGACGACATCAAGATTTCGCGCGCGCAGCGAATGTCGGCAACGCGGGTGCAAGTCTAGAATTTGAGGACTGTGCTCAAGGTCGGCTTTGGGCCGCTCGATGAAACGGTGCGCTAGAAATTTGCCGATGCTGCGTCGGCTCTAAGGTCGATAAAGAACTCACTTTGACCGGTTCTGCGCTATTGGACGAATGTCTTCGATGTACGGTTCGACCACAGAATTAATCAAAAATTAAGCAATACTAACGCAGTGTTTGCGCGTTGCGTCGCCAGAGCTGCATGCCGAGCTGTTTTAGTGCGCTGAGAGCTTTGGGAGAACACATCAAATGATCTTGGACGACACTCTGGCCCGTAACAATGTCACCGTCCTTGGAGCGGGAACCAAAACGTTCGTTCTGGCCCATGGATTTGGGTGCGACCAGACGATGTGGCAGTTGTTGACGCCCTATCTGGAGCAGGATTTTCGAATTGTCTTGTTCGATTATGTCGGGTCGGGAAAATCTGATCCAAGAGCATTCAAGGGCGAAAAATATTCAAAGCTGGAGGGCTACGCCCAAGACATTGTCGACGTTTGCGATGCATTGAACCTATCGGATGTCACCTTGGTTGGACATTCTGTCAGCTCCATGACCGGGTTGATTGCGGCGATTGAGGCCCCTCACATCATCTCGAAGCTGGTGATGGTCTGCCCGTCGCCGTGTTTTCTAAATGATCCGCCTGACTACCAAGGTGGCTTTGAACGGGCAGATTTGGAAGAACTGCTAGGGCTTATGGACCGGAACTATGTCGGATGGGCCAATCATCTGGCCCCTATTGTCATGGGTGTAAGTGGGGCCGACATGGTTGAGACGCTCGCAGACAGCTTTTGTTCAACAGATCCACTTTTTGCGAAGACCTTTGCGCGTGCCACCTTCTTTTCGGATTGCCGCGACTTGCTGTCGAAGGCCAAGCAGCCAACACTGATCTTCCAGAGCACCGAGGACACGCTTGCTGCGGTTTCAGTGGGCAAGTTCGTTGAGGCTCAGATGATCAATGCCCGGCTGGAAATAGTCGAAGCCAATGGTCACTGTCTGCATATGACCCATCCTTGCGAGATTGCGCCGACAATGGTGCAATTTGCACTTGAGTAGGTTTGATCGAAACGACATGGTCGACATCGACCAGTTTCCCTGCGGGTGTCTGATCACCACGCGCGATCAGAAAATACTGTTTTCAAACAGATACTTTGAAGAAGAACTGGGGTGGAAAGCAAAGGTGCTGGAAAGGGCATCGGTCCACAAGTTTCTGACGACAGCCTCGGTGGCGTATTGTAGCAGTTACATTGTTCCAACCGTCTTGAAGGAGGGTCGGTGCTCTGAGTCCCAGCTTTCGGTTGTCGACATTGCAGGCGCCAGACACCCGAAGGTGGTCAGTGTCAGGCGCTTGCCAAATGGTAACTTTGCATGGGTATTCGTCGAGGCGGAAAAAAGAGACAAGTTGTTTCACGAACTTGAGTCCACAAGGCTTGAACTGCAAGGTCAGAAGGAACAGCTGGAGCATCTATCCTTGACAGACGCGTTGACGGGTCTTGCCAACCGGCGCGCGATTGATGCCGCCGCCCGGCGCATCTTCGCGGATGCAGACCGGTCCGGGGCGGCGGTGGCAGTTTTGATGATGGACATCGATAATCTCAAATCCATCAATGACGCGCATGGTCATGAAGTCGGGGACGAAGCACTTTCGACGCTGTCTAAGGTGCTGAAAGCCACGTGCAGGTCAGCCGATACAATCGCCCGCGTAGGTGGTGATGAGTTTGTCTGCATTCTGCCGAATTCATCCTTGGAACACGCGAAACTGATTTGCAGAAGGATACACATAGCACTTGCAGATCGGGTAACGGGCGTATGCAAGTTTACGGTCAGTATCGGCGCTTCTTGGCGAACGGCTACATCCTCGGGCCCTTTTGCTGACATACTAAAGCTGGCTGACGTGGCCCTGTACGAGGCCAAACAAGCAGGCCGAGATCAAACCAGAATTCAAGAACCGAAGCCGAGTGCGTTGCAGCACTCAGACTGAATACACCCTCCCGAATTCCTTCACAAAGCAGTCATTGGTTAAATTTGCTCGAACGGCAGGTTCGACGGGCCGCGCCGCAGCATCGAGACCGCACTGTGGAGGTCGGCTTCGGGTCGTCCTTACAGTGCGGAGCCAATCAGCAGGCGAGCATGCTGCGACCGATCTAAGGGCGGTTGCGAGCCCATAATGCCGCACTACGCACGAAAGTCCGGATTACTATGCTGGCTAGAACCCTGCCAAAACCAAACGGAGTTTTGCTGGGGGCTTGTGACAAAAGATCTTTCAATGACTTCTGAAGCCCCACCCCTTCCATTGGAGCTCTCGCGTGTTGCGGTGCGGCCCGATAAACCTGCCGTTCACTTCGGGCGAAAAATCGAGGGCCGACTATACTCATAGTCTGAGTACAAACCTGATGCTCAATTCAGCGTGTTGAAGGTCGAGCATCTGTAAATTTCGCAACCAAATTTCATTGCGAAGACAAGTGCATTCCTGCCATCTGCCTGCGTTTCTCGAGGTCAGAAGCTATCTATGATTCGTCGCTGTAACGCTATGGCGGTATCGCGCGTCTTGCCAATTTCTGTCGGGATCACGTAGAATGCGGCCTCCGGTTCGGCATTGCCGCCCTGAAACGTGACAAGTTCACCACGCTCAACGGCCAAGCGCGTTATTTCCCGAGGCAGGAGTGCTACGCCATACCCGGACGCGACCGCGGAAAAGACGCTCAACGCGTCTCCGAAAGGGACGAATTTTGGCGGTGTTACTTTTGACCTGCCGCTTAGGATATCTGGCCAGAAGTTGAAAACCGCCTCGTGCAGGAGCGCAACATCCTTCAGGTCGTGCACATGGTGCGGACATCCGATGCGTTCCCATTGGTCAATCGCACAAACAGCTGACCATCCGGGCGCCCCAAGGCGCATGTCCGACGGTCCATCGTGTAAAAACCGTACGGCAAGATCGACCGGATCATCCTCGACGGGTGCATTGAAATTTGCCGATCTCAATTCGATGGTCAGTCCCTCATCAATCTGGCTGACAATAGGGTGAAGGCGCAAAGCAGCTATCGCAGGCGGCGCGCTGATTACCACGCGGCCCGGATGCGACGCGCGTCTGACCGCCATTGCCACGCGATCCAGCCGTTCAAAGGCGGGTGCAGACCCGTCCAGAAGAGCCCGACCAAGTGCCGTCGGCCGTGGTCGGCGCACGCTGCGATCCAATATCGGCGCGCCAATCCACGCTTCGAGCGTGGCTATTCGGTGGCTTACAGCGGATGGCGTGACACCGGATTCTTTGGCTGCGGCCCTCAGGGATCCAAGCTCTATCGCTTCAGCAAACAGCTGGATCGCGGCATATGGAACAGATTCTGAAGACATCAAGATCCGGTTATGTTGAGTTTATTTCACTGTAAATACGTATTTTGTGGGTTCACCTTCACAATAAGGTGAAATTTTCCCACGCTCACCAGGTTTCCGATGCCTCTGTCCAGATACGCGGCCAGATGCGTTGTGACGAACACAACTAAGGAAACTGCACATGGCACTCAAAGCTCTCAGGTATGCTGTGATGATGACAGCCTCATCTTTCGCGGCCTCGCAGGCGACAGCTGAAGTCACTCTGCACGACGATGACCGGACTTTCCTGGAGATCGTAGACCCAGGTCTCTATCCGGAAGGCGTGGAGTATGATGCCGCGCGCGACCGCTTTCTCCTTGGCTCCATCCGCCGGGGCGAAGTCGTAGCTGTGGACCGCGACGGGACACCAACCGTGCTGGTTGCAGATGATCGTCTGCGATCTGTTGTGGGCATTCGGGCCGACGCGACCCGCGGCCGCCTGCTTGTGAACTCAGCCGATTACGGCGTCGCCGAGCGTTCCGGACCTGAAGATAGGTTTGAGACTGCCGCGCTGGGGGTTTATGATCTGGAGACGGGTGCACCTTTGCAGTTCATAGATTTGTCTGCGCTGCGTCCTGGCGAAAGCAACTTCATCAACGACCTGGCGGTTGATAATGATGGAAATGCCTATGTGACCGACAGTCTTGCGGCTGCAATATACCGGGTCACGCCGGAGGGGCGGGGGGACGTCTTCATTGCGCACGAGGCGTTTCGTGGCCCGGGGTTCAACCTTAATGGCATCGTAGTGCACCCCGACGGATATCTACTGGTCGCGAAGAAAAGCGATGGCAGCATATTCCGCGTTCCGCTCGAAGACCCTGCCAGCTTTGAAAAGGTTACGATCGACACATCTTTGCGTGCGCCGGATGGGCTGGTACTTGTCGATGACCGGACCCTGCTGGCCATCACCAACCGAGCGGGCGACACTGTTGGCAACGCGTTTCACCTGCTCAGGTCTGAGAACGGGTGGGCCAGCGCTAAGTCTTTGGGCACCACGGCGGCAAGCGACAGCTACCCTACGACAGGAGTGATAGTCGATGGGCGGATGGTCGTTACACATGGATATTTGCATACGCTTGGGGCGACGCTCGAGGAAAATGCCCCCCTGCAGGAGACATTCAGGCTACAGGATGTCGGGCGATTAGATTGACCGCGCTCTGTCTCTTGGGCCGAAGCGAGATGAATTGCATCGGCCTTCTTTAAGCTAAAACCCAAGGTGCCTCATGACTGACACAGAACAAATCTCGCGTGATCGCGACGACATTGCCAAATTGATCGCAACCCAGTTCAGGTCTCTTTGTTGGAACGAAGATACCCCTCCAGACACGCAAGCCCTAACGGGCATTTACTTGCAAGGCGCTCAGCTTTTTGCTTCGGTGCGGCCCGCGCGTGGTCAAACCGCAGAAGAGTTTGGTAGACGCATGCGCGCCTTGAGAGAGAGCGGGCGGATTTCGGTCTTTGAGGAGAAAGGTGTTGGTCTGCACATCTGGGTCACGGGCAATGTCGCCGTGGCCATGGCGGGCTGTGAAATGCACGAAAAACAAGAAGATGTCACAGAAGATATCAGCGCTTTTCTTTTAGTCAAAAATCCGGACGGCTGGGCGATTGCGGCCCAAGCCTGGGACGTCCTTCCATCCATATCTGACGCATTTGCCGCAAATGGCCTTGATGCTGATCGCTTTGACACCAAAGACGGAGAATGCGCATGCTAAACCCACTTCATCTCGTTCAATCAGGCAGCGTCAATATGAACAGACGGATGTTCTGCACCGCGTCACTTGCTGCCCTCGCGGTGGGGTCATCTGGACAAGCAGGTACGAACACAAATGTGACATTTCACTTCTATGGTGCCGAAGACTGCCCACCCTGCATGGCCTTCAAGCGGAACAACTTGTCAGATGTTGAGGCGGTGGGGCGGGCGTATGGATTCGCGATCGAGGACAACATCATCACCAGGACCCGCGACGTCCCCAATCCGGGCGCTTACGGTGATCGCGACCCAATCCTTCGTTTGGCGGTGCCGCAGCTAGAGCTGGTATATCCACCCATTTTCTTCGTCTCACAACGAGGAGAAATTGTGTCGGTTCATGCGCATGACTGGCAAGCCGCACTTGAGTCCGCTCGCCAATCGGCACGCTCCCCTTGAAGCCCGACGTGGTGAACCGTCGAATTCGTCTTTGACCGGCAGCTTTTGAATGGCGTTAACATCCCGTGACATGCAACTAAGAGCGAGATCTTCAAGGCGATGACAATCAGAGTAGGATCTCCGCCACTGTCATTTTACGCCGTTCAAGGCGCAGTTGTTTGCGCCGTGTTGGAAAGGGCCGGATATGCCACCGAACATGTTATGGCGTTCCACGACGAGATCTACCCCAGACTGGGCTCAGGGGAAATCGACGTTTTCTGTGCCACTTGGCTTCCAAGCGCGCATGCAACTTTATGGTCCCCCATCGAAGAACGGGCTGTAAAGTTGGGATGCCTGTTTCGCGGGGGCGGGTTTTACATTGCTGCATCGCCAAGACTGGCGCAGGACGGAGCTCGGTGCATCCTTGACCTTGCGCAGTTTGATGCCGTTGAGCGGGCGGTGGTGTCAGTGGGATCTGGTGGTGCAACACTCACCAGCCGCGCGCGCAATGCCCTACAGGTTCATGGTCTGGATACAGCGGGTTTCCATGTACATGCGGTGCCGGAAAAAGACTGGTTTGAGTGGATCAAAAACGGCACGGAAAAAGGTCGCCGATTTGCTGCTGCCGTTTGGCGACCATCATTCGTCAACGCGACGACGGATCTCGCCTTACTTTCGGACCCTGAAAACGCGATGGGTCCGCAGGACGATGGCTGGATAGCAGCCAACCGAGATTTCCTTCGAACGGCACCCAATGCGCTAAAGCATCTTCTCGCTGGATTGCAACTGGAAATTGAAACGATTGAAGCTCTTGATATCGAAGTCACAATCAGGAGCCGACATCCGCCAGATGTTGCCATCGATTGGTTGGCCGCAAACGCCGAATGCATAGACAAACTGATCTCAGAAAGCCTTCTCGCCGCGGACCTTCAGGTCTAGATCTTGCTCCGAGTTGGTTTGGAATTTTGCACGTTAAAAGTGGAAATTTTGTTGAGACTTATATACGTGCTTGACCCAAAGCGGAACTGACACTAGATGCCCCGATCATTTGCTCATATGAGGCTATCTAAATCTTCACTCTCTTCCGGTTCGGTGCCACCAACATAATCTGCCGCCATATCAGCATCTTCACGCGGCCAGTAACCGTGACCTTTCAAATGAACGATACGTTCTTGCATTCGCCAAAGCATGGTTTGAAGAACGACAGGTGGGTTGTTCCCGTGAATAACAATATCGCGCTCCGCCAACTTTTCAAACAGCTCATCGCGTGAAAGGGGCGTCCCTTCTTCGCGCAATATTTGTTTCTGGCAAATCCGTTGGAGTTCTACACGGCAGTGGTTGCGACTTTAGGTGTCGCCTTCTGGTTACTAGATCGACGATCAACGAAAGCTGCGCTCGAAGCGATCAGGGGCACCGAAATCAACTACATCGGTGCGCATGCATTGCTGAGCAACCTGCCGGAAGTCAACCGTCTACTTGGAGACCGTGGTTATGATGCCGACTGGTTTCGGGAAGCATTGAAAGACAAAGGGATACGCTTGTATCCCTGGCCGGAAGCGACGGAAGAATCCGGTGAAATACGACAAGCGCCGGTACAAACGCCGCAATCGGATCGAGATCATGTTTGGTAGGCTGAAGGATTGGCGGCGTGTTGTAACCCGATACGACAGATGCCCAAATGTCTTCCTGTCAGCCATCGCGCTCGCCGCTATCGTCATTTACTGGCTATGAGTTCTGACCCTAGTCTATTGGTTGGACTTGGCATGCGTCAGAAATGCACCCTCAGAGCCCGCTTCCATAGTTAAATTACGTCCAAAGCATTCTATCCTTTGATTTTTTTGAGGTGTATCGGAGCGCTAACGGTAGCAAGGGCAGGAAGCGCGGAGAGCTCATACATCCTTCGAACGTCAAAAGCTCGTGTTTGATCACAATTGTATACAGCACGGGTGACTCACCGACTGAAGCCCTGATCAGCTGCACCACGCCAGAACCCTTGGCCGACTGATTGTGCCGGGTCTAACATAGCTGTCCGAAGCTGAGCAGCCTTTACCGTCAACGTCGTTTTAGGGAAGCAGCACCGCAGCACGAGATGATGATGTGGCGAATACCGCTTGTGGATGGCTCGTGCGTGGCAAGAGTCTTATGATTGCGACGGTCTGTCAGTACAATCGTGTGTCCGGCCTGTTTGCATGGCACTAGTCACTGCCCCTGATGAGTTCTGCATGCCAGGTTGTTATCGGTTAAACGACCTTTGACTACGACAACATAATGAGAATAGTCATCCACATCGTTTTTCCGGTTCGGTGCGAACGGGACATCACAACCGGAAACCGCTGGTTCACCGTCTTTGGTGACGATCATTCGGGTGTGATCGTCGGGCTTCCCGCTGTCCTTGACAGCGACAGTGGGGCGCAAGTTGTCAATGAACACGGCGAACGGTATAATCAAAAAGGCTCGGAAACGATGATTTTCAGTCGAAACTCGAATTACTCCAGGACATCGTTGCTCCTTTTTTCGAGCTGTTTGACGGTCCTCATATGGATTTAAATACGCTTCCCCACTAAGTGATAAGCACGCGGGACCATGTTAGAGGCAGCGCATTTCAGTTCTTCGTGCGATCATGGAAGTTGAAGAGGTCAGGCCGCAAACTCTCGGATAACCCGCCCGGCGTTCACCTCGGTGCGCTTTCCGTTGGACATGGCCAGTTTGCCATTGACCAGAACATGGGCGATGCCCGAGGCGTAGCGGCGTGGGTGCCGTGCGGTTGCGTTACTGGCGATATTGGCCGGATCAAATACACAAATGTCTGCGGCATAACCGGGGCGCAGCTTGCCTCGATCCTTTATGCCGAGACGTTCGGCGGGGATGGCGGTAATCTTCGCGATCCCTTCGGCAAGGCTCAGCACATTCCGGTCCCGGACATAATACTGCAAGAAGCGCGCCGCCCAGCCATATCCGCTGAGAGAGCCGATGTGATCTTTCAGGATGCCGTCGTTGGCGATGGCAACCGTGTCAGAGATGACGGCGCATTCGGGTTGTTGCAGACAGAGGTCCAGATCGCTGTCGCGAAAGCTCTTCGACGACCACATGCAGGACATGAGGTTGTCTCCTTCTTCCAGCAAGATATCGAGGACGGCGTCATATGGGTGCGTGTTCCGCATGCGCCCGATCTCGGCAAAATCGGCCCCGACGATATCTTTGTTCACGGTGGCATTCAAAAGGACGATGTCTTCCCATTTCTCGGCCTTTACGATCAGCCACATGGGCTGGGGGTTTGCCTTGATGCGCGCGCGGGCTACCGGGTCAGCGAGGCGTTTCATGACCTCTTCAACACCACCAGCCTGCGCCCATTTTGGCAGGATCGCAGCCATCAGAGTGTGATTCCAATCATGCGGGATCACGTCAAAGGCGATATCCACATCATGCTGGCGTGCCAGTTCGATCATTTCCAGCGTGTGGTTCATCGCGTAATCCGGCGCGCCGAACTTTGGTTGGATGTGGCTGATTTGGAGACGCGCGCCCGATTGCCGGGCCGTGGCGATGGCTTCGGCAAACCCCAGGTCGTAATGCGTATCACGATTGCGGACATGGGTGGCGTAGAGGCGGCCGCGTTCGGCGGCGACTTCGCACATGGGGACCAGATGTTCGGGCGCCGCGAGGATGCCGGGGAAGTATTCCAGACCAGAGGAGAAACCGCCTGCGCCTTCCTCCATCGCCTGATCGACCAATCTGGCCATCTTGACAACTTCCTCGGGTTCGCCGGCGCGTAATTCGTCACCCAGAACCGCGCGGTGAATTGTACCGTGTCCGACGAAGGCCATAACGTTGACCCCAAGACCGGTCGCGTTCAATGCATCAAGATATTCTCCAAACCCAAGCCAGTTCCGATGTTTGGCCCGATCCGTGTACCAGGGCGACACAGCGCGGATATCTTTGTGGGAACAGACCGGGGCGCAAGAGATCCCGCATTGGCCGATAACCTCGGTGGTAACCCCTTGATGCACCTGACTTTCCGCGCGACCGTCCGCGATGAGCGTGAAATCGGAATGGGTGTGCATATCGACGAAACCCGGCGAGACGGTCAGGCCCGCGACATTGATTTCCCGGGCGGCGGTGCTTTTGCTCAAATCTCCGATTTCGACGATTTTGCCGTCCGTCACGCCCACATCAGCGGTCATGCTTTCTGTTCCGGTCCCGTCCAGAACCTCGCCACCTTTAAGGATCACATCGAACATAACGGGCCTCCTATTTCGCCTCGCCGTAGGCCCAGTCGGGCAGGAACAACGTCAATTCGGGGAAGAAGATCAGGATCACCATTCCGATGATATAAGCAAGGATGAACGGCAAAACGGCGACGGAGATGCGTTCAATCGAGATGCCTGAAATGCGGGCCGCGACTGTGAGGTTGGCCCCAAGCGGTGGCGTCAGAAATCCGATCTCGCAGGTGATGACAGTGAAGACACCAAACATTACCGGATCAACGCCAAGCGAGGTGACCAGCGGCAGAAAGACGGCCGTAAACAGAACAATCTGCGCCAGGCTCTCCATGAAGGTGCCGATGAAAATGTAAAAGATGCCAATGAGCAGCATCACGAGAAACACGTTCGTGGTGATCGAGGTGATGCCTTCCTGCACGGCCGTCGGCACGTCGTAAAAGGCAGTCAATTGCCCAAAGGCCAGCGTCGGTGTCAGCAGGATCAGGATGCCGGTCAGGAGTGCGGTAAAGCGCAGTGCCTCGACGATCTTCATCAGGGTCAATTCGCGATAGACGAAAAGCCCCACAAAAAGGGCGTAAAAGACAGCGACACCGGCCGCTTCCGTCGGTGTAAAGGCCCCGCCGTAGATGCCGCCCAGAATGAGGACAGGTGCGCCGATGGCCCATTTACCGTCCCAGGCCGCTGTCAGGAACGGCCCCCAGGAAAAGGCATCGCCATCGCCGCCATAGCCACGGCGGCGTGCAATGATATAGGTGGTAATCATCAGAAGGATCGTCACCATCAAGCCGGGGATGAGACCAGCGAGAAACAGTCGCGGGATCGAGGTTTCCGACACCAGCCCATAGATGATCATCAGGTTCGAGGGTGGGATCAGGCTGCCAAGCGCGCCCGCGCTTGCGGTGATGGCGGCGGCGAAAGGCACGTCATAGCCGTCGCGTTTCATCGCCGGCACTGTGACAGAGCCGATGGCAGCCGTCGTCGCGGGTCCAGATCCGGAGAGGGCGGCAAACAGCATGCAGGCAAAGACCGTGACCAGCCCCATGGAGCCGCGATAAGCCCCGACAAGATTTGTGGCGATGGCGATCATTCGGTTGGCCATGCCGCCCGTTTCCATCAATCGTCCGGCAAGGACGAACAAGGGGATGGTTAGCAACGGGAAGGGCGTCAGGCTGCCGTAACCGGTTTGCGCCATCAGCGTGTAGGGGATGTCTATCAGGAAAAGCGCCAGTGCCGTTGTCAGCCCGACTGAGACAAACAGCGGGATACCCATGATCGTCAGCAGAACGAAGACGATGGCCAGGATCATGAGCGGACTCAAAGTGACTGCTCCTGATCCTTGGTCGTCTCTTCCCACTCTTCAGCAAGCATGCCGGGCAGGCCGTCTGCACCGTCTCGCCACCATTCAAAGTACGTTTGGATCAGCCGGATCAACATCAGGCCATATCCGATGACCAAAATAGTTTGAGGGTAGAATTGGTTGATCCCAAGGCTGGGGCTGGTTTCAGGGAACCGCCAAAAAATCACCAGATAATCCCAACTAACCCGGATCATGAACACGCAGAAGAATGCCCAGAGGATGTCGGCGATGAAGATAACGATGCGTCCGAAAGACGTGGGCAGCGAAGCCACCGCAACCATGATGCGGATGTGGAAGCGTTCCCGGACACAGAGCGAGGCCCCCATGTAAACTGCCCAGACCATGCACATTGCAGCGGTCTCTTCCGTCCAGTGCAGGGCGATCTGGAAAACATAGCGGGCGACGACCTGCGCGAAAACGCTGACCGCGATGATGGACAGGCACACGCAGCAAATCAGCTCCTCGAAATGCTGCTCAAGCCATTTGAGTGCCTTCATGTCTGCCCTTGCCTCAATTTTGTTTGGCCGGGGGCACGGTCACGCCCCCGGTGTTTTCTCGAAGAGCTTATTCAGCTGCCGCCTGAATGGCTTTCACAAGTTCCACAAACTCATCACCGCGTTTGGTGGCAAAATCGTCCTGAACAGTCTTGGCTGCTGCGACAAAGTCTGTCTTATCCGGATCGGTGCGGGTCATGCCGCCTTCGTCCACCAGCCACTGACGCACTTCTTCGGTCTCATTCGCGACCTGTGCCGCAAACTCCACACCGGCCGCTTCGGCCGCTTCCAGGATTTGTGCGCGCTGCCCGTCGGTCAATTTTTTCATGAAGTTGTCCGAGGCAAATAGGGGCGCGAAGGAGACAAAGTGTTCGAGGATCACGAGGTGAGGCTCGAACTCGAAGAACTTCATGTCACGGATAAAGGATGTCCCATTATCGCCGCCGTCGACGGTTCCGGTTTGAAGCGCAGTCGGTGTTTCTGACCAGGCCAGCGGCACGGGGTTCGCCCCGAATGCTTCGAAGGTGGCGATCATGACCTCATTCTTGGGAACGCGGATTTTCAGGCCATCCATATCGGCCATCGTATTGATTGGCCGTACAGAGTTGTAAAAATCGCGATAAAGCGCAGGACCGAAAGCCAGTAGATGAACGCTGGTATCAGCCTGAAGCTTGTCCTTCATCATCTGCCCGACGTCGCCGTCCAGCACCCGCGCCAAGTGGTCGTCGTTTTGGAAGATGTAGGGCAGGACTGTCACATCCATCAGCGGCCAATGCGGTGAGACGTTGTTGGCCGTGATGAAGAAACCATCGACAGTGCCAAGCTGCATGGCCTTGAAGGCTTCGTCTTCGCTGGAAATCTGGTTGCAGCAGCGCAACTTGACTTCGATGTCTCCGCCGGAGATCTCGGCGACCTTGGCCTGGAAAATCTTGCCGAAACGACCATAGAGCGATTCCTCGGGCGCGCCAAAGCCGACATTCATCGTGACGTCGGCCGCCGCCGCCGGCAGCGCCGTTACAGTCGCCAGCACCAACGCTGCGGTGGTTTTCAATAGGCTTCTTCTGATCATTCTGGACCTCCCAAGATCATTTGACGTTTTATTTTCTGTTTTGAATGAAGCGGATCATGGGAATGGTTGTGCCGTCAAGGAATTAAGTGGTGGTGCTGATAGACTTTGGAGATCGGATCGGCAAAGCTGCGGCACAATTGCGGGGCAGGCCCATGAGCGAAATACGCGTTTTCAAAGCACGAAAGATCATCACCATGGACCGCCTGCGGCCCGTGGCCAGCCATGTCGCCGTGCGCGACGGTCGGATTCTCGCAGTTGGCAACAGCGAGTGTGCCGCGCCCTGGGGGGACTTCGTCGCCGACGACCGATTGGCTGATGCGGTACTGATGCCTGGGCTTGTCGAGGGACACGCGCACTTAATGGCGGGTGCAATGTGGCAATTCACCTATGTCGGTTATCACGACCGGATCGATCCTGAGGGCAAGACCTGGGCCGGAATTGATACTGCGGAGGCAATGATCGCTCGCCTCAAATTGGATACGCCGCAATCCAACGAGAAAATTTTTGGCTGGGGTTTCGATCCGATTTTTCTGTCTTCTGAAAGGTTGAACCGATCGCATCTGGATCAAGTCTCGACCGACCGGCCGGTCGCCGTATTGTTTTCCAACTTCCACCTGATGTGCGTGAATTCTGTGGCATTGGAAATGGCAGGCTATGACGCCCAGACGCCCTTGGAGGGTGTGGTGAAAGGCCCCGACGGCACCCCGACTGGTGAGTTGCAGGAAATGGCCGCGATGTTCCCGGTTTTGCGTCGCATGGGCATTGACTTCAGAACTCTTTCGCAAAGTGCCGACGCCATCGAAAGCTATGGCAAGATTGCGGTGCGTGCCGGGGTCACCACGATGACCGACCTTTACTCCATGTTGGAAGACGAGGACATCGCGCTGATGCTGCGTCTGACAGGCGCCGAAGACTACCCTCTGCGGATTGTCCCGGCTCTTGGGGCGAGCGGCGCACCTGCGCAGGTCGCTGACAAGGCACTGGCGTTGCGCGAAAGATCGAGCGACAAGTTGAGACTTGGCGCCGTGAAGCTGATGACCGACGGGTCGATCCAAGGGTGGACCGCGCGTGTTCGGTGGCCGGGCTATATCGGTGGGCAACCAAACGGCATCTGGAATATGGCCCCCGACGAGATTTTTGCTGTGACCCGGGAAATGCAGCACCGTGGGGTGCAAATGCACATCCATGTGAACGGCGACGAGGCCGCCGAGGTCTCGCTTGACGCGCTGGAGGCCGCAGCGCGCGCGCATCCCTGGCCCGGCGCGCGGCATGTCTTGCAACATTGTCAAATGATGGATCGCGCATTGTTCGAACGCGCCGCTGAACTGGGCGTGGCCTGCAACATCTTTGCCAACCATCTTTGGTACTTCGGGGATCAACACGCCGCTCTGACCATCGGTCCAGATCGTGCAGAACGGATGGATGCCGTCCGCACCGCCATTGACACAGGTGGGATGGTCGCGGTTCACAGCGACGCCCCGGTGACCCCACTTGCTCCCTTGTTCACGGCATGGTGCGCCGTAAACCGCCAGACCATGGGCGGCCATGTGCTTGGCCCAGAAGAGTGCATTTCGGTGCCGGAGGCGTTGGAATTGATCACGTTGGGTGCTGCCCGTAGCTTGAGGCTGGACCATGAAATCGGCAGCATCGAACCGGGCAAACGCGCCGATTTTGCGGTGCTGGGAAGTGATCCGTCAACAATCGACGCGGCAGAACTGAAAGACGTGCCTGTGCTCGGCACGGTTTCCGGAGGTCGGGTGCACTTGCTATGAGCCCTGTACCCCTTTCGGTGATTGGTGGGTATCTTGGCGCTGGCAAGACAACCTTGATCAACCAGTTGCTGGGCTTGGATCACGGGCTGAGGCTGGCCATTCTGGTTAATGATTTCGGTGCGATCAACATCGACGCCGCCCTGTTGCAATCGGCCAGCGAAGATACCATCGAGCTGACCAACGGGTGCGTGTGTTGCACCATGTCGGGCGATCTGTTCTTCACAATTGGCGATCTGCTTGATCGCAGGCCACGCCCAGACCACATCCTGGTCGAAGCCAGCGGCATTGCGGACCCGGCGAAGATTGCTGCCGTGTCATTGGCAGAGAAGGAGCTGCGCTATGCAGGCATCATTACCGTCATCGACGGGTTGAATGTCGAGCGTCAGCTTGCTGACCCGCGAATTTCCGAGCAGGTGAAGGATCAGTTCCGCTCAGCCGACCTGATTGCTGTCAGCAAAGCCAGCCGGGAAAAGGTGGCATCTCTTTTGAAGGGTGAAGGCGTTGCGCCATGTGTCAGCACTTCGGACATCGCGGCGGTCACTGGGGTGGTCTTCGGGAGCAGTCTTTTGTCTCTCGATCCAGCGCCCGGAACTCAACCCCATCCGGCCTATGTGCAATGGTCCGAACCGGCACCCCTGGCATTGTCAAAGGATGACCTTGACGCCCGTCTTTCGTCCATTCCACCAGGCTTATTGAGACTGAAGGCTCTGCTTCCAAACACCGCCGGCAGGTATTGGGAACTTCACGTTGTCGGCGCGCAAATCGACCTCCAGAAGCTCGAAGATGTTCAATCTCTGGGTGTTGTGGCTATTGGGCTCAGAGACACACTATCGTCAGCAAAACTGCGCGCGTGGTGGATGGGGCCGTAGTTTTTCGATTTCTGTCCCGTCGAGAACCTCCCCGTCTTCGCCTCATGCAAACTCTCTCGTTGTTGATGATCTTGCAGAAAACTTTGGATGCGCCGGGACAGCGGCATTTGCGTGGGTCAGATGCCGTAGGCGTTCTGTCCACGGTTTTTTGTGGGTGAAAATTGGGCTCAGCAAAACGCTTTAGTCTGAGTGTTTTTTGTTGTCAGAGTATTAGACATTCATCCGGCTGGCGCCCATCACCCGAGCGAAGATCACGACAGCGGCAATCTGGCCCAATACCACCGCCGGCCAGATCAGGCCAAACTGTGCATCAAAGTACTTTTGCGGTCCGAAGGAAACCAATGCCATCATCACGGCAAGAAGGCTGAGGGCACGACCCACCGGCGTTGTCAAAGGCTGCACGATCAGGGCGGACACGGCGATGGATACCGAGGCGCCAATAAACGGCGCAATACCAAAAAGCGGTGTCGCTGCGGGCGGGTGCGGTCTGATTCCTGCGTTGAGCGCGGACAGCATGATCAGCTGTAGCAGGATCAGCGTGACGAGAGCGGCAGATGCATGCCGGTTCGGTTGGGTCATTTTGGATCCTCAAAAGCGTATTTAATATTACGGTTGCATATATCCGTAACTCCGGTTACGGATGCTGTCAACAATCCGGAGGCAAAAAAGATTGCGGGAAGAAAAGCGGTCGCGGCGTCAAAAGCAAATCGAAGAGGCCGCTTATAAGCTGTTGGAAGTAAAGGGGTACAGTGGTACCTCGATGCTTGGCATTGCCAAAGAGGCGAGGGCGTCAAATGAGACGCTTTATAATTGGTATGGCGACAAACAGGGTCTGTTTCAGGCGCTTGTTGCCCGGAATGCAGAAGAAGTGAAACGGCACCTCGAAGCCGAACTGGAGACCGATCATGATGCCCTGTCCATTCTCGGCACGCTTGGCCCGAAACTGCTCAGGCTGCTCACCGGTGATCGCGCCGTCGCCCTGAACCGCGCCGCTGCAGCGGACAGAACCGGTGAGCTGGGTGCGACACTGTCAAAGGCTGGCCGCGAAGCGGTTTTCCCTTTGCTGGAGCAGGTTCTGCTTCGCGCGAGGCACGACGGCCAGCTTGCGTTTGAACATGCCGGCGAAGCTGTTGGTCTGTACCTCGATCTTTTGATTGGCGATCAACAGATCCGACGCGTTATCGGCCGCCTGCCAAGTCCTTCGGAAGTCGTTTGCGAAGAACGCTCAGAACGTGCTTTAGGATACCTCCGCCAATTGCTTGGCCAACCGGACCCTTGTTAATAATCAGACTGGATAGCGCATATGGACACTCTTTTACCCCCCGAAACCTGTCACTCAATGGCAGAGCTTCGCGTGCAGATCGACGCTCTGGACGTCGAACTCATCTCGCTGCTGGTCGCCCGCAGTCATTATATAGATCGCGCCGTTGATCTTAAAAAAGCTGAAGGTTTACCCGCGAGAATAACAGACCGCGTGGCGGAAGTTCTGGGTAAGGTCAGCGCAACGGCAACGGCAAAAGGGTTGGATCCCGAGCTTGCCCGCAAGCTTTGGGCAGAGCTCATTGAATGGTCCATTCAACGGGAAATCAGAGAACTGGGCGCGTAGCATTGTGAGGCTTATTAGCCCGCCATTCCGCAAGCAGGCAGTCGTCTCGTCGCGGCGATAGCCTCCTTCGCCGCGCACAATTTAAATTCGCAAATGTCTGGATTCTCTGCGTGCGAAGATGTGCCAGCGTCGCTTGCTCTGCCCATTCATTTCAATGTTCTCTTTGGGCAGTTTGCAGCCAAGCGATCGGGTGTATTCGAAGATCTGCGGATGAGGGCTCGTGGGGCATTTGTGCCCGATCAATGGCGGACTTGTTTACCGAAACGCAAAATCGGTTTATCGTTTCGATATCTACAAGAAAAGTTTTTTGAAAATCGGTATCGGTTAAGGTCCGCATTGGAGAATAGTGATGCGACGATATGTTATTCCTGCTGGCATTGTACTTCTTCTCTCGCTGTCCTTTTCGTGGTTTTGGTTATCAGGATCGAACGCCACGGCTGAACACGATGGCTGCGGAGGATTTCAATATGAAGGCGCCTGGTTCACTGTCAAAATCCCTCAGGGAATGGAAGTGGAGCCGTCCCGGACCTCATCGATCGATAAAGAAGCACTGTCCATATGGGTTCGCTCGGAGGATGGCCGTACCGAATTCTATCTCTATTCACCGCAATGGGGCGGCACACCCTATGATATTTTCTTAGGAGCGCTGGCCAAACGTGAATTGACCCAACGTGATACGCCCACCGATAATTTTACCGATCTGGAACTGACTTACAAAGATGCCATTGGACGATTTGAGATTTCACAATCATCTGATCCAGTCTCGCACCGAACTGTGGGGTATAGAACGAAGACCGGAGAACTTTCGCAAGAAACTCTCCAGAAATACGATTGTTTCAAGAATTCGATAAATCAATATTCTGACTGAGAGAGGTATATGGTCATGGAACTACGCAAATCTGAAGCGAAGGCAATCCAGCGGGGGTTGAAGGACCTCGGTATCTACGCAGATGAGATTGACGGTGATTTGGGCGGAAACTCTCTGACGGCAGCAAATGCCTATCTGCTGGCAAATGATGCCCGCTTGCCGTCGGGATACAGCGCGTGGCCCAACAAGAGAAAATTTGTCGCCTGTATCCAAATGCTTTCAGCGGATGCGGGTTTTGATCCAGGTGTTATCGACGGTTGGCTGGGAACCGATACACGTAATGCCTCGACGCTTTATATCCGTACGCTTGATGGGCTCGAGATCATCAACGTGTTCGAATCGGACCCCATCGACGTTAACCCAAATAACTGGCCCTCAGATAAAGCTTCCGATTTGAATGCGTTTTATGGGACTCCGCGCAAAAACAACAACTGCAGCGCCATTGAGCCAAGGATTGTGAAAGTTGATAGCCCGTGGAGGATGCCTCTTGACTGGAATATGGCTCAATCGCGCAGCTTTTTTAAAGTTCACGAAATTGTTGCGCCATCACTGGAACGGATTCTGGCGGCGATCGAGGCAAGCTACTCTGAATCCGAGGTGAATCAGCTTGGTCTGAACCGTTTTTCGGGAGATTACGTGTGCCGCAAGATTACAGGAGGCACACGGATGTCGACCCATGCTTACGGCATCGCAATTGATTTTTATGGATCAAAGAATGAGTTGAAGCGCACAACACATGACACGCCGCCTCCGACCTTGGCGCATGCTGATTGCCAAGCCTTTTGGGAAGCATTCGAAAACGAGGGTTGGTACTCATTGGGACGCGCGCAGAACTACGACTGGATGCACGTCCAGGCAGCGAAGGGCAGAGCGTCCAGGTTCTATAGTCACTAAACGGGCTGGCGACGGGTTACAAAGCGGCACGGTCACAAAAGGGCTGACGGCAAAGGTGTTGGCCGCGCTGTTGAATGGGCGGATTTCTCTGAGACCAGATCAAACGCTTTAATGAAAATCCCGGCTCGGGAACAGTCGTTTGGCCTGGTCGCGTGGGTGCATGGCGCGCGCGGGGTGGCGGGATTTTTTGGGGGTATCATCTGCCCGAGACCCTTCGGTGGTGAGAGCCTCCGGCATTGGGTGGCCCAACTCATAAAGCTTGTGGGACATGTCGCGAATATCTTGCGCTATCAGATGCACAACAATGCCTTCGCGTTGCAGATAGCCCCGGACATGCAGCAATCGTGCACCCATCACGATGCGGCGGAACCGCTCATAGACTTTGGGCCAGACAACCACATTGCTGACCCCTGTTTCATCCTCGAGCGTCAGGAAGATCACGCCTGATGCGGTGCCGGGGCGTTGGCGGGTGATGACAAGCCCACAGATCGTATATTGCCCCAGGGGTACATTCATGAGCGCATCGTGAGGGGTGAGTCCCGCAATGCCGGGCCGCAATAATTCCATCGGATGGGCGCGCAGTGAAAGACGGGTGGAGACGTAATCTTCGACCACCTCTTCGCCCAAATGCATGGTGGGCAAGGTGATCTGTGGCTCATGAATGTTTTCTCCGTCAATCGGATCATTAAAAAGTGGCAGAGGCTTTTGACTGCGGATGGCCTGAACCTGCCACAGAGCATCACGGCGCGTGAGGCCCATGTCGCAAAATGCATCCGCTTCGGCCAATCGTGTCAGCACATCGGGGCGCAGGCCTGCCCGTAGCCATAACGCCTCTGGATTGGGATACCCATTGCCCCGCGCGGTAATAATCTGACCAGCATCTTCTTCTTTGAAACCCTTGATCTGACGAAAACCCAGACGCAGCGCCAATGCGCCATCGGGGCGGCGTTCAAGGGTGTTATTCCACTCTGAACGGTTGACGCATATGGGGCGTGTTTCAACGTTATGTTCTCGCGCGTCGCGCACAATCTGGGCGGGGGCATAGAATCCCATGGGTTGGGAATTGAGGAGCGCACAGGCAAAGACAGCCGGATGATGGCATTTTAACCAGGCCGAGACATACGCGAGCATGGCAAAGGCGGCGGCGTGGCTCTCTGGAAAGCCGTAATCTGCAAAGCCTTCGATCTGGGAAAAGCAGCGTTTGGCGACGTCCAGATCATAGTCATTTCGGAGCATCCCATTGATAAACTTATCCTCAAATGCGCCGATTGTGCCCATGCGCCGGAATGAGGCCAGTGACCGGCGCAGATGATCAGCCTCTTCGGCGGAGAATCCGGCCCCAACCACGGCAATCTGCATGGCCTGTTCCTGAAACAGGGGCACGCCAAGCGTGCGTTTTGTAACCTCCTCCAAGGCTGGGCCAAAGGGTTCCGGCTTTTCCAGCCCCTGACGGCGTTTAATATAAGGCTGCACCATGCCGCCTTGAATTGGGCCAGGACGCACAATCGCAACCTCGATCACGAGATCATAGAAAGTCCGGGGTTTCATCCGGGGCAGGAAATTCATTTGGGCCCGGCTTTCCACCTGGAAAACCCCTACCGCATCGGCCACACAGAGCATATCGTAAGTGGCTTTGTCCTCCTGCGGGATTGTCGCGATACTTTGGGTTTGCCCTTCGTATTCCTGTAACAAGTCGAACGCTTTTTGCAGGCAGGTCAGCATCCCCAGCCCCAGCACATCGACCTTCAAAATACCCAAAGCGTCGATATCATCCTTATCCCATTCGATGACCGTACGGTCCTCCATCGCGGCATTTGATATCGGGGACAGTTCATCCAGACGCCCGCGTGTGATAACAAAGCCGCCAACATGCTGTGACAGATGTCGGGGGAAGCCGATGATCTCAGCAATCAGGTTGATGGTTTGCATCAATCGGCGATCTTCCGGATCAAGGCCAAGTTCGCGGATGCGATCCAAATCGACACCACCATTGGTCATGCCCCATATCTGGCTAGAGAGGCCGGCAGTCACATCCTGGCTCAACCCCATGACTTTGCCTACTTCGCGGATAGCCGCCCGCGTGCGGAAATGGATCACCGTCGCGCAAAGCCCCGCGCGGTCGCGGCCGTATTTTTCGTAAATCCACTGGATTACCTCTTCACGCCTCTCATGTTCGAAATCGACATCAATATCGGGCGGTTCTCCACGATATTTCGAGATAAACCGTTCAAACACCATCGAGATCATATCCGGCCCGACATCGGTGATGCCCAGGAGATAGCACAGGATCGAATTGGCTGCCGATCCGCGCCCTTGGCACAGGATATTTTTTGACTTGGCGAATTGCACTATGTCATGGACGGTCAGGAAATAGGCCGGGAAGTTCAAATCCCGGACTACGGCCAACTCTTTTTCCATGAGCTGAATTGCCCGGGCGGGCGGGCCTTCAGGGTAGCGGCGCGTCAACCCTTCGCGGGCCAGCCGGTTCAGCCGGACCTGAGGCGTTTCGCCCGCAACCTCTTCGTGGGGATATTCATAAGATAATTCGCCCAGATCGAAACTGCATTTGTCGGCAATCTCCAATGTGCGGCGTATGGCACCCAGATGATTGCGAAACAATCGCGCCATATCCCGGCCTGCCTTGATCCGGCGCTCGCCATTGGGCAGGGCCCGGGTGCCGATCTGATCAATGGTGATACGTTCGCGCATGCAGGTCAGAACATCAGCCAGCTGTTTGCGGCTGGCCCGGTGCATCAGCACATCGCCAACCGCGACCATCGGGGCACATGCCTTTTGCGCGGCTTTGGCGCAGGCCGTCAGATAGGCCTGATCACTGCCGTTATAGCGGGGGGCGGCTCCGAGAAAGACGCAATTGGGAAAGCGCCGCCGCAATGCCTGGATTTCCGGCACGGCCTCTTTTAGTTGTCTTTGCGGTAGGGCGATTAAAGTCATTCCCTTGCAGGCGAGAAACATATCCTTGGTATAAAGCTCACAATCACCTTTTTCCGCACGGAGCTTGCCCAATGTCAGCAGGCGGGTCAGGCGCTGGTAGGCCGGCCGGTCGCGGGGCAAGGCGATCCACTCCACTGAACTGTCGCGCAGGACCAGACGGCACCCGATGATCAGTTTGGGCAATGTTGCGAGGGGCGGTTTTGCAAGGCTTTCCCCCGGTCCCATCTCTTGCCGGGAGGAGGAATCCACACGCTGCTGAGAACGGATTTTCAGCGCTTCCGTGGTTGCGCGTTTCAGTTCTTTCAGTGCCGTCCATGCCCGAACGACACCTGCCAGTGAATTACGATCCGTGATGGCAATCGCAGAGAGCCCCAGTTCAGCGGCGCGCACCACCAGCTCCTCAGGGTGTGAAGCCCCGGTGAGAAAGGTGAAATTACTGGTGACGCAAAGTTCGGCGTAGTCTTGCCTCTGCATCCGCATATCCAGCAGATCCCGGCGAAATGCCTCGACGGGACGATGGGTGCGATTGACCTCGATCACGGGAATTCCCCCTGCACGAACCATCCGGGATTTTGCGGCGTGTAAAACAGCCAGAGCCGCCGTCCCTGTATGGTATCCACCCGCCAGTAATCGCGCAGGCCTGACCGCCAGCTGTCGTCCTCTAGCCACCATTCGGGGGCAATGCGTTCAGGGCCGGTGGCGCGGCCCGTGGTCAGAAACATGCGCCGCCAGCGAAACTGTTCTGGCGGGTGCGGACCACTGGCTGCGATTGGTTCGGGTGGAAACAGGCAAAGGGGCCGTGGGTTTGGGGAGGCCCAGCCGCTTTGCGGTTCACAGTAGGCGGCAGGCGCAATGATGAAGCTGCGTTCCGGGATATGGCTGTCAGCGGGAAGGAACCGTTGAATATTCTCCAGGCCGATCCTTGTACCAAGGCGGGAAATCAGATCATCCAATTGATCTTTTCCGCGTTCTAGGGTGTGGCTGATCTGGCGCACGGGCAGGGCTTCGACCTGTGTTGCTTCCAGTCGCAACTGATCAATGCCAAAGCCTGCATCTACTCCGGCCAATCCCCGTTCAAACAGCGGCAGGATGCGATGGGGATCGCGCAAAGGGCGGGCCAGACGCAATTCGACTTCCTGTTGGTCCTGATCAACCCGGCGCAGGGTGACGGCAAGCACCCGCGCGCCCATTTCCTGAGCCTTCAGTTTGGCGCAAAGCTGGATCAGCAGCCGCTCGGTCCCTGCCATCACGTCGCTGACAAGGCCAATAGGGTCCGGCAATGTCATGCGCACCCCGTAATGCGGCGGATCAGCCAGCGGCATGATTTCTTCGGGCTGTTGCCCCAAAGCCTGATCCAGCCGCATCAGCACATCAGGCCCGAAACGGCGGGTCAGGAGGGCACGCGGCGCGGCGGCAAGATCGCCAATCTTGCGCAGTCCCAGCCGGGTCAACGCCACTGATGTTTTCTCATCCAGCCGCAAGGCCGCAACAGGGAGGGTTTGCAGCGCAGGTAGCATTTCCCCGGGGGATGCCACCCCTTCGCCATGATGCGCCAATGCCCAGGCCGCCCCGCGTGTGTCTGCCAAACCGATCTGCACTGACAGGCCCGCGCGCATCAGGCGTGCGCGCATATCGCTCAGCATGCCTTCTTCGCCGCCAAAGATATGAGCAGACCCGCTGACATCCAGCACCAGCCCATCCCGCCCCTCCAGCCCGACCCAAGGGCAGTACCGGATGGCCCAGCGGCGCAGAATCTGCAAAAATCGCTGGTCTTGCGGAAGATCAGCAAGTGCCGTTTGCAAGTCGGGACAAAATGCGCGGGCATCGGAATAGGGCATGCCCTGATGCAAGCCCTGCTGTGTGGCTTCTGCGTTGAGGCAATAGAGACGGTTGGCGTTGTTCTGTTTTATCGTCAAGGCAAAGGGACCATCCAGCGGATAGCGCCGCAGAACCCGGCTACTTGCCAGCCGGGGAAACCATAATGAGACGACGCGACGTTGCATCCCATCGAACATGCCAAGCTCCTAATGTTCCCGATTTGTTCTTAATAAGCTCCCATTTTTGCGGTGTCGAGTCTCCGTGCCCAAATACGGGTGCACAGCGCCAGCGCGTTTCAGCGGCATTGCTCCCCATACCTTCGGGAATAATAACCAGGCCGGTGGATTTTCCATCACGCGCCGCAAGTTGCAAGCGTCTCCCCTCCGTCAGCCCCAAAGGCTTGTTCAGGCTCACCACGACCAGCGAAACAGCTCCTGCGCGGAGCGCCTCTTCGGTAACGGCAAGACTTTGTATTTCGTCCTTTGTGTTGCAGAATATCAACTCCGATGGGCCAATGAAGTCGGCGAAACCATTCGGATTGATCAGAGTGAGGTCCCGTCTTCCGCGCACCCACATACACGCGCCCCCCAGTCGCGCCGCCAGCACGAAGGCGTAAGTATATGCGCCAGGTCCGCAAACCTCATGCATGCGGGCCTTAGAAGGCGGGAAAAACCGTGGGTCGGGATCGTGCATAAGCAAACTTTAGCACCTGATGATAGCATTGGAAAACGCTTGCGTGCCATATTCGAACTCCTTGTTGTTCGTTGGGTCACCGCGATGATTTTTGAGCTGGCGGGAGGGTGCCAAATTGGGGGCCTTGGACGCGAAAAACAAAAGCTGTGCAGCCGGGTACTTGCTAGATGCTTCGTTGGAACTTGGGTCGCGGAACCGTCATTCGCGCTGACAACGGGTTTGAGAGTGTCGACGTTTGAATGATCAAAGGAAGTCCAACAACTGTTGTCTGGTCGCATCGGGATCTTCCAACTGGGGCATGTGGCCAACACCGCGCAGCGCTGCAAACTCGGCATGTCCCACGGCCTTGTGCAGTGCTTTGCCGCGGTCAATTGGAATCCAGGGGTCATCTTCTCCCCAAATGATCTTGGTTGCGCACCGAATCTCGCCGAAATGGGGTTCGATCTCGGCGGTATATGCCTCATCTGCCTGAGCGAACTGTCGATAAAAACTGGTTGCGCCGTCTTCGGTCAACCATGGCGCGACGAGATGATCAAAATCGATTCGATCAATTTCAGTGGCGAAAGCCCCTTTTATATATGCTTCGACAATGGCGCGATGGATGTGCGGTGGGAGGTTTTGAAACGCTTCGACATGCTTGCCGACATGGTCAAAGAAGGCTGATCCCCAGGGGCGCATCGCGACAACGTTCATCAATACGAAGCGCTGAAATTCGCAGCCGAGCAGCAAGTGCGCCCTGAGTGTCGTGGCACCGCCAAAATCATGGGCTACCACCCTCGGCATTGTCAGATCCCAGTGCGCCAGCATTTCGGCAAAAACCTCGCCTTGCACATCGAGGGAGGTCCGTTGCTCAACAGGTTTTTCCGACTGGCCGTATCCGGGCATATCGTACCAGTGCACTCTGAACTGCCGGGCCAGTGGCGGGATCAAGCGGCGCCACGAATAGGATGACCACGGCCACCCGTGGGCGAGCACGAGATCGGGTCCATCGCCAGCCCGGCCTGCCGCAACCAGACCGGCAGACGTTTTGAAAGTCTCATTCAATGCCCATTCGGCCACGTTTTCTCCTCTCAAATCATCAAGCCCGATGCAGGTTTGCCAATTTCACGCCAAATCCGATGAACACCACGCCGATGGTGTATTTCAAGTACCTTTGTGCTTGGGAGCTTTGGGTCCAGCCCGAGAACCTGCTCAGCAAAAGGACCATTGCGCCAAACCAGAGGGCGTTTAGCAGGGAGTGGATAGCAACAAGAACAAAGGATGATAAGGCAGGTGCGTCGCCTACTGTCACAAACTGGGGGAACGCAGCAAGATAAAACATCGAAACCTTTGGATTGAGCGCGTTTGTCAAAAAACCTTCGGAAAAGGCGACAAAGAAGGAGCGGTATTTCCTCGTGGGGCTTGTGCGGGAAAAAGACGCACAGCGTTGCCTTGTGGATATCAGTGCCTTGACGCCAATCCAAATAAGGTAGGTTGCACCAGCAAACTTCACGATGGCAAAGGCGGTGGCTGACTGTGTCAGGAGAAGCGAGATGCCAAGGATGGACAACGCTCCATGCAGATAGAAGGCGGCCATGAAACCTGCGACATTTGCAAACCCAGCCCTGCGACCAGACGTCGGTACGGTTTTTGCGATCAACATCCCGTTTGGACCCGGTGACATCACAAGCAGAGAGGCCACAAGGGTGAAGGTTAAAACATCCGACAGGTTCAACTCAGAATGCCCCTGACTGGGCTTGATCCGATATCCCCTGACATGCTGTCACCTCGATCTCAACGAGCAAGTCGGGCGCCGCCAGTCCGGCAACGACGAGTGTGGTGACCGCTGGTCCGCTGTCGGATTGCCAGCGTTCTTGTCGCAGATCGCTGAGTGTTTTCAGATTGGCCGCATCGGTGACATAGTAGATCACCCGCAAGATATCGTCTTGCTGCATCTCGGCGGCGTGCAAGAGTGCTTCAACATTATCCATTGCTTGTCGCGTCTGCGCTTCAAAGCCTCTTTGCGTGATGCCGCGAGTGTCTACTCCGATCTGACCAGACAGGAAAAGAAAGCGCACAGGCGCGCTGATTTCCACACCATGAGAAAAGATCCCAGCATAGCGGGGTGGGATTTCAGAGACGGTTTTGGGAGCATGTCGGAGGATCATTGGTGACGCCTGTCCTGGTAAATACAGTGTACCAAGTGGCACCGATGTCATTGGTGAACCAACAAAATCAGGATACCCGCCATCAACTCAATTGATATGTCATGCTTGACGGTAAGCCCGTGTCGCTTTTTCGATCCATGACCGGAACCGGCGGATCTTCAATGCGTTTCGCCGGCTTTCGGGGTAAACCAGCCAATAGCCGCTGCCGTCATCGCCGATTTCCTCAAAGGGTTGTATCAGCTTTCCGCGTGCTAATTCGTTTTGGAAAAAGGCGGGTGTCAGCATCGCAACACCGTGCCCCGACATCGCGGCGCCCGCTTCGACCACCTGCGGGCCAAATGAGCGGGCTGCATGGGTCTCCGCAGATTTATCTGCGACGCCAGCGGTGGCCAGCCAGATGCGCCACCAAGGATCATCTTTTGACAAGATCGGGAGCTTTAGTAGATCTTCGGGGCTGTGAATGCCGCCAATGCTGTCGATCAATTCAGGTGAGAGCATGGGCGTGAAGGTTGTGGGCATCAGCAGGTGGCTGACCAGTCCCTCCCATTTGCCTTGGCCGCCCCGTATGGCCACATCAATGTCGTCTTGCGTAAAATCAGTGAGAGCCTCACCGATTTCCATCCCAACGGCGATCCCAGGTTGTTCGAGCTGGAACGCCCCCAAATGCTGTGCCAGAAAATTGGTGGCAAAGGTTGGGATTACGCTGATCGACAGAACGCCTTCCACCGCACCTTTAGCATCGCCATACGCGTCAGAAAGAATGTCCAGGGCAGCGGCCGTGCGCTGATGGAACCGTTGCCCGATGGCCGTCAGGCCGACACCGCGCGCGTAGCGTTCAAAGAGAGGTGCGCCAACGCGCTCTTCAAGAACTTTAATCTGATAACTCACCGCGGATTGTGTCATCCCAAGCTCGTCCGCTGCGGAGGTGAATGTCCCGTGCCGGGCGGCGGCATCGAACACCCGAACGGCGGTCAGTGGGGGTAGGTTGCGGGTATTCATATATCAATTCATTTGATGGCAGTTGCAGTTTTCGAATTGGTTTTCAGTTCCTCGAACGGCGATGTCAATACCGGCGCCAACCCAATCGGTTGCTGTTGATGATCGAGCGGAGATGAAAAGATGTTTCAATTTTTTAAAGGAAAAAGACGTCCATTGCCGCGTTTTGGAAAAGTTTTTAGGCGGTCGCGGGCAGACAATATCGATATCGCGAACTGGTCGCGACATATGAAGAATGATATTGGCTGGATTGATCGTTGTTCCATGAGTGGCGCACGTGATCATTTTACGGTGGTCGTTCACGGTTTTGCATTTCACGTAGATCGGTGATCCATTGGGGTTCACCGTAAATGCACAGGGCGGGTTTCCATGATCGACAGCGCTACGCAAATTTCTAACGACCGCCTGCGCTCCGCGATGAACCTGGCCTTTTCGGACTATCCGGTCCCAATGCGCCTTGAAGCGGATGCGTTCGATCTCATGATGCGGTCACGCGGCTTGAACAAAGGTTTGTCGCAGGTTGCGATCCTTGATGGAAAGGTTGCCGCCTTTTGGCTGATGGGCGCGCGTGGCAGCCGTGCCTACCTGATCTCAAGCGGGACGTTGCCACAATTTCGCAGAGGTGGATTGTCACGGATGATCGGGCGATCCGTGATCGACGATCTGAAATCGAAAACCTTTGACACGCTGCAATCCGAAGTGCTGGAAAACAATCCGGCGGCGCGCGCGCTTTACGGCGCGCTCGGCTTTGTCGAAACCCGGACTTTGGCGTGTTACACGCGCCCGATGCAAGCGCAGGAAGCAACCCCGAACGATTTGACAATCTGCGAGATTTCTTCGATTGCATCCTTGGCGACGCCGTTTTGGGAAAGTAAACCGAGTTGGCAGAACGACATCCCGTCGCTGATTGACACGGGAAATCACGCGACCTGCTTTGCAATCCAGGATACATCGGGATTGGTCGCTTATGCTGCATTTGTGCGGGCTCAATCGAGCCTGGCGCAAATCGCAGTACGTCAGGATATGCGGCGCAAAAATCTTGCAACCCAGCTTCTGACATATGGGCAAAATACGCTGAATATCGACAATTTAAGGGTAATCAACGTTGATCGCGCGAATATCGGTCTCAACACATTTTTATGCGGGGTGGGTGCCCGGCTTACCCTGTCACAAAAAGAACTGCGCCTGAGTTTCTGACACTTTCAAACAAGCCATATTGATGGCGCGCTGGCATAATTGGCTGGCTTTGCCCGTGACAAAGGACGAAATCCGGATAACGTTCGTTGGCAACCGACGAGGCCGGAGCCACGGTTTAAATCTTGGCTGACCTTGGGCGAAGCGGGATAAGGTCAAAGCATTTTCTTGGCGCAACCTTGTGCTAGATACCCGTCTCGCAGAGACCTGAGTGTCCTTCATCATATTGATGTTATATGATTTTCCGGGTCATTCCGGAAACCTGAACGGGTGCGCCTTTGATATTGTCCATCTTCACCTTGATTAACGAAGGGCTGCCCATATCTTCGCCCTGGCGAATGGTAAACTGCCCGCCATGGGGCCAATTCTCGTCCCTGAGATAACCGGCAAAGGCGGCAGCCGCCGCACCGGTGGCCGGGTCTTCGAGAACGCCACCTGAAGCAAAGGCATTGCGTGCCACAAACATCTGATCCGTTTCGATAAAGACGAGCATGACCGTGACAAGACCATGCTTGCGCATGACGGCACGCCCCTTATCAAGATCATAACCCATATCGGCCAGCTTTGCGCGGGATTTCAGTAGTATAACGATGTGGTCTGCGCCACCGTGGATGCGCGCTGGTGCAAGACGTGAGTCCAGATCGTCGTTCGTGAGGTTGAAAAGAAACATGACATCTTGAAGCTCATCATCACCGATGGCTTGGCTTCGGGTGGGGGGGGACGTGAGCGTGGCCAGAATGCCTCCGCCTTCGTTTGCAGCATCAACCGATATTGAGGCATTGTTCAGTGTCAGCGCGTATGTGCCTGCGCCGTGCTGTTGACCCAATGCGGCGCCAAGGGCAATCGTCGCGTGCCCGCAAAAGGGAACTTCGGATTCTGGTGAGAAATACCGTACGCGCCAATTCTTGCCACTGTCATCCAGCGCCACGGCAAATGCCGTCTCGGAATACCCGACCTCAGCGGCAATGCGTGCCATATCTTCGGCGCGCGCTTCAGTTTTCAACAACACTACACCGGCAGGGTTTCCCCCTTTGTCGCCCTGGCTAAATGCCGCAATCTTCTGAATGTTCATTTCCGTCTCCAGTTTGATTTGGTGTTAAAATAGCGGTTCGATCTGTGATTGTCCCAGTTGAGGCGAGTGCAATTTATCGATTCTCCTTTCAAATCATTCGTATTAGCGCTAATTCTCTTTCATGTCGAAATCTCTTGACCAAACAGACTGCGCCATTATCGAGATTCTCGATGGCGATGGTCGAGCAAGCCTTTCAGAAATCGGGAAAGGCGTGGGCCTGACCGGCCCCGCCGTTGGGGAGAGGCTACGTCGGATGCGCGATTTGAAATACATTCAGAGCATTGGCGCGCGCGTCAATTTGCGTGAAATCGGTTACACGATTCAGGCGCTTGTCAGAATCAAGCCGCGCAGCGGGCAGCTCCAAACGGTGGAACGTATGATCGAAGACCAGCCACGTTTCATGTCCTGTGACAGGGTAACGGGTGACGATTGTTATGTCGCGAGGCTGGCGCTGGCAGATGTGGCGGAACTGGATGACATTTTGCTTCCCTTTCACGACAGAGCCGAGACCCACACGTCGATTATCAAGTCGTCCATCTTTGAAGACAGATTGCCGCCACTGCGTCCATCGGCCTGAAACGTAGTTTCTGAAAATCGGCTGCTAAGCAGCTGGTTATTCAATCTAACGCCCGTTTTGTCATGTGGCGAGGACATGCTTACGACCAGGCGCCGTGCGACCACCCAATGAAGCTGCAACCCTCGACTTATCGGGGAGATCAACACGCAAGGGCGCGGTGCTGTATCTGCTCTGCTCGCGTCAATCTTTCCGGGTGTACCTGCGCGTTGTAACACAGAGTGGTTTCTCATCAGTGCAGCGCAATTAACCAACTCTTAAGCGCAAGTGCCTTATTACAAGTTAAGTTTAATTGGAATGAACTGGGAGGTCAGATGGCAGTTCAGAGTTCCGTTTTCGTGATTTTCTTTGCTGGCGCCTCTGTCGCCGGGGCGGCTGCTGGTTTTCACCGGGACGCAATCCTCGACAAAGTCGCAGGTGCGGTTCAGCCCTTAGAGGTCAATCCGATAAGTGCGATGACCGGCGCGCCCTTGGAGGGTTTGCCGCTCCTTCAAATCCCGGATGGGCGAAGTCAGTTCCGCCAAAAGCCCATCACAGACGCAACCTGGGCTGTGCCAACGAGACCGGTAGCAAGCCAACTCGCCGCTCAAACTTCAGACATACTTCCGGTGGAAGCGAAACCCCAGGCCCCCCAACTCTCATTGTCTCCGCTCCAAGAGGTCGATCTGGAAGGAATGCCGCCGATTGAATTGATGAAAAGTGCTGCAAAGGGGCGGCACACGCCAAAGCCATCACAACTTGATCTGATACTCTCCGCCTTGCCGATGGCTGAAAAAGGCAAAAACCAAAGCGTGGAGGTCAGCGAAGGGACTGACGACACCCATCCAGATGCGCTGAGTGAACAGGCGGCTGTCGTCAAACCACCCAAGGTCCGGGCTGCGCCCGTTCCACGACCGGTGGCGCATTCAGACCAGCAGACAAAGCACCCAGAGGCACCGGGCTATTCGGCAAAGCACTACCACAATCTTCGATATCATTTGAGTGGGCAAAAAAATAAGAAATCAGAGATCGCCTGTATTGCGGAGCTGCAATTGATGGCAAGTTACACGCAAATCTACTTCGACAGCGGCTCCAGCATCCTTGATGAACGTGGCGCAAGCGCGGCGCGACAAATTGCGGCCAAGGCCCAGTCATGTCCCGAAGCACATGTATCCATAATCGGGTTCACGGATCCCGGTGGTGCCGAAGACGTCAATCAGCGGATCAGCTGGAGTCGTGCGAACGGTGTTTTCCACTCCATAAAGGAAGCCGGGTTTTCCATGGAGAATATGGAGGTCAGCAGCCACATGGAAGATCACCCCGAGTTTTGCGTGCACTACGAGGGCATTGACCGGCGGGTTGTTTTTGACGTGCATGAAGAAGTCGACGATTGAGCGTGGGTGCTTTGAGCACCTTTTCCATGAAAAATAAACGGTTGAAAATGCTTGGTAAGCTTCGAAGCAGGCGGGTTCCTTGATTTTGCAGAGTTAGGCGCGCGCGCGTTTCTTGATTTGGTCTGATGCAAGAGCTTTGAGAGCTTGCAATCTCCATCAATTTTCCCGTGTTTGCCTGAGCTTGAGACGTCGTGGCTGGCTTGGGCCCGGCCACAAGAACGCGCGGACGATTCATTCTTCAAATTCCGCTGTCATTTTGGCTTCTCTTTTCAGAGACATTGAAAGCTTGGGCCGGGAATTGCCGCCTTCTCGAAGCGAGTGCGGAATTTCACAAAATCTTCGTGGCAAAGCCTGATGAATTCGGCTTTTATATTCCCGGGTGAGTTGTGAATCGGACATTCAGAATTCTCATCTCTGTGTTCGCGATCCATTACCAGTAAATCCGGTCAATTTGCCATTCACCAATAGCGGGGCTGTTCAATGAGCGCTTTCATAAATGAATTTCACTATGACAATGCTGGCGGAGATATCGGCGAATTTGTCGAAATCGCTGCACCGGCCGGTTTCGATCTGACTGGATGGTCTCTTGTTTTGTACAACGGCAGCAATGGGGCCAGTTATAACACGCTTGATTTGAGTAGATTGACCGTCACCGACAGCGGCAATGGTTTTGGTTTTGTGTCCGTCGATGCAGTGGGCATTCAGAATGGGTCACCAGACGGAATTGCGCTGGTTGATAATACCGGCGGGGTCGTGGAATTTCTCAGCTATGAAGGCAGTCTTGTTGCAACAGACGGCCCGGCTGCGGGCCTGACGTCTACAGATATCGGTGTGTCTGAGCCCGGGAATACGAATGTCGGACAATCTTTGCAAAGAACCGGGGATGGGCAAGCAGGTGCAGATTTCGTGTTTTCCGCGCCATTGGACGCCACGCGCGATGCGGTCAATGAGGGCCAGACGTTTGGTCCGGTTGTCGCAGCCCCTCCTTCTCTTGTGATCAATGAAATTCATGCGGACCCTGCCGCCGATATCTCTGGAGATGCGAATGGCGATGGCGTGCGGGATGCGACTGATGATGAATTTGTCGAGATCGTAAACCAGGGTGATCTGGAAGTTGATCTCTCGGGCATCACACTCTCTGACGCGGTGGGTGTCCGTCATACATTTGCAGATGGAACCACGCTCGCGGCCGGTGCGGCTGTTGTCGTCTTCGGTGGCGGAACGCCGACAGGTGATTTTGGTGGTGCACAGATATTCACGGCCTCCACAGGCTCGCTGGGGCTCAACAATGGCGGCGAGACTGTCAGCCTGGAAACGGCTGATGGCGAAACCATCCAGGAAGTCACTTACGGATCTGAAGGTGGTAACAACCAATCGTTGACGCGAGATCCGGATATATCTGGCGACCTCGCTGGCCATTCCGACATTGCTGCGGCCAATGGGGCAATTTTCTCACCGGGAACAGAGGTAGATGGCGATCCGTTTGAGCCGGACCCAGAACCTGTGTTGACGCTGACAATCAATGAGATTCACGCCGACCCTGCCGCCGACCTCACTGGCGATGCGAATGGCGATGGCACCCGAAGTGCCACAGACGATGAATTCATCGAGGTCGTCAACACCGGTTCGGAAGAGGCCGACCTTTCAGGAGTGACCCTTTCCGATGCCGTTGGGCTTCGTCATACTTTTGCAGATGGTACGATCCTTGCGGCTGGCGCCGCGATCGTCGTTTTTGGTGGCGGTACACCCACGGGTGATTTCGGCGGCGCGCAAGTTGTAACGGCGTCCTCTGGTTCGCTTGGGCTGAACAATGGCGGCGACACGGTTACCTTGGCCAACGCAGATGGCACCCTGTTCCAGGAAGTTGTCTATGGATCGGAAGGGGGAAACAATCAGTCAGTGACTCGCGACCCTGATCTTGACGGCGAGTTCGTTCAGCACACGGATGCAAGTGGTGCGGAAGGCGCGGTTTACTCACCCGGCAGTCAAGTGAACAGTGACCCTTTCGTGGCGGGTCCCGTGATGCTGACAATCAATGAGGTTGACGCGGATCAAACCGGCAGCGATGCAGCGGAATTCATCGAGTTGTATGACGGTGGCGTTGGGGGAACCCCACTTGATGGCTACACTGTCGTTTTGTTCAACGGGAACGATGACACTGCCTATGACGCCTTCGATCTCGACGGGTTCAGCACGGATGAGAACGGTTTTTTTGTTATCGGATCAGAAAACGTCGCAAATGTGGACCTTGAAGCCTTCACAACGAATGGTCTGCAAAACGGGGCTGATGCCGTGGGGTTATATCTTGGGGACCCCGCTGACATTTCTGTCGCCACAACGGATAATCTGGTTGATGCGCTTGTCTATGACACCAACGATGTTGACGATGCAGGTCTGTTGGCGGCGCTTGGTCAGACAACGCAATATAATGAAGGGGCGAACAATTCGACGGCAGATGCGCTGGCGCGCAATCCCGACGGTTCAGGCGAATTTGTTGCGCAAGCGCCAACACCCGGCGAGACCAACGAGGTGATTGCATCACCGGAGTTGGTCAAGATTTCGGAAATCCAGGGCAGCACGGCATTTAACGGGTTTGCAGATTTTGCCACTGTCGGCATAGATGATCGTTCGGTCCTCGAAGGCCAAACCATTCGAATACAGGCCATCGTTACAGCAGACTTCCAGTCGATGATGTCCAACGTAGAGGGCGCAGACCTCAACGGGTTCTTTGTGCAGGAAGAAGACGCGGACGCGGATGCAGACGCCAGCACATCCGAGGGCATTTTTATCTTTGACGACTTTGCGGAGGGCAATCCCGATGTGCAGGTTGGTGATCTTGTTGAGGTGACCGGCACGGTGTCCGAATTCTTCGGGGAAACCCAGATATCCGCCAGTGCAGTCGAAGTCATCGCCTCCAACCAACTGCTGCCGACCGCGACGGTCGTCAATCTGGGCAGCGAAGGGGTGATGATTGATCAAGATGGCGATTTTGTCGCAAATCTTGAGGCCTATGAAGGCATGTTGGTCACTCTGCCGCAGAGCCTTGAGGTGACCGAGCTTTTCCAACTTGGGCGCTTTGGGACGCTGAAAGCCTCCGCCGATGGACGGTTGGAGCAGTTTACCCAAAACAACGCCCCGGACGCCGAAGGGTATGCGCAGCACCTGCAGGATATTGCTGCGCGAACAATCACCCTGGATGATGGGTCGCGTGAGCAAAACGCCGACCTGATCAGAATACCCGATGGAAACGACGGCATTTTGACGGCCAGTGATAGTTTTCGCATGGGCGATACGCTGACCAATGTCACCGGCGTTCTGTCCTATTCAGAGGACTTCCAATCCAGTTCCGAGGAGCCCGAATTCCGCATTCATTTGCCGACTGCGGATTACGAGGCATCCAACCCGCGGACGGAAACACCCGAAGATGTCGGCGGCAATTTCAAAGTCGCCTCGTTGAATGTTCTGAATTACTTCACCACGCTTGACGATGGGTCGAACACCGCAGGCCCGAATGATGACCAAGGGGGCCGTGGTGCAGATGATCTGACGCGCTTTGGGGTAGAGCCGGCAACGGCTGAATTCGACCGACAGGTGAACAAGATCGTGCAGGCTGTGGTTGAGATCGACGCGGATGTCCTGGGCCTGGTGGAACTTGAGAACGATGATGATATCGCCATCGCCGATCTCGTTGCCCGTGTGAACGCCGAATTGGGTTCTGAGGTCTATGATTTTATTCCGACCGGTGATTTCGGCGGTGACGCGATCACTGTGGGCATGATCTACAAGATCGGATCGGTAGCACCTCTAGGCGAAAGCGCAGGTCTGTTCGAGTTCGAAGGCCGCAATTTTCTGGATCCGCTGGATGCGGGGCGCGAACTTAACCGCCCGGCTCTTGCACAGACATTCCAGGATCTTTCCAGCGGTGAGACGATCACGGTGGCGGTCAATCACCTCAAGTCCAAAGGGTCGCTTTCGGGTCTGGAGGCAGACAACGATCAACTTGATGGTCAGGGCAATAACAATGCGACCCGCACCGAAGCCGCGAAGATTCTTGCAGATTGGCTGGCCGCCGATCCAACTGGCCAAGGGGCCGAGAACACATTGATCGTCGGCGACCTGAATGCTTATGCTCAGGAAGACCCCATCACCGCGCTTGAAGACGCAGGTTATACCGATCTGGCAGATGCGTTCATCGACGGGGCCACAAGTTTTGTGTTCGATGGTCAAGCCGGAACATTGGATTATGCCCTGGCAAACGATGCGTTGTTGTCAAAGGTCACCGGGGTGACCGAATGGCGGATCAATTCCGATGAAGCAACGATCACTGACTACAATCTCGATTTTGGCCGCGATCCAACACTTTACAACGGCGATACTGCGGCGCGAAACTCGGACCACGATCCTGTCATTGTCGGTTTCAACTTCAAATCCGAAATCTTCGGTACTGCCAAAAACGACAAGC
Source organism: Roseobacter sp. EG26 (assembly GCF_049830555.1). Classification (NCBI taxonomy): domain Bacteria; kingdom Pseudomonadati; phylum Pseudomonadota; class Alphaproteobacteria; order Rhodobacterales; family Roseobacteraceae; genus Roseobacter; species Roseobacter sp. EG26. The sequence goes on from NZ_JBNBLH010000006.1 coordinate 41,714, forward strand.
TGGTCGGAACGGAGTTCGATGATTTCATCGACGGCCTTGCCGGGCGTGACAAATATACGGGTGGGGATGGCGCGGACACCTTTATTCTGGGTGACGGGGACAGGGACAAGATTCTCGACTTTTCCAAAGTCGAGGGAGATCGGATTGACGTTTCTCAATGGGGTGTTCAAGGCTTCGAAGAACTGGAGATTTATGGCCAGGGCAGAACGGCGATCCTGGCCGATACGATTTCAGGCAATATCGCCAAAGTCAGGTTCGATGATCGCGATACACGCGGTTCCGATCTGACGGAGGACGATTTCGTCTTTGCGCCTGTGACAGATCTGGTTCTGGTCGGCGGCAAGTCTTTCGACCGGCTTAGCGGTCGACAAGGCGACGACCTGATTGATGGTGGCCGGGGTTTCAACGTTCTTTCGGGAGGCGGCGGGGAGGACGTGTTTGTCTTCAACGACAAATCCACCAATCTGGTGACAGATTTCGATGTTGGCGTGGATAAAATTGACGTATCCGGCCTTGGCATCAACACCTTCGAGGACCTGGCAATCCGTGACGTGTTTTCAAATGCTCTGGTAAGGGCGGACAAGGGATCAATGTATCTTACCGGGGTGAATTCCGCTGAACTGACCGAGGATGATTTCATTTTCTCGGATACGGTGTTTGTCTGACCAGACCTGGCGGGAGGCCTCTGTCCAGAACAATCAAACGGGCGCCTGTCTTTGCTATGTTGGATAGATGACAGACGATGTGAGACGGCAAGGGATACTTTGGAACCCGCGCAGAAATGTTTTAACGCCGTTTGTAGGGCCGCAATCGAGTTGATTGCGCCCTCACGTTTGACGCGCAATTGATGCCATCTCTTTTCCCCGATTTTCACGCCAACCAGGGACAATGAACCCGAGTTTGTGATCTGCATAAATTCTGAGCATCGACACCCGAGCCTGCTTGCCATTTGAGCAGCGCGACCCGATCATGGGCTTACACGCGTCGTGTCTGTGGATCAAAACCGCCAGCCATGTTGAACCCAATTGGTCGGGATCTGGGAGGTGGCTCCGTCTATGACGCATGTAATGCCGGTATCGCGGGAAACGGGTGCCACGCCACGGTCGGTTGGCTCGTTGAGGCTGTCGACCAAGCGTGTTCAAGAACGTTCGGGCATTGACCGCTTCAGAACTTCTGGCTCCATCAAGGTGGCGTTTCCGCGGCGTGATGATGCTGTCGAAGCCATAATTCTGAATACATCCGGAGGATTGACCGGCGGTGATCGGGTCGATCTGATGGCTGAAGCGGGTGCTGGCAGTCATCTTATCCTGACAACCCAGGCGGCCGAGCGGGCTTATCGCAGCCGATCAGGCCGTGCGCGTGTCGGCACACGATTGGTCGCTGCGGCGGGTTCGGTGCTGCATTGGTTACCCCAGGAGACCATCGTGTTTGACGGGGCTTCGATAGAGCGTCGGTTACACGTCGATCTGGCAACAAATGCCGAGCTGGTACTGGTCGAACCCATCGTTTTCGGTCGCCGTGCCATGGGCGAGACCCTGACGTCGGGAATGTTTCGCGACAGCATTACGATCAATCGTAACAACGAGCCGATCTATTTGGACCGGATTGATCTGACCGGGGACATCGGTACGCAACTGGCGCGCCCGGCCGTCTGTGCCGGCATGACCTCTCTGGCCAGTGCCCTGTACTGTGGGCCGCGTGCGCAGGGGCTATTGCCGACTGTCCGTCAAGCCTTGCCAGCGACGGGTGGGGCAAGCTTGCTGGCGCCCGATTTGCTGAGCATTCGGTGCCTTGCACCGGATTCGTTTCTTTTGCGTCGATCTCTGGTGCCCGTTTTGGAAATGCTCACCGACAAACCTCTACCAAAATCATGGAGCCTTTGAGCGATGCAATTGACCCCCCGGGAAAAAGACAAGCTGCTGGTTGCGGTGGCCGCCGAAATTGCGCGCAGACGCCTCGCTCGGGGCGTGAAACTGAACTACCCCGAAGCCATCGCCCTGATCACGGACACGGTCGTCGAGGGCGCGCGCGACGGTCGTTCGGTTGCAGACATGATGGAAGCAGGAGCCGAGGTCATTGGTCGCGACCACTGCATGGAGGGCATCCCCGAGATGATCCACGAAGTGCAGGTCGAAGCGACCTTCCAGGACGGGACCAAACTTGTCACCGTTCACAACCCTATCCGATAGGAGGCCGGCCATGATCCCGGGAGAATATTTCATCACCGATGGGGAAATCGAACTGAACAGTGGACGAAAAGCGGTGACGCTCATGGTTGCGAATACGGGAGACCGACCAGTGCAGATCGGCTCACATTACCACTTTGGCGAAGCCAACATGGCTTTGGATTTTGATAGGGATATTGCCCGCGGAATGCGGCTGGACATCGCTGCGGGAACCGCCGTGCGCTTCGAGCCCGGGCAACGGCGCGAAGTGCAACTCATTCCGATCGGCGGCGCGCGCAAGGTTTTCGGGTTCAATCAAAACGTGATGGGAGAGCTGTAATGCCAGCGATGATTTCCCGCAGGGAACATGCCGCCATGTTCGGGCCCACGACCGGGGACAGGCTCCGCCTCGCGGACACTGACCTGATCATTGAGGTCGAACGTGATTTGACCGGGCCATTCGGAGAGGAAGTAAAGTTTGGTGGCGGAAAGGTAATTCGGGACGGTATGGGGCAGTCGCAGGTGACCCGTATCGACGGAGCCGTTGACACGGTGATCACCAACGCGCTGATCGTGGATTCGACAGGTATCTACAAAGCTGATGTCGGCTTGAAGGATGGCCGCATCCACAAGATCGGAAAGGCCGGGAATCCAGATACGCAACCCGGTGTCAATATCATCGTTGGTCCCGGCACCGAAGTGCTTGCCGGGGAAGGCAGGATATTGACCGCTGGCGGCTTTGACAGCCACATCCATTTCATCTGCCCCCAACAAATCGAAGATGCGTTGCACTCCGGTATGACCACGATGTTGGGCGGCGGCACTGGTCCCGCACATGGCACGCTCGCGACGACCTGCACACCCGGTCCGTGGCATATCGGGCGTATGCTGCAAGCTGCCGATGCCTTTCCGATGAACCTCGCCTTTGCCGGGAAGGGCAACGCGTCATTGCCCGCTGCTCTCGAAGAGCAGGTGAAGGCAGGTGCTTGCGCGCTGAAACTTCACGAAGACTGGGGCACTACCCCCGCCGCCATAGATTGCTGTCTTTCCGTGGCCGACGCGATGGATGTGCAGGTGATGATACATACGGACACGCTGAACGAATCTGGTTTCGTTGAAAACACCATTGCCGCAATCAAGGGCCGGACCATTCATGCGTTCCACACGGAAGGCGCGGGTGGAGGTCATGCGCCCGACATCATCAAAATCTGCGGCGAAGCACATGTGCTGCCGTCCTCCACCAACCCGACACGTCCCTTCACGGTCAATACGGTTGATGAGCATCTTGATATGCTGATGGTCTGCCATCACCTGGACAAATCGATCCCCGAAGATGTCGCCTTTGCCGAAAGCCGCATAAGGCGCGAGACCATAGCCGCCGAGGATATCCTGCACGACATGGGGGCTTTTTCGATCATTGCCTCCGATAGTCAAGCCATGGGCCGCGTCGGTGAGGTTATCATTCGTACCTGGCAGACGGCCGACAAGATGAAAAAGCAGCGCGGACAATTGGCTGACGAAACCGGGGACAATGACAATCTGCGTGTCCGCCGTTACATCGCGAAATACACGATTAATCCGGCTATTGCTCATGGGTTGTCGAGCTACATCGGATCGGTCGAAGAGGGCAAACGTGCCGACCTTGTGCTGTGGCATCCCGCGTTTTTTGGCGTGAAGCCTGAGATGGTGCTGATGGGGGGGAGCATCGTCTGCGCACAGATGGGTGACCCGAATGCGTCCATCCCGACCCCGCAACCTGTTTACACCCGTCCGATGTTTGGCGCCTACGGCAGGTCTTTGGAAGCAAGTGCTGTGAGCTTTGTATCCCCGGCCGCGATGAGCGAAGGGATAGGCGGCAGGCTGGGGCTGGCAAAAGAAACGCTGCCGGTCGCGAATACGCGCGATATCGGTAAGAAAGATCTCGTGTTGAATGACGCTACGCCCGAGATCGAGGTTCATCCTGAAACCTATGAAGTGCGCGCAAATGGTGAGCTTTTGACCTGCCAACCCGCAACCGAGCTGCCGATGGCGCAGCGATATTTCCTGTATTGAGGCCCTATGACAAAACTACCCGTTGCCCAAAAATTTCACGCCGCCGGCACCTGGAGCGGAGCGGCCTCGACCTGCGCTTTGAGCTATGAAGACAGGTTTTTTCGTCGCAAGAAACTCACGACACAGGACGGCTGGTCGTTTGTTGCGGATTTTGAAAAAACGGTGTCGCTTAACCATGGCGATGCGCTGGCGTTGAGTGATGGGAAGCTGGTCGAGGTCAGGGCCGCCCCTGAAAGCCTGCTGGCAATTAGCGGATCGGACCTGCCGCGACTGGCCTGGCATATCGGAAATCGCCATACCCCCTGCCAGATTGAGGCGACACGCTTGCTGATCCAAAACGACCCGGTCATCACGCATATGCTGACCCATCTTGGCGCTACGGCGATGGCGGTCATCGAACCATTCACGCCGGAAGGCGGCGCATATGGTCTTGGCCGAACCCATTCGCATGAGCATGGGCACAGCGTGCATTCTCATGCCCATTGATGCAAAAATACTCACTCTTACCCAATGGTTATCCCCCGCCTATCCGATTGGCGCTTTCGCTTACTCTCACGGGATCGAGGCCGCCATCGCGCATGGCTGGATCGAAGATACCGAAGGGCTGGAGCATTGGGTGCGCGACTGTCTGACCCGCGGTTCGGGGCGCGCGGACGCGGTCTGGCTCCGCCTCGCTTTCGCCTCTGAAGACCCGTGTCAGATAGATGCTCTTGCGCGTGCCTTTGCCCCAAGTCAGGAAAGGTTGCGCGAGGCCGCGTTGCAGGGCAGAGCCTTCGTGCAAACCACGAATTCTGTCTGGGGGTTCGAACTGCCAAATCTGCTGTTGCCCGTTGCCGTCGGACACGCTGCCCGGATCGCGCATCTTGAAGAGGAAGCCACAGTCAGCCTCTTTTTGCAGGCGTTTGTGACGAACCTTGTTTCGGCGGCCATGCGCCTGATGCCGATTGGTCAAACCGCTGGTCAACGGGTCATCCATCAATTGCAAAACGATTGTCTCAAAGCCGTTTTCGAAACGCGAAGCGCAACGCCCGATGACGTTTTCAGCAACGCCTTTCTTTCCGACATTGCAGCAATGAAACATGAAACCCAGCAACCAAGGCTATTCCAATCATGACAAAGCTAAACGGCCCACTGCGGGTGGGGATCGGTGGCCCTGTCGGCGCCGGGAAAACGACGCTGACGGCCCGTCTGGCCGAGTTGATGAAGGCCGACCACTCAATTGGCGTCATCACCAACGACATCTATACTCAAGAAGATGCGGAGGCCCTGATGCGCATGCAGATATTGCCGCAGGATCGCATTATTGGGGTTGAGACTGGTGGGTGCCCCCATACGGCGATCCGCGAAGATGCATCCATCAATCTTGCGGCCGTCGCCGAAATGCGCGCCCGCCATCCGGACGTCGAGGTCGTTTTGATCGAATCCGGTGGTGACAACCTCTCAGCCACTTTCAGCCCGGAACTCGCCGATCTGACGATCTACGTCATCGACGTGGCCGCGGGCGAAGAGATACCGCGCAAAGGTGGCCCGGCAATAACGCGGTCGGACATTCTTGTCGTGAATAAAACGGATCTTGCGCCGCATGTCGGGGCGTCTCTCGACGTGATGCGGGTTGATGCCGCGCGTATGCGGGGTGATTTACCGGTTGTTTTTGCCTGCCTGAAAGAGCGGGAGGGTTCTGGAGAAGTGCTTGAGTGTCTCAAGTCCATATCCGGAATTTGACCTGTTTTCGGGGAGTTACGGGCTCGCTACCTATTCGGGTGCGCCGACAGTTATCTCGAAAGCTGCGAAATACGCTGCCAGATCCTTTAGGTCCTCGTCGCTCAGGTTCTTGACAATAAGGGTCATGCGCCGGTCTTCCCTGGCGCCGCTCCGATAGTCCTTGAGGCTTTTCTCCAGATAGAGAGCGGGCTGTCCTGCGAGATTGGGAACCTCGGGGTCCTTGGATAACCCGTCCTTGCCATGACAGACCGAGCATTGGCGAGACAGCTTCTTGCCGTTCTCGATATCGGCGGCAAGACTTGGTGCCGCGGCAAAAAGCAGGGCCACGACAGAGATCAGATTGACGTGTTTCTTCATGAAGGCTCCCGCAGAAGGGGCGGACCGGCTGAACCGGTCCGCAAGTCGCGTCGTGTCACTCAGAATAGGTAATGCGATAGACCGCGTTCGCAAAATCATCTGAAACCAGAAGGGATCCGTCTTTCATCGGAATGACGTCCACCGGACGGCCATCGTATTCGCCGTTCTCGTTCAACCAGCCTTCGGCAAAGGGCTCAGTTGTGGCGTTGCCTTCGTCATCAATGAAGGTGACCATGACGCGCGCGCCGATCGGCTCTGTCCGGTTCCAGGACCCGTGTTGCGCAGAAAAGATCGCATTCTTGTACTTTGCCGGGAACATATTGCCGTTGTAAAACGACATGCCCAGATCGGCGGCATGTGCAACCGTCTCTACTGCTGGCATCACCACGTCGACCGGAACTTCCTGGCCTGCGTATTCATTGGTGCGCACATCTCCGCCGCCGTACCACGGGTGCCCAAAATGTTGCCCCGCAGCGGTCTGGCGGTTGATTTCACCGGGCGGAATATCATCGCCCATGCCATCGACCTGATTGTCTGTCCACCAAAGCTCGCCGGTCACCGGGTGGAAATCATGGCCTACCGAGTTCCGGACACCGTAGGTATAGACTTCTCGGTTGCTGCCATCACGATCCATGCGGATGATGCCGCCGATCCCGGTTTCATTGTAAAGATCGAGCTTTTCCGGCGGGGCGACGTTAAAGGGCTGGCCGAGAGAGATATAAAGCTTGTTGTCCGGGCCTACTTTGACGACGCGGGCTGTATGATTGTAGCTTTCTTCCTCGACCGGGATCAGCGTGCCCTGAGGCACGATGGGAACTGCCACAACATCGGGGCTTTCATGGAAAAACTCCGCGGCAGGATACATCATCACCCGGTTACGTTCCGCAATGAACAAGAAGCCGTCCTTTGAAAAGGCGACACCATTTGGTACGTCCAGTTCCAGAGACGGGGCAAAATCCTTGACCTCATCGGCGACCTTGTTGCGGTCGCGGTCCATGACGGCCCAGACCTTGTTTTTCTTTGTGCCGACGAACAGAACTGTGCCTTGCGGAGCCATTGCCATATGGCGTGCATCCGGAACGAGCGCATAAAGTTCGATTTTGAAACCTTCCGGCATCGTGATGTTTTCCAGCACCGCCCGGATCGAATCCGCGCTGCCGCTGTTCTGGTCAACAACAGTATGCTCCTTCGTGCCGGTGACTTTGAATGCACCGAGCTTTTCCAGATTGCTTTGCGCCATTGCCGTGCCGCCAAGAAGGGCGATGGCCGTTGTTGCTGTAAGAAGTTTTTTCATATGATCCTCCCAAATCATGTAATCGCTTTGCAAATTTCGCCACGCTCGGCGAAACCCGCATTTGACGAAGGGTCCCAAAATTGAACGACCATGAAAGCTAAAGGATCGCGCTTACCTCGTTTCACGCGCGCCGGAATTATCGGTCTGGGCGAAGATAGCTTTGGTCACACAACCTAAGAACACTAGCCTGACATTGCGGGAATCCAAACACCTGAGAGTTAAGACTTTTGGGTGCATTTAAGGGTTGATTTGGCAGGATTGTGCAGAAAAATGTCGAATTGATCTCGATCACCGCAACCAATGGGGCAATTCGTCATCAACGATTCCAGAAGTTGCCGCCGCAGCGCAGGCCGCCAGCCCTCCGAAACGAACCTGCCGCCCCGACAGACCGGGCGCATAATGTGCGTATTTGCCAGAATTCGTCATCAACGTTTGCGCATCAGTTGGAAACACCGGCTCTGAAATGGAGCACCAACACAGGTCGCAAAGGACTTGGACGCCCTTGGCTGTGAGCTCGGACAAGAGGCCCTCGGCAGCCGCCGCTGCCTTTGTTGCCCGGCTTAAAGTGATGATGGTCGATGTTGAAGGATGGCATTTGCGTCCTGTCATCAAAGACGCGAAGGTGCGCGTCTCGCACAGCGAAAAATGCGGACTTCCAAGTGCCACAAGATCGATCTTTGACGGGCCCGTGTTGAACGCTTTCCAGGCGGCTTTAAAGTCTGCCTGGGTCAGTTGAACCTGCGTCGCACCCGCCTTTGCGGCGTGGTCTCCCTCTGGTGTGATCCCGGCAAGGTGTAATAACGGGGCCGCCGATGTCGTTCCGAATGCGGCGCAAACTGCGCGAAGATCGTCCTCACTGGGAGAAGTTCCCTCCAACCCTTTCAGCACCGGAATTCGGTCCGGTGCCTTTTGCCCGACCAACCATCCGATCAGCGGCCAGATCGCATCGTCAAATCCTGCTGGCAATGCGACATCGATGATCACTTCTGCCTGTCGATTTTCCGCCAAATACACACCCGACAATGGCGCGCGGCCCGTCAGTGCAATGAAGAGATCAAGGAAATCGGGATGTTTTGTGCTGCGTGCGCCCAGAACGCTATTGGCATAGATTACCGCGTTGGATTCCGACCAACCAACCTGCTCGCCCATCAGGGGGCGATCTGTCGATTGATAGGGGGCGCAGGTAAAGGTCGGTTGCGCGCCCATGTCGACATAGACGTCGGCGAGCCGACTGGCCGGCAACCCAAGGTCGGGCGGGACATCCTGATGCCGCCAGTTTTGCCGATCAACCGAAATGGCGTTCATGGTCGTAGGAATGCAGACCTTCGCGCCCAGCGAGGCGATTTTTTCAGCAAAAATAAGATTGGCAGGGCTCGCATAGATGCAGCCATCAATATGCGCCCGTGTCACATCCGTGAGCTGCTTGGCGTTTTGTGATGACGCAACAGTACAAAGGGTTTCCATTGCAAATTTCGCGGCGGATCCCATTGTTCCGTCCAGCATAGAACGGTCGCTTTCCGAGAGAGCCAGGTCCGATGTTGGCAATGCATTCAGCCTCAGCGAAAGCCCGTCGGCGAGAAGTCGGGTGCCGGTGATTTCCGCCTGAGACTTCGTTGCCAGCGTGTCATAATCGCGCGCTGCCAATCGAACAACGGTGATGGGGCGGTCAAACATGCGTGTGGCGATGATGGCCCCAAGGGTCAGGACGTCTTCCGGCTCGCGAAATATCAGGGCCGCGGGCGCCCGCCCGTTCATAGCAAGTTCAACAAGGACCCCGCTACCTGAGCAGGAGCCGCGACTGGTCGGCATCATGACAATTCGACCCGCAAGGCTTTGGCCTGATTGCGGATGATAGGCGTCAATCACCGCGCCGCTGCTGGCATCGACACCACCCCAGAAACTCAGCCCTTCTGTGCAAACCAGAATGCTGCCCGACGCGGGTGCTGGAACGATCAATTGCGCCATTGCCGGGCCTTCCATATCAGCAAATGCAGCGCGGGGCTGAGCGCTTCAGCGGTTGGATGTCGATCCGAAACCTGAATGGGATCACCAATCGGCCATCTTCAATGTACACTCCAGTCCCCGCCGCATGTGGTCATCAAGATGTGCCAACACTGCTTCCAGACCGTCCCCATTTGCAAGGCGGATATAGGTGTCGTGCGATTTTCTGAGCGAGCCGCCTCGCCCATGTGCCTTCTGATGCAGGGCAAAGTAGAATTGGAGGTTGGGCTTCAGCCGTCCCGGCAGGTGAGTGAATTGCCTATGTTTCAAGACGCCAAATACAACAGTCATTCGAGATTGAATGGCGTGATTGCCTGCTTGCAGGCTGAGCAGGCCGGGCCGATGAAGCGCTGATGCTGGACCCACATGGTTTTGCGAACACCACAAACGGCTGCGACTTTTTCATCGTGCGCAAAGGAGAGGTTTAGACCTCAACCGGGAACTATTGCATGAACGGTGTGACCCGTCAGAAGGCTATCGATCTTTGCCGTGCCAATGATATTCCGGTTCATGAGAAAAGTTACTCACTCTATGAAGCTTACGGGGCTGACGAAGCTTTTCTGACCGGCACATTCGGGGCTCAGACGCCTGTTGCAGAGATCGATGGCAAGCCGATTGGTGAAAACACCGGGGCAGGTCCGATGACGCTGAGACTCCGAAAGCTCTAGAAGGAGCTTGTCGCGCAAAACGTTGCTGATCAGAAAGCCCAGGGTCGTTGAATGCGTTTCAAAGCGGCTGGTTAAAGGCGAGCTGATACAAATGTCAGCTATAGCTGATCCGCATTCATCGCGAATACCGGTCGGGATAGGCGTATTTCACCAGCAACAAAACCCGCCGTCGACCAGCAGATCGACGCCCGTACAATAGGACGCCGCGTCCGATAGCAGGAAAACCGCCGGTCCGACCATTTCATTTACATGCGCCATACGCTGCATGGGCGTTTGCTGTTCGAACTCATTGGTTTGATGCACCATTTCCGGTCGGGTGTTCATGGGAGTGGCGGTATATCCCGGGCTGATGGAATTTACCCGGATACCACGATCCACCCATTCCATCGCCATTGATTTTGACATGTGGATGACCCCTGCTTTGGATGCATTATAGTGAACCTGTGACAGACCTTTGTTCACGATCACCCCCGACATGGACGCGATGTTCACGATGGCACCGCCTTTGCCGTGATCCAGCATGGCGCGCGCTTCGGCCTGACAGGAAAGCCAGACCCCTTTCATGTTGATGTCCATGAGGGTCTGGTACTGTTCTTCGCCCATCTTTTCGCAAGGGTTTGCATTGGCGACCCCTGCTGCATTAAGGGCAAGGGTCAGGGGACCGAGGACTTCCTGGGTTTGCGAAACGGCGCCCGCCAAAGCGTCGGCGTCCGTTACGTCTGCCGCGATTTGCAGTGATTTACGCCCTGTTTGCGCGATAAACTCAGCTGTCTGTGACAGGCCATCATCGCCGCGCCGATCCAGCAACGCAACATCCGCGCCGCATTGCGCGAGGCCCATCGCAATGCGTTGCCCGATGCCGCTGCCCGCGCCTGTGACAAGTGCCACCTGGCCGGACAGATCGAACATGGCAGGCGTATTCAGGGAGGGATCGGGCATTTCGTTTTCCATTCTGTGGTTGTGATCGGCACGGTTCAGGACATGATCAGGCCGCCGTCTACGTTGATGGTCTGGCCGGTAATGTAATCGGCGTCTTCGCTGGCAAGAAAGGCGATCAGAGCGGCAACGTCCTTGCCTTCGCCTGCGCGCTTCATTGGAATATTCTCAACCCAGCTGGCCATAAGTTCACCGGGGCCGAAATCGCCCAGCATTTCCCCCCAGACGCGGTCGTTGTAATCCCACATGTCGGTCTTGATGATGCCGGGGCAGATCGCATTGACGGTGATGTTGTCCAGAGCGACCTCTTTGGCGAGGCTCTGGGTCAGTCCCATCACGCCAAATTTCGACGCGGCATAGTGGGGGGTATAGATGAATCCGTCGCGTGCCTGACCCGACGCGAGGTTGATCAGCCGTCCGCCGTTGCCGGATTTCCGCATGCGCCTTATGGCCTCCTGACAGCATAAGAAAACGCCCTTGGTATTCACCGCCATCGTTGCATCCCATTCCGCTTCGGTCAGGTCTTCGATCTTGGCGATGGTGATGATGCCTGCATTCTGGACAGAGATATCGACCGATCCGAATTCTTCGGTTGCGCGATCATAAAGTTCGCTCACCGCTGCTTTGTCAGAGACGTCGCATTGCACGGCAATCGCTGTTCCACCGGCGTTGCGCAAGGTATCGGCCGCTTGCGCCACGCTGTCCTCGACTGACCCCAGCACCAGATTGGCACCTTCCTGCGAAAAACGTTTGGCGATGGCAAAGCCAATGCCCTTGTTTCCACCGGTCACGACAGCCGTTTTTCCACTGAACCGCTTCATCAGAATCTCCCTGTTGATCTCATGCGGTGGCCAACTCCATGACCGACACATCGTTGGCCTCTGCATGATCCAGAATGCCGGATTGCCGCCCCGCCGCCATCACCAGAATGCGATTGGAAACGCCAAGTACCTCTTCAAGATCGGAACTTACCACAACCACGGCGACGCCCTGTGCCGCCAGCCCATGAATAATCTCGTATATCGAAGAACGCGCGCCCACATCGATCCCGCGTGTGGGCTCATCCAGAAGCACCACGCGGGGATTGCGCGCGAGCCACTTGGCCAGCACGACCTTTTGTTGATTGCCCCCTGACATCTCGCTTACGTTCTGGCGGCCTATGCCTTTGATCCCGAATTTTTCGATCACCCCATCCGCGAAAGCCTTTATCTTCGGTGCGCTGATCCATCCTGACTTACTGACCGTTTCGAAATTCGAATAAACGATATTTTCGTCAATGCGGTGATCCAATACCACGCCCTGAAGTTTACGATCTTCCGGAACCAGAACGATGCCCTGCCTGATGGCGTCTCGCGGTGAGTTCGGTGTGATGTCATCGCCGTTCAAAATGATCGATCCCGACCGGATCGGATCTGCACCGGCGATTGCACGCACCAGTTCCGTGCGGCCCGCACCGACAAGCCCGGAAATACCAAAAATCTCGCCTTTTCGGACCGTAAAATTCACGTCTTCAAATCGGCCAACAGGGGATGTCAGGCCTTTGACCTCAAGGACCGTTTCGTCGGTTGGTTGAGCTATTGGCGGGAACATCTGGTCCATGCTTCTGCCCACCATCGCTTCGACAATCGTACGCACCGGGATTTTAGCTGTATCGAATTCCTGAACCTTTTCACCATCCCGCATCACCACGACCCGATCAGCGATTTCCCTGATCTCCTCCAGACGATGGGAAATGTAGATGACCCCGACACCTTCGGCCTTGACGCGCTCGATTTGCTTGAAGAGCAATTTCGTTTCTTCGCTGCCTAAGGCTGCGGTGGGTTCGTCCAGGATCAGCAACCGGGCGTTCAGCGTCAGTGCTTTGGCGATCTCGATCAGTTGCTGGCTGGCGGTGGACAGGCCTTCGACGACACGACGGGGGGATATGTCCAGCCCCAGACGTTCTAGCCCGCTATGCGCCCGGGCTTCCATTGTTGAACGATCAATGCGACCCGCCTTCATCGGATAACGCCCGACAAAGATGTTCTCCGCGACAGACAGATGCGGCAGGAGAAGCAGTTCCTGGTGGATCATGCCAACGCCGGCGTCGAGGGCTTCGCGGGGGGAGGCGGGCGCAAAGCGCGCGCCCTGCCACGTCATTTCGCCAGAACTCGGCAAGGTCGTACCCGAAATAATATTCGAGACCGTCGATTTTCCGGCCCCGTTCTCGCCAAGCAGCGCCACGACTTCTCCGGCATGAATATCCAGATCAATTCCGTGCAGAACTTCAATGAGTCCGAAGGACTTGTGAATGTTCCGCAGGCTAAGGATCGGTGATTTGCCGTCTGGTGTCATGGCGCTGCCCGTCTGTTCAGATTGCAGACCTATTGCGTTATGGATGTTTCTCCACGAAGGTTGGTGCGTTGTCGCAGGTTGTCAGTACCGCATTGGGGATCTGACGGGCTGGCACGGAAGCGTTGTTTGCAACCGCAATTGCCGAGTTCACGGCCAGAACACCCATCGCCTGCGTGCTTTGGGTCGCGGTAACAACAAACGGACCCTCGCATTTGGCAAGATACTCCAGCGCGGCCACATCACCATCATAGCCACCGATGATGACCTTGTCCGACAGCCCGGCGACATCTACGGCTTTGGCCGCGCCCATTGCGAGACCATCAGCCTGACCAAAAATCATCGTGATGTCGGGGTGGGCTTGAAGCATGTTCTGGGCAATCGAGAAACCCTCATCGGGCGACCACATCTGGCTCCACTGGTTGTCGACAACCTCCACGCCCGGATTTTCCGCAACGGCCTTCATGCACCCTTCGTAGCGCAGAACTTCGGGCGTCGTGCCTTTTTGCCCGTGGATGATTGCCATCTTGCCCTCGCCCCCCGCGAGGCCAATGACGTGGTTGCATACCTCATAGGCCGATTGGACGCTTTCGCCTGCAATGAAGGTGTCGCCGGGCGCCCCATCAGGTTCGCGGTCGACGTTTATCACCGGGATACCTTCGGCGCGGGCCAGCCGTGTAGGCACTGCGGCTGCCGCGGCACCAGCCGGAATGTAAATAAATGCATCGATGCCTTGCGTAATCAGATCCTGAACCTGGCTTACCTGCGTTGCCGTGTCATTCTTGGCGTCCACGACGATCACTTCGATGCCCAAAGCGCCAGCATAGCTCTCTACGCCAAGTTTGATCTGGTTGAAGAAGTCAGCCTGCAGATTTGGAACGGCCAGGCCAATTTTCGAAACACCCTCCGCCACAGCGGCTGTTGGTGCGGCCAGCGCAAAGGCCATGGCAGATGCGAGCAGAGCCCTTTTGGTAAATGTCATTTTTATTCCTCCATGTGGTTTGGGTTATTGAGCTTGAACCCGATTTGGCCCGCTATTGCCGGGCAATTTTTTGGGGGCCGGAAAAACGGCCCCAACGATCTACTTGCCTCTGTGCTTGAACGTTTCTGCGACCACCGCCAGCAAGATAACGGTGCCGATTATGACGGCTTGTAAAAATGGGGAGACGCTGAGCAGATTGAGGCCGTTACGTAAAACGCCAATGATCAGGACGCCAACAATTGTACCCCCAACGCCGCCGGTGCCACCTGAAAGGCTGGTGCCCCCAATGACCACAGCGGCGATTGCGTCCAGTTCATAGGCCACACCTGAACTGGGCTGAACTGAATCAAGGCGCGCAGCAAGCAGGACGCCAGCCAGTCCCGCAAGCGTGCTGCACGCGGTATAGACGGCGATGGTTTTTCTCTTGACGTTGATACCGGCGAGCCGCGCAACCTCGGGGTTGCCGCCAATGGCATAGAGTTCACGCCCGCCTTTGCGATAGCGCTGATATAACAGCGCCACGACAAAAACGATGAGCATGACTGCCACCGTCATGGTCAAGAACCCACCATACCTTATGATAGCACCCATATTGAACCAGGGCGGAAATCCGATGATCTGAGAACCGTTCGTAATCATATTGGCCAGCCCCCTGGCGATAGACATCATCGCCAGGGTGGCGATAAATGCCGGGACCTTGAATTCTGCAATCATGATGCCGGCGAATGCACCTGTCAGGGCGGCCGCGATCAGCGCGCCGGAAATCGCGGCTCCCATGGGCAACCCAGCCGTAACGTTCAGGTATCCGAGCACCATCATTGACAAGGCGAGCACTGATCCAACGGCAAGATCAATGCCGCCTATCAGGATTACAAACGTCATGCCGACGGCCAGAATTCCAAGAACTGTGATTTGGTCAAGAATGTTCAGGAAATTGCGGATTGATAAGAAGGAATCGGTTGCTACAGTAAGGAATGCACAAAGTACCAAGAGGCCGATGAAAGGCCCGGTGGCTCCGCTCAAAGAGAAGATTTCCCGAACGCTCAACCTCTCCTTTTTCGGAGGCATTGTCCCCGACATCAATAGATTCCCCAAACAGCATAATTATGCAAGCAAGATGGAAAATGCTTACCCGAGGATGTGGCGCGTGTCAAGCGTTCGGGTTACGCCGCTTTAGTTCTGTCTGTTGCAATGTCAGGTCTATATGGCTTGACATATCGGGCATAGAATGTATAACTGAGCAAGAATAAATATGCAAGGTTGAAGATGGAAGCTCATGATCTCCGCGCCATTGCGAACCGGATGCGTCGTCGCGACCTTCGTGCGGTCTATGAAGCGGGGGCAGGTCATATCGGTGGCGAGATGTCCGTGACCGACCTTTTGACCGCACTCTATTTCCATATAATGAACGTAAATCCCCTTGAGCCGCGCGACCCAAATCGGGATCGGATGGTGCTCAGCAAAGGGCACGCGGCGCTCGCACTCTATGTGGTGCTCGCGGAAAAAGGGTTCATTCCGAAGGAAGAACTGTCTACTTTTCTGAAGCCTCACTCACGGCTCAACGGTCATCCCAATTGCGTTAAAGTTCCCGGTGTTGAAACAAATACCGGTCCTCTGGGGCATGGCCTGCCGGTGGCGGTCGGTATGGCGAAGGCGGCCAAACTGAATGGCCAACGATGGCGCACCTTCGTCATCGTTGGTGACGGCGAGATGCAGGAGGGTTCTAATTGGGAAGCGATTATGGCGGCCGCACAGTTTGAGCTCGATAACCTGACCCTGATCATCGATCACAACGGTCTTCAGCAGGGAGCAAGACTGGCCGAAACCAACAACATCGCGCCGCTTGCTCCAAAACTCAATGCATTTGGCTGGAAGGTCGAGGAGATTGACGGTCACGATATGGATCAGATTTGCAAGGCGGTTTCGGTGGAAACTACCAGCAAAGGGAAGCCGAAATGTGTTATTGCCCGGACGACTAAAGGGCAGGGAATTTCCTTCATGTCTGACAATGTTGCCTGGCATCACAAGGTGCCAAACCATGAACAATTCGAACAAGCGATGAAGGAGTTGGAGGAGGCGGCGAATGAATATGCCTCTTGATCCGGCTGATCTGCATGATTGCCGCGATGCTTTTACCAGCACGCTTGAGGTATTGGCAGCGGCAAATTCCGATATCGTTGCTGTTTGCAACGATTCCGTCGGATCCTCGAAATTGGGCGGCTTTCGCGAGAAGTTCCCCAGCCGTTTGATCAACGTTGGCATCGCCGAGCAGAACATGGTCGGCGTAGGGGCGGGCCTTGCAAACGGTGGCAAGCTTCCTTTTGTTTGCGCGGCATCTCCCTTTCTGACCGGGCGTGCGCTGGAGCAGATCAAGGCCGATGTGGCCTATTCGCAGGCCAATGTTAAGCTAGTCGGGATCAGTTCTGGCATGGCTTATGGTGAACTTGGCCCCACGCATCATTCAATTGAAGACTTTGCGTGGATTCGCGCGCTGCCCGGCGTTCCGGTAATTGCGCCAGCGGATCGCATTGAAACGGCCGCCGCAGTCAGATGGGCAGTTGATCATGATGGTCCCTGTTTCTTGAGGTTGAGCCGTGTGGGGGTGCCGGATATTCTGCCTCACGATCATGTATTTGAGTTGGGTGAGTCAAATGTCTTAATGGAAGGGAACGATGTTACTTTGATTGCCAATGGTGTTTTGACCCATCGCGCGTTGGCGGCAGCATCGCTTTTGGAGGACCGTGGTCTCTCTGCACGGGTTCTCAACATGGCATGCGTGCGTCCGATTGATAACGAGGCGATTGTTCGGGCGGCAAGTGATACCGCTGCTATCCTCACCTGCGAGGAACATACGATATTTGGCGGTCTGGGCAGTGCCGTTGCCGAAGTTGTGGTGGATGAATGTCCTGTGCCGATGAAACGTCTCGGGGTGCCGGGCGTTTTTGCACATACTGCATCCGCAAACAGGCTTCTTGACGATTTTGGCATGTCTCCAGAGGGTATCGCAAATAGCGCGTTAGAGTTGATTGACCGGAAAGGGTGAATATGGCCGAGCGTGCCGTTCTGGCGATTGACGAAGGCACGACGAATTCCAAGGCGATCCTCGTCTCCGGACACGGCGACATCATCGCGAGCGGCTCTGCGCCGGTTCCTATTGAGCATCCGAAGTCTGGTTGGGTGCAACAGGATGCTGAGGCGATATGGGCAGCGACTCTGCAGGCAATTGCCGAATGTACCAATGCGTCTCCCGCAACGGATGTGGTGGCCATCGGTATTTCCAATCAACGCGAATCCATCATGATCTGGGATCGCAAGACCGGTGCGCCTTGCGGGCCGGTGATAACCTGGCAGTGCCGCCGCACATCTGCGGATTGCGATGCGTTGAAACAGCAGGGGCATGAGCCAGATGTCATCGCCCGCACGGGCTTGCCTCTGGATCCGCTTTTCCCGCCAACGAAAGTGGCCTGGCTTCTGGATCATTATGGTGGAGAGCGCCGCGACATCTGTGTCGGCACCATTGATAGCTGGTTGATCTGGAAGCTTAGTGGTGGCGCGGTGCACGCCACGGACCGGTCAAACGCTGCGCGCACCCAACTTTTTCATCTCGCCGATCTGCGCTGGGATGCAAGTTTGTGTAACCTTTTCGGCGTTGAGAGCGCGATGTTACCAGAAGTGTACGATTCCGGACATGTGTTTGGGTCGACCAAGAATGTGGGGCCCTTGGCGGATGGCATTCCCATCGCTTCGGCCATCGGGGATTCTCACGCAGCCCTGTTTGGGCATGGCGCCTTTGGACAGGGTGACAGCAAGGTGACCTTCGGCACGGGTTCATCGGTCATGACGACGATACCAGCGTTCGTTGTTCCCCCGAATGGCATCACCACCACCATCGCTTGGTCACTGAATGGAGAGCCAACATACGCATATGAGGGCAACATTCTTGTCAGCGCGTCGATCCTGCCATGGACGGCTCAAATGTTGGGATTGGACGGCGTCGATACCCTGCTTGATCTTGCACAGACCGTGTCCGGCACTGAGGGCGTTTCGCTGGTTCCGGCCCACGTCGGTCTCGGGTCACCACATTGGAATGCCGAGGCGCGCGGGCTGATCTGTGGTCTGTCTTTTGGTACGCAACCTGCCCATCTGGCGCGCGCCGCAGCTGAGAGCATGGCGCTTCAGGTGCAGGATGTATATGCCATCATGGCGCATGATGATGATGCGCGGGCAGGGCGGTTGTTTGTTGACGGTGGACCAAGTTCAAACCGTTTCTTGATGCAGATTTTGGCGGACTTTCTCGATCATGCGGTAACGCCGTGCAGAAATCCTGAGGCATCAGCGCTTGGCGCTGCGTATCTGGCGGGGCTGACAACTGGTTTCTGGCCCAACCTTGAAGCCGTGGCCGGATTGGTCAGCCATGACAGCGACATCGTTCCGAACATGCCATCGGGGGTGCGAGACGTGAGTCTATCGGCATGGAGAAATGCCATTGCCCGTACAACCATTGTGGGGTAGTGAATAAATATTCATCAAGCCCGCCGTTCAAAAAGGTATCTCATGTCCCGCCTAAATGAGCTTCGTATGATCGCCCGGGTTGCCCAGATGTATCACATCGAAGGACAGCGACAGGCTGCAATTGCGGCTCACCTGCGGATATCCCAGGCGACAGTTTCGCGGATGTTGAAACGGGCGCAGGAGGAGGAGATTGTTCGGACGACGGTCGTGACACCCTCTGGGACCTACGCCGATCTTGAAACGGTTTTGCGCACCAAGTTCGATCTGAGTGAGGCCATCGTGGTTGAATGCTCCGAAGATCGCGATGGGGCCATCATGGCACGTATCGGTGAGGCCGCCGCCCATTTTGTCGAAGCTACTTTGCAAGTTGATGAGGTAATTGGCGTTTCCAGCTGGTCGGAAACCATTTTGAAGATGGTGGACAATATTCACCCGATGAAAAACGGGAAGGCCAAACATGTGGTTCAGACATTGGGTGGCATGGGTGATCCGACCGTTCAGATTCATGCGAACCAGTTGACCACGCGGCTCGCCAAACTCACCGGTGCGGAGGCGCATTTGCTCAGTGCCCCGGGCGTTGCGCAATCACGCGAAGCCAAGCTTGTGTTGCTTGGAGACACCTATGTGCGTGAAACGATGGACATGTTCGGTAAAATTACTTTGGCCATCGTCGGGATTGGCGCGATGGAACCCTCCAGCATGCTGGCGCGATCGGGAAATACCTTCTCTGGTCGGGAGCTCGCTGCCGTAGAAGAAGCGGGCGGCGTCGGCGACATCAGCCTGAGGTTTTTTGATGCGGATGGGAAATTTGTGAAAACCCCGCTGGATGAGCGGGTCATCGGCATGTCACTGGAGGAGCTGTCTCAGATTGACCGCGTCATTGCCTTGGCCGGCGGGCAATCCAAGACGGACTCAATCCGGGGCGCTTTGCAAACCGGTGTGATAGACCTTTTGATCACCGATAAATTTACCGCCGGACGACTCGCGGAAATGGACAACCTACAGGAACTGTCGGGCTAGGCTATCGCTGGTCGTCGGCGATCTATCCCAGCAACCGCTGGGGCTCTGCCTTTATGCAATCCGTCTCAGCGATATAGATAGATCGTGTCGCGGGGGGGTGATCGATGTGATGCAATAATCGGACTGATATTCGCGATGTGCTTGACAGGTTTTCGAACGAAACGAAGCATTTACGGATTGCCCACACCCGACGACGCGCAAACCCTTGCCGAATAAACGGAGTGCGTGGTCAAGCCGGATGTATGCTTATCACTTTGAAACTGCAGGGTTTCCATTGTCTGATGGCATCAGCTCGAACACGCCTAGCCCTTGTAAACGGACGCGGCACCGCTGAGGTAGTTGTCCCAGGCGAACCAATAGGCAATGTGGCCCGCAACTCTCGGCAGGCGGGTGCCGTCAGGACCGACGAGAGCGTCTTCGGTGATGATCCACTCCGATCCGTCCGCAGCTTTCAACCCACCCGATGAAAGCTCGAATGTATGATTGCCCCGCTCATAGGCGCGGACGCTACGGCTTTCCGCAGTCCCGATCAGAACTAGGTTTGTACTGTTGATCCCATCGTTAATCAGCCGCTTTTTGGCGAATGCATCCAGCGGCCAGGCCCGCGCGGCCCCGAACTGGCGGATGGTGAAAACATAGTCTTTCTGGCGATGTTCGCTTTGATCTACAAGGGCGGGAAACATCAGGTCAGGGGAACCGAAGTAATTGGCATAGACAACTCCCGACCCATAGTTGCGCCGATGACCCGTGTCGAGTGACAGAACTTTGCTGCCGGGATGGGATGTTTTCCACCTGTCCCACGTTGTGATGACAACCGGCCGCTGTTTCAGCTCAATCCCAGAGTTGACCAGCGGCCCCACCACCGGCTTGCCGGTGAACTGGTTCCAAAGTGAATGGCTTTGGCGATCAAACATCAGCTTGTTGGAACGATAGAGAAATCCCGAAGACCCGAAAACCAGCGGTTTTGATCGACCGGCAAGCTGCGTTTCAAACAGAATGCCCGATCCGCACAACGTGCAATAGGCGAGTGCGACAGGCACGCCCCCTATGACTTCGTTGAACATCTCATGCCACCCCATGATGCGCAGCGGATAGGCTCTGACATCGCCATTGATCGACACGCCGAACACCAGATCCGACCCGCGCAGGTAGGATGCTTCGCTGGCTGAGATCAGTTGCGGGTTGTCAAGCGAGGGAATGCCATCCTTGCGGACCCCACCCCAGGCGATCTCTTCCAAACGTATCCGCATCTTGTCACGCGCCAGATACTCAGTTTTCAGAAAGTCGGAAAAATTGGGATCGATTTGCAGCAAAACACGCCGCGTGAACGCGATCTGCGCTGGATGAGGAACAATCTGCGGATTGCGTTCCTGCCAAAGCATCCAGTCAAACCAACGGGTTCCGCGTGACTGGCCAGTAATGCGCTGCAAAACCTCGGCCACTTCGCGCCGTCGCCCTTCCGTAAACCTCAATGCCCGGATCAGACCCGCCGCCATATCCGGGTTCCCACGGTTTTCGATGAGTTGCAGGCCGGCCTTGTATTCTGATGTTGTTCCAAAAACCTGAGCATCCAGGGCATCCTGAAGTGCCTTGTCTTCGGAAGATTGCTGTGCCGACACGCTTCCCGGTATGAATGCGGACGACAGCGCCAGAGCGGAAAATTGGCGTCGCGATAGGGTCATTGGATAGCCTCCGTGAATGCCACCAAGCTGGAACGCTCTGTATTCAACTGCAACTAAAGAGATCGTGAGACCGCGCAGGTCGCCGCGAATGTGTCTGTACATGCGATGTCAGATTGCTCGCCAGCCTCGGTTTTCCGGGGGCGTCTTGTCGCAATGCATGTCGAAAGAGCGAAGGGCCGTGCCATGCAAGTCACTCAAGCGCACAGGCACCGATCCCATGTCATCCGTGGAATGGCAGTTCCCGATATCTCTGGTGCCGTTCAAGCAAGTCGTTTCGCCACTCTGGGCGCGGGGAAACGCTTCTGCTGATTGTTTGTTTGCGTTGCAAAATTTCCGAGGTCTCCAACGGGCTGGCGGCGCATTGCGCAAGTTTCGCGGCACCGATGCAGGCAGAGATATCGCCATTCACGGGAACCATCATTTCAATGTTCATCAGGCTGGCGATCAATTGCACCCAGAGATCAGACCGTGTGCCGCCGCCCACTGCTACCATTTCGTTTATCGGAACACCGGACTGGGTTTGCGCCAGATAAGCGTCGTAAAACTGAAAGGCGACGCCCTCCATGACGGCATAGGCCAAATCAACTTTGTCCGTGATTGCCGAAATCCCTGATAGAGCCGCTAGCGCGTCAGGGCGATTGTCTGGAGTGCGCACGCCGGTCAGGCTCGGCCGGGCAATTGGGAAGGCGCTCATGCCGATATTAGCGATTTTTTGATCCGCAAGCGTGGCCAGTTCAGCAGCAGAGGTGGCGGTCAAATCCGCGATCCAGTCGAGCGATTGCGTGGCGCTCATGACCACGCCCATAGACAGAAAGGTGTCCGGAGCCGCGTGTGGAGTGGTCAGTACCGCCTTTTCGGGGTCGGGGCGAAATCGGTCATCCACTGCCGAGAGAACACCCGATGTCCCTATGCTGAGTGCAGCGGTTCCGGGGCGCGCGGCACCGACGCCCAGAGCGCCCGCGTAATTGTCGCCGCACCCGGTTGCGACCAGAACACGCGATGGCATGCCCCATCGCTTGGACAGCTCGGACTTCAGATATCCGGCGGCTGCATAGGAGGGTAAAAGACTGGGCAGCTTGCTTCTGTCCCAACCGGCCGCTTCGATAAGTTCGTCGTCCCAGCTGGCCGTCGCGCAATCCAGCAACATGGTGCCCGAGGCGTCCGATATATCGCTCGCCCGCTCGCCCGTCATCATAAGGCGAACGTAATCCTTGGGCAGCATCAGGATGTCCGCGCGATCCAGTGCACTTGGCCAGTGTTGCGCCATCCAAAGAAGTTTGGGGGCGGTCAATCCTGGATCAGGCTGTCCGTTTGTGCGCCAGCCGATGTCAGGAACCCGGTCGAGAAGTATCTGGCACTCCGCCAGCGATCTCTGATCGTTCCACAAAAGGCAAGGCGCAACCGGTCTGTTTTTGCCGTCAAGCAGCACCGACCCCAACATCTGACCGGACAGCGAAATGCCGACAATACCGGACATCAGTTTCGATTGGTTCTGGGCCAGTTCGTCGAAAATTTCTGTGGTCAGGTGCCACCATAGATCGGGTTCCTGCTGTGACCAGCCTTGGTGTGGTCGGTCAACTGCGCAAGAGCGCGACGCTTGCGCGAGACATTGATCGTCGGCATCAATCAGGGCGATCTTGATGCCGGAGGTGCCGAGATCAATGCCTGCAAAGATGCTCATTTAGCCTGGTCCAGTAGCGCCATGGCGGTGTGTTCGTCGGTGACCAATGTGCCTACGCACCCCCGTGTCAGCAGCGCCCTGATGATCGGTACTTTGTTGAGGCCGCCTGCGGCAAGAATGACGTTTTCGATCTGATCCAGATCGGGCAACTCCAACCCCAGAACACGCTCGTTGATCGGGTGATCCACCAAATCCCCATTCGCGCTGAGAAAGTAACCCATGATGTCACCAACAGCACCACTTGCATGGATACTCTCAAGGTCGATATCCGGCGGCATCCCGTCTTTGATCAGCAATGACTTCTGCATGTCTCCCGCTGCAAGGGCGATCCCATCCGCTCGGCGGATTTTCTCGATCGTGGACTGGAAAACGTCCTGCGCGACAAGAATATCCCGGCTTTCCCGCGATCCGGCGTAGATTGGCGACGTGAAATAACTGTGCTCGGCGTTGCACAGGTCCGCGAGTCGCGTGGTGATTTCGAAACTATTGAGATCGGAGCCTTTGGAAAGTCCGCCCATGACGGAGATGATCTCAAGGTCAGGGCGGTTGATCGGCTGCATGAAACGCGTCGCCATATTGAGCGTATTGCCCCATGACATACCGAAAAGCCTTACATCTCGCTGGCTCAGGTAGCTGGCGAGGTATTGACCGAGCGATGATCCAATCATGGTATGCAGGTCAAACTGCTCACCCGCGATCGGAGCCACAGACGCCGTTTTGAGACTAAAGGCATTGCACAGCTTCCACTCAAGCTCCGCGCAGGGCGCGTAAACCGAATTGACCGCGACGCGAACAATGCCGCGGGCCCTTGCCTCGCGCAGAGATTTGTTGACGCGCAGGCGGGTAAGGCCGAATTTCTCCGCCGCCGCCGCCTGGGTCATGCCTTCCATTTCACACGCCCAGGCCAGTCGAACCAAAAGTTGCTCTTCGGCGTCAACAGTATTGGTCTTGGGCGCGCGGGGCATGAATTTTCCTCTCCCTACTTCACGGCACCCATGGTCAGGCCGCGAACCAACTGCTTGGAGGCAAGCAACGCAAAGATCAACACCGGGATAACGATCAACGTCGATGTGGCCATGATCTTTCCGTAAGGCAGGTTGTATCCTTCCATGAAAGACACTGCCATTGCAGGCGCCGTTTTGGCGGTTGTGCGCGTCAATACCAACCCGAACATCAGTTCGTTCCATGAGAAAATGAAAGAAAATATCCCAGATACGGCGACACCCGGCATCGCCAGCGGCAGGCAGATTTTCCGCAGGATGATCCATTGAGAGGCACCTTCGATTCGCGCCGCTTCATCAAGATCATAGGGAATGCCGCGGAACTGATCGGTGCAGATCCAGATAACAATCGGCAAATTGAAAGTCAGGTAAATCAGGATCAGCGTAATGTGCCTGTCGAGCATCCCCAGCTGGCGCACAATCAGGAAGAACGGCAGGGCCAGCACGATGGGGGATACCATGCGATTGGTGATGAACCAGAACCACAGGTCCTTTTTGCCGCGAAACTCGAAGCGGGCAAGGGCGAAGGCTGCGGGCACGCCCAGCAGGATCGCCAGCGCTGTTGTGCTGATTGCGATGATCAGGGAATTCATCAGCGTGCGCAGCACACCATCGTCGAAAAGCGCTTCGCGGTAGTTTGCCAAAGTTGGTTCAAACAACCAGACCGGCGGGCTCTCCAACGCCACCACCTGGGTTTTCAAGGATGTGGTGACCATCCAGTAGAAGGGGAAGACACAGACCAGCAGAATGGCCAGAAGCAACAGGCCTTGTATCCAAAGAGAGCGGGACGAGGTCATGGCTCAGACTTCCTTGTAGAAGACGCGAATGTAGATTTGGCTCAAAATGATCGTGATGATCAGCAAAATGATCGCTTGAGCAGAGGCCAGTCCCTGATCGAACGCACGAAACCCGACCCGCTGAATCATCAATGATATCAGCTCGGTGGAGGATCCGGGTCCGCCACGTGTGAGCGTGAAAACCATATCAAAGAGTTTCAGGGTATCCGCGGTGCGCAGGATCAGGACCGCCACCAACCCGGGCATAAGAAAGGGCAACTGGACGTAGCGCAGAACAGTCCACCAACTTTTGGTTTCGAGGCGCGCGGCTTCTTCGATCTCGTCGGGGACCATCGTAAGGCCCGCCAGCAAAACAAGCGCTACAAATGGGGTCCACTGCCAGACATCCCAGAAAATGATCATGGTGAATGCGTTTGTCGGATCGCCGATCCAATTGATGTTGTCACCGCCGAATGGAGACAGAAACTGATTTATGACACCGAATTTCTGATTGAACATGACCTGGCCAAGAAGGCCCACGACCGCGTAGGTCGTTGCCATTGGCAGCACCAGCGACAGCCGCGCAAGCGTTTTCAACAATGTCAGGCCGGGTTTGTGCAGGATCAGCGCAATCCCCAATCCAAGCGCCAGTTGCAGGGGCAGGGCGATGCTTAGCAGGGTGAACGTGCGCCCCATCGCTTCCCAGAAAACGGAATCTGTCAACACATCCCAGTAGTTTTCCAGCCCGATGAATTTGACGCGTTTGAGCTTGGTCAGATTATAGAAATGCAGACTGGTCCAGGCCGCGTAGAGCAAAGGCACAATGCCGATTGCGGCCAATGCGATGACGGATGGGCCAATAAAGGCGAAGATCGTTTTTCTGGGAACTTTGCCGGGCATTTCGATGACCTTTTACGGGGCATAGGGGCGCCGAAGCGCCCCCGCCGTCAATGTTAGGCTGGCGGTGGCTATTGCGCGAGTGGTTTGTCACCGCTGTAATATCCGGCGTCCTCAAGCACTTCTTCCATGCGCGCACCCAGCTCGGTTACACCCTCCTCGATGCTGACTTCTTCCAGCATGATCTTGGTGCCCCATTCCTGCACGATCTCGGTGATTTCCGGCCACTCAGCAAAGCGCGGACGGAATTCCGGGACACCATCCTGCCAGCTTTCGACCAGGGCGGGGATGAACTTGTAGGTGTCAGCCAATGCGGGATCGGCATAGGCCGATTGTCGTGCGGGCACCCCACCGCGTTCCAGGTATTCACCTGCGTTTGCCTTAGATGTGGCCCATTGGATAAACAGGTAGGCTGCCGCTTGCTCCGCATCATCGGCCTGCGCAGCGACCGCCATGGAGAACCCGCCCAGAGCAGGCTTCCGTCCCGCTGGTCCCGTGGGTTCCGGTGCGATTTCCACACAATCAGCAATTTTCGAGGTCTCCGGGCTGACAACAGTGGAATAGAAAGCCGACCACTCGGTGATCATGGCCACATCACCCTGGCTGAACGCGTTCACGGTTTCCGCGTGATCATAGGCGACGATGCCATCGGGCATATATTGCATCAGGTCCTGCCGGAATTGCAGACCCGCAAGGCTTTCTTCCGACATCAGGTTCGATTTGAATTCGTCATTCAGGAACGAACCGCCGAAGGGCCAGAGCATGCGCGCAAAACTATCCGCAGATTGTGTCTCGTTCCGTTTGGATTGCAAGGCGTAGGCGTATTTGCCGTCCTTGGTGAGCGCGGGGCCGTAGACGTTTTTCAAGTCATCCCAGGTTTTTGGCGGGCCATCAAATCCGGCTTCTTCCAGCATGCAGCTATTGTAGAACAGCAATCCGGAATAGTTGTCGACGGGCAGGCCGTAGATTGTGCCGTTCCAGCCGCCAAAGGCGTTCAGGACCAGCGGGAAGAAGTCATCCATGTCCAGATCGGGGTCCGCCAGATCGGGATTTGAGGTGAACTTGTCCAGCGGGACAATCCAGTCGTTCTCGGCGAAATTACCGATCCAGACCAGGTCGATCAGCGCGACATCAAGATCGCCGCCTGCGACGAAATCCCGAACCTGTTCACCCAGCGCGTTTTCGTAAGGATGCTTGATAATATTGACTTTTATCCCGGTTGCTTCCTCGAATTCAGGCAGCATCGCTTCGATTGCTTCATATCCCGGGCGTAACAAGAACACGACATCGACAGTGGTGCCGGCATAAGGTTCAGCGGCTTTCTCAAGGCTCCATGCGTGACCATCGGCCAGCACATTTGACGCACCAAAACACAGGCCTGCGGCCATCGCGGTGGTGCCCAACATTTTTTTGAATTTCATGTGTTCCTCCCATCGGAAACTGTTGACATCCATTTGTATCGGATCACATACAAATGTAATGAATGGCGCAGATGTCAACATGAAAATGTCGGCAGGTCATCGGTAAAGGCGTGCTGCGACCACAAGGGAGACAGATCTTTGGCGACAGTTGATCTAAGCGGAATAAGCAAGTTTTACGGGGCAATGCAGGCTCTTTTTGATGTGTCGCTCAGCGTGCCGGATGGGGCCTTCGTGGTTTTTGTCGGGCCGTCCGGTTGTGGCAAGTCAACGTTGCTTCGCACGATCGCCGGTCTCGAATCAGTTGACGGCGGGACTATTGAGATCGGCGGCAAGGATGTGACGCAGCTTGAACCAGTTGATCGCGATGTCTCGATGGTTTTTCAGTCATATGCCCTTTATCCGCACATGAGCGTCCGCGCGAATATGGAATTCGGGATGAAAGTTGGAGGCGTCGGGGCAGATGAACGCAACGCCCGGGTCGAAGAAGCCGCCAAGATACTGCAACTCAGTGAGCTTTTGGATCGCAAGCCAGGTCAGCTATCGGGTGGACAGCGGCAGCGCGTCGCAATTGGCCGTTCAATTGTAAAGAAGCCCAAGGTCTTTCTGTTTGACGAACCGCTTTCCAATCTGGATGCGAAGCTGCGCGTCCAGATGCGGGTAGAGCTCGAAGCGCTGCATGATCAACTCAACGCCACCATGATCTACGTGACACACGACCAGGTTGAAGCCATGACCATGGCAGATCAGATTGTCGTGCTTAACGCTGGTCGAATTGAACAGGTCGGCAGTCCGATGGACCTCTATCACCGGCCTGCTTCGGAATTCGTGGCTGGTTTTATCGGGTCGCCGGCAATGAACATATTTGACACCACGTCCATCTTTGCCGGATCGCTTTCGCGGCAGGAGCAGACAGCTCGTCTTGGCATCCGCCCGGAACATATTGTTCTGGGAAAGGTGGGGCAGGGCGCCGTCGATTTGAATGTCGCGGTAAAAGAGCAATTGGGTGGCGAGAGTTACCTCTACCTGCAAGGTGATGATGGCGAACGCCTTGTCGTTAAAACCGATGGAGAAGACGCGACAAAGGCCGGGCAAAGCGTCAGTATCTTGATTCCTGCTCACCGGGTGCATCAGTTCGATGCCAACGGGGTGACCTTGTCGAATAACGCCGGAGGCGCGCCGGTATGAGCCACTGGAAGGCGCAATTTGACAACCTCATCGCGCCCGCGGTCGCCAAATCCGCCGTGACAAAACATCTGATTATTGACCGCGGGGCGATCACGCATGTTGGTGAGGTTGCCGCATCGGTAACATCGTCGCAAAGAGCGATCCTTTTCGCTGATCGCGCGGGCTTTGATGCGGCGGGGTATGCCACACGGGATCAACTGGTCTCCGCCGGGTTTGCCGTTGATCAGTTGATCCTGAACGATGAACCTTTGCCCAAGGCTTCGGTTGAAGAAGCCGAACCTTTCATCGAGACGCTCAAATCTGATCCCTTGCTGCTGCCGGTCTCGGTGGGATCTGGTGTGATAAATGATCTGGTCAAATTCGCCTCCTACGAGACAAATCGGCAATACGTAAGCGTCGCGACGGCGGCGTCGATGGATGGATATACCAGTGCCGGTGCCCCACTAGCCCGGGACGGGTTCAAAGTGACGATTCCCACCCGCGCGCCCATGGCCCTTATTGCTGATCTTGATGTGATCGCCAAGGCACCCGCAGAGATGACCGGCTGGGGCTACGGCGATCTGGCAGGTAAATCTCCGGCGGGTGGAGACTGGTTGCTGGCAGAACTTGTTGGCGCAGAGGTAAGAGATGCAACCGCCTGGCCATTGGTTCAGGACCATTTGCGCGGCTGGCTTTGCGATCCGCAGGCATTGGCTCACGGGGATCGCGATGCGACGGCGCGGCTTTTCATTGGGCTCACGGCTGTTGGCTTCGCAATGGAGTTTCATGGCTCATCGCGTCCGGCCTCCGGCGCGGATCATCAGATCGCCCATATGTGGGAGATGGAAGATCTCAGCTTGGAGGGGCGCAAGGTCAGTCACGGTGCCGCTGTTGCTGTCGGCTGTGTTGTCACGCTGGCCCTTTATGACTGGTTGCTCGGGCAGGATTTATCACAGATCGCTGGCCCTGCTCCCGATTTGAATGCGGCTTTGGATGAACTTAGACGGGTCATTCCGGACACACGCATCGCAGATCGGGCCGTTCTGCAAACGCAGGAAAAATGGATTGATCCCGCGCTGCACGCGGACAGGCTGAAACGCATTTGTACTCATTGGCAGGACACGCGTGGAATCATCCGCCAACAATTGTTTCGCACAGGTGAAATGGTTGCGATGCTCAAAATGGCCGGGGCACCGGCCTTTGCAAAAGATATTGGGGTCAGTTCAGTCCATCTGGAGCGAACGATCAGAGCCGCAGCTTACATACGCAGCAGGTATACGATCCTCGATTTCCTCAAGGAAACGGGTCTTTTTGAGCGCGCACTCTCCGAGGTTCTGCCAAAGCTTGATCAGCTCGCCGCTCATGGAGGCAAAATATGAACCTTTCAGAACTCGCTCACAGGGCAAATGAGGAAGTCGGTGATGTCTTGCAAAAGGCCTTGCCGGATCAGGTGATTGCCATGGCGTCCCCGATCCTGAGCGCCAACCACATCGCGCTATACGGAGTGGGCCGCGAGGGGTTGATGATCAAATCTCTGGCCATGCGGCTTTTTCACCTTGGCCTTGACGCGCATATGATCGGGGACATGACCACACCACACATCGGGGAAGGTGATCTGCTGATCGTGAGTGCCGGTCCGGGGTATTTTTCCACCGTCGCGGGGTTGATCAAACAGGCCAAGATCGCTGGGGCGCAGGTATTATGTGTGACGGCTGAACAGGATGGGATTGTCCCGAAATCCGCAGATCACGTTGTTCTGCTGTCGGCCCAGACAATGGCCAATGATCAAGGCGGTGACGGTTCAATATTGCCGATGGGGTCGCTTTTCGAGGCGGTGATGTTCATGTTCTTCGAAATGCTGATCCTGCATTTGCGGGATGCAAAAGGAGTTTCCGCAGAAGACATGCGCGCCTTTCACACGAATATGGAGTAGGCAATGACGGTCTGGCAGGAACGGTTTGCGATCAAAGATCGCGTCGCCTTGGTGACGGGGGCATCGTCGGGTATCGGCGCGGAAATCTGTGAGGTCTTTGCTGACGCTGGTGCGCGCGTCATCGCCACCGGGCGGAATGAGGACAAGCTTGCTGCCCTGCAATCTGATATTGCGGCAATGGGGGGCAACTGCCGGATCATCCCTGCCGATATCGGCGAGATCGATGGCGCAGAGGGCGTGGTTTCCCGCGCTCTGGAAATGGCGGGGACAGTTGATATTCTGGTCAACAGTGCTGGCACTGCGATTGTGGGACCGGCGACAGAGTTTTCGCTGGAGGACTGGGACCGGACAATGGCGCTGAACCTGCGCGCACCGTTTATCCTGGCTCGGGGACTGGCGCCGAAAATGATCGCGCAAAAACGCGGTAAGATCATTAATATTTCGTCGCAAACCGGTGTGATTGCGCTGCCTGATCATGCAGCCTACGCCGCCTCCAAAGGCGGACTAAACGCCCTGACCAAAGCTCTGATGACCGAGTTCGCCCCGCATAACATTCAGGTGAATGCCATCTGCCCAACTGTCGTCATGACGCAGATGGGGCGCAAGCTTTGGAGTCCACCCGAGAAATCCGGCCCTTTTCTGGCGGCAACGCCTCTGGGTCGCTTCGGGGAGCCGGTCGAGATTGCGGATATGGCCCTTTATCTCGCCTCGCCCGCATCTGATCTGGTGAATGGCGCACTGATGATGATTGAAGGGGGCTATTCAAGCGTATGATACGAGGATTTGGGGTCCATACCAGCATGTGGACGATGACATGGGATCGCGAGGGTGCTGAACGGGCAGTGGCCGCTGCTGTAGCAGACGGTATGGATTTCATCGAAATTGCTTTGCTCGACCCGCCGTCTGCGGATGCTGATCACAGCCGGTCATTGTTGGAAGAGGCTGGTCTTTCGGCGGTATGTTCGCTGGGATTGCCAGAGGCCGTCTGGGCGTCGCACAATCCGGAGGGTGCGGTTGAATTTTTGAAAGTTGCGATAGAGAAAACGGCCGCGATGGGTGGCCTTGCGCTCAGCGGCGTGACCTATGGCGGCATCGGTGAACGCTCAGGCCTGCCACCGACGCAACAGGAGATCGACAACGTTGCAAAAGCGCTGCAGATGGCCGCCGGATATGCCAAAAAAGCTGGTATTCTATTTGGCATCGAACCCGTGAACCGATACGAGTCCCATCTGATCAATACTGCGGCACAGGGTGTCGCGATGATCGAAAAAGTGGGATCGGACAACATGTTTTTGCACCTGGATACCTATCATATGAATATCGAGGAAAAGGGTGCGGGTAACGGGATTTTGGATGGGCGTGATCATCTGCGCTACATTCATCTGTCGGAAAGCGACCGGGGGACGCCGGGCATGGGCACCTGCGACTGGGACGAGATTTTCGCAACCCTTGCCGCGGTGCAATTCAGCGGTGGACTGGCGATGGAAAGCTTCATCAACATGCCGCCAGAGATCGCGCATGGTCTTTCTGTCTGGCGACCGGTCGCCAACAATCATCGCGAAGTCATGGATCAGGGGCTGCCTTTCCTGCGTAACAAAGCCAAGCAGTATCGGCTCATTTAACCCATGTCCTACACATCCCTTATGACGACCGATGCTGCGTTTTCACGGTATGAGGAAATCCGCAGGCGTCTTCCCCAGACGACATTTCCGTCCCGGAGCCAAAGTCGTGCATCCCTTGCACAAGTGGCTGACGATGTGGATGCATTTGTGCTGGACGCTTTTGGTGTCCTGAATGTTGGCCAAACCCCGATCCCGGGCGCTGTCGAACGGATGGCGGAGCTGCGGAGAATGGGTAAAAAACTGGTCGTGCTGACCAACGCGGCCAGTGATACGCGCGCAGCAGCCCTGAAGAAATATCGTAAATTGGGGTTTGATTTCACGGCTGATGAGGTCGTCGCCAGCCGCGATGTGTGCGCCGCACGGCTCGGTGATTACTTGCCGCTGGGACGATGGGGCGCGCTGTGTACCGATGTCGATACCTTCGCGGATCTTGATGCAGACATTGTCCGCTGGACCGCAGCCAAGCCTTGGGATGTGGACGGGTTTCTGTTTCTGTCCAGTGCGGCCCTTGATGCGGCGACCATGACCGCCCTGAAGGCTGATTTACACAGGCGCACGCGGCCGCTCCTGGTCGCCAATCCCGATATTGTGGCCCCGCGTGAAACGGGTTTGAGCTGTGAACCCGGATATTTTGCCCATTTGCTGGCAGATGAGACCGGCGTTGAATCGGTATTTTTTGGCAAACCCTTTGGCAATGCATTTGATGATGTCAAACGGCGGTTGCAGGGGATCGCGCCTGAACGCATTGCGATGGTTGGCGACACCCTGCATACCGACATCCTCGGTGGTCGTGCCGCTGGTTTCAAAACCGTCCTGATCGAAAGGTTCGGATTGTTTTCTGGTACGGATGTTGGTCCCTATATTCGTCTGTCCGGGATTGTTCCTGACTACATCTGTCCTGTTACTTAGACAGGGCAATCGACGCCCTAGAGTCGTTGCGGAAACGAGCCAGATTTCACCCGTTTTTGTGGTCACCGATGAAAAGTGCCCCCGCCAGAGGTGCTGGCGAGGGCGTCTGAAGCGCATGTTGATAAACAGGGCAATTGTTAAAAAGGGTCACAGAAAAAAATGCACTCGTTAAGATTTGCGCTTCAGACTATTCGATAAAGGTTCTCGCGATCCGGTCACTGAGTGGCTGGGTCAGATAGCTGATTGCAGTACGCTCGCCCGTATTGACAAAAAGGTCTGCGGGCATTCCAGGTAGAAGTTCGAGATCGGCAATCGCTTTGGGCTGATCTGCGTTCAGTTTTACGCGGGCGATGAAATAGCTCTCACCGGTTCTGTCGTCTTCCAAGCTATCTGCCGAGATGTCGAAAATCTGCCCCGTTGCTTCTGGGATATCGCCTTGATCGAATGCAGAGAGACGCACGCGGGTGCTCTGGCCTACTTTAAGTTTTTCGATATCCGCCGTGTTGATCCGCGCTTCAACGATCAGTGGGTTGTCAGCTGGAACGATATCCAGGATGGCTTCGCCGGGGCGCACAACGCCCCCCGCAGTAAAGAGGCTCATATTGACGACACGGCCATCTGCTGGCGCGGCAATGTATATCCGCTTGAGGCGTTCTGTGGCACCGGCATAGCGGGGTGCCACCACGGAGATTTGGGCATCGACGGCGGCCAGTTCCGTTGCGATGGCTTCATCGCGCAGTTTTTGCTGGCTCAGATGCGCGAGTTTCAGCTCCCCGATCTGGTTTTCGGCCTGAGCCTGCTGGGTCGCCAGGGAGGCGTCGATGCCACGCAGTCTTTCAATTTCGATCCGACGCGCGGTGACGCGGGTTGCCGCAACCAGGCCCTTGTCAAAAAGAGTTTCGAGATTTCTCAGCTCGGTTTTGGTGATCTCCAGCTGACGCGCGTTGGAACCGCGCTGCGTTTGAATTCCGGCAACTTGGTCACGCAGGCTTTCGATACGTTGATCAAGGATGTCGCTTTCCGTCTGCCGCGCCCGCGCCTCGGTGGCAAAAAGCTGTTTCTGGGTGAGATATGCGGAGTGCCAATACTCTTCCTTTGCAACCCGAGAGGCTTCAGCCACATCTTTCTGCGAGAACACACTGGCGCCATTGATCTGTGCCATAAGGCGGGCGCGTCTTACGGTAAGCTCTCCAAGCTGGCTGCCAAAAACATCGAGATCGACGTCAAGCTCAGCGCTGTCCAGTTCGACAAGCGTTTGACCTGCCTGCACAAAATCACCGTCTGATACGAGTATGCTGCGCACGATACCGCCATCCAGATGCTCAACTGTCTTGCGATTTCCCTCGACCACAAGCGAAGCCGGAGCCACAACCGCGCCGTCCAATTCAGAGGAAAACGCCCAGTAAAAAGATCCACCAAGAAAGATGATAAGCATCGCAATTCCGGCCAAAACAAAGCCTCTGATGCGTGGTTCCGCCGCGGGGCCGCTGATGCGGTTATAGTCTTCGAGGCGTAAGACCTCTTGAGTCCGGGGTGCCGAAATAAGTGCAGTCATTGTGCTGTTCCTTCCATCCGGAGTTGCTGTTTCACGCGCTTGACCGGTTTCGGACGTTGCCCATCAAGAACGTTTTGTTGGGTCGGTCGCAGGACATCGTTCTTGTTGCCAAACTGGGTTTGCGTGCCGTTGCTGAGTATGAGCACCTTGTTCACCGCTTGCAGCGTGCTGGGGCGATGGGTCATGACGATTACGATGGCGCCGCGTTCACGCGCGCTCTGAATGGCTTTGCGCAGGGCTTGCTCGCCTGTCGCGTCCAGATCAGAGTTAGGCTCGTCTAGCACCAGAATGAACGGATTATTGTACAGTGCGCGCGCCAGAGCGATCCTTTGACGCTGACCGCCTGACAGGAAATACCCGTTGCCGATCTTGGTCTCATATCCATCCGGCAGCGTGCTGATCAATTCATGCACGTCGGCAGACATCGCGGCCTGTAATACCTGCGCATCATCAATGGTGGTGGAGAAACGCGCGATGTTTTCCCTGATCGTGCCATCAAACAGATCCACATCCTGAGGCAGATACCCGACCAATCGGCCAAGATCTTCGGTATCCCATTTTGACATGGCCGTGCCATCCAACGTGATGGCGCCGCGTTGGGGCATCCAGATGCCGGCCAGCATCTTGGCCAGCGTTGATTTGCCCGATCCACTTGGGCCAATGACGGCCACAACATCACCGGCGTCCAGCGCGAAGTTGATGCCGCCGATTGTTGCGTTCTGAGCGCGGGGAGGTCCGGCCTGCGCAATACTTGCTGCCAGTGAGATTTCCGGGCGAGGCAACTGCAGCCGTGGCGGCGCGGAGGGATAGTCGGCGGCGAGAGATTTTAGTTTGCGATAAGAGCCACGCGCAGCCAGAAAGCTGCGCCACTGGCCGATGAGCTGATCAATGGGGGCAAGGGCCCGAGCCAGCACGATGGTCGCGGCAATCATGACCCCGGCGGTGGTTTCACCGCTGATGGCTAGTGCGGCGCCAAGACCCAGAATGGCAGATTGCAGGCCCATCCGGATGGTTTTCGAGATCACCGAAAATGTGGCGATACGGTCGCTTGCTTTGGTTTTAAAGATTTGAGTCTGTGCCTGAAGAGCGCTCCAGCGACGCGCGAGGTCACTTTTCATCCCCATGGCGTGGGCCAGTTCGGCGTTGCGTTCGCTGGTTTGAAAAAGCGCATCTGACCGGCCTCGGGCAAAGGCGGCATCCTGCATGGGCGTTTGCGCTCTGGCGTTGTTGATCAGCGCCAGAAGCGTCAGAACCACGGCCCCGGAGACACCGAGCAGGCCCAAGAGCGGATGCAGAACGTAGAGCAGTGCAAGGTATATCGGGATCCAGGGGGCGTCGAAGAAAGCCGTAAGTGTCGTTCCGGAAATGAAATCTCGAAATCCGTTCACGTCATCGACGGGGTTTTCACCGGCGACAGAATGTCCTTGAACCCGGCGGCGCATCGCTGCGGCAAGAATGGGCTCACCAATTTCCAGCTCGAAGCGGGCACCAAGCCGGTTAAGGATACGCATCCGCATCAGGTCCAGACATCCTGTCACCACGAACACGCCTCCCAGAAGTAATGTCAGGGCGATCAGCGTCTCGATGTTCTGGCTCGTCAGCACCCGGTCGTAGACCTGAAGCATGTAAAGCGGCCCTGCGAGCATGAGAAGGTTAAGAAAGAGGCTGAAGACAGCCACGGCGGCAAATCCGCTGCGCAGCGCGCCCCAGGCTTTTTTGACGGAGTTGGATTTCTGGAACATGGTGTGGACCCTTTTTGTTGGCAGGGACGGCGAGGCAACCCGCCGTCCCGTTTGTCGGCTTAGACCGCGAAGTCGTCTTCGCTCAGCTGCGTGCTGTCGATGCCTTCAAGGCGCAGGGAGCTGTCGGAGGAGAAGGACAGAACCGCATCAGCGCCGTCTTGTGTGACGCTGCTTGCCAGGTCGAAATCCGGGCCAAAGTCACTCAAGCGGATTTGGTCCACACCAAGCTGGAAGTCGGTGACCACATCGTTCCCGTCGCCCGGGGCGAAGTTGAACGTGTCCGCACCTGCGCCGCCGGTCAGCAGATCATTGCCGCCTTCACCGCTTATCAGGTCGTCACCATCGCCACCGTTCAGGACATTGTCGAGATCGCTGCCAATGATGACATCGGCGTCGTCGGATCCGATCACGTTCTCGATCGAACTCAGGACATCGGTTTCGATCAAATTGTCGATCACATCCAGACCGATCACACCGGTGCCGGCTGTGGCATCCGTGTCCAGTGTTGCTCCTGCGTCCACCAGCGTGTCCTGCACAACCGGGCCGTTGGCACCGGCGGGTGCATTGTGCAGATGGATTGCAGATACAACGCCCGGGATCGGAGTGTTCAGATCCGCCTCATTGAGGCCAACAACGCTCAGTTCGGAAGAATAGAGCACCTCACCTGCCTCGTTGAACGAGATTGTGACTGTTGCCTCGCCTGTGGCGTTGCTGTCCGATGTTGGCCCGGGTTCCTGGCTGGCATCCAGCGATCCTGCGAGCTCGATCACACGGTCATGACCGGTGCCTGTGTCGCTGATGACCTCCAGTTGGCCACGGATCTCGCCAGCGGGGAAATCAGATGTGTGGATGTTGTAGTAGAGGTTACCCGCCACTGCCTGCTCCACAAACTGTGCCCCATCGGCGATGGCTGAGCCGAACTGACCCGGTGCGACGACGGTCTGATTGACCACCGACACATTAAAGCCGGTTTCACGTGTCGCCGTTCCGTTACCGTTTGGCCCCAGATTGACCGAAACAGCCACATCGAGGTCGGAGAAATCGACCGTGTCGAAGCCGTCGCCCCCGTCGATGAAGTCGTTGCCAAGACCGCCAACGATAACGTTGTCACCGTTGCCTGCGATCAGGACGTCATCGCCCGCGCCGCCGTCGATGGTGCCATTGATCTGGCCAAGGTCGACCACAACGTCATCACCTGCACCCAGGAGCACGTTGCCGTTGACCACACCGTCGTCGTCGTTGACGAAAGTGACTGTACCCGCATCGGTCGCGTCAATGGCATTGACGTTGCCGCGAATCTCACCTTCGTTGATGATCGCACCCAGCAGTTCAAGACCGCCATCAACCCGGATACCAACAGCGGCATCGCTGTCTTCGGAACCGGCGATAAGGCCGTTGTTCTGCACCAGACCGGCAAAGCCTGCATCTTCCTGATTGCTGAACAGACGCAGGCCGTCACCAACCTGATTGCCTTCAACCGCGTCACCACGGCCCTGGAATGTGCCATCGTTGATAACGGCCGCGGAGACAATATCGCCATCCACGTCGCCGGTTTGCAGAGCAACGCCTGAGCCATTGTTACCTAGGCCGGCATCTACGAGGCCGGAGTTGGTAAAGCTGTAGTTGTCGGCGGTACCATCTGCGTAGACTGTGCCATTGCGCTGATTGCCCGTACCAAGGATGGAGCCTTCGTTGACAACGTCGAGGCCTTCGCCATCGATGTTCAACGCGCGGCTGTCAGAGGAGACCGTTCCGCGGTTGATGAAGGATCCCCCGGAATGGTCGCCTGTACCGAAGTAGACACCGTTTTGGACACCGGCGAAGGTACCGCCTGCTTCGTTGACCAACTCACCCTGGAAGTTGACATTGTTCACAGCACGGAACGCACCGGTGGTGCCTTGCGCGCTTTCGGAGGTCACCGAACCCGAGTTGGTGATCGACCCATCAAAGAGCGCGGGGCCAAATCCGGCGTCAGACCGCACACCTTCCAGGCGGATACCATCACCTGCGGTACCGGCAGCGGCCGAAGCCTGACCACGCCCGGAAATGTCGCCCGCGTTGGTAATCTCAACGTCGCCGTTGCCCTCAGCCGCCAGCGACAGGGAGATACCTGCGCCCTGATTGCCTTCACCGGCATCAACGGTGCCGTTTGCAAGGTTCTGGATCGAGAAGCCGCTTGCCGTATCATCCGCATAGATTGTGCCATTGCGCTGATCACCGGTGCCCAGAATGTCACCGCCATTGACGAGATCAACGCCTGACCCGTCGATGTTGACCGCCCGGCTGCCGGATTGGATCGTGCCAAGGTTCAGAATATCCAGATCATGTTCGGCATTGCCGACATAAAGACCGTTGCGGACACCTTCGATCGTCCCGGTTTGGGTGTTGAGAATGCGGCCGTCCGCACCAACGCCGTCGGCAATTCGGATACCCGCTGCCGTGCCCTGATCGCTTTCAGAAGATACCAGACCGCTGTTAACGATATCGGTATCAAGGATCGCACCTTCGGCACCGTCATCGACGCGAATACCATCGCCCGCAAGACCGGTGTTGGCCGCAGCCTGCCCGCGGCCCTGAATGGTCGATCCAAAACCGTTGAAGATGGATGTCGATACGACGTCACCTACTTCGTCGCCAACCTGCAAGGACACACCCGCGCCCTGATTGCCGTCGCCTGCGTCAATGGTGCCGCCTGCAAAGTTGCTGATCGAGACGTCTTCGGCAGTGCTGTTGGTATAGATCGTACCATTGCGCTGATCACCCGTGCCGATGATGTCGCCAAAATTGCGAACGTCGATACCTTCACCTTGAATGTCTACTGCACGGCTGTCAGAGGAGATCACGCCACCTCTGAAGTTGTCCAGCTGACCGGAGCTATTTGGCCCAGCGAAGCGAACGCCGTTGAACTCTCCCGCGATCTCACCAAAGTTTCGAATGGTGGCACTGCCGGATACCAGGATACCGCTTGCCAGCGCATCCGCACCGGAATTGGCTTCGATGCTGCCGGAACGAAAGTTGAAGACCTGTGCATCCTCACCTTCAACAGCAACCGCAGCTTCGGCATTGTTCGTTTCGATTTCACCAAAGTTCAGCAAACGGGCAAAATCATTGTCCAGCAAGAACGCCGGCGTGTTGTCGACAACGGTGCTCTGAAAGAAACCGTTTGTCAGGGTTTGTCCGTCTCGGACCGTTTCTTGTGCCAGCGTCGACGTCGTCAAAAGACGGGCGCGCAGACCAGCGAGTAGTTCGGAAAGCATGGGGAGACTCCATAATTGTTTTTCGGTTGCGGACAGCTGCCAGGAGGCAAATTGTCCGTGCCCTATTTCTTATGAAGCCGGCGTTGGCCTGAGAAATTCACGGTCTGAATGAGTGCTATAAGCCCACCAAATACTCACAGCGCCCGTGATCTCTGAAATTATTTTATATATTTTTATCAATCAGTTAGGATAATCCTGTATCATCTGTGAAACTATTCAATGTCGCATGCTGACATTAATGTCAGCTGTGTTGAGCCAATTTTTTGACCTGGAATTCGACTTTTGGCTTTCAGGAGGAGGCTTGGGTCAAGGCTGATCAAACTGTGTCGAGCAAAGATATCGCTGTGGCCGCACAAAAGAAATTTCGCCGCCCGCAGTTGCGACGGCAGGTTTCGGGAACGAAAAGTTTGAGTAACGGGCGGAACCCTCTCCGCAAGTTAACGCACTTCCTAAAGGGGCAGTTTGATGGCTGCCTTTAGAGCGCCTTCTTTCGGTTGTGATGCAACCGTCCCCGGGGGAGGGGCCTCTTGAATATGATTGCGCATAGCATCAATGACCGCGGTGCGGGGGTACTCTGGTCGTGTGATTGCGCCAAGCTCGCGGATGTTCCCTTCGTCGTTGAAGGGAATAAAGTCGAGACCGAAGTTGTCACTCCGGAACTGCATCGCGGCGATGGCATTTATCATCGTGCAGGCGTCACTTTCGGCGACATGCCGGCAAACCGTTTCGAAGCGCGCTGTTCGCACATCAATGCCGACGAGCTCCGTCACATCGGTGGAAGGTTGCGGCAAATCCTTTTCCAGATCGTACCCGAAGGAGGTGTCAAATCGAACCAGCAGATCCGCAGGGACCTCATGCGCCCAAATGCTCGAATGTTTGCTGAGAAAATGCCCCTTACGTACACCGAGATACAAGGGCTCCAGCCAAAGCGATGCGAAATCCATCGGTTTTTTTGATGCTTTGTAGAGGGCCGTGTGGCTCTTGCGCGCAATGAATGCCACATCAATGGCCTTGCTTTCTACCATATACGCCAATTGGGCAGGGTATTCTTCGACAATGATGACCCGCATGTCGGGGTAGAGATGGGCAAACATATCGCGAAAGTAGCGCGACAAATATGCAGCGAGCGTTGGTGTCATCCCCAACCTCAGCGGCATGGTATCCACATTTCTGTGCTGCTGAGCTACATCGTCGATGCGCTCGACCAGCCCGTTGATCTGCCGGGCGGCAGCCAGAAACTCCGATCCGAACTCGGTCAGATGTACATCTCGATTTCCACGTTTGAAGATATCGAGGCCCAGTTCGGCTTCCAGTTTTTTGATCTGATTGGATAGCGCTGGCTGGCTTACATTTACGATTTCCGCCGCGCGCGTGAAGTTACGGTGATCCGCTACGGCAATCACATACATTAAATCTCGCAGGTTCATCGGACTTATATCCTAACTGTGAACTATGGCCGGGCGCATATGACACGCCTGAAGCCGCGAAAGCTGCCGTCACTTATAAAACCGCAAAACCGATCAAATACCCGTGCATACTGGCCGCGGCAGATATCGTTGCGCAAGTCTGCGGCCTGTCACCTCGCAGGTAAGTGAAGGAGCGCGAGGGGGATTGCAACGGAGGGCTTTGGATCATGTGCGTTCATCACAGTCTGGAGCGGCGCAAATGCCAGCGACATCGTACCGAAAAAGGAACGGTGATCCGGCACGATCCTGCCGCCTTGGAAATAGGGTCGCAATAACATGCCGACGAGCTCTGTGATCCGGCGAATTGAAGCTTGTCCTCAGGGTTTCGGGCGGGGTCGCTTGACCCTTGCTGACAGCACGAACTAGGTCTCCCCTGCCAGTCGAGGACGTATCACCGCGAAGGGCATGAGCCGTATGAAATCATGAATACGGCCCAAAACCAGTTCCCTGTTTTTGGAGCTGCTGTAACGCTCTGGGCGCATGTTGTGTCCGGGTCCGGTCGAGACATGCCCTGATCAAGCATGTCGGCAGTCTGGTCAATGAGCGCGAATGTCGAACCGGTTGCCCCTGTCAAAGGGGGCACCAAAATTTACGGTAAACGAAGGAAGAAATCATGTCTCAAGCAAATGCACTCGAGCAACTCATGCTTAACTTGATCAACGAAGAACGGGCCGCGGCAGGGGTCCAACCACTGACATTTGACGACAGATTGAACGATGCATCCGAAGATCACAGCGCATGGATGCTCGATTCAAACCGTTTCTCGCACACCGGAGAGGGGGGCTCCAGCCCAACAGCCCGGATGGAGAATGCTGGCTTTGAGTTCGAAGGATCCTGGCGTTCCGGGGAAAACATCGGATGGCAAAGTGAGCGCGGTGACCCTGGTCTGGAGGATGATGTCGAACAGATTCATGACAGCCTGATGCGCAGCCCCGGGCACCGGGCCAATATCCTGAATCCTGATTTCGAAGAGATCGGGATCGGTATTGAGCGCGGAGATTTCACCTCGGGCAGCACTTACGATTCGGTGATGGTCACGCAGAACTTCGCAACCACTGATGCAGAGGATCCAGCAGATCCTGCTCCAACGGATGATACTGACCCACCTGTTGTCACGGATGTTGATGAGCCGGTGACTGATGACGGGACGGACGACCCCGTTGATGTGGAAGAACCCGATGACAGTGGTGACGACACTCCGGTGGATACGGTGGATGATCCGGCTGACGACGACGATGAAGAGCCCGTCGATACTGCCGAAGATGACGACGATCCGGTTGATGCGGACGATCCTGCGGATACGCCGTCGGACGATGAGGATGATCCTGTAGATACTGCTGAAGACGACGAGACACCGGATGACGGTGAGGAGCCGGTTGATACGGCAGATGACGAGACGCCTGATGATGATGAAGAGCCGGTCGATACTGCGGAAGACGATGACACGCCGGATGACGGTGAGGAACCCGTTGACACCACAGATGACGAGACACCGGACGAAGATGACGATCCCGTCGATATGGCAGAGGATGATGACACGCCAGCCGATGACGACGATAGCGACGTTCCGGCTGACGATGATATGGCCGCCTGTGACGGCAATGGGATCATCTTCGTGAACTTCGGTGACTTCAACATCGACTTCAACTTTTACGGCGTCGACGAAGACACAGACGATACCGAAACGCCAGACGATGTCGCGATGGACGAGGACAACGGGGACGAAGGCATGGACGACGATGCCCCCTGTGTGACCTTTGATGTCGATGCATTCCTTGCGCAGGTCAGCGAAATGCTAACGCAAATCGATTGGGAGCTTGATGGCTTCCAATGCTCTGAAATGGCGTAATGCCTTGCTCTGGGGGGAGGCACCACGTGCTTTCCCCCAGACGACCCTTCAACAAGAGACCTCTTTTTCCGTCTTTAGATAATCGAGATAAATCGTGAAACAATTGAACCATGGCGCGGCAGAACTGCGCCGCGCTCGCAAAACCGGCTCCAGCCTCCTGGCGTCAACATTTTTGTTCAGCATTTTTGTGAACTTGCTCATGCTGACCGGCCCTCTTTTCATGCTACAGGTTTACGACCGCGTGCTTGCATCCGGGTCCGAAGAAACCCTCGTGGCTCTCTTTTCGCTTGTTGCAGTGCTATATGTGTTTTTCGGTGTTCTCGATTTTGCCAGAGGCCGGTTGCTGACCAGATTTTCCGCCCGTTTTCAGGCGGTTTTGGATGCGCGGGTGTTCAGAGCGGTCCTGAAGCTTTCGCAATCCGCTCCCCCTGGAAAGGTGTCAAAGGCTGGCTTGCGAGACCTGACGCAAGTTCAAAACGTTTTGTCTTCTCCTGTGATGCTGGCGCTTTTTGACATCCCCTGGTCGCCCCTTTTTATCTTGGTGATATTCGTCTTTCACCCGTTGCTGGGATGGATCGCGGTTGCTGGTGCAGGGGTGCTCATCGTGCTGACCATGGTGCATAATTTCCTGACCAGGGACAAATCCACGAAAGCCCAATCCGCAGGTCTTACCGCACAGCGTTTTGCCGACAAGTCCTGTGAGCACAGCGGTTTGGTACGCGCATTGGGCATGCGCGACGCAACCGTCGACCACTGGAAAAAGCTGAGTGATCAGGCGCTGGAGCAGAGCATCCAGAATGCGGACCAGTCTGGCGTTATGACGTCAACAACCAAGACATTCAGGTTGTTTCTGCAATCCGCCATTCTGGCCGCAGGTGCTTTTCTGACCCTTCGAGGCGACCTTACAGGTGGGGCGATGATCGCAAGTTCTATTCTGCTGGGGCGCGCCCTGGCGCCAATCGAAAAGCTGTTGTCGCAATGGTATTTGCTGCAGCGCGCGCATGAGGCCTGGAATTCCCTTTCAACGCTTTTGTCAAGAATTCCACCGGACCCGCAGATGCTGAAACTGCCGCGGCCCAAGGCCGAAATATCTATGTCAAAGGTATCGGTGATGGCCTCAGGCAGCCGCAGACCGATATTGCAACATATCAGTTTCGCGGTCGGACCCGGTGAGGTCTTGGGGGTGATCGGGCGTAGCGGTGCCGGCAAATCAACCCTCGCGGAAACGTTGCTCGGACTTTCGCCACTTGCCACAGGTACCGTCCGTTTGGGTGGTGCGGAGATTGGTCACTATGATCCTGACAGCTTTGGCAGCTATGTTGGGTATCTGCCACAGGATCTGACCCTCTTTGACGGCACGATTGCACAGAACATCGCGCGCATGTCTGCGAGCCCGGATGACAGCAAAGTTGTCGAAGCGGCCAAACGCGCCAATGCACATGAGTTCATACTCTCGCTACCGAACGGATATGACACCCGCGTGTCAGAAAATGAGGCGCAGATTTCCGGTGGCCAAAAACAACGGGTGGCACTCGCAAGGGCGCTTTACAACGATCCGCTGCTACTGGTTCTTGATGAGCCGAATTCTGCCCTGGATTCCGACGGATCTGCGGCACTCAATCAGACC
Source organism: Roseobacter sp. EG26 (assembly GCF_049830555.1). NCBI lineage: Bacteria > Pseudomonadati > Pseudomonadota > Alphaproteobacteria > Rhodobacterales > Roseobacteraceae > Roseobacter > Roseobacter sp. EG26. The sequence continues at coordinate 86,336 of NZ_JBNBLH010000006.1, forward strand.
ATTCGAGACTTTCGCAATAACAACAAGGCCGTCATTCTGATGACCCACCGGACGGCTGCGCTGTCAGAATGCGACCGGCTGATCGTATTGGACGAGGGTCGGGTTCGCGCATCGGGACCCCGTGATGAGGTCATCAAAAACATGTTGAGCAGAACCAGAGATGGGGCGCAGGTCGTCGCCATGGCAGGAGCGAAGTAATGGAAAATGACGTGAAGACAAGATGGCACGCAAAGGCCCCATTGATGATTGGGTTCTCTGCGCTGCTTCTGCTGGTCGGTGTTGTTGGCGCCTGGAGTACCAATACCGAGATTGCTGCTGCTGTGGTCGCTGAAGGTATGGTCGAAGTTGAATCCAACCGGCAGGTTATTCAGCATCCCGATGGTGGTGTTGTCGGGGAAATCCTTGTCAAAGATGATGACTACGTGGAGGCTGGCGATGTTTTGATCCGTCTGGACGGGCGTCTTTTGCGTTCGGAACTGACGGTTGTTGAGATCCAGTTGCACGAAATCCTTGTACGCAAGGCGCGCCTTCAAGCTGAACGAGATGACAGTGATGATATCACGTTTGGGCCCGAATTACTGGCTTTGTCCGAAGCCTCTTCCGAAGTTTCCGCCCTTATTGAGGGGCAGACCAATCTGTTTCGCGCGCGCGCGATTTCTCTTGAAAAAGAACTGGAACAACTGGCTGAGCAAGTCTCGCAGATTGGCAATGAGATCATCGGCACCGAAGCTCAATTGACCGCTTTAGCGGAACAGCAAAAGTTAGTGAATGACGAGAAGATCAGCGCGGAACAGCTGCTGGAAAAAGGGTTGATGCAGGCGTCGCGCGTGACGACGTTGAGGCGAGATGCAGCAGGTATCACGGGAGAATTGGGGCGCTTGTCGGCGCGCAAGGCGCAGTTGAACGGGGAGATCGCCGCGCTGAACATTCAAAAACTCAGGCTGAAGACGACCCGGCGTGAAGAAGCGATAACGATGCTGCGCGACCTACAACCGCAGGAGGTCGAATTGACCGAGCGTGCCTTGTCGCTGCGCGAAACCCTGTCTCGGTTGGATATCCGCACGCCCGTCAGCGGCATTGTCTACGGGACAACCGTTTTTGCGCTCCAATCGGTGATCCAGCCAGCGGCGCCAATCATGTTCGTGGTGCCACAGGATCAGCCCTTGGTCGTTTCGGCACGCATCCCGTCGCGCAATATCGACCAGGTTTTTGTGGGACAGGAAGCTTCTTTGCGTTTCACAGCCTTCAGCCAGCGCACGACGCCCGCGATTTCGGGTCAGGTATCCAATTTGTCTGCGGATGTCTTTGCCGATGAGGCAACTGGTGCCAGCTACTATCAGGCCAGGGTGAAGCCCGACCCACAGGAAATGAGCCAATTGCAAGGGCAGGAACTGCTGCCGGGCATGCCGGTTCAGCTGTTTATCAAATCAGAAGAGAGGACGCCGCTTAGTTTTCTGGTCAAGCCGCTGATGGATTACCTGACACGCGCCTTCCGTGAGGCTTAGGAATGGTCGCGCCCCTCGGAGGTAACTGGCGTCCGAGGTCAGAGGCGGTTTTCAAACGTCAAAGAAAACCGTCTCATCCTTGCCATGCAGACGAATGTCGAACCTGTAGACCGGCTTTTCACTGCTCTCGTCGCGCATCGCGATCAGTGTTTGTCGCCGTTCCGGCCATTCTATCAGACCGAGCACCGGATCTTTGAGATTTGCCTCTGCTTCATCTGAAAAATAGATGCGGGTGTTGAGCCCGACGTTGATGCCACGTGCGACAATCCAGAGGTTGATATGGGGGGCCATCTGTTGCCCGCCGTGTCCGCAGACCGCCCCGGGTTTGATGGTATCAAAGCGCCAGAGGCCAGTTTCAAAATCGGTGATAACCCGACCCCATCCCAGGAAACCCTCTTCGACCTCTCCCTTATGTTCCGGATGCGCATAGATGCCCTTCGCATTGGCTTGCCAGACTTCAAACAGGGCATCTTTGATCGGGCTGCCCGCGGCATCAATGATCGCGCCTTCAACCTGGATGCGTTCTCCGGCGGCGTTCGGTCCAGCGATGTCCTGGCCCAGCTCGTGCGCATAGATATCAAATCCGGCAGCGCCGGGCGCCAGACCGATATATACATAGGGGCCGGCCGTTTGTGACGGGGTCTCCTTGAGGTAATTCAGGTCCCGGGTCATGGTTTAGTTCCCCTCCGGACGAGTCTCGAAATAGGTTGATCGCCGCCCCCTGAGCACGATGTCGAATCTATAGGCAAGCGCATCCAGAGGCATCGAGGCATTCATGTCCAGCTTTGCGACCAACTGTTCACGCGCTGCTTCATCGGGGATTGTATTGACGATCGGGCATTTCTCGATCAACGGATCCCCTTCGAAATAAAGCTGTGTGACCAGACGCTGCGCGAAGGCACTGCCAAAAATCGACAGGTGAATATGGGCCGGTCGCCAGCTGTTTACCCAATTCCGCCAGGGATAGGCACCGGGTTTGACCGTGCGAAAGGAATAGTACCCTTCGGTGTCGGTGAGCGTTCGGCCGCACCCTCCGAAATTGGGATCAACGGGGGCAAGATAGCTGTCTTTCTTGTGTCGATATCGGCCCCCGGCATTCGCCTGCCAGGCTTCAACAAGCGTGCCCGCGACAGGGCGACTGTCCTCATCCAGAACCCGGCCATGCAGGATGATCCGTTCGCCGATCGGGCTTTCTCCCGGGCGGGCATAGTTTGTCAGCAAGTCGTTGTCGCCGACGGCGATATCGCCCTCACCAAAAACCGGGCCGGTTAACTCGGATGGGGAGTTCTCAAGGCTGATCAACGGAAACTGCGGGGACCGCGTAACGGAGGTCTTGTAGTCAGGCGTCAGGGCCGGTGGCTGCCAACGCCAGTCTCTTTGGTAAAAACCGCCTTTGTGCGTCATTTTTTTTGGTCTTTCCCGCCGGGCGCTGCCTTCGTGGCGTCCATTTCCGCAAAGGTCGCTTTCGCGAGTTTCAGCGCGTGATTGGCGCGCGGCACCCCGGCGTAGATGGCCACATGCTGAAAGGTTTCCTGAACATCGACGATGGAAGCGCCGGTATTGGCCGTCGCCCGAATATGCATGGGGATTTCGTCGAAGTTTCCGGTCGCCGCCAACAGTGCCAGCGTGATCATCGAGCGCTCGCGCGGCGAGATTGCATCAGACGCCCAGACGGTGCCCCAAGCGGCCTCCGTAATCAAATCCTGAAAGGGCCCATCCAATTCGGTTTTGGCGGCTTCAGCCGCGTCGACGTGCGCATCGCCAAGAATTTTGCGGCGCACGGACATTCCGGTCTCTGATCGATTGCTCAAGTCCTGACTCTCCCGATTTGAGCCGAGTAAACCAAAGCCAGAGACAAATTCATATGATCAAATTCCCGTTTTACTTCTCAGGGCCGGTATTTCAATGTGCCCTGGCGGGAGGAGCCGGAATGCGAACACAGGTTGCCATCATCGGAGGAGGGCCGTCCGGGCTGCTCCTGAGCCAGCTGCTGCACCGGCAGGGGATCGATACGGTCGTTCTGGAACGCAAGACGAAAGAGTATGTTCTGGGCCGCATTCGCGCCGGTGTTCTGGAGGCAGGGCTGGTTGATCAGATGCGCACTGCAGGTGTCTCCGAGCGGATGGAGGCAGAAGGTATTCTCCATCGCGGCACCGTCATTTCTTATGGGGATGCGCAGATCAACATCGATTTTCAGGCCCACACCAGCAAGAGCGTGATGATCTACGGTCAAACTGAATTGACGCGCGACCTCTATGAGGCGCGCGAAGCCATGAGTGGGAATTTGGTTTTTGGCGTCAACAAGGTCGAAATCAAAGACGCTGATACAAACGCGCCCCATGTTACTTATGAAATCAATGGATCAATGCACCGGCTGGATTGCGATTATATCGCCGGGTGCGACGGCTTTCACGGGGTCAGCCGCCAGAGCATTCCCAAGACGGTTCGACATGAATATGAGAAAATCTACCCCTTTGGCTGGCTGGGCGTGCTGTCTGAAACCCCGCCCGTTCATGATGAATTGATCTATGCCAGCTCCGACCTTGGTTTTGCCCTGTGCTCCATGCGCAATGCACAGCTCAGCCGCTATTATATTCAGTGTGATCTTTCCGACAGTCCCGAAAACTGGCCGGATGACGTTTTTTGGGATGCTCTGAAACGCCGTATTCCGGAAGAGCACGCTGATGTGTTGATCACGGGCCCCTCCATTGAAAAATCGATTGCACCCTTGCGTTCGTTTGTCTGTGAGCCGATGCAATGGGGACGGTTGTTCCTATGCGGTGACGCGGCCCATATTGTCCCGCCAACCGGCGCAAAAGGGTTGAACACAGCCGCAAGTGATGTTCACTACCTGTCTCAGGGCTTGGTGCAGTTCTATCAATCCGGCGAGACAGCAGCGATCGACGCATATTCTGCAAAAGCGCTCGAACGTGTCTGGAAAGCAGAACGGTTCAGCTGGTGGATGACCAGCCTCTTGCACAGATTTCCAGATCAAAACGCTTTTGATTTCAGAATGCAGCAAGCTGAGGTCGCTTTTTTGAGAGATAACCCCAATGCGCAGGCCGTTTTCGCCGAGAACTATGTAGGGCTACCCTATTGAGCAGATGATCGCCTTGCAGACGCGGAACCGTGGCGGTGTCGCTTAATCCTTCAGGTAATTCTTGCGCGCAGGTCCGCGATATCCGGCTGTCAGCTCCTCAGGCACTTCAGAGCCGTCGATGAGGAAAGGCAGTATTCCTTTACGGCTCGATGCGCCGCGCCCCGCTTTAATCTGTTCGTCAGAAATCGTCACACGCTGCGCCATTCGACGTCCCCATTGCGCAAGATCATCGTAGAGTTTTTCAACGACTTCGGCATGCAGATCGGTTTTGGCAAGATCGTGAAACTCTGCGGGGTCTGTCTCCAGATCGAACAGCATGGGGCGAAAGCCGCCTTCGGCATGGATCAGCTTGTAGCGCCCATCAAACACCATGAAGAGACGCGCATCCCGTGGTTCCAGACCAAGCGCCTGGCAATGGGATGTCCCTGAGTAGTCATACTCGCTAATGGCGAATGTGCGCCAATCGGGGGATTGGCCATGAAGCCAGGGCGTCAGCGCACGGCCCTCAAGAATATGATCCGGGATCTTACCTCCGGCGAAATCGACGAAGGTCGGTGCAAGATCGATGCTTTCCACCAAGGCGTCACATGTCGTGCCCCGCGTGGGCTCTGCCTCAGAGCGTGGATCATAGATGATCAGCGGTATCTTCACGCTTTGCTGGTGAAACAGATCCTTTTCGCCCATCCAGTGATCGCCCAGATAATCTCCATGATCAGAGGTCAGAACGATCATTGTATTTTGCAATTTTCCCGTACTTTCCAGATGATCCAGCAGGACACCCAGTTGATCATCGCATTGCTTGACCAGCCCCATGTAGGCGGGAATGACCTTGTTGCGCACGCTTTCTTGTTGAAACGCCCGGGCGACTTTGCTGTTGATGTAGGCCTCGTAGACAGGATGCGGATTGATGCGTTCATCCTCGTGCCGCAACGCCGGCGCCACGTGATCCGGCCCGTACATGCCGTGATAGGGCGCGGGCACGATGTAGGGCCAATGTGGCTTGATGTAGCTTAGATGCGCGCACCAGCCGTCCTGAGCCTGGTCGACATATTTGATGGCTTCACGTGTGAGCCAGGGGGTTTCGCTGTCTTCCTCACGGATGTTTGCGGGCCGGTCGGCATTGGTGAACATCCAGCCGGATGCCATATCACCCTGCGTCCCGATGCCTGCATTTGCGAAATGTGCCCAGGGGTTTTCGGAAGGATATCCCTTTGCTTTCAGGTATTCGTTGTAGGGCGATCTCTTCTCGTCATAGAACCCGTCTGGACCTTCGGCCCAAAGCCCGTCATCGCGTACCCAGGCGTCAAATCCACATTCTGATTGACGCACTCCGATGATAGCCGTCTGGTCTATGCCAAGCCGTTCCATACCCTCCAGATCAGCTTTCATATGGGTTTTGCCGATGAGGACACACTCCATTCCTTCGCGGCGCAGATGGTCTCCCAAGGTATGTTCGCCGACCCGCAAGGGAAATCCGTTCCACTGCGCACCGTGCGACGAAGTGTAACGTCCGGTGTAGAAGCTCATGCGAGAGGCCCCGCAGATCGGAGATTGGACAAAGGCGTTTGTAAACCGCACACCCATGCTGGCGACACGATCAAAGTTTGGCGTCTGCAAATGTGGGTGACCCGCGCAAGACAGATAATCAAACCGTAGCTGGTCATACATCACGAACAGGATATTCATTGCCGGTTTTGACGTTCGCGCAGCGTCAGTCATTTATAACCTTCCTTTAGATTTCGCTCAGCATTTATCTATCCTAGCGGAACGCGGCGGAGGTGCCACCCAATGTGTTGACGGGATGAAATTGATTTTGATCCATGGCGCGCAGGAAGGCGCGCGCTGCACCAAATCATCGAGTACTTTGCAAAATTCGACAGTTTTTACTATTCGGATTGTGTCATTCCGTCCGCCGCAAAGCTCGACTTCAGAGCAACTCGATGGCGGGGATGCAAAATTCAACTGCTATGGGTGTGAACCAAACATCTCTGGTAACCGCCGTCTTCGGATCAAACACTCGGACAGTGCCCTGCGATGGCTCTCAGGCCGCGAACAATTTCAGCTTCGCGTTTGCCTATCCGATCATCATGCGACCATTGTTACTGCGCAGATTCGTCACGAAATCGATAACCGCATCCGCACTCATCGGATGTGCCAGTCCATAGCCTTGCAGATAGCAACAACCGAGTTTCTGCAGTATGGCGACGTGGGCGGTGGTCTCGACACCCTCGGCGATGACATCAATGTTCAGCATTTTGCCTATGTCGATAATGGTTCGCACAAGTTTTTGCTGACGCTTGGAGCCGACGATTGGCTGCACCAGCGTGCGGTCGACCTTCAATCTTTTTGGCGCGATTTGAAGCAGGCTTGCAATTGAAGCGTGACCGCTCCCAAAATCATCGATTTCGACCTCGATGCCAAGCTCGCCTATCAGAGAGAGATTTCGGTCTATCACATCATTTTGGGCGTCCAGGAAGGCAGATTCCAGCAACTCGAACGAGAGCCGTCCCGTTGGTAAATCCAGTTTCCCAAGCCTGTCGGCAAGTCCTGGATCATTCAGCCGGTGTGAAGACACGTTCACCGAAACCTTGGGAATGTCCAAACCACGCGCTTCCCAGCTTTCCATGTCCCGCAGCGCTTGGTGCAAGACGAGTTCATCAAATTGTGCAAGCAGCCCCATATCTTCCGCCGTCTGGAGGAACTCATTTGGCATTATCAAACCAAAATCGGCGCTTTCCCACCTGACCAGCGCTTCCATACCCGTGAGCTCAAGTGTTTTTGCATCGAATTGGGGCTGGTAATGGCAGGTGATTTCACCCTGATCGAACCCGGCCAGCAGGGCGTCGAAAGAGTTTTTGCGCCGACGCGCCTCTTCCTTCATCTTGCTGTTGTAGAACCGGTAACGACCCCGCCCGGCTTTCTTGGCTTCATACAAGGCAAGATCTGCGTCAATGAACAGATTGCTGTTTGCGTCCTGATGTACGGGTGAGACTGCAATGCCAATGCTTGTGCCAATGTTGCATTGCTGTACGCCGTAATAATAAGGCGCTGACATATCGGCGATGATCTTTTCTGCAATATCCGTCAGGATATCCTTAGGGGGTGCATCAATGAAGAATGCGACGAATTCGTCGCCGCCCACGCGGGATACAAGAGCGGAATCCGGCGTATTGCGTTGCAGTATATCGGCGGCATGCTTCAACGTGGCGTCGCCCGCATCATGTCCCAACGTATCATTGATCTGCTTAAAGTGATCGATATCGAAGTGTAGCACAGCCATTTTCGATGGATGTTTGTGAGCTTTTTTGCTGTGTTCAGTATAAATCTGATCAAGGTGTCGGCGATTTGCCAGACCGGTCAAGGCATCATGCCTGCTCTCATGCTCAAGCCTCAGCCGTGCCTGCTCCAGCTCCTGGGCTCGCTCATGGTCGTTTGTGACGTCAAAATTCACCCCATAGTAACGCGGGCCGGTCTGCACATCGTCCACATATTTACCACGACTGCGGATGTAGCGAATTGATCCGTCGGGCGCTAAATGCCGGTAGTCATAAGCAACGTCTACCTGCCGCTCAAGACACTCTTCAGCATATGCAAGGGTAGCTTCGCGATCATCCGGATGGATGAAATTGGCCCAATCGTCGCCATCACGCCTGTTTTTGCCGTCCTTGATACTGAACATCTTAAGCAACCTGTCGTCCCAGAAAGCTTCGTTGGTGTTCACGTGAAACTCCCAACGTCCCATCTCGGCCGCTTCCATTGCAACATCCAGACGCTCGGCCATCCTGAGCCATTCCATCTGCACCGTCTTGATATCGGTGATGTCTGTATCAGTGCCGACAATTCGTGCAGGCTGCCCCTGCGCATCGCGGCGCACCACGCGGCCACAGCTCAGGATGCAAATCCAATGCCCTTCAGCATGGCGCTGCCGAAATTTGTAGTTGATGATATCGGTTTCCCCGGACTCCAGACGTTGCAGCTCTTCTTTGATGTGGTCCAGGTCCTGTGGGTGAATGGTCTTTAGCCAATCTTCGGTTGTCTCGGGAGCGGCTTCATCCACTTCAAGGCCGCGGAGCGCGCGCCATTCCGGGGACAAGCGATGCCGTCCACGCTCGAAATCATGGTCCCAGACACCTTGGTTTGCGCAGGCCAAAGCGAATTTCCACGGCGCTTCCTCTGCGTCCAGGGCATCGGGTCGCTGCATGTTTGACGGCGTATGTGCCTGCTGAAATAGAAAACCGGTCAGGTTGTCATGACCGTCTTGCAAGGGGGTTATTGAAAAGTGATGCGATGTGTCGCCAGCATTGATACAAGTGTGGATCGGCAGCCCGTCGCAGGCCTGCATCTGAGCCACTATTTCCGAGACCTCGTCAGGTGACGATGCTGTCAGTAGGCTGCGCGCATCTGCCCCCTGAAGGGGTGCTGGCGCATTGCCTGCAAAAAGAGATCGGAACAGATGATTTGTGCAAACAACATGGAAATCCGCCCCAACATAAAACGCCGGGACGGTCAACGCATCGACAAGCGGGCTTATGGCCAAACCCGGACTGATGTTCGATCTATGATGCATCACGCCCCTTTTCACGGACCTGCATGAGGTCATAAGGCGTGGGATTTAAGGTCCAGTTATCACTTAAAAGTCTAACTGTTTTGTTCTTTTGCGCCAATTCTGGCTGTCAATCAGAAGTTCTTTGCGGATGCGCCTGTCAAAAGATGTGCAGAGGCGTGATCACCGAAGCATCCCTGTCAGAGGGCGCCAGGAGAGCCTCTATCAGGCATTTCGGCTTAGCAAATAGGTATCCATAATCCAGCCGTGCCGTGCGCGCGCTTCCTTGCGGGTGGCGACAATCCTTTCGGCGGCTTCAGAAATATGCCCGCGATCCAGAATTTGTTCTTGCATGCCTAGATAAGCGCCCCACCAGATCATCATGTCTTCTGATTGGAACTGCTGGAATCCTGCTTCACCATCCAGCATGACAACGACCCGCTCGACACCTTCGGGCCAGCCTTCGTCGCGCAGGCGCCTGCCCGTTGTGATGTGGATGGGTCCATTGATATCATTCAGGGGTATCGCATGCGCTGCGGTGAGGGCCTGAATAGATGTAACGCCGGGGAAAACGCGGATTTCTGGTTTCGGGACTAGTCTCTGGGCGATGCGTAACGTGCTGTCATAGAGCGACGGATCGCCCCAGACCAGCAATGCGACGGGCCCCGGTGGTGTGTTTTTGTCTGAGGCTGCGTGCCATCTCTTCGCAATTTCATCATGCCAACTTTCAACCCGTTCCAGATAAGGCAGGTTTTCATCCCGAAGCGGATAGTCAAACGGCACAATCTCGGCCTCTGAGCCACTGGCTTTGATAATCCGGTGACGCAACTCGGCCAGATCGTCTTTCCCTTGTCCCTTGTGCGGCATCAGGATGACCGACGCATCGCGAATAGCGGCCATGCCTTCCCCGGTGACGTGGGCCGGGGAACCAGTGCCAATACCGATGAGCCAAAGGGTGTCGATCACTCTGAATTTCCCAAAGAAAATCCCGGACCCCGCCTGGGGATCCGGGACCGTGATTTGCGTGACGATCAGGCTGCGGTGTAGAGGCGCTGCGTGAACAGACCGGATATGGATTTGAAACGCAGGGTTTTTGCGCCTGCCAGAACCGCCAGGTCAGCGATGGGTTCAATCAGCACGACAAGCATGTAAGCGAGACCGAAGGTCAACACGGACTGGAATGTTTCGGCACCGATGCCCTGACCGTAGAACGCCCAGAAGGCGACCCATGCCACAACGCCACCCTGATAAAGGCCGGACAGCTTCAGAACGTCCGAATAGGCCAGATCGACATAGGCTTTGTCTTCGGGGATGAACCGGCTGGCCACTGCGTGCATGGCAAAGAGCGGGACAAGCAGGGTGGTCACATTGACGAAGAACATTGGCATATCGCTGGGCGCGAAGAACGTGCCCTGGATCAACAGGCCCAAGGCAAGGCCCAGGGCGGCAGGCGCGGCACCCATCAGCAAAAAGAGCGTTGTTCCCAGGATGAAGTGCACTTCGGAGACGCCAACCGGGAAATGCGGCAGAACTTCAAAGAAGATAAATGTGCCGATGGTGGCCATGGCGGTGCGCGCCGCGAACGAGCCGATGTTGCTCTTGGCAAGATCACTCAGCGCCAGTTTGGCCGTATATCCGGCGGCACCCGCTGCTGTTGCATAGGCAAAAGCCATTTTGGCCCCGTCTACGACACCCGGTTCGATATGCATGTTTGCGTCCTTTCTCTGCTGCCCCTCCGGCAGCGCTTGGTCCGTGCGAACACGGGGGGATTATCTTTCGGAACGGCAGGTCTCCTGACTTGCGGGTCACTGCGCGCGGGTCCTTCCCAGCCTTTGGCCAGTGGGTCATCCGTTGCGCTTGCCGCTTACAGTTGCGGGGGCAGTCCGGGCCTTTCACCCAATTCCCTTTTCAGCCACAGAATGTAGCACCGTCCTTTAGTCCTATCCCCGATGCTCGCGCTCGAACAAGCAAAAAAACGACTTTCAACTCTCGGCAAACGGCCCATAGAGGATCAGGGCGGGTTTATCGCTGATTTCCTGCGCCAGATTTTGGGCCAATTCGGAAACTGTGGTGCGTATGATCGTCTGATCGGGTCCGCTGACGCTCTCGGCAAGAATCGCGGGTGTATCGGCGGGCAGTCCCTTTTCGGTGAGCGCTTCGAGCAATTTGGGAAAAGTGCGCTGGCCCATGAAAACCACCGTGGAGGCAGAAGGGTCCGCCAGCGCGTGCAGATCAAGATCGGGGGGGAGTTGCCCGCTCACATCGTGGCCGGTCACAAATTGCACACGGCGCGCGGTCAGACGACGCGTCAGCGGTATGCCCGCGGCGGCCGCAGCGGCGCAGGCAGACGGGATACCGGGGATGATCTCGTAAGGAATACCTGCATCGCGCAGCGCGATCAGCTCTTCTTCGAGACGGCCAAATAGACCGCTGTCGCCGGATTTCAGGCGCACAACCCGTTGATCCATCTGCGCATATTCCACCAGCAGACGGCTGACGTGATGCTGTTTTGGTGAGGGTCTGCCCGCGCGTTTGCCGACCCCGACCAGATCAGCGCCGGAGCGGGCGTGGCTGAGGATCGGACCGGAGGACAGATCATCAAAAAGCACCGCATCCGCGCGTTTCAACCGGTCTACGGCCTTGAGGGTCAGCAACTCCGGATCCCCGGGGCCGGAGCCGACGAAACTCACAAAACCGGTCATTGGGCTTCCTCAGCCGTGATCAGGTGGAAAAACGTGCCCGTGACATGGCCGCGATGCGAGCCCGTTTCGGGAACGGCATTACCATCCGCATCGGCCACACGCGCGAGGGGCGCATCAGGTTGTTGGAGGATGGTGGAATAGTGGAATTCATGACCGCGCAGGGCCGCACTCGGCGCGTGGCCGGGCAAGGGTGCTTCGAGAACCGCGCGCCGGTATCCAAGGTGGAATTTACGTTTTTCGTAGCTGGTGACCAGACCCAGCAATCCGGCCATTTGGTGGCGCGTGCCCGCCTTGTCGATCAGCGCTTCGCCCAGAGCCATATAGCCGCCGCACTCGCCGTGAACGGGTCGGGTTTTAGCGTGTTTCGCAAGGCCGGATTTGAAGGTTTCCGCCGCAGCCAGGGTGCCACCATGCAGTTCCGGGTATCCACCCGGCAACCAGACAAGATCCGCCTCTGCGTCGGGAGCTTCATCGGAAAGCGGCGAAAACGGCAGGATTTCAGCGCCATGGGCGCGCCAACCTTCGAGCAAATGCGGATAGGTGAAGGAAAAGGCAGCGTCCCGAGCCAGCGCAATCCGCTGTGCCGGTGGCTTCGGGAGCTGTGTGCGCGCGTGGACGGGTATCTGCCCTCTGGCGGCAGCCCGGATTGCGGCAATATCCACATGCTCTCTCAGAAAATCCGCGTAACCGGCAATGGCCGCGTCAAGATCGGGATGCTCGACCGCCTGTATCAGACCGAGGTGGCGTTCCGGCAAGGTCAGATCGCCGCGCCGGGGCAGAACGCCCAGAACGGTGATGTCCGCCTGTTCCATCCCACGACGCGCCAGCCGTTCATGACGCGGCGAGGCACAACGGTTCAGGATCACACCGGCAAAGGGAACATCCGGGTTATAGGCCTGAAACCCGAGCGCCGTCGCAGCAGCCGATTGCGCCTGCCCGCTGACGTCCACGATCAGCACGACGGGCCACCCCAAACGCTGCGCGGTCTCTGCACTACTGCCAAATCCGCTTTGCCCGCGCGTGGCGACACCGTCATAGAGCCCCATTGACCCTTCGGCGACACAAATCTCGGCCCCTTTTGCCTGATCGCAGATCGCACCAAGCAGGTCCTCGCCCATGGCCCAGGTGTCGAGGTTGAAGGACGCGCGCCCGCTGGCCGCGTGATGAAAGGCCGGATCAATGTAGTCCGGCCCCGATTTGAAAGGCTGCACGTGCAATCCGTCATTGGCCAAGGCCCGTAGCAGGCCCAGCATGACGGTTGTTTTGCCCGTACCTGAAGACGGCGCGGAAATCATGATGCCGGGCATATCAGTCATCGCCGTGGCTCCAGCTTGCCCAGGGACTTTGCGCCGATTGGGGCCGGTATCGCCGGTCATAATCGGCGGCATAAAGGCAGCTTTCGTCAAAGCCTTCACCCCTCAACGCCGGACCCACGAGGATCAGTGCGGTACGGGAGATGCCGTCATCCATCTTGTCCACGATATCCGAGAGCGTGCCCCTGATGATCTGTTCATCGGGCCAGCTTGCCCGGTAGACCACGGCAACGGGACACTCAGGACCATAGGCGGGCGACAGGTCAGCAATCACCTGGGAAAGGTTCTGCGCCGACAGGTGGATCGCCAGCGTTGCCCCGGTTGCGGCGAAATTTGTGAGCGTCTCCCCGGCAGGCATCGACGACGCACGCCCCGGGGTGCGGGTCAGAACCACCGATTGCGCCAGACCCGGCAATGTGAGTTCGGACCCAAGTGCTGCCGCCGCCGCCGCAAAGGAAGGCACACCGGGGGTTACGGAAACCGGGATGCCTGCGTCGCGCAGCCTGCGCATTTGTTCGCCCATGGCTGACCAGACCGAGAGATCGCCCGAATGCAGACGTGCCACATCCTTGCCGTCGGCGTGGGCTGCGCGCATCGCTTCGATGATGTCATCAAGGCTCATCGCGGCGGTATTCACAACCTCCGCGCCGTCCGGGCAATGTTGCAGGATCGCTTCGGGCACAAGGGACCCGGCGTAAAGACACACAGGGCAGGCGGCAATGATATCTCGCCCCCGAAGGGTCAGCAGGTCCGGCGCGCCGGGTCCGGCGCCAATGAAATGAACGGTCATGTTTTCTCTTTCACGGCGAGCGCACAGGTCGCCAGTTTATCTGCGGAGATATGTCTTGCGGTCATCAATTGCGCCCCAGGTCCGGCAGCGGCCAGAGCGGCGGCTTCGGCCACGGATCCGATGTTGCGTTCCACGATGGATTTCAGCGATTGGGTCACGGTGGATTGTTGTTCCAGAACATCCGCGGGGATGCTCCTGACAGGCACGCCGATCTCCTCGGAAAAGAGGCGAAACACTTCCGTTATGGCTTTGTCATCGGGTGCGGCGATACATTCGGGCATCACATCCACGCAGGCGCGTTCAAATGCATCGGTCAGACTGCCAACGGAAGCGTCTTTGCGAAATCCAAATCCGGCAACAATCATAGGGTCACGCTCCATTGTACGATGGGGTAGCTGGCTTTCCAGCCGCGTCGCGGACCCAAGGCTTCGGACCGGGACAAATCCAGCCGGAGCAGTTCACCCCCCAGCCAAGCCTGCGCGCCCAGCACCAAAGCTTCGCTTTCCAGCGTCACGGCATTTGCCACGAGACGCGTGCCGGATGACAGGTTTGATTGCAGCCAGTCTAGCAGTTCGTGGCTCAACCCGCCGCCAATAAAAACTGCCTGCGGGTCTTGCAGGTTTTTGAGGGCCTCGGGCGCGTGTCCCGTGATGGTTTCCAACCGGTCCACACCCAATCGTTCCGCGTTGCTTTTGATGCGCGCTGCGCGGTCCGCGCGTGGTTCAACGCAGGTTGCCCGAAGCGATATGTGGCTCAGCAGCCATTCAATCGCAATCGAACCGGACCCGCCGCCAATGTCCCAAAGATGCTCAAACGGGCGCGGGGCCAGCGCGGACAGAGTCATGGCGCGCACCGGGCGTTTGGTCATCTGACCATCACTTTCAAACCACTCATCCGCACGGCCGCTGGCCAGAGGCATCGCCTGACCCTCGCCTGCGATGTCAACAGCGACGCATACCGGGTGGGTGAAGGGTTTCGGCACCACCGCATTGGCTTTGAAGGTGGTCACGCATTCCCTCGGACCGCCCAGTGCTTCGAAAACGGTCAGTGTGGCCGCACCAAAGGTCTCGTGCGTCAAATATGAACATAATTCTTCAACGGCGGACCCGTCACGCAGCAGCACGATCATTTTTGCGCCTTGCGCCAGTGTCGGGCGCAAACGTGTTAAAGGTGCTGTATGCAGGCCAAAGCAGGGTGTCTTTTCAAGCGACCATCCCATGCGGTTCGCTACTTGAGAAAAAGTCGACGGCGCGGGCAGGCTGGTCCATTCACCGTCTGCCAGATGCCGGGCAAGCGTTGCGCCAGCACCGAACCAGAACGGATCGCCGGAGGCCAGAACCACGACCTGCCGACCACGCAGCCCCAGCAACGTATCAATGCCATCGGCAAAGGGGACGGGCCATTCAATGGTTTGGCACGGCAAGCTGCCCAGCAGCGCAAGATGGCGGGGCGGACCCATCACGATTTCTGCGGCGTTCAGGGCGGATTTGCTTGCAGGCGGCAGGCCATTGAGGCCATCTTCGCCCAAACCGATTATGGTCACCCAAGGAGCCTCAGACATGGCACCAAACCTGCTTGTTCTCGGCGGCACAACCGAAGCCACCGCGCTGTGTTGCGTGCTGGCGGCACAGGGCGTTCGCGGCACCGTTTCCTTTGCCGGGCGCGTTGCGCGACCCGTCCGTCAACCGCTGCCCCAGCGGGTGGGCGGGTTTGGCGGGGTGGACGGTCTTGTGGCCTTTCTGCGGTCCGAAAAGATAACCCATGTGGTCGATGCAACCCATCCTTTCGCGGCACAGATGAGTTTCAATGCGGTTGACGCCTGTGCGCGCACCGGCATTCCGCTTGTGGCTTTGACCCGCGCACCCTGGTGCAGCGTGGTGGGAGATACGTGGACCCATGTGCGCGATATCGCATGTGCGGTTGCCGCCCTTGACGGACCGCCGGAACGGGTGATGCTGGCCATCGGGCGCATGCATCTGGCCGATTTCGCGCCGAACCCGCAGCATTTCTACCTTCTGCGGCTTGTTGATCCACCGCAGGAGCCGCCGCCCTTCCCGGACCACCATGTTCTTGTGGATCGCGGACCGTTCGATAGTGACAGTGATCTCGCGCTGATGCAGGAGCATCGAATTTCGTGGGTTGTGTCCAAAAATTCCGGTGGCACAGGCGCTTACGCCAAAATCGCTGCAGCGCGCAGGTTGGCTGTGCCGGTCATCATGATCGACCGACCGCCGGTTCCGCGACGTCTGGAGGTACATAGCCCGGAGGCGGTTTTGCACTGGCTGCATCACGGGGTCACCGATCTGGGCGTATAGACAATGGGCGCCCTCTCTCGTTCAATGATCCGTGTGGATGAGGATCCTACTATCACCATCGTGCGCATATCGGCCATGTCCGGTTGTGCCTCCGCCAGCGGAACAACGCGGATCTCTTCCTCGGGCGTTGTGACGGCGCGCGCAAAGATCACCGGGCGGGCATCGCCACAGGTGGCCTTCAGAATGTCCAGCGTTTTCGCAAAGCCTTCGGGGCGCGATTTCGAACGTGGATTGTAAAAGGCCATGGCGAAGTCAGCTTCAACAGCCAGCCGCAAACGCTTTTCGATCACGGCCCAGGGTTTCAGATTGTCGCTGAGGTTGATGGCACAGAAATCATGCCCCAGCGGCGCGCCTGCCTGTGCCGCCGCAGCCAGCATGGCGGTGATGCCCGGTGCCACGGTGATCTCCAGATCCCGCCAGAGGGCCGGGCCTGCCTCAACCGCTTCAAAAACAGCGGCAGCCATGGCGAAAACGCCCGGGTCGCCCGAAGAGACCACAACCACGCGCCGTCCCGCCGCCGCCATTTCCAACGCATGGCGCGACCGGTCTATCTCGACCCGGTTATCGCTTGCATGAAGCTCCAGACCAGCACGCTGTTTCACGCGAGCCACATAAGGAATATAGCCGACAATATCCGTGGCCTCAGCCAGCGCTTTGCTGACCTCGGGCGTGATCAGATCGTCACGGCCCGGCCCTAGCCCTGCGATGACCAGCCAGCCGCTCATGGTCGGCGTCCCTGACCGTGCACCACGATGATGGAGAAGTAAGGCGTGATCCTGTCACCGGCCTCTGCCAGCTTCTGCACGGATTGATTGGGCATGCTGGCATATTCAACGAGCCAGGCGTCGTCGAATTTTCCGGCCTGCTTCAGCGCCGATTTCACCTTGTCAAAGTGCCTGCCTATTTTCATCACCACGACCGCGTCACTTTGCGCCATGCGTTCGGCCAGAATGTCGCCGGGCAGGGTGCCCATCAGAACGGTCAGGATGTCGTCACCCCAGGTGACCGGTTGCCCGGTGGCTGTCCAGGCCGCTGACATGCCGGTGATGGCAGGCACAACCTGAACCGGCACATGGTTTTTCAGCCGCGTATAAAGATGCATGAAGGAGCCAAAAAAGAACGGATCGCCTTCACAAAGCACCACGACGTCCTCGCCGCCATCAAGCAAGCCGCGCAAGTGCCGTGTGCAGTCGGAATAGAAATCGGACAAGGCGGCGTTATAGCCCGGATCGGTCACCGGGATTTCCGTGGTGACCGGGTATTCCATCGGAAATTCAACCACATCAGCGCGCATCATCCCGTTGACAATACGGCGTGCTTGCCCGGACCTGCCTGCTTTGCGAAAAAACGCCACGTGGCGCGCGTCACGCAGCAACCTGTCCGCGCGCACGCTCATCAGGTCGGGATCGCCCGGGCCCAGACCCACGCCGTGAAGGGTCCCCGAACTCATTCCGCGCGGCTCGCGATGGCATTGATGGCGGCCACGGTGATGGCGCTGCCGCCCAACCGTCCCTGAACGATGCAACAGGGCACCGGTTGATCGGCCCAAAGCGCCTCTTTGCTTTCCATCGCACCCACAAAGCCGACCGGGCATCCGATGATGGCGGCAGGGCGCGGGCAGGCCGGATCCTGCAGCATGTTGAGCAAGTGAAACAGGGCCGTCGGCGCGTTGCCGATGGCGACCAATGCGCCGCTCAGATGGGGCCGCCACAACTCAAGGGCCGCGGCGGATCGGGTGTTTTTCATTTTCGCAGCCAGATCGCGGACACCGTCCTCATGCAGGGTGCAAATGACTTCGTTGTTTGCAGGCAGGCGCGGGCGCGTCACACCCTCGCTGACCATACGCGCGTCACACAAGACGGGCGCACCGGCTTGCAACGCGGCCCGTGCGGTATCCGCAAAACCGGGGGAAAAACGGATGTGGTCTTCCAGCCCGACCAGACCGGCTGCATGGATCATGCGCACAGCAATCTGTTCTTCATCCTTTCTGAAGCGTGCGAGGTTTGCCTCAGCCCGGATGGTCGCGAAAGACTGCTGATAGATCGCAGCCCCGTCTGTTTCGTAGCTATAACTCATGGATGGCTCGCCAATTCTGCCAGAATGTCGTCGGGCCGCAGCCCTGATTTTTCCGGGGCATCCCACGCATGCCCCTTGCGAACAAGATCAAATCCACCGGCATTACCGACAAAAACCATATCTGCGCCGGATTTCCTTGCACATCCCTTGGCGCAGCCCGATATATGCAGGCTGCCGCTGATGCTGGGCGCGAGGCGGCGCGCAAGTTCACGTGTTTTCACCGTCGCGCTGGCACAGAAAGGTGCGCCGGGGCAGGCGTCGATCTTCAACAGGGGATCGTCGGGATGGGTGACAAAACCATCTAGGTTTCTTGCCTGAGCACCTTCCAGTAGAATCAGCCGCCAAGGCGTCAAACGTATGGCTTGCACGTCGTTTTGCTGTATCAACCGGGTCAGCGTTTCGACATGCATCTGACCAAAAGCCGCGCCCACCAGCGTGCCAAGAGGGTGCTGACCGGGCTTCGGCTGCCGCGTCGCGGCTATCGGCGCGCAAAGCTGCCAGCTTTCCGGCAAAGACCTGTGCGACAGGATATGCGCCATGCGTCGGTTTTCGGCTGTGCGGTTAGCCGCAAACCACTCGCCCAGTTCCAAAACAGCTGCGATCTCCTCTCCTCTGGCCACGGGCAATCCTTTGATCGCCCCGTCAGCGCGCACCAGACTGCCTTGGTCATATCGCTCGATCCGAATGTCGGCTGAAGCGTTTTGCAATACGCGCTCCGGTTCCAGATCGACCGCAAAACCGAATTTGGCGGGCAGCTCTGGCAGGTCTGGAAGCGCCTGCAAAAGCGCGCGCGCGACGCGGGCGGTCTCGCCGTCATTTTCCCAAAAGGGCGAGACAATGATATTTCTGCGCGCTTCCAGTTCCGGGGTTTCATCCAAAAGCCCCAACGCGTTCAACCCGTCCAGAACCGTGTCGAAACCACCATCCGTGACACCGCGAATTTGCAGGTTCGCGCGATTGGTCAGATCAATAAATCCGTTTCCATATGTCTCAGCGAGATCACACAACCCAAGCATTTGTGCAGCGGTCAGGCGCGCCAAAAACGGGCGCACGCGCACGATCAACCCATCGCCCGATTGCATGGGGCGGAAAGCGCCGGGGCACCAGCCCTTGACCGATGGGCGCGCGATCATTGAGCGGCCTCTAGACTTGCAAGGATCGAATTCCGGCGCGTTTGCCACAAGCCTGCGGCATGTAATTCGGCAAACCGCTGCACCATGGCGTCGCGGGCCTCGGGGTTGGCGTCTTGCAGGAATTGGTCCGTCTCTGCATGGCCGAGCGTGGCATCATGGTAGAGATCAAAAAGATGCGGGGAGACCGCCCCGGCCAGATGCGCGAAAGCGGCCATGTGATCGAGCGTTGCGGCAATTTCCGCGGCACCTCGGAAGCCGTGATTGCGCATGCCGTCGATCCAAGCGGGGTTCGCGGCGCGGGCCTGAACCACACGCGCGATCTCTTCCGGCAGGGCGCGCGCACGGGGGCGGGTGGGGTTCGTGTTGTCCAGATGATAAAGGGCGGCAATGCCCCCCGTGATCGCCTGAGCCGCCGCAAACCCGGCCTCATGTGCGGCATAATCCGCGGCCAGCAGCAGATCAGTTTCTGGCAGATCCTGCGCGTGCACGAAACTGTCGGCCTGCGCGACGCGCCTGCGAATTCCGGCCTCATTTCGCTGGGCGTCCTCCCCCTCCAGCGCCCAGGTGCTGGCGCGTAGCCAGGCCTCCCCGGCAGCTTTGCGGCCTGCTTCAGTGAAAGTCTGGGCGGCATCCGTCATGCCCACGCCAAAGCTGCCCGGGGCTGGGCCGAAGACGCGCGCAAGATCGGACCCTTCCACATAGGGGTTCCAGTCGGGGGCCTCATCGCGCGCCGCAAGTGTCCGTATTGCTTGGGAAAATAGTGAGGACAGGGTTGGGAACACATCGCGGAACAACCCGGAGACACGCAAAGTTACGTCGAGGCGCGGGCGGTCCAGCTCGGTGATTGGCAGCACTTCGATGCCGGAGACGCGCTCCGATCCTGCATCCCAGACAGGCCGCACCCCCAGCAGGTGCAGCGCCATGGCAAAATCCTCGCCAGCCGTGCGCATGGTGGCCGAGCCCCAAAGATCGACAATCAGCCCCCGGGGCCAGTCGCCTGCGTCCTGCAAGTGCCGCCGCACCAGTTCTTCCGCCAACCGGACGCCCTGAGCATGGGCTGCGCGCGTGGGCACGGCGCGCGGATCGGTGGTGTAGAGGTTGCGGCCCGTGGGCAGCACATCCGTGCGGCCGCGATAGGGGGAGCCGGAGGGACCGGCCGCGATCCGCCGCCCGTCCAGCGCCGCCAGCAGGGCGCTACGTTCAGACTGCGCCGATGTCTGCGTATCAAAGCCTGTTTTACCGGGCGGAGACCTGCCCCAGATATGCAGACCTTCGCCGAACTGGCTTTCCTTGATGTCGCAGACAAAGCGGTCGATGCGGGTGATGGCCTCGGCGCTGCAACTGGCCTGCTCTAGCCCTAAATCTTGTTCTACGCCAAGGGCTTGCGCCTCAGTGCGGATATCGTCCTGCAACCGGTCGCGGCGGCGCGGGTCCAGCCCGTCCGCATTGGAAAACTCATCCAGCAGCGCCTCCAGCCGGACCAGCCGTTCAGGGGTGTCGCTGGGGCGCAGGGGCGGCGGGATATGGCCCAGCGTGACTGCGCCGATGCGCCTTTTGGCCTGGGCCGCCTCGCCGGGATCGTTGACGATGAACGGATAGATAATCGGCAGCGCGCCGGTCAACACATCTGGCCAGCAAGCTCCTGATAATGCGACAGATTTTCCGGGCAACCATTCCAGCGTGCCATGCGCGCCGATGTGAACCAGCGCATCCACACGTGATTGCAGCCAGAGATAAAAGGCCACATAGCCATGGCGCGGCGTGCGCGACAGATCGTGGTAGTCATCGACCCGCTGGGCCGCCCAGCCGCGTTCCGGTTGCAGCGCGATCAGGGCCTTTCCCGCGTGGCTGACCGGGAATTCAAACGCGCCGTCGCAGACCATCGGGTCGTTCTCGGGCGGGCCCCAGACAGTCTCAAGATCGCGGCGCAAAACCTCCGGCAAGCGGGCCAGTGCGGCGCGGTAGGACGTCAGACCCCAGCGGGAAACACCTTGTATGATTTGCGTATGACATGTGTGCACAGATGGTATGTCATATCCATGCCCGTGCAGATCTGCCAAAATCGCCTGCGCGGAGGCGGGCGCATCAAGGCCGACGGCGTGACCCATGTTCCAGTCCTTGCCGGGATAAGTGGAAAGCAGCAGGGCGACGTGTCGCTCACCTGCGGGTTTGCGCGCCAGCTCCAGCCAGCCGTGCACGCGGGCCACAACCGCTTCGACCCGCTCGGTTTCCGCCGCATGGGCAAAGCGCGCGTATTCCAGATGGGCATCCCGCACACCCGGCTCCTTGAAGGAGACGACACCGCCCATGATCCGCCCGTCCACTTCCGGCAGCACCACATGCATGGCCAGATCCGCCGGGGACAGGCCTCGTTCGGCCTCGGCCCAGGCCTTGCGCGTGGATGTGGCGAGCGCCACCTGAAACACCGGTACGTCTGCGGCGTCCAGCGGCGATGTCCCGTCCTCGCCCTTGCCGCTGAAAGCGGTGGCATTCACAACCGCCGCCGGTGCCAGATGCGCAACCTGACGGCGGAGCCAGCCCGCCGCCTGCGGGGCCTTGAGCGAGGGCGTAAAAAGACCAAGCACGTCATAGCCGCGCGCTTCGAACGCCGCGAAAAGCGCCTCGACCGGGGCGAGATCGGCGGCCACCAGATAGGAGCGGTAGAAGGTCACAAGGATGCGCGGTTTTTGATCTGGTTTTTGCGCGAAGGCAGGGCAGGTCACACCGTGCGCCGGTGTCCAGGCGCCGACGGATGGCAGGGTCTTGGCGCCTTTGACTGGCCCGGCATAAAGCCCTGCGGCGAGTGCAAGCTGTGCAAGGGCCGCCTGTGCCGCGACAATGCCGCCGGTATCGCACAGATGGCTCAACCGGCGCAGGGTGGAAACCGGCAGGGTGGCGAATGCGTCCAGCCGGGTATCGATGCGTCCGTCCGCTGGCAGAACCGCCAGCGCGATGCCGCGGCGCTGGGCCAGCGCGCGGACCTGTTGCAACCCGTAGGACCAGTAAGGCACGCCGCCGATGAGCCGGATCAGAATGCCCTTTGCCCCCTCCAGCGTCTGCGCCACATAGGTGTCGACCGACAGCGGATGTTTGAGCGCTACCAGATTGGCCAACCGCAGGCTGGGCAAGCGCCCCTCCG
This sequence comes from Roseobacter sp. EG26, assembly GCF_049830555.1. NCBI lineage: Bacteria > Pseudomonadati > Pseudomonadota > Alphaproteobacteria > Rhodobacterales > Roseobacteraceae > Roseobacter > Roseobacter sp. EG26. Next base: position 108,952 of record NZ_JBNBLH010000006.1, read on the forward strand.
GCCCGCCGCCGCGCCGCCAGCCTTCCGCAAAAGCGCCAAGGTCACTGTCGGAGAACGACAACACCACCAGATCGGCAGGGCTCTGGCCCAGATCCGTCGGCGTCTCGGTCTCCTCCAACCCGTGGCTTTCGCGGAAAACGACGTGCATGGCAGGTTACTCGGCGGCCTCGACGGCCCGCGCGCCCAGAACGGTGCGGATCGTGTCGGCGTTGATGTCGTCATGTTCAGCGATCACGACCAGACGGCCCTGACGCGCCTCGCCGGGCTGCCACGGACGGTCGTATTGATGACGCACACGCGCGCCCACGGCCTGCACCAGCAGACGCATGGGTTTGCCGCTGACCGCCGCGTAGCCCTTGACGCGCAGGATGTTGTGATCATTGGCCAGCGCTTCGACCGCGCGCACAAGATCGGCGGGATCTGCCTGTTCGGGGATCTCGACCACGATGCTTTCGAAATCATCATGTTCGTGATCGTCATGCCCGTCGTGATGGCTGGGGCGCGCGTCCATGTCATCCTCTGCCGCGGCCTCCAGCCCGAGGATCACGCGCGGGTCCACGACGCCCTCGGCCACTTCGACCACGGGCAGCGGGCGGGGGGTTTCGGCGGCGATGATCGCTTTGGCCTTTGCCACGCCGTCGGGTCCGGCCAGATCGGGCTTGGTGAGCAGGATGATGTCGGCGCAGGAAATCTGATCCTCGAAAACCTCCGACAGGGGCGTTTCGTGATCAATGCTTTCGTCCGCGGCGCGCTGGGCGTCCACGGCGGCCACATCCGGGGCAAACCGTCCTGCCGCCACGGCCTCGGCATCGGCCAGAGCGATCACGCCATCGACGGTGATTTTCGAGCGGATATCGGGCCAGTCGAAAGCCTTGAGCAGCGGTTTCGGCAGCGCCAGCCCGGAGGTTTCAATCAGGATGTGATCGGGGCGCGGATCGAGCGCCATCAAAGCCTCGATGGTGGGAATGAAATCGTCTGCCACGGTGCAACAGATGCAGCCATTGGCCAGTTCCATGATGTTTTCCGCCGGACAATCGGGGATCGCGCAGCTTTTCAGGATGTCGCCATCCACACCCACATCGCCGAATTCATTGACCACAATGGCCAGACGTTTGCCGCCGGGGTTCTGCATCAACTGACGCACAAGGGTGGTTTTGCCGGAGCCGAGAAACCCGGTGATCACGGTGACGGGAAGTTTGGCAAGATCAGTCATGTTCGTTCTCCAGTGGGGGGACGCGGGCAACGCAGTTGCGTTTGAAATGGTCGGGACGCTCGCGCCATGGGATCAACCCATCCTGCGTGGCGTTGTAGCGTGCGGCACCGTCCAGCAGCAGGTCCGGATGCGACACTTCGTCGATATTTCCGTAGATATAGGTCCATCGCTGACCGCCGCGCAGGGCAATCGTGCAGCCATGATCACAGTTTTGCAGGCATTCAACTGGTCTCAGGCGCACGCCATCGGGCAGGGCGCGCTCGGCCAGACTGTCATAGAGGCGTTGCCCGGGGCGGCGGTCGTCCTCGGGGATGTCCTGCCCGCGCCTGCATTTTATGCAGACCAGCAGTTCGGTGCGCGCATCGGGTGCATCCGTGCTCATGACCTTCGGTTCCATTCCTCATGGCGCGCGGGTCTGATGGCGAGAGGGGCCTGAAGCGTTCAGGTCTGATCTCGACACCGGAACACCCCGTCCGGTTTCTTCACGTCTCATTGGCAGGTCTCCCGGCTCACGGATTTCGGCGCAAGGCCTGTGGTGTGCACCCCTTCCCGGAGCCGGGCTCCAGTGGTTTATGGCACATCTTTTCCGTTCACGGTCGCGGGGGCGGCTGCGCTTCACCGAAAGCTTCGACTGCGCATTCCCTTTTCACTTGTCAGACAAGCACCAACAGTAAGGCAGTTGCGTCGGAACCGTGTCCAATGTCAAGTGGCACGCCCTTTCAAGGTGCGAAATTAGGAGCGCTCCCGGATTTGCAAAAATTGGAAGCTTAGAAAACGCGGGATGTCTGTCGGATTTGCATTTTCCCGCGCGTCCTCGCACCATTGGAAATCAACAGGGGAGGCGATCTCATGATGTATGCAATTGCAATCTACGGTGAAGCGGGGGTGTTTGAGACACTGAGCGAGGACAAAAAGAAAGAGGTGCTCGCAGGGCACGCGGCATTGCAGGAGGCCTTGGCCGAGCGCGGTGAGTTCCTGTCGATCAAACTGATGCCGACATCCACGGCCGTCACGTTGGAGCCTCCGGCAGCCACGGGACAGGCCCCGCTGATTGTCGATGGCCCTTTCGCGGAGACCAAAGAGGGATTTCTGGGCTTTTACGCGGCGGAATTTGCAGACCTGAAAGAGGCGCTCCGCTTTGCAGAGATGATCTCTTCTCCGATCGCCCGGCTGGAAATACGCCCGATTGCCTGGGCCGGAGGCGTGATCTCCACGGAAGGATGAGATGTCCGAGTGGCTTGAAGCGACATTCACGAACAACAGACCGCGCGCGCTTGCGGCATTGACGCGCTACTTTCGCGACATTGATGTCGCCGAAGAAGCCTTCTCCGAGGCCTGTTTGAAAGCGTTGACAGAATGGAGGGACAAGGGCGCCCCACGGGATCCTCTGGCATGGTTGCTCACCGCTGCGCGGAACGCAGGGCTGGACCGGGTTCGAAAACGACAAAGGCGGCAAACCCTGCTGAAAACCAATTTCGCGGTGCCAGAAATGCCCCAAGAAAATCTGCCCGACCCGGATGAAGTGCGCGATGACGTCCTGCGCCTGCTTTTCATCTGTTGCCACCCGGCCTTGCCGCGACAGGATCAGATTGCCCTGGCCCTGCGGATCGTGGGCGGGTTGAGCGTGGCAGAGATTGCACGGGCGTTTCTGATTGGCCCGAAGGCGATGGAACAACGGCTGACGCGGGCCAAAAAGAAGATTGCAACAAACCCGGTTCCCTTTGAAACGCCCAGTCTTCACGAGCGCAGCAAACGTTTGGCGGAAGTTTCCCTGATGGTCTATCTGATGTTCAACGAAGGTTGGTCTACCTCCAATAGTGTCACGCAAATGAAACTGACCTTGTGTGAAGAAGCTATTCGCCTGGCACGGTTGCTGGCGGATTTGTTCAGCGGCATGGGCGAGCAAATGGCGCTGCTGTCGCTGCTGCTTTTTCAACACGCGCGCCGCGATGCGCGACAAGACAGCAGCGGCAGACTTGTGGCACTGGAAGATCAGGATCGGAGCCTGTGGGATGCCTCCGCCATTTCCGAAGCCCTGGCCTTGCTGCAAAAATCAGAACGGCTCGGACATTCCGGGCCCTACCGGATTCAGGCGGCTATCGCGGCGGAACACGCGCTGGCAAAAACCGCGGATGCCACCAGCTGGCGCAGCATCGAGGCACATTACGCGGCCCTCTTCGCAATGCAGCCAACGCCGGTGGTGCAGTTGAACCTGATCGCGGCAATGGCCAAAACCCGTGGGCCGGTCTACGCATTGCAGCAGATGACCCCCCTGGCAGACGAGCTTGCCGGGTATCGGTGGTATCACACCATGCGCGGCGGGCTGCTGGAACAATCAGGTGATTTCGACGCAGCCATTACTGCTCTGAAAATCGCGTTGACGTTAGGGCCAACCGAGCCCGAGCGCGTTGCCATAAACGAGAAAATCTCTCTCTGCAAAAAAAATATCGCGATGCTGTAGGAATTGCTCTGGCGCGCGCGTCCTTGGGGCATCTCCTTCACAAAGAAGGTGACCATCAAGGGAGCACTGAAATGAGTATTCTTGAAATGACCGCCGTCGGGAATTCCGGGTGGATCGGGCATTCCGGCCCGAGCCAGGGTGAGGCCAAGACCTTCTACAAGGACGTATTGGGCTGGACGATCCAGGAAATGCCAATGCAGGACGGGTCAAGCTACGCCACGGCTTCGGTGGGTGACACGGCCATTGGCGGTTTTTCCCCCATGCCTGAAGAGCAGGGCAGCTGGACGATCTACTTCACCGTTGCCGATGTGGACGCAAGCGTCGCAAAGGCAGAAGCCAAAGGGGCCAAGATAACAGCACCTGCCATGGACATGCCCGGTGTCGGCCGTATGGCGACATTGACGGACCCGCATGGCGCCAAGTTCGCGCTGATCACCTATGAAAGCATGGCCCAATGACGCGCCGTTAGACGGGAGAGACGCAAATGCCTGAGACACCGCAAATCACCCTGATGTTCGTCGCCGTTTTCGTTCTGATGAGCTTGGCACTGTCGGTCTTCGTTGGCTTGAGACGCGCAAAAACCGGGATCATGCTTTTGCATGGGGACGACGAGGAACTGCTCAAACGTATCCGGGCGCATGGGAATTTCGTTGAATACGTCCCTTTGGCGCTGCTGGCACTCGCCGAGGCGGAAATCGCCGGTGCGCCGCATTGGGTGCTGGTGGGGTCCGGAAGCGTCCTGCTGGCTGCGCGGGTGCTGCACTTTGCCGCTTTCCGCGGAACGGCCACAGGGGTCGGACGCCTCCTCGGAGCGCTTTTGACGTCGATCGCCATGGTCGTTCTGTCAGGGGCAATCCTCTTGAAATCATTTGGCATTTTCTGATGCCTTATGATGCGGAGCTGACCGGTCGCATGCGCCTTGCCCTAAAGGCGCATGTGGGTATTTCGGAAATGCGGATGATGGGCGGCAATTGCTTTTTTCTCAATGGCAACATGCTGTCCGGTGCGCGTCGTGACAAAAATGGCATCGGGCGGTTCATGTTCCGGGTGGGCAAGGCTCTGGAGGCGGAAGCGTTGCAGATCCCCGGCGCCGAGCCGGTGATCCATGGCAAGAGGCGGTTGGGCGGGTTCATTTCTGTTCAAGACGCGGCCTGCGATGAGGCGGCACTGAACCGTTGGCTGGCAATGTGTCTTGAGCATGCCTCAGCTTTACCTGCCAAGAATTGAAGGACAAAGGATGACCAGGTTTGATCATTTCCCGAAAGAGACCTTACAGTTTCTGACGGACCTCAAGGCGAACAACGACAGGCAGTGGTTTGCGGATCACAAACATGACTACGAGGCGCAGGCCAAAGCGCCGACAGAGCGGTTTTGTGCCGCACTGGCCATGGGTTTGCAGAAGTTGACACAGGTTCCGCACAGTTCAAAAACCTACCGGATTTATCGTGACGTTCGGTTTTCCAAGGATAAATCCCCCTATAATCCGTACATTCATCTGTCGTTTTCCCCAGAAAACGGCGGGAACAATGCGCCTATGTGGTTTTTTGGGCTGGATAGCGGGAAACTCGCGCTGGGGTGCGGTGTGTTCCAGTTCGACAAGGCGGTTCTGGAGAGGTTTCGAGCCGATATGGCCGGACCCAAAGGGGCAGCGCTGATCGAACTTTCCACGACTCTTTCGGCAAAGGGTATCCGGATTTCAGAACCGGAGCTCAAGCGCGTGCCACCCGGATTTGACAAGGATCACCCCCATGTCGAAGCGCTGCGCAGAAAGGGGTTTTCCGGATGGAAAGATTTCGACCCTGAGTTTGCCATCGGCCCCGATTTGATTGAACGAACGATCAAAGAGTTCGAAGGCTTGTTGCCGATTTTTCGGTTTCTGCGATCGTGAGCCGTGGCTTGGTGAGTGGCGGACAGCCAGAACAATGCCCGCCACCATCGCTTCTCATGCGCGAACGGGATTAGCCGAACAACCGCTTGAATTCGCCGATGCACTCTCTGAAACCGGCCTCGAAATCTCCGTTCCCGGGGTGATAGACGCTCTCGAAAGAGACCACACCGTCATACCCATCCGTCCTGAGCGCTTCGGCGATGTCACCAAAGAGCGGTCCCAGCTGCCCGTCCCCCATTCTGCGGACCTCTAGTGTCGCACGCGGCGTGTCGACCAGAACATCCTTGATATGAATATGCCCCAAATAGCCGTCTTTGACTTCGGCGTAGCCTTCTGGGAAGGCGCGTTCATGACACCAACAGTTGTTGCCCGGATCCCAGAGCACCTTGAGCGCATCCCTTGCATCCAATTCGTCGATCAGCCTGCGCGCGGTATAGTTTGAATTGACCATCGTGCCGTTGCCGGTCTCCACCACCAGCGTCAGCCCTTCGGCGCGCGCAAGGTCAACGGCAGGTGCGATCATCGGCGCCATGCTGTCCCAGGCGCCATGGGCGACGTTCCATTTCTCTGCACCGTTTTTGCCCCAGAGGATCTGTTCCTTGCGCTGGGTCATGATCCGCACCAGCGGTGATCCCACAATATGCGCCATTTCGATGACCCGCTTGAGCGCATCCATATGCCGGGTGTGCAGCGCATCGCCGGGCCGGTTTTGTGCGTCCATGCCCGCAAAGATGTGCCGCGAGAGGCAGGAGACCGGTTTGCCACGGTCGCGCAACAACTGGTCGATGTCCCTGATTTCGGCGGGCGAATGATCGCCCACCTCTGTTTCTCCGACAAATTGCAGTTCCGCATAGTCGAGGTCGAACTCATCCATGACGTCAACGGCATGGGGCAGATTACGGCTGATGCCGTCGCAAATGACACCCAGCTTCATGTGTCGATCTTCCGGTGCAGTTCAGCGCCGATGATCTCCTCGATCACACGGGTACAGACCCAATTGTCACCATCAGGATATCTGGTGCGTCCGGCGTGAAATATTTGCATGGCCGCGGCGGCAGTGTGCAGCGGTACGCCCAATTCTTCGCCCAGACCCATGGAGATGGTCAGATCCTTGTGCATGGTGTTGATGTGGCTGCCGGTGCCCTCGAACTGACGGTCGATGATCTTTTCCAAAGCGTTGTTGACAACGCCGCAGCCTGCCGAGGAGGTCGAGAAAACGTCAAGCAGTACTTGCCCCGGCACGCCCGCCTTGGCGGCCAGGGCGGCGGCCTCAAATGTGGCCGAAAACTGCGCACCGATCAGGGATTGCAAACAGGCTTTGACGGTCTGACCGTCGCCGGGTTCGGTTCCCACCCGGTGAATATTAGCCGAGACCGCCTGCATCACCGGTTTGAACTGATCCAGCACCGCATCCGGTGCCGCGGCCATCATCGTGAGCGTGCCGCTCTGCGCGCCGGGAAAGCCGCCGGACACGGGCGTGTCAATGAGATGAATGCCCGATCCGGCCATGGCCTGCCCGATCTCGCGGGCCTCGCGCGGCTTGATCGTGGCGCTGAGAATGACGGCACCCCCGGGGGGCAAATGCGCGACAAGACCTTCCGCGCCCAGAATGACCGATTTGGCCTGATCGCCGGTCATGACCATGACAAATACCGCCTCCGACGCCTTAGCCACCGCGGCGGGACGGTCCGCAGGCCTACCGCCCATGTCGGTGAATGCGGTCATCCGCGAAGCAAGATGATCAAACCCCGTCACCGAATACCCGTTTGCAATCAGGTTTTTGGCGATACCGCTCCCCATATCGCCGATGCCGATAATACCAATGTTCTGCATAAGTCACTCTCCCTTTCAGCGCCCCTTGGCGCGTTCGAAAAAAACCTTCCGCAACGAAAGGTCGGTTCCGCGGGGATTTCACGCGTCTGAGTGACGTCGGGCGGGTCCGGAAGACACCCCGCTGCCCGGTTAGGTAGGTTCAGGCTAACACCTCATTTCGCAAGATGACAAGGGCGTCACCGGCAATTTTGAGCCGGATGGATCAGCCTAATGTGACCACCGTGCCGTCCTGCCAGGACCGGGTCGCCGCATCCGCCAGAAGCTGTGCCTTGAGGCCGTCGTCAATGCCCGGGCTTGGCGGCGTGCCCTGACGCAGCGCCTCAACGAAATGGGCAATCTCGCGCGCGTAGGCCAGCTCGTAGCGCTCCAGAAAGAAATGCATGGTGGGGGCGGTCTGAAAGCCCAAGCCCGTGGCGGCCTCCACAGTATTTTCATGCACATTTGCGGCACGCAGCATGCCGCTGGAGCCATGCACCTCGATCCGCTGGTCATACCCGTAGGTGGCCCGCCGCGAATTGCTGATCTGGCAGATTTTCCCCGATGCCGTGGTGAGTGTAACGGCGGCGGTATCCACATCCCCTGCCGCGCCAATCTCGGGATCGACAAGAGCGCTGCCCACGGCAAAAACCTGCACCGGCTCTTCGCCAAGAAGAAAGCGCGCCATATCGAGATCATGGATCATCATGTCGCGAAAAATCCCGCCCGAGCTTTTGATGTAGCCGATGGGCGGCGGCGCGGGGTCGCGCGACAGGATGGTGATGATCTCGGCATCGCCGATCTCTCCCTGCGCTAGGCGTGCTTGCAGATTGGCAAAACTAGGGTCAAACCGGCGGTTGAAGGCGGTCATGAAAGGGACGCTCGCCGCCGTGACCGCGCGGATGCAGTCGCGGATGCGCGCGGCGGACATGTCGATCGGCTTTTCGCAGAATATCGCCTTGCCTGCCGCCGCTGCCTTGTGGATCAAATCGTAATGGGTGTCGGTCGGGGTGCCGATGATCACCGCGTCCACATCGGCGCTGTTGATCAGCGCGTCGCTGTCCAGAACGGCAGCGCCACTGGTCTCTGCCAGCGCCTGCGCCGCCGCCGGTATGGCATCCGACAGGGCGGTCACCTGCGCGTCGGGGTGTTGTTTGATCGACCGGGCGTGCACAGCGCCAATGCGGCCACAACCCAGAAGCCCGATGTTCAGCATTGGCTTTCTCCCTTGAACCCGCGCAGCACGCGCCGTGTGGCCGCGACCAGCGGGTCATGTGTGTCTTTCAGGATCGTGACCCGGTCAAACCGGTCGGGGTCCCTGTTTACGGCGGCGCGCAGGGCATCGCCAAAGGCCATGCGCAATTCCGTTCCGATGTTGAATTTGCAGATGCCGGAGCCGCGTGCAAGGCGCGTGCGCTGATCCAGAGGCACGCCTGAGCCGCCGTGAATGACCAAAGGCACATCCGTGACCGCCTCAATCGCGCGAATGCGGGCCTCGTCCAGCCCGCCTTCCTTGTTCTCCTGCAAATGCACATTGCCGACCGAAATGGCCATGGCATCAACGCCGGTCTCAACGGCAAAACGCGCGGCCTCCTGCGGATCGGTGCCGGCGGAGTTTTCGCCACCTGAATAGCCGACAAAGCCGATCTCGCCTTCACAGGAGATGCCCGCCTTGTGGGCCATCGTGGCGATGGCGGCGGTTTCGGCGATGTTCTGGTCCAGTGGCAGGCGTGATCCGTCAAACATCAGCGAGGTAAACCCGCTGTCCAGCGCTTCGCGGCATTCGTCCGCCGTGTAGCCGTGATCGAGATGCGCGACCACGGGGACGGACGCGTTTTCGGCCAGATGGCGGAACATTTTGCCCAATATTGGCAGGGGCGTGTGGGCGCGGCAGGAAGGACCGGCCTGAAGGATCACCGGCACGGCTTCAGCCTCGGCGGCGGCCACATAGGCGCGCATATCCTCCCAGCCAAAGGTGACCAGACCGGCGATGGCATGGCCTTCTTTCAGGGCGGGTTGCAGGACATCCGAGAGGGTGACTAGGGGCATGGAACGCATATTTCGCTGAGGGCGGTCCCCGGCCGCGGGTTGTGGTGAAGCCCCCGCCTGGGGGGGGCGGGGGCTGCCCGGCGGAGCCGCCGGGCGAGGCGTTGCTTTATTGCGGTTCGGGCCTTCGCCTCACTTGAACTTCGCCACCATATCCTTGATGCCGGGGATCGTTTCGATCTGATAGGCATGGGTGGGCTGAAAATATTGCACCAGGCTGCGCTGGCTGAGCCCGCCGAGAATGGTGAAATAATACATCTCATAGCCCGGCATCACCGCACAGGGGTGATAGCCCTTGTCGATGCAGATTGTGGAGCCATCCATGAGCTGATAGGCGTCGCCCGGTTTGCCTTCCTCACGTTGCAGGATCTGCACGCCGGAGCCGTGGTTGGGGCGAAAGCGGAAGTTGTAGGTCTCATCATGACGGGTTTCATGCGGCAGGTTATCGGTGTCGTGCTTGTGGGCGGGAAAGCCCGACCAGCCGCCCTGACCGACCGTGAACAGCTCCGAGACCAGAAGGCGGCCCACCTTGTCGTGTTGTTGCTGGCCGAGGATGTGTTTGATCTTGCGATGGGTTTTGGTGTCATCGGAGCCGTATTGAACCTTGTCCAGTTCGGCCACCCGCACATCGAAGGGGGCCAGCACCTTGTCGTATCTGGCGCCGGCGATGAAGACTTCGGTGGCAGCACTGGTGCAGGTTATTCGGGCCTTCGCACCGACGGGGACATAGACGCCTTCCGGCTCGCCATCCCAGACATCGACGCCTCTGTTGCCCAGAGCGGCGAAGCCTACACCTTCCACGTCCACATCGACGGTGCCGGTTGCGGGCACGATGCAGGTTTCATAGCCCGGCACCTGATAGTCAAAGCTCTGATCCTGCGTCAGCTTCACGATGTTGAAGTAATTCAGCGGCACCGTCGGGTCGTCTGCATCCACAATGGGTTTGTTGTGATTGTCGTGAGGAGCGATATGCATGGGGCGTGGTCCTTTTAGGCTTCGGTCGGGCCGGGATGGGTGGCGAGGAACTGTTCCAGTTCGCTTCGGTCGGGCATGGCGGGGGCGCATCCGGGTTTTGCGACCACGATGGAGGCACAGGCGGAGCCGCGCAGCACGGCTTCCTTCATCGGGCAGTCCTCAGAGAGGGCGGCCAGAAACCCGGCCATGAAGCTGTCTCCGGCGCCGGTGGGTTTGATCGCCGCCACCGGGTAGATGCCGGTGGCGATTTCTGCGCCATCTGCAAAGGTCACCGCCCCTTCCGGGCCTTTCTTGTAGATGACGATTTCGGCGCTGCTGGCGGCAAGCGCACGCGCCTTGGCCAGCCCTTTGTCGATATGACCGGCCATGAAGCCGAACTCCTCGTCATTGCCCACGATGATGTCGGCCATCTCGCCCGCTCGGCTCAGCACCTCTTCGGCGACTTGAGGCGAGGGCCAGCTATAGGGGCGGTAATCGACGTCAAAGATGATCGGCAAACCGGCGGCGCGGGCAAGCTCAAACGCCCGGAAGGCCGCCGCGCGCGAGGGTTCGGCGGCAAAGACCGTGCCTGCGGTGATCAGCGCGCCAAAGCGCGTGTAATCCACCGCCTCCACATCCGCGACAGTCATCTGAAAATCCGCTGCGTTGTTGCGGTAGATGACGGACTGATGGTCTTCGATGCGCGTTTCATAGACGGCCAGCGAGGTGCGGTATTCTCCGGTGACGCGCTTCACATGGCGACGATCCACGCCGTAGTGATCGAGTTGCCCTTCGCAGTACCAGCCCACGGCATCGTCCGAGACCGATGTCACAAGGGCGGCCTGACAGCCGAATTTGCACAGCCCGGCGGCGATATTGGCAGAAGACCCGCCCATCCCGACCTTCATCACCTGCGCGTCGGGCGTGCTGGTGCCGGGCGGATCGGGGAAAAAATCCATCCCCACACGGCCCACCACCACGAAATTCCGTTTTGCCAGAGCGTCGCGCAGCATCAGACGCCCTTTCGCTGACGTGCGCGGCCATTTTCCCACGCGACATGTGCTGCATGCACCTTTTGGGACGTGGAAATATGCGGTGTGCCGCATTCCCACCATGTGTGGCCCTCTGTCGTCCAACCTTCATAGGCATCGACTTTCATGACAATGACGCATGTTTTATCCGCTGCCTGTGCGCGCTTGAAAGCTTCGCCCAGCTCGGACGGGTTGGCAACGGTTTCAGCCTGTGCGCCCATGGCGGCGGCATGGGCCTCAAAATCCACAGCGAAGGGGGTCGGCACGGTGGGGCAGTCCGCGATCAGGTTGTTGAAACTTTCGTTGCCGGTGTTGTTCTGCAGCTTGTTGATGACGGCAAATCCGCCATTGTCGAGCACCAGGATGATCAGTTTCTTGCCTGTCAGCACTGATGAATAGATGTCCGAATTCATCATCAGATAGGAGCCATCGCCGATAAAGACGATGGTGTCCCTGTCCGGCTCGCGCTCCGATTGGGCGATCCGCGCGCCCCAGGCGCCGGAGATTTCGTAGCCCATGCAGGAAAAGCCAAACTCGACGTCCACCGTGCCGCACTCCAGCGTGCGCCAGTTCGCGGTCACCTCCGCAGGCAGGCCGCCTGCGGCTGCCACCACGCGGTCGCGTCTGTGGCAAAGCGCGTTCACCACGCCGATGGCCTGCGCGTAGGAATTCGGGCGGTTGTCGCCAAAGGACACGTTTTCGGCGACATAGGTGTCCCATTTGGCGCGTTCATCGCGGGCCTTTTCGGTCCAGCCTTCGGGGCTGCGATAGGTGCCCAGCGACGCGCCCAAGGCCGCAAGGCCCAGTTTGGCGTCCCCGACAACCGGCAGCGCGCGATGTTTGCCCGCGTCATGGCGTGCCGCATTGATCGAAACGAACTGCGCGTCCTGCGAGAATGCCGTCCACGACCCGGTGGTGAAATCCTGAAGCCGCGTGCCGACGGCCAGGATGACGTCTGCCTCCTCGGCAATGGCATTGGCACTGTCCGAGCCGGTCACGCCGATGGGTCCGATGTTCAGCGGGTGATCTGCCAGCAGATTGGCGCGCCCGGCAATGGTTTCGACCACGGGGATCTGGCGGGCTTCGGCAAATTCGGTCAACTCACGCACCGCGCGGCTGTATTGCACGCCGCCACCCGCAATGATCATGGGACGTTTCGCGCTTGCCAGCAAGGCGGCGGCATCGGCGATTTCCTCAGCATCCGCCGTTTGGCGACGGATGCGGTGCACGCGTTTTTCAAAAAACGCCTCCGGGTAGTCGTAGGTCCAGCCCTGAACATCCTGCGGCAAGCCGATAAAGGCAGGTCCGCAATCGCCCGGATCGAGCAGCGTCGCGAGGGCAGCGGGCAGCGACTGGATGATCTGCGCGGGATGGGTGATGCGGTCCCAATAGCGGCTGACCGGTTTGAACGCGTCGTTCACACCTAAAGTCGGGTCGTTGAAATTCTCCATCTGCTGCAGGACCGGATCGGGCAGGCGGGTCACATAGGTATCCCCGCAAAGCAGCAGCATGGGCAGCCGGTTGGCATGGGCCAGTGCGGCGGAAGTGACCAGATTGGAGGTGCCCGGCCCGGCGGAGGCGGTGCAGAACATGAACCGCTGGCGCAGCCATTGTTTGGCATAGCCCGCTGCGGCAAATCCCATGCTTTGCTCGTTCTGCCCGCGGTAAAGCGGCAGCGTGTCGCGAACGCCATAAAGTGCTTCGCCCAGGCAGGTGACATTGCCATGCCCGAAGATGCCAAAGCCGCCGCCGCAAACGCGCATCTCTTCCCCGTCCACCATGATGAACTGGTTGTCGAGCCATTTGATAATGGCCTGAGCCGTGGTCAGTTTCTTGGTCATATGGGTGGCCGTCCTTTTGCGATTTTAAAGCGGTTGCTCATTTCGCGTCTTGCGCAGTTCAGAATCCCACGATACTAATTTTGCAACCGGTTGCAAACGTAAATTCGCAAAGGTGGCAGGACGTGGCAGAGATTGGCATTGGCATTCTTGGGGGTGGCTACATGGGCAAGGCGCATTCTGTCGCAATGTCCGCCGTGGGTGCTGTCTTTGACACCCAGCTTCGGCCCAGGCTGGAGATGATCTGCGCCAGCACGCCTGAATCTGCGGAGAAATACCGCGCCGCTTTCGGGTTCACGCGGGCCACAGATGACTGGCGCGTGCTGGTGAATGACGCAGGCGTTGAGGCCATTGTCATCGCAACACCACAGGACTTGCACCGCGAGATTGCCGAAGCGGCTTTTGCACTGGGCAAGCCGGTGTTCTGCGAAAAGCCGCTGGGCGCGTCGTTGGCGGACAGCCGCGCGATGGTCGCGGCGGCGGAGCGTGCGGGCGTGCCGAACATGGTTGGCTTCAACTATATCCGGACACCGGCGAGCCAGTTTGCGCGTCAGTTGATCGCGGAAGGCGAGATCGGGGATATCACCTGGTTTCGAGGAGAGCACACCGAAGATTTCTATGCCGATCCGGATAGCCCTGTGTCCTGGCGCACCGAAGGGGACGCCAACGGAACAATGGGCGATCTTGCCCCGCATATGATCAACGCAGCACTGGCGCTGCTGGGGCCGGTCGAGAAGCTGATCGCAGAGGTCGAAACCGTCCATCAGGCGCGCCCCGGCGGGACTGTCACAAACGACGATCATGCGCAGATGATGTGCCGTTTCGCCAACGGGGCCATGGGGCAGATGTATTTCAGCCGCATCGCGACGGGTCGCAAGATGGGCTATGCCTATGAAATCATGGGGACAAAAGGCGCGATCCGTTTTGATCAGGAAGATCAGAATGCGCTCTGGCTTTACAAGATGGGCGGTGATGACGCCACGCGCGGGTTCACAAAAATTCTCACAGGGCCTGCGCATCCTGACTACGAGCCCTTCTGTCAGGGGCCGGGGCATGGCACCGGTTATCAGGACCAGATCATCATTGAGGCGCGGGATTTTCTGCGCGCCATCGAGACCGGCCAGAACATCTGGCCCGCTTTTGAAGACGGGATGGAGGTGAACCGCGTGATCGCGGCGGCCATGGCGTCCTCGCGCGATAAAAACTGGAAAGACATCTCTGAATTCTGAGTTTGGGAAAGGCAAAAACCCATGACACTTCGTATTGGTAACGCCCCCTGTTCATGGGGCGTGGAATTTGCGGAAGATGCCCGCAATCCCACCTGGCAATCCGTCCTGAAAGACTGCGCCGAGGCCGGTTACAAGGGCATTGAGCTTGGTCCCGTCGGGTTCATGCCGGAGGATCCTGCCGTGCTGGGGGCTGCACTGGCAACGCATGATCTGGAACTGATCGGCGGCGTGGTGTTCCGGCCCTTTCACGACCCGGATGCCTGGGAGGATGTACTCGACGGGTCCGTGCGGACCTGCAAGGCGCTGTCGGCCCATGGGGCGCGGCATCTGGTGCTGATCGATTCCATTTCAGAGCGCCGCGCGCCGACTGCCGGGCGGGCGCAGGAAGCCGAACAGATGGATGCGGCGGAATGGGCGGCCTACCGCGATCGGATCGCCACCATCGCCAAGATGGGCGCTGAAGATTATGGGCTGACGGTGGGCATTCACGCCCATGCGGCGGGCTTCATGGATTTTGAACCCGAGTTGGAGCGTCTGCTGGATGAGGTCGACGAGCGCATACTCAAAATCTGCTTTGACACCGGGCATCATTCCTATGCGGGTTTTGATCCGGTGGCCTTCATGAAGCGACATATCGGGCGCATTTCCTATATGCATTTCAAGGACATTGACCCAGTTGTCAAAGCCGATGTGATCGCCAAACGGACCGGGTTTTATGATGCCTGCGGGCAGGGTATTTTCTGCAATCTGGGGCAGGGGGACGTGGATTTTCCCGCCGTGCGCAAGGTGCTGCTGGACGCCGGTTTTGAAGGCTGGTGCACGGTTGAGCAGGACTGCGACCCCACGCTTGATCACGATCCTGTCGGGGATGCGCGGGCAAACCGGGAATACCTTGAATCCATTGGCTTTAAGTAGGGGGCTGACATCATGGCTAAGCTGAAATGGGGCATGATAGGCGGCGGAGAAGGCAGCCAGATTGGCCCGGCACACCGTCTTGGGGCGGGCCTCGACGGGGCTTTTGAATTTGCCGCAGGCGCGCTGGACCACCGGGCGGAGCAAGGGCGCGCCTATGGTCAGCGATTGGGGCTGGATGCAGATCGCGCCTATGGCGACTGGCGCGAGATGCTGGCGGGCGAGGCGGCGCGTGACGACCGGGTTGATCTGGTGACCGTGGCCACGCCCAATGCGACACATTTTGAGATCACCAAAGCCTTTCTGGAAGCAGGTTTTCACGTGCTCTGCGAGAAACCCATGACGATGACGGTCGCTGAAGGTGAGGAGATCGTGCGCCTGTCGGAAAGTTCCGGTCGCATTTGCGCGGTGAACTACGGCTATTCCGGCTACAGCCTCGTGCGTCACATGAAAGCGATGGTGGCGCGGGGCGATCTGGGCGGCGTCCGTCTGGTCAAGGCCGAGTTTGCCCATGGGCACCACGCAGATGCTGCGGATGCCGACAACCCGCGTGTGCGCTGGCGCTATGATCCGGCGCAGGCGGGCGTGTCCGCACAGTTTGCGGATTGCGGCATCCATGCTCTGCACATGGCCAGTTTCGTGATCGGTCAGGAAGCCACACGCCTGTCGGCGGATACGGTGAGCTGTATTGCCAGTCGCGTGTTGGAAGACGATGCGATGGTCAACCTGCGCTTTGATGGCGGCGCTGTCGGACGGCTCTGGACGTCATCGGTGGCGCTGGGTCGCCAGCACGGGCTGACACTGCAGGTCTTCGGCGAAAAAGGCGGCTTGCGCTGGTCGCAGGAACACCCCAACCAGCTTTACTGGATGCCCCTGAACGGGCGGCTCGAAGTCATCGAACGCGGCGCAGGTGGGCTCAGCCCCGAAGCGGATCGTACGAGCCGTGTCACGGTGGGTCACGCAGAGGGTATGCCGCTGGCTTTCGCGAATATCTACGCCGATCTGGCCGAAGCGATCCGTGCTGAAAAAGAAGACCGTGCGATGGACCCTGCCGCTGATCTTTATCCACGTGCAAGCGACGGGTTGCGGTCCATGGCTGCCGTTTTCGCGGTGGCGGAAAGCGGAAAAAGCGATGGTGCGTGGGTCGATGCACGCCCGCCGATGTATCGGTAGCTACGGGGCGGGGCGCAATGTGCCCCGCTCAACGATCGAACAGGGGAACACTCTGCCCTCGGGGTAGCGGTCGGGTTCGTCCAGCATGGCGACCATTAGTTCGATTGAGGATGTGACAATCTGACGGATCGGTTGATGGATCGTGGTGAGATCAATGTTCTGCCATCGGGCCATTTCCATGTCGTTTAGTCCGATGATCCCGATATCCTCCGGGACCCGCAGCCCGCTGTCCTTGATGGCCGAAAGCACGCCAATGGACAAAACATCATCGCCGCAGAAATAGGCTTCGGCGGGGTGATCCCGGAGCAGGCGCAGCATTTCCTTGCGGCCTGCGTCAAACGAATATTGCTCCGCAAAGGAATGGGACAAATTTATATCCGGCGCGGTGGCAAGCTCCTGAAAGAACCCCTTGTATCTGTCCTGCGTGGATGTGGCGGATTCAGGCCCGCCCAGAAAGGCGATGTCCTTGTAGCCGCGCGCCAGCAATGTTCGTGCGGCCATCCGCCCGCATTCCACGTTGTCAATCCCCACGACATGGACCTGTGGCGCGCTTGTGGAGCGCCCGAAACTGTGCACGACCGGCACGCCCGCATCGCGAAACGCTTTGGCGAAATCGGGTGACAGGGTTGACGACGCCACCACGGCGCCGTCCACGGAATACTGCCGCAACATCCGGACCGATGCCTCCGGATCGGTTTCATCCGAGAGGTTGACCAGCAGGGGGCGCAATCCCCGGTCCTGCAATCCCCGGGTGAAAAGGTCAAAAACCTGCAGGAAGATCGGGTTGTGAAAGTTGTTGGAGACCAGCCCGATGAGTTTGGTGCGTCCGGTTGTCAAAGAAGAGGCAAGTGCATTTGGACTGTACCCCAGATCGCGGGCAGCCTTTTCGACCTTGCGCCGCATTTTCTCGGAAACCGATGCGCCATCTGTGAACGTTCTGGACACGGCGGAGCGCGAGACCCCGGCGCGTTTCGCAACCTCTTTCAATGTGATGGCCATAGGGCTGTCGTCCAGATTTTCGCGATGTCCGATCTTTTATCGCAGGTGTCGCTTTCGATCAGTATGAAAAATGATCGCGTATTTTGCAACCGGTTGCAAAGAAGTGCCTCATGTGTTTAAGTCGAGTCGGAGAGGTGGCCAAAGCCACTCTTTTGCCATGAGAACGGTGAATCCTTGGGAGGAAATTATAATGTCAATGATGAAGAAACTGGCGCTCGCGACCGCGATTGCCGCTGCATCCTTTGTGACCGCGCAGACAGCGTCGGCGGAAGGCGAGAAGTACATTCTGGTCAGCCACGCCCCTGACAGCGACAGCTGGTGGAACACGATCAAGAACGGCATCGCGTTGGCCGGTGAACAGGTTGGTGCGGAAGTTGAGTATCGCAACCCGCCGACCGGTGATATCGCGGATATGGCTCGGATTATCGAGCAGGCAGCAGCCAGCCAGCCGGATGGTATCATCACCACGCTTGCGGATTTTGACGTTCTCAAAGGGCCAATCACTGCAGCGGTCGATCAGGGGATCGACGTCATCATCATGAACACCGGCACACCGGAGCAGGCGCGCGAAATCGGTGCTCTGATGTATGTTGGTCAGCCAGAGTATGACGCAGGGTTTGCGGCCGGGCAAAGAGCGGCAGGCGAGGGTGTGACCAAGTTTCTGTGCGTGAACCATGCGATCCAGCAACCAACGGTTGGTGAGCGTTGCCGCGGATACGCTGATGGCCTGGGTATTGACCTGGGCGATGCCATGATGGACAGCGGCACCGACCCGTCGGAAATCAAGAACAAGGTTCTGGCCTATCTGTCTGCCAATCCCGGTGTGGACGGCATCCTGACGCTTGGCCCAGTTTCCGCCGACCCGACGATTGCGGCGCTCAAAGAAAACGGCATGGCCGGTGCAATCCACTTCGGCACCTTTGACCTGGGTGAGGAAATCGTCAAAGGCATCAAGGATGGTACGATCAACTGGGGTATCGACCAGCAGCCGTTCCTTCAGGCGTATATGCCCGTTGTGATCCTGGCCAACTGGGACCGCTATGGTGTTCTGCCTGGCAACAACATCAACTCCGGACCCGGCTTTGTGACCAAAGACGCCCTTACGAAAGTTGAAGAGTTCGCCGGCGAATACCGCTGATCTCACGACCGTAACAGGGGCGGCTTTCTCAAGAAGAGGGCCGCCCTTTTTTTCAACTTCTGCACGCTGAAGGACACGTTATGGCAGAGACCACGCAGACAGACGAACGGATTAAAGAGATTTCGGCATTTCGCCGTGCCCTGATCCGCCCTGAACTTGGCGGCATCGTTGGCACCTTTGCCGTATTTACGCTTTTTGCGCTTTTTGCTTTTGATAGCGGGATGTTCAACAGCCAGGGCGTGATGAACTGGACCATCGTATCGGCGCAATTCATGATCATCGCCGTGGGTGCGTGCCTGCTGATGATCTGCGGAGAGTTCGACCTCAGCGTTGGATCGATGATCGGTTTTGCCGGCATGATGATCGCCGTTTTCGGCGTCGTCCTTGCCTGGCCAATGTGGATCGCCATCATCATCACCTTTGCCATCTGTTGCGCCTTGGGGGCGCTGAACGGCTGGATCGTGGTCCGAACCGGACTGCCCAGTTTTATCGTGACGCTGGCGTTCCTGTTTATCCTGCGTGGTTTTACAATCTACATCCCACAGACGATCGAGCGTAAAACCATCATTGGCGGCATTCGCGATGCGGCTGAAGGCGACTGGCTGGCACCATTCTTTGGCGGCAAGATCGGTCAGCCCATCTTTCAATGGCTTGGAGACATGGGCATTATCGGCGTCTTCGAGCGCGGTACCCGCGCGGGGGAACCGGTGGTTGACGGCATTCCGATGCTGATCGTCTGGGCGATTATCCTGATCGTTTTTGGCCATATCCTGCTGACGCGCACAAGATTTGGTAACTGGGTATTTGCCTCGGGTGGCGACGCCGAAGCCGCACGCAATTCCGGGGTGCCGGTGAACAAGGTCAAGATCATGATGTTCATGTTCACGGCTTTCTGCGCCACGGTTTTTGCAGTCTGTCAGGTGATGGAATTCGGATCGGCCGGGGCCGACCGAGGGCTTCTCAAGGAGTTCGAAGCCATCATCGCGGTTGTGATCGGTGGGGCCTTGCTGACCGGCGGATATGGCTCCGTCATCGGTGCCGCTCTGGGCGCTTTGATTTTCGGCGTGGTGCAACAGGGCCTGTTCTTTGCCGGGGTGGAAAGCTCGCTTTTCCGGGTGTTCCTGGGGGTGATCCTGCTCTTCGCGGTGATCCTGAATACGTACATTCGTCGCATCATCACGGGGGAACGCTGATATGGCCGATGCAATCATCCAGATGAAAAACATCGAAAAGCACTTCGGCAGCGTGATTGCGCTCGCCGGTGTGTCCGTAGATATTTTTGCTGGCGAATGTCACTGCCTGCTTGGTGACAACGGTGCTGGAAAATCGACATTCATCAAGACCATGTCCGGCGTCCACAAGCCAACCGCGGGCGAGATCGTTTTCGAAGGCAAGCCGCTTGATTTCGCCGACCCGCGGGATGCGATTGCGGCCGGTATCGCAACGGTCCACCAGCACCTCGCGATGATCCCGCTGATGTCGGTGAGTCGGAATTTCTTCATGGGCAACGAGCCACTGAAGAAGATCGCTGGCATCAACTTTTTTGATCATGACTACGCCAACAGGGTCACCATGGCGGAGATGCGCACAATGGGCATCAACCTGCGCGGGCCCGATCAAGCGGTGGGCACCTTATCGGGCGGTGAGCGGCAGACCGTGGCCATTGCGCGTGCGGTACATTTCGGAGCCAAGGTGCTCATCCTTGATGAGCCGACCTCGGCTCTCGGTGTGCGCCAGACCTCCAATGTTCTGGCCACCATAGACAAAGTGCGCAAGCAGGGGATTGCCGTGGTCTTCATCACTCACAACGTGCGCCACGCCATGGCGGTGGGGGACCGCTTTACCGTACTCAACAGAGGCAAAACTCTCGGCACGGCGGAGCGCGGAGAGATCACACCGGAAGAGTTGCAGGACATGATGGCCGGGGGGCAGGAAATGGCCACTCTGGAAGGGAGCCTTGGCGGGACGGTCTAGCCGTGCACGAGACAGGCCCTCCCCCGGGATGGCGTCAGGCCAACTGGCGTGCCCCCATCTCATCAAGGTGATCCGAAAATTCGGATTCTGACATGTTTTCTGACAGGGCGCGAAGGAAGAGCGCTTTCTGCGTCTCGGGTGCCAAGCCCCCTATCGGTGGGTCGCGGTCGAGGTTCGTGGGGAAGGAATACCCTTCCGCCGTTGCCGCCAGAGCCGCCGACATCTCTGCATTATTCAAGGTGCCGGTTTGCTGCGCCCGCACGGCGAAGGGATAGAGCGTTTTGCACATTCCTCTGCGGTCCAGGGTTTCCATGGCCCGTCCGAAGGCTGAAGACACTTGCAGCAGATTGGCCATGCGACCGATGTCCTTGCTGGTGTTTGCCCCGGCTGCGTGGAAAAGCGCCGGATTGAAGAACACGACATCCCCCTTTGACAGGGGGAGTTGGATGTAGCGTTCTTCGAACACGTCTCGGAAATCATTGCGCCGCCAGGCAGCATATCCCGGCAGATAGGTCTGGGAGAACGGCAGCAGCTTGGTCGGGCCGCTTTCGATTGGCATGTCACAATGGGCAATTGCCCCCTGCAATGTCAGAACGGGCGACAAAGCATGTACATGTGCGGGATAGCTGGCGCTAATCTCTTCGGTTTGAAAACCCAGATGATAGTCCCGGTGGGCCTGTTGGGCACCGCCGCCCGGATGCACCAGATTAACCTGAGCGGTCATTTGATAGTTCGGACCCAGCCACGCTTCGCTCACCGCGTCGATCATCGTATTCGCGAAGTACCGAAGATAGACGTCGGGTGCCTGCTCACAGAGTTTTTGCTGGGCGTTCCAGACGCGATCATTGGCCCCCGCAGCGGCGAAGTGATCGCCCCCCGATCCTTTGGCTGCCTTCTCTTCCGCGATGATCCGTTCATAAACGACTGTCGCCTCGTCCAGCACAGAGGTGTCCGCATATGCCCCCTTCAACGCGACAACGCCGGGCCCGGACATCAGCACCCAGGCCCATTCTCTCATGAGATCGCGGCGGCGCGCCGGGTCTTCCACCTGCGGACGAATGCGGGATGCATCATAGAGGGGAACGTTGTTCTGAATGTCCGCCGCAAAAGCGACGTCCTCGCCGCGCGTTTCGCGGTCCAGCGCGTCGAGGAATGCGCTTAGATCGCATGCATCGGCCGCATAATAGCCGCTTGGCAGGTTGGTGTGATCTTTCATTTCGGTGCCTCCCTGAAACAGGGTATCGCGGACCGGCATGACATTCCAGAACCGGTTTCTGGGCAGGCGGTGGTGCCTGGTGGATCAACTGGGCGAAGAGCTCTCGACTCGCTTCATGGACAAACGCCGGGTCACCATCTGCCGTCGCAAAAAGGCCAGGATAAACAACCCGGTCAGGATCAGAACAATGGTTGGTGCGGGGGCGCTGTCGAGAAAGAAGCTGGCATAGGTGCCCAGCAGCATCGAGACCATGCAGACCAGCACTGAGACCCATAGCATCGTGGAGAATTGGCGCACGATCAGAAACGCGATGGCCCCGGGGGCAATCAGCAATCCGATCGCCAGGATCAGGCCCGCTGCCGACAAGGTCGCAACAATGGTCAGGGAGAGGGCGGCAAGAAGGCCGTAGTGCAACCAGTTGACCCAGAGACCGGAGGCCTGCGCCTGAGCGGGATCGAAACTGTGCAGCAGCCAGTCCTTCCACTTCAAGGCCAGCATCAGCCCGACGCCTGCTGAAATGATTCCGGCAGTCCAGAGCTCGTGTGCTTCGACCCCCAGCATGTTGCCGAAAAGGATGTGATCAAGATGGGCGTTGGTCTCGACAGAGACATAGAGCACGATTCCGATGCCGAACATGCCCGAGAAGACAACACCCATGACAGTATCCTGTTTTACCCGGCTGTTGTTGGAAAGATACCCCGTTGCGATGGCGCAGGTCATGCCCGCCGCGAAGGCCCCGATGATCAGGGGGATGCCCAGGATATAAGCCAGGACAATGCCCGGCAGGACCGCATGGCTGACCGCGTCGCCCATCAACGCCCAGCCCTTCATCACCAGAAAACACGACAGGAGTGCCGTGGGAACAGAGACGATGATCGAGATCAGGAAGGCGTTCTGCATGAACTCAAAGCGGAAAGGCAGCAAAAGGGTGTCCATGTCCATTACAGGACCTCCTGAGCCGACGCATCTGGCCCCGATCGCAGCGCGCTTTCGGCCCTGCGTCGTGCAGCAAGCAGCCCGTGTTTGGGCGCAAATACAAAGGCCAAAAGGAAGATAAGTGTTTGCAGGGTGACGATGATGCCGCCGGTGGCGCCGTCAAGGAAGTAACTGATGTAGGCACCGGCAAAGCTGGTGACCGAACCGATGATCACGGATGTAACGATCAGCCTGGGGAACCGGTCACAGAGCAAATAGGCCGTCGCACCGGGCGTGACGACCATGGCGATCACAAGAAACGCGCCCACGGTTTGCATGGCGGCGACAACTGACGCTGACAGCAGGATAAAGAAGATCGCTTTCAACAGGCGCGGGCGCAACCCGATGGTGCGTGCGTGGCTCTCATCAAAGAAGGTGACCATCAGGTCTCTCCACTTGGCAAAGAGGATTGCGAGGGACACGAACCCGATGATCGCCAGTTGCAGCGTGTCCTCAGGTGTGATCGCCAGAATGTTGCCCATGGTGATGGTCTGGATGGATACGGAAGTGGGGTTGATCGAGATGATGAAGAGGCCCAGTCCGAAAAAAGATGTGAAGATCAGCCCGATGATCACATCAACCTTGAGTCCGGATCGTTCGGACAGAAACAACATGGCGCCGGCGGCCAGCCCGCCTGCAATGAAAGCCCCAAGCGCGAAAGGCAGGCCAAGGATATAGGCACCGGCCACACCGGGAACCACTGAATGGGACAGGGCATCGCCGATCAGCGACCAGCCTTTGAGCATCAGGTATGAGGACAAAAAGGCGCAGACACCACCTACAAGGGCAGAGACCCACATGGCATTGGTCATGTATCCATAGGCGAAGGGCTCGAGCAACGTGCCGATCATGATTGCTGATCCGTGCGCTGGGTCTTGTCGCCATATTGCACGAAGGGCCGCTCGTCATCGGTGAAGATTGTGACTTCGCGGGCGTCCTCGTCGTCGTGCAGCGTATCGCCGCCGAGGGTGAAATGACGCAGCACGCCACCAAAGGCGGCTTCGAGGTTTTCGCGGGTGAAGGTGGTTTCGGTGGGGCCGTAGCTCAGGACCGTACCCTTGACCAGAACAGTCCGGTCGCAGAATTCGGGCACGGACCCCAGGTTATGGGTGGAGACCAGCATGACGCGGCCCTCAGCGCGAAGTTCACGCAGGAGGGCCACAATCTGTTCTTCGGTTTTCACATCGACACCGGTAAAAGGTTCATCCAGCAAGATCACCTGACCGTCCTGCGCCAGAGCCCGCGCCAGAAACACCCGTTTGCGCTGACCACCCGATAGCTCACCAATCTGACGATGGCGGAAATCCTGCATGTTGACCCGCGCCAGGGCCTGGTCGACCGCGGCGTAATCGGCCGGTTTGGGCCGGCGCAGGAAACCCATATGACCATAGCGGCCCATCATCACAACGTCTTCCACGAGCACCGGAAACGCCCAGTCGACCTCTTCGGATTGGGGCACATAGGCGACGAGGTTTTGGCTCAGGGCGTCCCGCACTTGGTGACCGAGAATGCTGATCTCTCCGCGAGAGGCCGGAACAAAGCCCATGATCGCCTTGAAGAGAGTGGATTTTCCAGCTCCGTTCACGCCCACCAGCGCCGTTACCGTACCGCGCGGGATCTCGAAACTGGCATTCCACAAAGCGGTGTGGCCATTGCGATATGTGACCGTGACATCCCGCGCCCTCAGGCCCTCGCCGGACTGCTTTTCCGGCGGCGCGCTTTCAGGCACTATATGATCATCGCGCATCTTTTCGTCCTCATTTGGGAGAGGGGTCTCCCGTTTTTGTCCCACCCAACCAGGCCGCTTGGCGAAACCTGCAACGCATCAGTTCGTGGCCAATGACAGCCCTGTCGCTATGGTGCTTGATGTAACGCGCAAGAGGTCAAGATAGGTTGGCACCTCTCCGCCCGCTTCGCTCAGGGAATCGACGTAGAGGACCCCCCCGTATGCCACACCTGTTTCGCGCGCGACCTGTTCGGCAGGCGCTGTGTTTACCGTGCTTTCACAAAAGACCACCGGGATTTCGTTTTCCCGGACGCCATCAATAACGGCACGAACCTGCTGCGGCGTGCCAACCTGATCGGCATTCATCGGCCAAAGGTATAGCTCGTTCATGCCGAAATCACGTGCGAGGTAGCTGAAGGCGCCTTCGCAGGTTACCAGCCAGCGTTTGTCCGCTGGAATGGCAGCGATAGAGGCGCGCAAAGGTTCAATCGTCGCGCGTAGTTCTTCCTTGTAGCGCGCGGCGTTCGCAACATAGATGGCCTCGTTTTTTGGGTCCTGGGCAATGAATGCGGAGACGATATTATCAATATAGATCAGGGCGTTATCAAGCCCCATCCATGCGTGAGGGTTCGGTTTGCCTTCATAACTTCCCTTGGCGATCGGGATCGGATCAATCCCCTCTGTCAGCGTTGCCGCCGGAACATCCTTCAGATTGGTCAGAAATTGTTCAAACCAGAGTTCAAGATTCATGCCATTCCACAAAATGAGATCGGCATCATAGGCCCGAACGATGTCTTGGGGCGTCGGTTCATAGCCATGGATCTCCGCGCCGGGTTTTGTGATTGAAACGACTTCTGCGGCGTCACCGGCAACATTGGCCGCCATATCAGCGAGAACAGTGAAGGTCGTCACCACCTTCATCTTGTCATCTGCCATGGCATGTGTCGCAAGCAACATGGTGACAACCGTTGCGGACGTGGCCTGCATCAGTTTCGACAACATTGGGGACTCCCTCAACGAACGTTTCCATTTATCTCTGTAAATGCAAATCACTCGCAACTGTCAATGTAATTGCGAATTATTCGCAATTAAAATTTCCGTGAAATGCGTTTTCAGGAGCCGGCTTTGATAGAAATCCGACCTCTTTGAGGATTGTATAATCTTGAAAGTCAGACGCGTGGAGCAGCGATTGACCTGCACATGATCAGGCCCACGGCTTTGGCGTTTCGCCCTCTTAGGGGCCTTTCAATGACCAAAATATGCCGAGTAGAGACCGAACAGACCGACCGCGATAAGACTAAGCGCCCAAACCAGATCGAGGTTGAACCAGGTTTTCGACAGGAATTTCAAACCCAGCCAAAAGTAGATGATGGTTGCGATCACACTGCCTGCAACGGTCATGGAAAGTGTATGAACTGCGGCGACATTAAAGGCGGTCATCACATTGGCTCCCATCAGGGCCTGAGCCGCAAGATGGCCAGTTTCTTCGGCCCCGATTGCACAGATACCCAAAAAGATGGGCACCAGCATCAAGCCCGCGCCATGCGCCATTGCGGCCAGAAATGACCAGAGCGTCAGGCGGGCGGGGTGGATGCGCGCAAGATACTTGGGGTGACGCCGATTGATCAGCAAGTAAATGCCCATCGCAATGACGATTAACCCCGCGCCAACACGGATTTCGAGCTCAAGTTCGACCAGAAAAAACATGAGCGAGAATGGCAGCAGGATACCGATCATCGCCAGAAAGTGGCCCGTGGCCAGCAGGGCAAAGGCTTTGGGAAGGGCCTGATGCCTGCGCTCCATCAGGGCCGCGGAAACGGCCAACGGCCATCCCATACCGGGATTGAGCCCGTGATAGAGGCCCGAAAAAATGACGGCCCACCAAAGGGCCGCTACGGTGTTCAGGTCAGACACCTGCTAGACCGACGGGTAGCAGAAACTGTCGGTGGAGCAATCGCCGCCTTCCAGACGGATCTGATGCGACCGGAGCCCTTCCGGGAAATCGATGTAGAAATCCTTGTCGAGCTCAAACCCACCATTCTCGCCGACCCGCGCCATGACCATCTGCCCGCCTGCTTCATTCGGGTAGAATTGATCATCCCAGGTGGAATAGAGCGAGTTGGTCCAGTAGACCCGCTTGCCGTCCCGGCTGACCTCAACCATCTGGGGACCGTAAGCAAAGTCCTTTCCGTTGGGGTGTTTGGTGCCGCGCGCGATGCCGCCCACTTCGACCTTGCCCGCAAGCACCGGATTCATCGGATCGCTGACATCATATTGATGCATCTCGCCGAGGCCCCAGCAAGCCACATAGAGGTATTTGTCATCAAGGCTGAGGTCGATGTCAGTGACCAGCGGGGGAACAGCCTCAAACCCTTGCAAGAGCGGCGGCAGGTTTTCCGGCTTTTCGGGGCGCGGGTCGATGGTGATGGTCTTTTTCGATTGCCACGTCCCGTCTTCATCCCGCCACCAGGTGAAAATGGCCCCTTGCAGGTTGGTGGTATCCACCACCACGCCGCAGAACCCATAGGATTTGGTCGGGTCGTGAGCGGGCCTGATTTCCAGCGCCATCTGGTAGTTTTCACCAAAATCCATGGTCTGGATATTCTTGCGCGCCCGCAGATCCCAGAAATGGATGGAATGGCCGTATTTATTGGAGAGTAGATCCTCCGGCACGATACCATTTTCGAACTGTGGCGGCAGGCCCCATTCTGAACTGACCATGTAGTCCTGCGGCAGATTCCACCAGAAATCATAGTGCTTGTCCTGCTTACCGCGATCCATCTCGTAGCGACCGATGATGTCGAAGGTCTCGCAATCCATGATGAAAATGCCTGGTGGGCCGTCGGTGCCATCCGCACCTCCGCCGCCAAGGCAGGACACATAGATGCCTTCGGGGCCACAATGGATCGTATGCGGGCGCGAATAGCCGGTCTTAGCAAACAGTTCCTCGGGTTCGATTGTCTTGTGGATGTGCGCTTTTAGCGGTTCTTTGACATCAATCACATAGATGCGCGAGGATCTGATGCCGGGCACAATCAGGTAGCGCCTTTCCAGAAACGCGTGACCGGATAGCGGGGACAGCGAAGAGGAACAGGCATTCCACCCAAAGTGGTGAAATTCGTCGCCTTTGTTGGGCACGATAACCTGGTGAACGATCTGGCCGTAAGTTTCAGAATCGGGTTTGAGGTCGATGACCGCGATACCGTCAGACTGCGAGCCATCGGGGCTGAGCATGACCGTGAAGGCATAGTTTTCGACAGGTGCCTGCATCGCAAGCTTTGGCGATGCGTGAAATGTCGGATCAGGTCGTAAGTTCATTTCTTTCCTCCCTTGTGGAAAATGTCATCCGCTTTTGCGGTCTTTTTTTATTGAGCTCAGATGAGCCTGAAATTGTGAGTAGGGTTACACCTCCGCGACATTGCACAGTTGGATGGCACCGCTGATTTTGTCTGAAAGGCCGGTCAGCTTGCGGCCGATCTCGTGACGGTAGTCTCTTTCAAAACGGCGGATCGGACCGACCGCGCCAACGCTGAAGATCGCGCCGATATTCCCGATGGAAACGGGTGCGGCGACACTTGCGATACCAAGGTCAATTTCCTGATCACAATCTGCAAATCCCTGCGCCACAATCTGGGAAAATTCAGCGCGCAGATCGGCCTTGGTGACCTTGGTATGCTCGGTATAGGCTTTCAGGCTACGCGTCAGAATGCTCTCCTGAAACTCGGGCTCGGCAAATGCCGCGATTGCCTTTGAGCAAGAACAGGCGTGCATGGGGCGTTCGCCAAGCCCCGGATGGATGAAGGCCCGGCCGGGATCACCCGGTGTCTCGACGTGGATGATCTCCACCTTGCCGCCGCGAAAACGGGCGAGGAAAACGGTCTCATTAAAGCTGTTGGTGGCGGCCTTTAAAAGTGGTGCGGCACATCTGCGGACATCAATGTCAGACTTCCCCAGGAGCGAGATGCGGATCATCCGCTCGCCGATGACAAACCTGCCGTCTTCCGCGGGTTGATCCAGCAACCGCTGGTCCTGCAATGACTGGATCAGCCGGTAGCAGGTCGGTTTGGGCAAGCCAGTCGCCTTTTGAATTTCTGGCACCGATACCGGGCGGCCAGCTACCGCGACGATTTCAAGAAGATTGATCAGGCGATCCAGATGCATACAGGCTCTCGATTTATGAGACTCTATCTCAAATTATGAGAAACTTTAATAGCAAAGCAAGAACTTTTCCGGATTTCGATGAGAAGGGAGGTCAAGCGGTTGCTTCACGTCATGCGTACCGTGTTCGGATGACGGCCCGAGGGAGGGAGGTGTCAGCCATCTAGACCGCGGAATCCCCTGATATGGAGAGACCCTGCGATACGATTTCGTTTCTCCGGGGGGACTCTGCGGTTGGGCGCATTGGGCTCCGTCTATCCAAATCGATAACCGGCACCGCGGACTGTGGTAATCAACTTACCGTAGGGGCCAAGCTTTTTGCGTAAGCGACCGATGTACACATCTACCACATTCGTCATGGGATCCTCGTGGGTCCCCCAAACGGAGTTCAAGATGCGTTCCCGGCTGAGCGCTTTGTTCCGGCTGGCCATTAAGATCGCTATCAAATCGCGTTCCTTGGCGGAGAGCTCGACCACAACTTCGTCGACCGTAAGGACCATGGCGGAACTGTCGTAGATGATACCTTGGTATCGCAGTTTACCGTCATCGTCATTGCACGCGTAACCAATAGCGCGGCGATGCAGAGCGTGAACACGTGCAATTAATTCTTCAAAATCAAAGGGTTTCGGCAGATAGTCATCTGCGCCTAAACGCAACCCAGCGACCCGCTCATCCGTGCTATCCAATGCGGTCAGCATGAGCACGGGTGTCACGATGCCGCGCGCCCGCATTTTTTGGCAGACCTTTTGACCGGTGATCCCGGGGAGCATCAGATCGAGGATCACCACGTCGAACTCACGGTCCTGCAGAATCTCCAATCCGGTTTCGCCGTCGCCGGCATGCTCAACCACCCAGCCTTCCGCCTTCAGGCCACGCCGGACAAAATCAGCGACCCGCATTTCATCTTCAACCAACAGGATGTTCATATCATGTGTCCTCTTGCCATGTATTTGACGCGCATTGAGCGTCTTCAACAAGGCAAACGGATCAAACGGCGGGTTATTCCATCTTTTCCAAGTTATTTTTGCACAACGTTCCTGATGGGTGTTGCAGGCACCATGAATTCGGTATGAAACCCAGCCCGCCGTTTTTGGTGGCCAAACGCTTCTCACTTGGATGCAACAGTTCTTTGGAGGTCTGTGTGTTCCCGTCAGCGCAAATTTTGCAAAGCGGCAGCTTCAGCGGCTGGATTGAGCGGGGGGCCGGCATTCTGGCCATCCAGATAGGCATCCAATGCTTGCAATGAAGATGCCGGCACATAGCCGTTTTCGTCCATCTTTGCCGTCGCGACGGCCAGCCGCAAATTCCATGTACCGTTCTGTTCGCACGCGACCGAAACAACCGTGGGGCCATCGGTGCTACGAAGTTCAAACTCGCGGCACAATGTTTGCGACCCATCATAGAAGGTGGCAATTGGGGTAATCTGAGTGCTGTCTGCCAATTGTTCGAGTTCACCGGAGGGTACCGTATCGAGCAGGTCATTGAGTTCGACTTCGGTCAGTGTCGCCAGCACGATACCTCGGGCACTTTGGGTGCTGTCTGTTGAGACGAGTAGACCCGCACCTAAGCCAACCGCAAGGGCGAGTGCGGCTGCCAGCGGTAGCTTCCAAAAAGGCGCAGAAACAGACTTTCGGCCGAATGCAATAATCTTGCGATCTTCGGGGGGGGCATGCGTTTGGTATTCTGCCGCGAGGTTCCGCACCTTCTGGACCAGGTGTTCAGGAACCGGTTCGTGCAGCGCCTCTTCAAAACTCTTTTGAGACAGTTCGCGGGTCTCGGCGAAGGTTGCCAGGCGAAGATTGAGCGCCGCATTGCTGACCAAGGCTGCATCCACTTGCAAGGCGCGTTCGGTCCCCAACTCGCCGTCAGCATAGGCCATGAGTTCTTCATCGGTGAATTCGAATTTCTGCATCTCAGCCGTCTCCCTGACTATGAGAAGAACGTGCGGAGTTCGGATTTATTCCCAATTTTTCTGCAATCGCCAATCGCGCGCGCGCAAGTCGGCTCATCACCGTTCCGACGGGGATATCCAGAACCGATGCTGCTTCCTTATAGCTCAGTTCTTCCACACATATCAGCATCACGACATCCCGCTGGTTTTCCGGCAGATTTTCAATTGCGGCCTTTGCGGAGTTCAACATCAGGGCCGCCTCGGTCGCTCTGGGACCATCCACCGTTGCAACCTCGGGCGCATGGTCGATGTCGATCTGCGTGCCTTGGGTCTTGGTGCGGCGCACCATGTCAATCCATGCATTGCGCATGATCCGAAAGAGCCAGGCTTCAAGCCGGGTTTCGGGATCAAATTGGTGCTGCGCTGCGAACGCTCGTTCCGCGGTGACTTGAACGAGATCATCCGCGATATCAGCGCTCCGGCAGAGCGAGAGGGCAAAACGCCTCAGATTGGGTAAAAATGCGATGATGTCTTCCGCAAACCTATCAGACATCGTGCTTCTTTCCTCTTTCACCAAAGAGTGGAATATTTCCCAGGGTATCGCGTTGTCTTACGACAGCTTGTTTTGGTGGCGCAAGGAACAGTGCCGTCTGAACACGCTTTGGAGCAGATTGCGGCCAGATCGGAGCATCAAATTGTCGAGAGTCATTCTTCCCTTTGTCCTGGCGACCCTTTTCGCCGTGGCATTTCCGGCGATCTCGCCCAACAGCCTGTTTGCCGGCTGGGCGCTTGCTGACGACGATGGCGATGGTGATGGCGATAGCGACGATGACAGCGATGACCGTGGCAGTGCAAGTGGCGCGAGTGGGGGGGCTGGTGAGGGACGGAGGCCCAGAACCGGCAACAAAGGCGGGAATTTACTCGATCTGCTTTTTGGACGTGGGTCTCAGGTGCCTTCTGAAACGCCCACACCGCAACCTCTCCCCACCCGCGCGGCCGATGAGGTTGTTTCGGTCAATCTTTCACCCGAGGATTTGTCCACTCTGACAGATCGGGGGTATGAGGTTGTTCGGACGTCGGAAGTGATTGCTCTCGGCGCGACTTTGCGGCGTCTGCGTATTCCCCCGGGTATTTCGCCTGACGCGGCACTCTTGGAGGTGCGCCAGCTTTCATCGGGGCAATTGTCCGATTTCAATCATTTCTACAGAGCCAATGCGGCTGAAAGCAAACCATGTGTGGGGCTGCATTGTCCCGCCTTCGATCTCGTCGATTGGTCGCCTCCAGAACCGCCGTTTTCGGGGTGTGGTCGAAAGGTTGTGCGCCTTGGGTTGATCGATACCGGGATCAACCCTGATCATGAGGCCTTTATCAACAGTAGGCTGTCGGTTTTGGATTTTGATCCCGGCGGCCCCGGTATTTCCGGCGCCCAACATGGGACCGCGGTGGCAGCACTTCTGATTGGTTCCCGCGAGGGCCGGGTGCATGGGGTGCTGCCTGACGCCGAGCTGGTGGCAGTCGATGCCTTCTACAAGATGGGGCGGGACGAACGCAGCGATGTCTTCAACATCGTGCTGGCAATGGATCAACTTGCCGCCGCAGATGTCGGAGTGATCAATATGAGCCTCGCCGGTCCCGATAACCTTCTGCTGGGACAAATGGTGGCGCGCCTGAGTGAAGACCGAATTCTGATCGTGGCGGCGGCCGGCAACGCGGGCCCACGCGCCGCACCTGCCTATCCAGGTGCCTACGGGCAGGTTCTTACGGTCACGGCTGTGGATGGCGACGGCAGGATTTACCGGCGCGCCGGTCGGGGCGCACATGTGGATGTGGCAGCACCCGGTGTCGATGTCTGGACGGCCGCTTCTGTGCGCGGCGTTCGAACCAAAACCGGCACATCCTTTGCAACGCCCTTCGCCACCGCTGCCGCCGCCATCGTGTTGTGGTCGGATGACGAGATGGCTGTGACCGCTGTCAAATCCGTCCTGCGCAGAACGGCACGTGATCTGGGTAAGGTCGGCCCGGACGAGGTATTCGGCGCAGGGCTGGTGCAGTTTGCACCCCTTTGTGATGCTGCAGAAATCGGGCAACCCGCGCAGATGGAATAGGCGTCATTGGCGCTTTCCGTGATGTTTCATGATTTGGCGGATGGTCTTTCCCAGTTTCTTGTCTTTGGATTTGCGCTCCGCAAGGCTTGTCGTGTTGAATAATTCTTCAGCTTTCAATTTGCGCCACCGAGCAAGCCGAGCGTCATCAATGTCGCCGTCTTTGACTGCTGCCAAGACGGCGCACCCGGGTTCGGTTTCATGTTGGCAATCGCGAAAACGGCATTGTTCGCCCAAGGCGTGAAGGTCTGCAAATACCTCCTCGATACCTGAGGATACGTCGGTCAATTGCACCTCCCGCATACCCGGGGTGTCCAGGACAACGCATCCGTTCGGGATGGCGTATAACTGGCGCCTGGTCGTCGTGTGGCGTCCTTTCGCGTCGCTCTCCCTGATGGCCCCGGTTTCAACTTCCTGGGATTTCGCCAAGGCATTGGTGAGTGTCGATTTCCCGACGCCGGACGACCCCAGAAAAGCGACGGTCTTTCCTGGTTTGCACCACTCTGACAGCATTTCGCCTGGTGCCTCGCCGCGGGCATCAAGCGTCAATATCGGAACAAGTTCCGAAAGACTGCGCGCCTGTGCCACGTAATCTTCGGGAGATGTGACCAGATCGCTTTTGGTCAAAAGAACAACAGGCGCAATGTTGGCTTCAATGGCCAGAGCGATGTACCTCTCCAGCCGTGCAACATTAAAATCCTGGTTGCAGGAAGACACGATGAAAGCCGTATCTATATTGGCGGCGATCAACTGGATGCTTCGGTCGGTGCCGGGCGCGCGGCGTTTCAGAAGGCTTTTTCGGTCGAGGACGACGCTGGAAGGCGGGTGGGATGGATCAAGCAATAACCAGTCGCCGACTGCACTGTTCGGGAGAGGGGGAATGTGCTCGTCGATGGCGTCCCCGATCACGTGAAGGGCGTTTCGGTGAACTTCGACAACGCGCACGGGCGGGGTCTGAGTTAACGCATCCACGCTGATCTGTTGCGAAAAATAGGGCTGCCATCCATATCGTTCAAGCGTGGACAGCTTTCGTTCAGCGGGTGCGTGGCCTGCCTTGGAAGGAAAAAATCCGGAATAGTCCCGTGTCATTGGGTCAACTTTCATGTCATTGTTCAAGGGGTTCTTGAGCCTAAGGTGTCAAGTGCATTGAGGTCACAGCCAACAGGTATGCCAATCCTGAGATTGCCAGGTGTTTTGGGCTTTTGCTGCGTATCGGGAGGTCTTTTGCCTCCCCACCTTAACGGGACATGAAATCTCCAATGTGATCACTTTGTGATAAGGCGATCTGGCCACTTTTTCAAGGTCGCTGCGCTGCTCTGGATGCCAAATGCCGCAATGCGCTTGATTGGGACGGGCTTACCGCCTTGATGCTCGTCGGAAGGCACCTGGTGCTGACCCGGTCTCTCTTTTGAATGCGCGGTTGAATGCATTGGTGTCAGTATAGCCGGATTTGTCGGCGATCTCGTCAAGCGAGAGATTGCTTTCTTCGAGCATTCGTTTGGCAGCCCGGACGCGGCAGCTTGTCACGTAGTTGATGGGCGCGGTTCCCATGAGTGTTCTGAAATGCGTGGCAAATGTGGTTCTCGATTGCCCAAATACGCTCGCAAGATTTTCGACGGTCCAAGGAAAGATCGGATCAGCATGGATGCTGTCGAGGACTTGCTGAAACTTTGGATCGAAGAGCGCAGAGAGATGCAAGTCTTGGGATATCATCTCCTCTAGCCACGTTTGGATCGCATAAATGCAAAGAATCTCTGAAATTCTATTGAGTACTGAGGACATATTGCCTGATTTATGCAAGAGCTCGCTGCGAATAAGTTGGAACAACATATCGGTTTTCTGCCGGTCCTGTTCGCTGTTACCGCGATGAACCAGCAGGTTCGGCAGGCGCGTCAGTATCGCAGGTGGTGCGCTTTCAGACATCTGGAAGTAACCACACAAAAGATGCGTGCCGTCACTTGGATCACCTTGACCAAGCAGGTCGGGTGCGAACTCATCGCTTGGAATGATGTCGCAAGCCATGGGCGTCAACCCGGGCTTGGCGCTCAGGTTGTGCGCTTCGCCATTCGGGACAATCACATAGTCGCCCTTGTCAAGTTTTTCGCGTTGACCGGTTTGTGGCAACTCGACCCATGCCGAACCTGACAAGACCAGATGAAAACGCGCAAGATGAGAGTGGGAGTTGACAGCCGTGCTCCAATTCCCGGCGGGGTTTTTTGTGACATAGGCCGTGCTGCGAATACGCAGCATGTCGAGGATATTGAAGCTCAGCTCTGTCATAGCCCCCAGTCAACGCAAAACGTGCTGCTGCACAATAGTGCAGATTGATTATTGAACGATCTGCAAGAAAACTCGAATTCCTGACCCTTCTGAAAAAGCTACCGCTTCCTAACATAGAGTGTACCGCCTCGATCCTCGGGCCACACAACCAATAGCTATGAAAGTGAAGCAATGAGAAAATCGACCATCGCCACGCTGACCGCTTGCTCGGCACTTGCCGTCGTCGCCTTGAGCCAAATCAGCACGACCGCAGTTGCACAACAGACCGAAGACTGGAAACCGACCTGGACGGAGGGGGGTGAGCTTGTCCTGCCCGAAGGGTATCGGGAATGGGTCTATCTTGGTTCCCCCCTGACGCCAAATGCCCTGAATGGGGGCGCGGCAGGTTTCCCGGAATATCACAATGTCTATGTGCATCCGGAAGCTTACAAGATTTACAAGGAGACCAAAGTCTTTCCCGAAGGCACAATCTTGTTGAAAGAGCTTCAGCTGACGCTGGAAGCGGAGGAAGAAGACGGGTCTCGTTCCGAGGTGTCAGGACGCGGGTACTTTCCCGGTGCGTTCAACGGCATCGACATTGCTGTAAAAGATTCCTCCAGGTTCTCGGACAGCCAGAACTGGGGGTATTTTAACTTTGGTCACCATGCGCCGCCCTATGCAGAAACAGCTGCGGCTGCACCGATAGAGGCCTGTGCGTCATGCCATATCGACAACGCGGATGAAGATATGGTTTTCACGCGTTTCTACGCGATCCTGGGGGCAGACTGACCGGCTCTTGAGGTTGACGGCGGGTAGCTGACCTCGTCCTGCCGTCAGAAGTCGGGCCAATGCCGTTTCCCCATGCAGACCTGACACCATGAGCCCGGGCGATGCGCCGCCGACATAATTATCGCGTTGGCGGCGCATCTGACACCAGCCGTTTCACGAATGTTCTGACCATCCCCGACGAAAAGCGGACGGAGATTTTCCGAACCGCTTTTTGAAACGTACCGCAAGTTGGGTTGTGCTGCCAAAGCCCGTTGCTGCCGCAATCTGCGCAACGGTCATATCCGTTTCGTTCAGCAATGCATGTGCCCGCGCGACCCGTAATTCGATGTAAAACTGGACTGGCGAGATTTCGACGTATTTCTGGAAGAGGCGCTCCAACTGGCGGCGTGAAATATTTGCCAGATCGGCGATCTCGGTAATTTCCAGTGGTTCTTCGATGTGATCATGCATGACCTGCATGGCGTTGATCAGCTTCTGATTACGGCTGCCCAGAGCAACGGAGTATGCAGATTTTTGCAGCGCCTTTCTGTTGTTCGATCGGAAATGAATGCACATGTCCGAGATGATGATGGCGAGATCCTTGCCGAAATCGGATTCGATCATGTCGAGCATCATGTCTGTCGCGGCGTTGCCGCCTCCGCAGGTCATCAAGTCCTTGTCGATCTCATAGAGATTTGTCGAAGGCTCCAACCCATCAAAATACTCGGAAAAAGCAGGCTGGTTTTCCCAATGCAAAGTGAACTTCCTGCCGCGCAGGGCGCCTATCTTGGCAAGGGCGAAAGCCCCCGTACAAATGCCTCCCAAATGGCAGCCGAAAGCGCGTTGCCGGTTGAGCCAAGCCAGAACTTTTGGGCTGGTGCTCTCCGCTGGCTCAATGCCGGAGCAGACAAATAGCCGTGCCGCGCGGGGAATGTTCTCGAGGTCCAGATCTGCGCTGATCTCCACACCGTTTGAGCATTGGACTTTTTGCCCGTCTTCACTGACGAGATACCATCTGTAAAGTTCCTTGTTGGTGACCTGATTGGCAACCCTCAGAGGTTCGAGTGCCGCGCTGAAGGCGAGCATCGTCAGTTTCGGCAAGAGCAGGAAGTAGATGTCTCTGGTCTTGCCATCAAAATTGATCTGGAAACTTGCAGCACCCTTGGGGATAAAATTTTTCTCTTTCATATTCGCGCTCCCCGGACGGCCGGATTGGAAAGGGTAGAAGTACCAAAACCCGCAGGGCTTTGGTACTCCGATTGTTCAGGCGCTCAGGTGCGCGACGGGTTCCCCGCTTTCTTCCCAGGCGCGAACCTCCTCGTCGCTGGCTTTGGGCGAGAAGAGACCGGTCATGGCATAGAATATCCCGATGACCGGCGATAACCAGCAGGCAAATGCCAGCGGGATGTAGAGCAGGTTTTCGAAGTTCCCATCCGCGATGCCAAGCCCGAGTGCGGTAATCACGAAAGCGCCGCCTGCGTTCCAGGGAATGAGGGGCGACACAAGCGTCCCGCCTTCTTCAATGGCGCGCGAGAGGTTGAGCGGGGAATATCCCATGCCGCGATAAACTGGCGCGTACATCCGCCCCGGCAAGGCAATTGACAGATAGGGATCGCCAGCGACGGTATTTGTCGCAACCGATGTGAGGATCGCCGAGGTTTGGATGCCGGCAAATGTTTTCACCTTCGAGATGATCACAGAGATGATTGATTGCAGGCAGCCTGTGCGTTCCAAGGCACCGCCAAAACCCAATGCCAGCAGCACCAGCGAGATCGTCCACATCATGGATTGGATGCCTCCCCGGTTCAGCAGCGGGTCGATTTCAGCGACGCCTGTGTCAATGGAATAACCGCTGTTTGCAAAGGTGAAGGTCTCGTGCAGGCCTGCTCCCTGAAACAGGATGGCCATGATTCCCCCGACGACGGCGCCAGCAAAGAGTGACGGGATGGGAGGTTGTTTCATGATCGCCAAAATAATCACCAATACGGCGGGAAGCAGCATCAGCGGCGAAATCCAGAAAGCGTTTTCAAGGGCCGTGGTAATGACCGCGATGCGTTCAAACGAGACCTGGGATGTGTCGATCAGAGTGAATCCGACAATGAAATAGATGACCAGAGCGATCAGCATGGACGGCACAGTGGTGGGCAACATATTTCGGATATGATCGAAGAGATTCGTGCCCGTGACCGCAGGGGCCAGGTTTGTCGTGTCGGACAGGGGCGAAATCTTGTCGCCAAAAAAGGCCCCCGACACAACCGCGCCCGCTGTCCAATACATCGGGATACCAAAGCCTGCGCCGATCCCCATCAAGGCCAGGCCCACTGTACCAGTTGTTCCCCATGATGTGCCTAGAGACACTGAAACAATCGCACATAGCAGCATTCCGGCAGCCAGGAACAACTCCGGTGAGAGAATTTTCAACCCGTAGTAAATAAGCGTGGGCACAGTTCCACTGGCGATCCAGACACCGATGATCATCCCGACCGTGATCAGGATGGAAACCGATGGCAATGAGATGTTGATGACGTGGAAAACACCCTCTTCGATGTTTGGCCATTTGTGCCCGAGTTTCAGACCGACAAGACCGGTGATCGCGATCCCGAACGCCAGCGGAATATGGGGCGTGAAGTCCCCGAAGTAAAAGAGCTGTAGCCCAAGGACAAACAGCGTCAGGATGATGGGCAGAAGCGCCATTCCCAGGCTGGGTTGTTTTATCATTTCGTCATTCGCAGACATGCGGATCGCCTCCCTAAAATTGGTTCCTTACGATTTCTGGATTGGCGACAATCAATAGAATTCAGGAGGCGATCCCCCATGTCGGTGCGCACTCTTTTCAAGAGTTTGCGACAAATAGATGATTTGAGCGTTATTATGGGCGCTGTCGTGATCAGAGTGCCCTGTCAGGAGAAGTTTCCCTTTCCCGCGGAATGAGGCTTTCGATGGTCTCCATGACTTCTGGTGGCAAGGCACCGAAGCTCAATGCTTCAGCAATGCCTTCTATTTGCTCGGCGGTCCGCGCGCCTGGGATCGGGATGTTGCAGGCGCCCTTGGCCCAAAGCCATCCGATGGCGCCTTGAACGAGGCTGCGGCTATCGACGGTCAGAAGGTCGCGTATGGCGTCAAGCTGGCCGAGGAAATGTGGATTGGCGCGCGCGCCCTTAAAGTAGGCTGTAACCATGCTGTCTCCGGCCCGAATGTCGCCATCCCGGACAGTCGCGCCCGAGGTATAGGACCCGCCGAGCAACCCCATCGCCAGAGGAGACCGGATCAGGGCTGCCAGCGCGTTTTGCTCCACGACCCGTTGAATGCGCGGGGCATCGACCAGAACGTTCATCGCATGTTCAACAGCGGCAAAGCCCGGTCGAGACGCTACTGCCGCTGCATTTTCTGAGAAATCAGTGCTCCAGCCATAGGCGCGGATTTTTCCGGCGCTTTGCGCTTTTTCCATTTCATTGAAAATCGCTTCGGCTTGGGGAACTGGAAGCCCGTTGTCATGTAGCAGAACTAGATCTATGCAATCGCGCGCCAAGCGGCCAAGGCATTGGTCAATTGCGGGGCCAACCCGCTCAGGATGGGTGTCGCCAAAGGTCAGCTCCTTTGTTTCTTCGTTAATTGCGATGCCGATCTTGGTGACGACGATAGCATCGGGATGCCGTTTCAAACCGCGGGCCAGCAGTTTTTCGGAGTGGCCGGCACCGTAAGCGGCTGCCGTGTCAAACAGCCTGATGCCCCGGTCAAGTGCCGCATGGATTGCACGGATAGAGTCGCCGTCATCAGCATTGGTGTATCCCAATGACTGACCGTCGGAATACATCGCACCGCCAATTGGCCAGCATCCCATGCCCAGAGGGGCGATCTTCTGATCAAGAAATTTCATGTCATTGCTCCTGCTTTGAGATGCCCCCAATTCAAGCAGGTCACGCATTCCAACGAAATGAAATCTATTGTAATGATCATTTCATGAATGAAATGAACTTCAACTGGGATGATATTCGCCTTTTCCTGGCGGTTGCGCGTGGGGGCGGGCTTGCACCGGCTGCGGTTAAGACAGGAAAAAGTGCGCCGACGCTTGGCCGACGGATGTTGGCGCTTGAACGCCGCTTGGGGTGTGAACTGTTCCGGCGGCTGCCAAGGGGATACGAGCTTACCGAAGATGGAGAGCGGTTGCTGGCCAAAGCCGTCGATTTGGAATGGAAAGTGGCGCCGATCATTGCTCTCAACGCAGCAGAGGTTAAGCCCGCCGTCAAAATCTCCGCCGGGGTTTGGGTTACCCATTTGCTCTGTAGCAAGCTCGCGGCCATCACCGGGACGAACTCTGTGCGGTTAAGGTTCATTGCCGACGATGAG
This sequence comes from Roseobacter sp. EG26, assembly GCF_049830555.1. Lineage (NCBI taxonomy): Bacteria > Pseudomonadati > Pseudomonadota > Alphaproteobacteria > Rhodobacterales > Roseobacteraceae > Roseobacter > Roseobacter sp. EG26. The sequence goes on from NZ_JBNBLH010000006.1 coordinate 149,059, forward strand.
ATTGCTGATATCGGGCGCCGTGAAGCGCTGATCGGGGTTCGAAACCGCCGCCCTGAAGGACCCGGACTGGCTGGGCGCAGGGTCGCGCGGGTCAGATTTGCGACCTACGCGCGTGATGAAACGATCGATGCATGGGCGCGCGTTGTCGGATCGACGCCATCGGCGAAATGGGTCGGTGAAGCGTCCAGAAAGGCAGACGTCATCGAAGTCACAAGCCCCCGAAACGCGCTTGATTTGGCGTTGGCGGGATCCGCGAGGATCGTCTTGCCGACATTTGTAGGCGATGGCTGTGCCACCCTGCAGCAAGTGTCGCCGCATATTGATGAATTGGAACATGATCAGTGGTTGGTTACGCATCACGAAGACCGATTTCTACCCGAGGTCCGGGCACTTATCGACCGGATCTATGAAATCCTGAAAGCCAGTTCACAGGTTTGAAAGATCGTTTTCAGGCGGCTCTGAGGTGCTGACGCAGCCTTGGAAATGATCACCTGTCACGTCAGGACCTCCGGCCTTGAAGGCTTATTTAGGCGACAGGACACACTTCATGTGTTTGACTTTTGGGATACTGGAATTGAAGCTCTCGCGTCTTAGTCAGATTCCGGCGTTTGCAGCGTGGACCAGGTATCATCGCGCGGCGGAGCAGGCGGCGTTTCGCAAGCGCGGCGGTGAATGTTCACCTTGGCAATGAAATTGGCGGAAATAGGCGCCGTGACAAAGAGAAACGCCATGATCAGCAGTTCATGAAATGATCCGTCGCCAATCACAAGTGAATGCAACATTGACGCCAGCAACAGCATGCCGATGCCAACCGTGCCCACTTTTGTCGGGGCGTGCAGGCGGGTCATCGGGTCGTTGAACTTCAACAGACCTATGGCGCCAACAAGGACAAATCCCGAGCCGATCAATAGCGAAAGTGCTGCGGCATATGTGCCGATTATTTGAGCCGTCATTCGATGATGTCTCCTCGCAGAATGAAGCGCGCAAGCGCAACGGTGGAGACAAACCCCAGCATTGCGATCAGTAACGATACTTCGAAATATATCTGGATGCCTTGCTGTATGCCCAGAACGACAACCAGCCCCAATGCATTGATGACCATCGTATCAAGGGCGAGAACGCGATCCCCCGAACTGGGGCCAAGCACAAGCCGTATCATGGAGAGTATCTGGCCGAGCGCCAGCGTGACAAAGGCGATCGTCAAGGCGAAATCCAGCAGTCCCGATGCAAAGGTCATGAGAATATCTCCAGCAGGCGGCCTTCATACCGGGTCTTGATGTCATTCAGAACCGCGTCGGGATCATCCGTGTGCAGCACGTGCACCAGCAGGCTGTGACCTTCGTCGGACAGGTCGGCGGAAACTGTTCCCGGCGTCAGCGTGATGGTTCCGGCGAGTACCGTAATGGCCTCCGGTTCGCGCAGTTTGAGAGGCACGACAATCCACGCGGGTTTCAGTTTCGAATTGGGCACCGTCAGGACGATCCAGGCGACCTGAACATTCGCCACCAGAATATCCCACATGACGATGAGGCTGTAGCTGATCATCTTGTCCAGGCGGAACCCACGCGGTGTGTCAGGCCACCAGACCGATGTTATCCAGGGAATGATGATCCCGAGAATGATCCCGAAAACAACCATTCCTGCTGAAATCTCGTTCTGCAGCAACGTCCAGACGACCGCAAGAATGAGTGTCAGAATGGGGTGGGGCAGCAGCCATCGGTATGCACGTGCCATATCAGTGGTCCTCCTTGGGCTTGCTGAGTTTGCCGGGGGTGTCGATCACAGTGGAGATATACGCATCCGGTGCAAAGAGCTGTGCCGCGATGCGCGTGGTGTATCCATGCACTTGACCGGCGAAGACGGTATGGGCGGTGAGGAGTGAAAAGAGACCGCCGACGGCAACATAAGACAAGACGGTGGGTCGCGTCACGTCGCCGGGGTCTTCACCGGGGTCCATGCTATGTGCTTTCCAGAACAGGATGCTGCCAGCGCGGGCAAATCCGAGAATACTGATCAGGCTGGAGCCCAGCACAATGACCCAGATCCAGACCATCAGATCCGTTCCATAGGCCGAGTCCAGAACCAGCAGTTTGCCCAGAAAGCCGGAGAGGGGCGGCAGACCGGCCATTGCAATCGCACCAACGAAGAACAGACCAGCGGTCAGGGCGCTGCCCATGACGGGGGGTTGTGGAACAAGGTTCAGATTTGCGCGACCGGTGCGCACGAGGTCAGAGATCAAGAAGAGGGCAGCGCCTGCCAGTGTTGAATGCACGATGTAGTAAAGCGCCGCCGCGATACCGGCGGGTGAAAACAGCGAGATCGTCACCATCACCATGCCCATGGACCCGATGATGGAGAAGGCGAGCAGCCGGTCCAGCTTTTTAGCGGCCAGAACGCCCAGCATGCCGATGGCCAGCGAAACCAGTGCGGCAGGTAACAGCCACAGATCGTGCAGGCCGGATGTCACCTCCAGGTCAGGCGGGAAGATCATTGTGTAGACGCGAATAATCGCATAAGCGCCGACTTTGGTCATGATGGCGAAGAGGGCTGCAACCGGTGCTGGCGCTTCGGCGTAGCTTGAGGGGAGCCAGAAATGCAGCGGCGCGAGCGCCGCCTTGATCGCAAAGACCAGCAATAAAAGAACAGCAGCGACCCGAATACCGACAGTTTCCTCCGACCCGATCAGGGTCACACGTTGTGCAAGATCAGCCATGTTGAGCGTGCCGGTTTCGGCATAGATTGATCCCAGCGCGAACAGAAACAATGTTGATCCGACAAGGTTGAAGAGCACGTATTGCACGCCCGCGCGCAACCGCGCGTTGCCACCCGCATGGATCATCAGCCCGTAAGAGGCGATCAACAGCACTTCGAAGAACACAAAGAGGTTAAAGAGGTCGCCTGTCAGAAAAGCGCCCAGAATGCCCATGAGTTGGAATTGAAACAGGGCATGGAAATGTCGGCCCCGGTTATCCCAGCCCGACCCAATGGCATAAAGCAGCACAAAAAGTGCCAGTACGGTCGTCAGTAGGACCATCAGCGTGGAGAGCCGGTCGCCCACGAGTACGATGCCAAAGGGCGCGGCCCAATCGCTCAGTTGATAGAGCAGAACGGAGCCATCGGAGACCTGCCATGCAAGCCCTGCTGCTATGGAGATCAGCGCGACGACGCCCGCGACCGAGAATACACGTTGTATGCCAATATGATAGCGGGCGGCCAATACGATGAAGGGTGCCAGCAATGCAGGCAAGACGACAGGGGCGATAATCCAGTGCGTCATGTTTGCCCCTCGGATTTTGGTGTCGACGTATCTGGTTGGTCATCCACGTGATCGTCATTCGACCCCAGAAAGGCGCCGAGCCCGATCATGACCACCACGGCCGTCATGCCAAAGGAAATCACGATGGCCGTCAGTACCAGCGCCTGCGGCAGCGGGTCGGTATAGGCCGTCACATCGTCGCGCAAGATGGGCGGTGCACCGATGGTCAGTCGACCTGACGCGAAAAGAAAGACATTCACCGCATAGGTCAGCAACGACATGCCAAGGATAACCGGGAAAGTTCTGAGGCGCAGCACGAGATACAGACCGGCGGCCGTCATGATCCCGATGGCGGAGGCGACAAGTAATTCCATTTTACACGTCCCCCTTTACGGTGTCGGGCCCTTCGGGAGCCAGGTCATCCCGTGACGGGTCAATATCCATCGGATGTTCGCTGTCGACGACATGAGCGCGCCGCGCAAGGCGCGAGAAGCTTTCCAGCGACAGCATCACGGCACCAACAACAGCCAGGAACACTCCCAGATCAAAGAGGGCCGCAGTAGCCAGTTCGAACTTTTCAAAGGGCGGGATGCGCACATAGGTGAAATCGGATGTCAGGAAGGGCTTGCCGACAAACCATGATCCGATGCCCGTCAGGCCGGCGATCAGGACACCGGCCCCGATGACACCGTGATAGGGATATTTCAGCCGCGCCGAGGTCCATGCAAACCCGCTCGCCATATATTGCATCACGACTGCTATGGAGACGACGAGACCGGCGATGAACCCACCCCCGGGGTCATTGTGACCGCGCAGGAAGATGTAGAAACCGACCATCAGCACCACCGGCATGATGACCCGTGTCAAAACAACCATCATCATCGGATGCATGTCGCCTGCGCGGGGCTGGTCAGGTTTTCGGTTCAGAAGCCTTGCTCGCACTGGACCGTCGAGCAGTGTCTCGGTCAGCGCGTAGATCAGCAGAGCCGCGATACCCAGCACGATGATTTCGCCATAGGTGTCGAAACCCCGGAAGTCGACAAGAATGACATTGACGACGTTGGTGCCGCCCCCGCCTTTGTAGGAATTGGCCAGATGGAACTCCGAGATTGGCGTGCTCACCGCGTCGCGGAGCAGGTAGTGATAGGCCAGCGCAAAGGTTGCAAGACCCCCTGCGATCGCGACGCCGGTATCACGTACGCGCCGCAGCACCGTGCTTTCAACCGGTGTATGGTTCGGCAGGAAATTCAAGGCCAGCAGCAGCAAGATGATGGTCACCACTTCCACAGTGAACTGGGTCATGGCCAGATCGGGCGCGCTGAAGAAGACGAAGCCGATGGAAACCATCAAACCAACGATGCCGATCAGGATCAGCGACAAAAAGCGGTTTCGGTGCATTAAAACCAATCCACAGGTTGCCGCGACCAACATAGCCCAACCGGCGATGAGCACGGGGTTTGCCGCCTGCACAGATCGCGTTGGCAAGGAGGTGGTGCCGGTGCTCCACGCGTGGAAGCCAGCGGCGATCATGGCAACGGACGCGATGGCCACATAGCGGGTGAAGGCACCATTGTGCAACGTCAGGACAATCTTCTGCGCCAGAGTGGCTGCGGCCTCGACAATGGCCTCAAAGATGACCTTGGCTTCGGGGCGCGGCGTGTTTTCCCAAAACCGCAGCATCGGTGTGAAAACGGCCAGCAGGATCAGACCGCCCGCCGTCGCGATCATGGACATATAGAGCGGTGGAACGAACCCGTGCCAGATCTTGAAATGGGCTTTGGGGACCTCTGCTGCGTCACCAAGCAACGACGCGGTGACCATTTTGACAAAAGGTTCGGCGACAAACGGGGCAATGCCGATCACGATAACGGGCACGATCAGCAGACCCGGGGGCAGCCACATGCCAGCACCGGGATCGTGTGGTTTGGCAGGGTAGTCATCGCGCACCGGCCCGAGAAACACATGCCCGATCAGACGGAAGCAATAGGCGGCGGAAAAAAGTGAGCCAAGCGTTGCCATAACCGGCAGCAGCCAGTTGACGCCGAACAAGGCAGTATGCGTGGCTTCTTCGAGCATCATTTCCTTGGACAGGAACCCGTTTAGCAAGGGTATGCCGGCCATTGACAGGGCGGCCAAAGTGGCAATCACAAAGGTTACGGGCATCAGTTTGCGCAGGCCCCCCAGCCGCCGGATATCGCGGGTATGCGCTTCATGGTCGATGATCCCTGCCGACATGAAGAGCGCGGCCTTGAAGGTCGCATGATTGAGGATATGAAACACTGCGGCCATCGCACCAAAGGCTGTGCCGGTCCCCAAAAGCATCGTGATCAGCCCCAGATGGCTGACGGTCGAGAACGCCAGCAGGGCTTTGAGGTCGTGCTTGAAGAGCGCAACCACCGCACCCAGAACCATTGTGACCAGACCTGCGGTGGTGACGATCGCAAACCATTCCGGCGTCCCGGACAGAATCGGCCACAGACGGGCCATCAGGAAAATACCGGCTTTCACCATCGTTGCGGAGTGCAGGTAGGCCGAGACCGGCGTTGGTGCGGCCATCGCGTGGGGCAGCCAGAAGTGGAACGGGAACTGCGCGGATTTTGTGAAACAACCCAGCAGGATCAATAGCAGCGCAGGCAGGTAGAGCGGGTCGGCTTGAATGAGTTCACGATTTTGCAAAATGACGCTGAGGTCGTAGCTGCCCACGATTTGCCCAAGGATCAGCATGCCACCGATCATTGCCAGGCCGCCCATACCCGTGACCGCCAGCGCCATGCGCGCGCCCTGTCGACCCGCAGGCAAATGTTTCCAGTAACCGATGAGCAGGAAGGATGACAGAGAGGTCAACTCCCAAAAAATAAGCAAAAGCAATATGTTATCGCTCAGAACGATCCCGACCATCGCGCCCTGAAACAGCAGCAGGTAGGTGAAGAATTCGCCCATGTTATCATCGCGACTGAGGTAGTGGCGGGCATAGGCGATGATCAACAGCCCAATGCCAAGGATCAACAGGGCAAAGAAAAAGCCTAACCCATCCAGCATCAGCGTGAAATTCAACCCCAGCGTCGGCATCCAATCGACCCGAGCCAACACCACTTCACCGGCGAGAACCGCAGGCAGATTTGTCAGCAAGCCCAAAAAGGCCGAAAGCGATACGATGAATGTGACCCCTGCACAGGCAGCCCGCCCTGCGGCATTCATCAGTCCGGGTAGGAGCGCTCCAAAAAAGGGTAAAGCAACGATGAAAAAGAGGGACACGTCAAATCCTTATCCAATTAGTCTTTCAAACTGCAATGAAACGATTGAGTTTGCAAAGACATACCGGCAATTAGATCGCAATGTTGCAATCGCCACATAATTGTAAATGTCTCCGCCCGGTTTCTGACGGGCCAATGGTCGATACAGCGATGAGCCGTCCGCCAATTTCCTGAGCATCCGTCCAAATTCGACTGAGGCAAACATAGGTTTGATTCGGCAGAGATTGACTGCGGATCATTGGCGCGAGCGTAGGGATGTTTTGTCGCTGCTGCTTGCCCGGTTTCTGAGACCAACTTTCGGTTTTGAGGACATGATCTTTCGAACACCTGATTAACCTATCAATGATAGTCATCGGCTCAGCGTTAATACGAAGGCCTGATATGGAACTAAATCTGGACTGGACCAAAGATCCCGTTGTGCAGCTTGAAGATGAGATTCTTCCAGTGCTGTGGATTCCGATCGACTTCGTTCTTGAAGAGAGCGGCAATGCGGACATTCAGGATGTTTCTGGAAGAATGGACCGTGCGGCGGATTTGCTGCGTTCGTCGGGCAGCGAGTATTTTCAGGCAGAAGGGGCTATGGTTGAAGCAGCGCACCGCGAAATTTGCCAGGTCGCTGCCAACTCTGTGGACCAGACACATGAGCTTTTGAGAGATTTCGCTTCTGATCAGACCGATCCTGATCGGCGCGCCGCCGTCCTGAAGTCGATTCGTGAAACGATGCGCCCAGCAGTTCTCGAAGCCATCAATGTCTTGCGCGAAACATTTTTGACCATGGTTCTGTCGCGACAGTACAAGCACGCCAATATGTCGAAACATTCGATCGCGGAACTGGATGTGATAAGTAAGAAAATTTTCTACGTCGCGATCAACGCTTCCGTTGAAGCTGCGCGGCTCGGCGATCAAGGGGCTGGGTTCGCGCATATCAGCACCGAAATTCGCAGCTTGTCTCAAAGCGCCCGTGCTGCCATCGACAATATGAAATCCGGTCGATAGGGCAACGTGTGCTGTAAAAGAGCTTATGCGACACGACTGATCTGCCTGCATTTTTCAGCTGGGAGCTCTTCAGGCCGTCCATCGATCAAGTTTTGGAATTCCGCGGGTAAAGGCCCAAGCCATAATCCGGGGCATCCCTTTGGCGGTCAAGGCATCCACGCAGTGTGACTGAAACTCCTCGACGGATACTCCAGGATGGCGAAATGCCCCGTCTGCGTAACAAAGCGAACAATAAGTTACGCTGCGGCTTCCGTCTTTCTCGATGCCGCCACCTTCAGGGTCCCTATCAAAGGGCATTCCACAACTCTGGCATCTCTTTCCCATAATATTCTCCTTGATTTGTGCTTCAAAACCATGGAATCTAAACCATGGTTCATAATCAATGGTTTTAGATGCGTATTGGAGAACTGTCAAAGAGATCCGGGTTTAGCCGCGACGCGATCCGCTTATATGAAAAGCAGGGTCTGATACCGGTATGCGGTCGCGAAGGCGGCAATAACTACAAAACCTACCCGGAAGAGGCGATCATGACGCTGGAGGTCGTTCGGGACGCGCAGGCAGCGGGGGTCAGCATCGGAGATCTCGCAATCCTGCTATCGCAACTTGATGCCGCGGACGGGGATGATCTGGACGGCGATGCGTTTCTCGCCAGCAAGATCGAAGAGGTTCAGGCCCGCATCGACGCTTCTCTGAGGTTTTTGAAAACGCTGGAAGACACACGGCAGGCGCTTGCGATTGCGCCTTACAAAACCATGCCTGCGGGCGAGTGACATGCCAACAGGCGACTAGCTCAACACCTGTCGCAGGCGGCAGGTGCATGAAATATCCCAGCCCGCTATTTTAGGTTCCTGTCTGCAAGATAATCGCCCAATCGCAGGCTAAGCTGAACAATAGAAAACGTCGGGTTGCAAAAACCGCCAGAAGGGAAAACTGATGAGCCTGCGCAGAAAAGATTATCACTTCCAAATACTTGAGCGTTCAAGTCCACAACACCCGTTTCCGGGCTTGCCGCCATTCGCGTCCCACCCATGTGATGGTAGCCGCCGGGGCAATGACCACCGCCTTCACAACTAAACTCAAGCTCAGATGATAAGACCCAGTCATCCAGACGCATCCTGACCTTGGTTTTTTCTGCAAAAAATTGTCCAAGGGCTAGTGCCGGTTCTCGAAATGTCCTTCGGTCCAGATCGCTTCGACGCCAGTGCAACTTCGCACGCGGATTGCCAAATCGGTCTACGTCCGAGGACAGTGTAACACGGTTTTCAAACACAGGTTCTTGTTCCGATGAGCTGCGCAACCACGCGATCCGGGCAGGCACTTCGGGCGCCGTGCCCAATAACTTGGCTATCCAGCTTGGTGGGGTACAGTCCATATCCGGGTCGCGGTCAAGCCGGATTCGGCAGTTCAGCAACCCATTTTCGGTCATAAACCGTTGTGTCGGAGCAACGTACAATCGGCTTCGCGAGAAGGGCAGGTAAACGTCATCATCCCCAAAAGACGTCCCTTCGCAAAAAGCAACCTCACCGATGGTTTGGGTCAAATGCTCCATCCAATAACGTCCGACAAGGTCGTTTTTGTTGCCTAACCCATTGTTGTGATCCCGATTCCACTGCAATAAAATGCGGTTGTTCTCGATGCCGCCGCAGGCAAGAACGAACGCATCTGCCTTCACGACAACCGAATGGCCGGAGTAGTTTTCAAAACGGACGGATGTTATTTTCTGGTCGTCTAACATGGCCTCCTGGGCGTTGGCATGCAGCAAGACATCAATGCCGGGGTCGGAGGAAAACGGTTCGCGATACTTCTCTGCAAAACGTACCGGTTGCGAGAAAACAAAATGAACTCTGCGTAGATCATCCGTGCCTTCCAGCGCGCTGTCGTCTGGGAATTCCGGGATTTCGACAACTTCGCGGGCTTCATCCAGAAACGGATCGAGATCGCTACGCGAGATAGGCCACTCGGTAAGCGGAAAACCGGGTTTTGCTTGAAAATCCAACTCCTCCAGCGGGCGGCACATCCCCCCCCAGTGATTTGTGGTGCCGCCAAAGAAACGCAGACGCGCGGTTTCGATGTCAAAGTACTCATCGCCCTCAACGCTACCCTGGTATATTGCCTGCGAGTCGTCTTCCCAGTCTTCGCCGCCGCCTTCGGCCAGCAAGACCGTTTGCCCTCTTGAACGTAATTTTTGAGACAAGGAAATGCCGGCAGCACCCGCGCCGATCACACATACATCATACTTTGGCGAAATTTCGGTTTCAGGGGTCAGATATCGCAGCAAGATCAGCCCCTGTTCTTATGATGATCGCGCAGCCTTTCAATGTCGTTGGTCGAAAGTATCCATCCGTTCCGAACAACCCAGCGCTCTCCAAGTTTGGCAATGCCGCCTAATTGGTGTCCGACGAACGGAACAAGCAAAATGGAGAAGAATTTTCGACGCGAAATCATACTGAAACCGGGGGATATTGAAGCTGTCCGCAAACTTGCACATCGTTTGATGATTGACAAGAAAGGTGGCGGAAAGCTCAACCAAGGCGGCCAGATCACCTAACCGACGCGTATCTATGGTCACCGCATTGGGAGGGTGCCATCACGTGCTTGCGTCGCGGATTTTCGTGCCCGCATTGGTCGTCTGTCTTCAGGGAAACGTTTTGAAATGCAACGATACCCAGTCACTTTTCAAATCACTTTTGGCTCCCCCCGGCTCGACAAAAACCGAATTCAGCAAGCAAACCGATCCCTCGGGCAGGCGAGGCGATACCTGACCGGCGGCATGGGTTTTCATGGTCAGCGACATGGACACCGCGCCGGTTTCCTGCGAGCGGCAAAGAATCTGAACGGATTGATTTGCCGCGACGCCGTCTTGGTCAAACAAAACAAAGCCATTTCCCATGGCAACCCATTCACGACTTAAGCTCCTGCGGCTATCTTCGCCATCAAGTGTCCCAAAGTGGACAAGAAGCTTTGACGATCGGCGGTACATCTCCGTAACGCTCGTGGCTGGAAGGTCTTGATCAGACAGCTCTTCAATTAGTGCCTCCTGACCGACCGATTTCAGGAAACTCAGCAAATCGTTCCGATTTTTATATGTTAGAGTTTGGTCGTAGGACGAAACCGTGAGGCTGTGCAGACCGTTGCCAAAAGGCTGCAATTCCCTGATTTTTGCCCGTACTTGCTGCGTGCTGAGATCGACCTGATCGCGGGGTCCCGCCCAAATTACCTCCTTATAAGCGCGTGGATCGAATGGGAAGGCACGCCCTTCAAGGACCTCGCCTACGCGCACGGTAACGGAGAGTTCCTCGTCCGGTTCCAGCAGGAACGCGGATGGTTCCAGCCAGTATTCGTGGGCTTCTGCCATCCCGCCGAGGATCATCGCCGTCAACAAGCCCAGTATTCTAAACATCGTTCAAAATTCCTGCGGATAAAACCGGCCCTGTAGGGGCTCCGGTTGGGGAACCGCCAAGAGGTTCCAGGCTGACGGCCAATGTCAGCCCCTGCGCTATCGAGACATCTGATCGCAAAGTTATCTGCCCACCGGGGGGCAGGACGCCCAATGAAAGAGGCACACCATTGTCGCCAATGAGCCAAACTTCGAAATCGGTGTTCTCTGGCCGCTGGCTTTCAAGCGGTGTGACTGTCAACAACTGATCTCCCTGATCATAGCTGGCCTGGAAAGAGTATCCCGTTTCGATGGCTTCCAAACGCGCAACATATTCCGGTGAATTGGGCCACAATTGCGAACTGAAAATCACCAGAACCGCTGCCAGCCCTGCCGCGATAAGAGTTGGTAAGAAGGGCGAGCGCCATGTACTGCGCCCGACTGTTCCTGGTTTGCCAAACAAGCGTCGATCAATGGCCCTCTTCACCCAGTCGGGCGGGCTCGCCAGGTGATATTCGATGTTGAGGGACGCAAGGCGCTCTTCCCATGCGAAGACACTTTGAACCAAAGCAGGTTCTGTCTTCAGTTGCTCGGTAAACGCGATTCGATCGGCGTGACCCATGAGACCAACGACATATTCGGCGGCATCTGCGTCCTGCGTGTCGGTGACATTCATTGCGAATTCTCCTTCAGGCAATCGCGCAGCAACAGGAGACTTCGACGTAGCCATGTACGCATGGTGTTCAACGGGATTTGAAACCTGTCAGCGAGTTCCTGATAGCTGTAGCCTTCGATATAGGCTGATTGCACGGCTTCAGCTTTGCGAGCACCTAGCTTCTCCAGACATTGATCGAGCTGCGCGCGCTGCATCGAATGGGCTGTCATCGCTTCGGGTCCGGGTGCGGTGTCAGCTATATCGAAGGCATCGGTAATGGGAACCGATGGTGCTTTTCGGCGCCGCAAGCGGTCAATGGACAGGTTGCGTGTAATTGCGATCAACCAGGACATCGGCTGTGCCTGACCTGGTCGGAAGCGATCCGCTTTTTGCCAGATGCGTACGTAAGCTTCCTGTAGCGCGTCTTCGGCTTCCGCGCGATCTTTCAGCATTCTCAAAGTAACGCCAAATAGCTTGCGCGACGTCACCAGATATAACTGATCGAAGGCCGCTCGGTCGCGAGAGGCGACGCGGCGGATGAGATCAGACAGGTCAGGCTCAACCCGCCGAAGAGGTGTTACGTTGTTGCTGCCATCGACGGCTATCGAATTGTTCATCAATAAAGTCCTCCGATTTCCAGTTTGACCGGCGCACGCGGCACCTTTGCCTTGCCTTGTTGCTCTACACGGGCCGCGCTCAATGCCTTGAGACGCGCATCATAGGTTTTGCGTATGTCGGGCGCTGATCTCAGGATGGTGGGTTTGAGAAAGACAAAGAGCGTTCTGCGGTTTTGGGTGGTGCTCCGTGACTTGAAAAGATTGCCGAGGAGCGGGATATCACCTGCACCGGGTACTTTTTGCAGGCTCTCCAGGTCATCACGTGTGATCAGACCGCCAAGAACGATAGTCGCGCCATCATCTGCCAGAACACTTGTCTGTATGGACCTGCGGTTGGTGATCAGATCTGCGGCGCCTTCCAGATTGGCGTTCACCAGGGAGGATACCTCCTGGCTGATGTCCAGTCGGACGACATCACCCGCGTTGACCCTTGGCAGTACATTCATGGTGATGCCGACATCCCGTCGCTCGATGGTGGTGAATGGCTGCACGGTGTTGCCGTCCGTGGCGAAGGAGCCTGTACGAAACGGTACGTTCTGCCCGACCACGATGGACGCGGCCTGATTGTCTAGTGTCGTCAGGGATGGCGTGGACAGCAAGTTGGCTTTGCTGGTCTGGTTCAGTGCCTGCAGCAGAAGCCCGAAGTTGTCATTGCCGATGCTGAAACTGCCTCCCGCTGGTGCCAAAGACGCGTTGGGCACACCGATTGCTGCAAGGACGGAGCCCAGTGACACGCCGCCGTTGCTGAATGATGTCGCTGCCAGCCCACCGGGTGGTGCCAGATCACCAAAACCAAGCTGTGCGCTCAGCCGCTGCGCCACATCGCCCGAAACTTCCACGATAGCGGCTTCGATCAGCACCTGTGCCCGCCTTTGATCAAGACGCCCAACCAATGCCACAACTTCGCGGATTTGTGCCGCCGTTCCCCGCACAACGACTGCATTCAGCTCGGTGGAGGCCTGCACCGAAACGTCTTCGATGCCATCGGTTACGGCAATACTCTGGAGGCTCTCGCTTTCGAGGCTTTCTGAAACGGGGTTGGTCAATCCGGCTGATCCGGTCAACGTGGCCCGTACCAGCTCCGCCACCTGCGTTGCCTCGCCAAAGCGCAACCGGATCACTTCGGTCGTCAGCGCAATTTGTGGGTTTTCTTCGGGGGGCACGTCCATCGAACTGGCGAGCGCCTGAATTTCATCCAGATCTTCCAGCGATCCTCTGACCAGCAGCGTGTTGGACATCGGGTCTACAGACAGGCGCGCGCCGGTTGGGTCAGGCCCCAATACTTCTGCAATTGCAGAGCCGATAACGGATGCCTGGGTATGTTGAAACCGCAGCACACGTGATTGCCGGGTGTCTTCCTGATCCAGCTCCGCCACCAATTGCATGATCCTCGCGGTACTTTCCAATGTGTCGGTGATCAGCACTGCGTTCGGTTCTTCCAGCGCTTCAATCGAGCCTGACACCGCCACCAACGGGCGCAACACGCGAACGGCCTCGCCAGATGGCAAGCGGTCCAGGATGACAAGCCGCGTCACAAAATCCTGGCTGCCGGGTTTTTGGGCACCTGTGACGCGCGAGGCGGTGCGGGCGGTCTCCAAGGGCAGGACTTGCCAGATCGCGCCGCTTTGGACCGCCTGAAATCCGCGCACTCTCAGGATCGACTGGAAAAGCTCCCAGGCGCCTTCGGTGTCCAAGGGTTCCGCCGAAACAACCGTTATTTCGCCGCGCAGCTCAGGATGAACAATCAGTGTCCGACCGCTGATCTGTGCTACCTGCTCGGCCAGCACAGTAATGTCGGTATCGCGCAGATTGATGATGAAGCCATCTTCCGCTTCCTGTGCAAGAAGCGGCGAGACCATCAATAGCCCGGCTGCAAGCGTTGATCTGAAAAACGTCAAAGCGGTCACCTAAGCGGAAATGAAAATGTGAGCAGCCTGTCGCCGCGCTGAACTTCAATGCGCGCTTGGCCAGATGCAGCGATGGCATCATATGTCTTGCGATCTTCCTTCGGATTACCAACCGACTTGCCGTTGACACTCCGCACCAGATCACCAGCCTGCAGTCCCGCGAGCCGAACGCCGCGGTTGTGTTTTTGGGCAATGCGGTAGCCATCACCGACGGGTTCCAGCCCAATCGTGTCCAGAACGGCCTGCGGGTTCTTACGTATCTTCTGACGCCAATAGGCGATGTATTCCTGCGTGGTTTCGGGAAGGCCCGTGCGGGACGTGCGATCCGCGACAACAGCGGCCGCCCGCAGGCGGTCGTTGATCGGCGTCTCGGCGGCGGCATTTTTGGTTTTTTCACCCTCTGTTTCCTGGGTTTCTTCAAACGTCAGAATGATTTTCTTGGTTCTTGAACAGATAACAACGTGGTCGGAGGCGACGGATTCAACGCGAAGCCCTTCGGAAATCGGGTCTCCTTCGCGGAAAAGATCCTGAACGTCTGCCACCGAGATAAGTGCGGCGGAAGCCTCCGCTCTCGCCGACTTCAGAACACCATTCAATGTCAGATCAGGCAGCGCGTTGGTAGGCGCACCAAAGTCTATTGTCGCCTCGGCTGCTGCGCGTCCAAAGGGGCGAAAGGCCAACAGCGCCGTCAGGTCGACCGTTGGGTCATCAGTGTCTGTCTGGTTGATGGTGCGTTCGGGCTGTTCCAGTACCACAATACCCAGCGAATGTCGCACAACCGAAGGCATCTGCCAGATCAGGGGCCCGGCGACCAGAAGACCAATTCCGAGTTGTCCCAGATGCCATGGATCAAATTTCATGATCCACCTGCTTTCCGGGTTTCGACAAATCCGGTCAGCAGCGCCGAAGCGGTGGTAAGTCCTCCTCCGCTTGCGGCCACGCGGATGTCCACGCGGGTCAAATCGGGGTCAGAGGTCGCGGATCTGTCGGTGTTAATTCGCCAAAGCGCGTCCAGCACGGTCACCTCTGCGGGCAAATCTGCCATACCCAGTTCAAGCTCAACAAGCCGGTTTTCAGCGATCCAGAGCGCGGTTCTACGATCCGAAACTTGTCCGACGCGGGCGACATGCGACTGCGATATGGCCAACAAGAAGATCGATGCGGTCGACAGGATGCCAAGGGCAACAAGCGCTTCGATGAGGGTAAATCCAGCGTCCTGTGCACGTCGCATCCTGTCTAGTCTCCGCCTGCCAGAGCGATCCGCGCTGTGATCCCGTCAAAGGTCACAAGATGCGTCAAAGCTCCCTGCTTCAATGTTACCTGCCATGGTGTCCGGGCCCTAGGCACCAGATACCGCGACACGGCAAAGACCACATCTTCATGGTCCTGCACCGAGATACGCAAGTTCTCTCCAAAAGGTTTCAGATCGTGCAGCGAAGCCGCCGGATGCGGCTGCCAGTCTTTTCCATCGGCAACCCAAAAGCTGTACCCATCCTGCCCCGCTTTCACACCGAAAGCCTGATCATGATCCATTGCGTATTGAACAGCCCGGGCAAGATCGGCCGACAATTTGAGCGCCATAAGCTCAGCAGAGTTGCCCCTTGACTTTGGCGCGATGGCCAAGGCGACGGCACCGGCCATCGCGCCGATCACAACAAGGGTGATAAGCATTTCGACCAGCGTGACTCCGGCGTCATTCCGGCGGTTGCTCATCTTGATGGGAGCTTTGCGGGATGTCCGTCGAGCGCAATATCGGCTGCTGTCCCGTCACCACCCGGCACGCCATCTGCTCCGAGCGATACAAGGTCGAACGCGCCCGCTGACCCGGGCGATTGATACAGATAGGCATTGCCCCATGGATCCTGTGGAAGTGTGGTGAGGTATCCGCCCTCGGGCCAATTCCGGGGAACGGGTGGGCTGACAGGGCGGTCGACCAAGGCAGACAAACCCTGTCCGGTGGTCGGATAGCGCCGATTGTCAAGGCGGTATAGCTCCAGCACACTGGCAATGGAGCGCAGATCCGTTTGAGCAACACTGGCCCGTGCCTCATCGGGACGGCCGATGACATTTGGGACGATGATGGCCGCTACAACAGAGATCATCACAAGTACCACCATCATCTCGATCAATGTGACGCCTGCATCTGTCGGGCGATGGGAGCGCGGTTTGAGTGTGAGTCGGTTCATGAAACCATTTCCTTTCGAGTCTCGTAATTCTGGGTACATAGACACGAAATATCGCGTTGAAAAGTTTTTTATTGTGGAAAATCAAATGGTTGCACAATGTGGTGACGGCTGCGCTATCACTGGACGAAACCACGAGGGCCTGCCCTCGCGTGCTCTCGTCCCCGTGTCGCCAGGGCGTGGCATCCCGGGTGTTAGTGATGCGCTTGCCGCGCGGTTGAACGATGCCGCGCGTGAGGCCAATCGTCCGGCGCCGATTGTCCTACCGACCGGGACGGTCAGTCTTTTCAATGTGTTACTGCCGCTGAAGTCGCCTCGTCAACGCCTCAAGGCGATGGCATTTGCGCTAAGCGGTCAGCTTTGCGAACATGCGGAGCTGACACTGGGTCCGTCGTTCGAGGACGGCCATTACCTTGTAGCCTGTTGCGACGATGATGCGCTGGCGAGAGCCATCCCCGACGTTGATCTTCCGGGCGCTGCCTTGCCGGATGTGCTTGGTATTCCGCGACCCGAAACCGACGGCCATGCGTGGAACTTGTGGTGTGAGGCATCGGTAGTTTATGTCCGTGCAACGGATGCAACCGGCTTTGTTTGTCGCGCTGACGATTTTACAACGTTCTGGAACGCCGGCGGTCAACCGGAACTTTTTTCGCTAACAGGCCCATTGGATTCAGGACCGGACGTCACCGATCTTTCGAGCAACCCGCCACCAGCGGACCCGAATGATCTGCAGATGGACTTGCGACGCGGAGCCTTCAAACATCGCAAAAGGGCGCCACGCCGTTTTGTCAGGTTTTCGGCAATAGCCCTGATCATCTGCGCTATCGGACAACTCACACTTTTGGCCGTGGATGCCCGCGCACTGGCCGCAATTGCTGACCGGCGGGCCGCAATTTTGGCTGCTGCTCTCGCAGAGCGCGTACCGGATGCTTCGATAGAGCAACCGTTTTTTCAGATCGCGGCACGAATTTCGGAACAAATCGCACCCCAGAGACAGGATCGTTTCATGAAACTATTGGCGCAGGTTTCGCGTGCTTTGGACGCTCAGGATGCTCAACTCACTTTTCGCGAATTGCGCTACGGCGCGCAGGAAGACGTGCTGACACTACTTGTTCAGGGTCGCGAGTTCAGCTCCTTGCAAGCCACTGAAGTCGCATTGAGCGATGCGGGTATGGAGGTCACGAGCGGCACGGCAACCGCGACTGAAAGCGGTGCTGAAATCCTCCTGCAGGTGAGGGATGCGTCGTGAAGCGCAGTCTGTCAGCACGGGAAATCCGGTTTCTATTGGCCGGTGTTCCACCAGTTTTGGCCTGGGCGATTTGGATCGCGTTGATCTCGCCCATGATCACGTTGAAAGCTGAAAGCCTGACACGCATCCAGAAAGCTGATGCCATAGCTGATATTCTGGCATCCAGCGACGGTACGGTTGTTGCAAACACGCCCCGTCCCATTCAAGGCATCCTGACCCAAAGCGCCGAAGCGGCGAACCTTTTGATACGCCGAATGGAGCCGTCGGGGACAGCCATGTCCGTGACCTTGGATGACGCGCCATTTGCGATTGTAATCGCTTGGCTGGCGTCTTTGACGCAAGAGGAAGGGTTGCGCATCAGCGCGGTCGAAATGGGAAGGCGCACGGCACCCGGGACAGTTTCGACACGGATCACACTGGAGCCTGCACGATGACCGGACAGCTTTCCTACGCCTTTGCCAGAGACCATGGGTTGCTTGTTCTGGAAGACGGCGAAACCTGTCTGATGACCGAGGCGACGTCCGTGGCAGCCTTGATTGAGGTGCAGCGGCATCAATCTCGCCTGTTAAAGCTGCGCAAGGTTTCGGCGACCGTGTTGGCGGCACGTATGGAGACGATGTATCGCGACAATTCTCACGCCGCCGCTGGCGCCGCTCAGGCGGATGTGGGTGGTGGTGATCTCGCGGCGCTCGCGGACAGTGCGGCAGCTGTAGATGACTTGCTGGATCAACGCAACGACGCACCGGTGGTGCGCTTGATCAATGCGCTCTTGCTAGAGGCAACCCGTGAAAAGGCGTCGGACGTGCATATTGAGGTCGAGGAGAAACGTCTTGTCGTGCGTTTCCGGATCGATGGTGTCATGCGCGATGTGCTTGAGCCCTCCCGGGCATTGGCGCCGTTGTTGTGCAGCCGGATCAAAGTGATGGGAAAGCTGGACATCTCCGAAAAACGTGTGCCCCAGGACGGCCGGGTCTCCCTGCGCGTTGGCGATTTCGAACTGGATGTACGTATCTCGACCTTACCGGCGCAATATGGCGAGCGGGTCGTTCTTCGACTGCTGGATCGGGGCCAGACCCGCGTGGGCCTGTCTGGTTTGGGGATGGGAGATACGGCGGGCGCTGCATTCAGGCGGATGCTGAAATCCCCTGACGGCATTGTCCTGGTGACCGGGCCAACCGGGTCGGGCAAGACTACTACGCTTTATGCCGCGTTGGATGCGCTCAATGATCGCCAACGCAACATCATGACCATCGAAGATCCTATCGAATACGCGCTTGCAGGCATCGGTCAGATGCAGGTGAACACGGCGACTGATCTCACATTCGCGCGGGGCCTGCGCGCAATTCTGCGACAGGATCCTGATGTAATCATGGTGGGTGAAATCAGGGATGGCGAGACTGCGCGGATCGCGGTGGAAAGCGCCATGACGGGGCATTTGGTTCTGTCAACGCTGCATACGAATACGGCGGTGGGCAGTATCAACCGGCTGGTTGATCTGGGGGTGCAACGGTTCCTTCTGGCGCCGATGGTGCGGGGCGTAATTGCCCAGCGTCTTGTGCGGCGAGTGTGCTCCGATTGCGCAGCGCCCGATACCATGACCCGCCACGAAGCAGAAGCTCTGGGAACGACGCGAAACGATATCGTGCAACGTGGGACCGGGTGTGCCTCCTGCGGCCAATCCGGCTACCGCGGTCGCGTCGCTCTCTATGAGGTGGTTGAAGCCACGCCCCGGCTCGAACGGGGCGTCACCGACGGTTTATCGGAGGCGGATCTGCAATTGATCGCACGCGAGTCCGCGCAAAGCCTTGTCGCGGATGGTCTTCAGAAAATCCGCGCTGGCTTGACCACGCCTCAAGAGGTCCTGCGCGTGACTTACGAAACTGCGGAGTGACGCATGCCACGTTTCCAATATATTGCTGCAACGAATTCGGGGGAGACACAGCGGGGAAAGCTCGAAGCCGCCGACATACAGACAGCTACCAGCGTTTTACGCAGTCGGAACCTCATTCCGTTGGACGTCAAACAAACGGAATTCGCGGTTTTGCCGTCGATTGCGATCCGGAAATCCGTATCGCCGGGTGAACTGGCAGTACTGACCCGACAATTGGCGACGTTGCTCGAAAGTGGCGTGCGAATTGACGACGCTTTGACGGCCATCGCCCGGCAATCCGGTGCCCGTCTCGCGGGCATGATTGACGGGCTGAAAACCGATATTGTCGAAGGTCAGAGCCTTGCCGCTGCATTGTCAAAACATCCGAAAATATTTGACGCCTTTTATGTGTCATCCGTTCGGGCCGGGGAAGCGGCGGGTAAACTGGGTGCGGTGATGGGCCATCTGGCCGACCATGTGGAGAGCAAGTCACGAAATAAAAACAGTGTTCAACTGGCACTTATTTACCCGGCAATCCTGGCGGTTGTTTCTTTGGCCGTTGTCATTGCGCTATTGGTTTTCGTTGTGCCGGACATCGTGCGTGTTTTTGCAAGCCGGGGCGCGGATTTGCCGGGCCTGACGCTCGGTCTGATCGCGCTGAGCGACGGTATTTTAATCTGGTGGCCTTACCTCGTTGCAGGGCTGCTTGCTGCGGCTTTCGCAATCTGGCGCGCGCTTCAGGTACCGAGGCTGCACATGACGTGGCATCGCATCTTGTTGCGAACCAGACTTGTCCGGCAAATCGCGGCAACACAGTTTGCCGGCACGCTCGCAACTCTTACGCAAAGCGGCGTCAGCCTGGACGATGCCCTGGCAGCTGCGAGCGGTACGGTGAGCAACCTCGCCTATCGCGCCACGCTGACAGAAGTATCGAATGCCGTGCGCGACGGGGCGGCCTTGTCGCAAGCCTTGTCCAGCCACGGTATCTTTTCGCCAATGATGATTACCATGGTGGCAAGCGGCGAAGCAGGAGGCTCGTTGCCGCTTTCCCTTGCTCGATACGCTCAAGACACTGCCCTCTCGCTCAATGCGATCGTCAAGGCGCTGGTCGGTCTTGTTGAACCTCTGGTGCTGCTCGTCATGGGCGGGGTCGTGATGTTGCTGGTGCTGGCCATCCTCCTGCCCATCGTGAACCTCAATAATCTGGTGGTCTGACCGGGCCAGAAAACAAAAGGAATCCCTGGAATGCATACATTTACGCGGCGAAAATTGCTTGGCTGTCTGGCCGCGACAGGAAGTCTACCTTTGCTTAGTGCCTGTGTGGCACCTTCTCAAAGCCGCACACTGATCCCGACAGAGCCCGCCCGTACGGCCATGCTGCTTCCCCTCACTGGGCCACAGGCCAGACTGGGGCAGTCCATGGCCAAGGCGGTCTGGCTTGTCGAGGATCGCAGCGGCTTGCGGCAACGTGTCGAGATTTTTGACACCGGGCCATCGCCCGTGGGCGCTGCCGCAGCCGCAAGATTGGCTGACGGCGCGGGCGCAGAGGTCATCGTAGGTCCGCTGTTCGCTGACCATACTGCGTCCGTGATGAAAACCAAACCGCGGGCGCAGGTCATCTCACTTTCCAATGATGATCGTCTGACAGAAACCGGAGCCTGGGTGTTTGGTGTGACACCGGCGCATTCGGCAGAGGCGGCGGTTGCCTTTACCAAGCAAAAGGGATTTGGCAGCATGGCCATGCTCCAGCCTGGTGGGGCGTTCGGCGTGCGGTCGGCTGAAGCCTTGGCACGCGCCGCCCGCGCGCAACGTGTCAAACTGATGCCGCCCATTCAGAACGCAAACCCAGGTGATTTTAACCGGCGTCTGAATGCAAACGCCGATGGCGTAGCGGCTGACAGCATTTACATACCGGCCGCTGACGCAGAGGGCCTGAAGCTTGCGCGGATGGCCGGTAGTGCCGGCAAGGCGGTGATCGGCTCGCTGCAATGGGCGGATGTGCCGCCGGATACTCTTGGGGATATCAAATCCATGAGCTTCACCGGCCCCGATCCAACTCTCTTTGGACGCCTTTCCTCCAGTTATCAAAATGAGCTGGGGGAAGAAATGGGGATCATTTCCGGGTTGGCCGTTGATGCCGTCATGCTTGCATTTGGCCTGCCAAGAGATCGGCGAGGTCAGGTACAGCTGGCCGGTAATGCGCCCGTCGAAGGGCTTCTGGGCCAATGCTCATTCCGCAAAGATCGAACCTGCATGCGTAATCTGGCCATTCTGCAGGTCAACAACGGCCGGATCGTCAAGGTCGGATGACAACGCGGGCTGGGCAGTCGGGTGTGACATTGATCGAGATGCTTGTCGCGCTTTCCGTTTTTTCGTTAATCGGTCTGGCAAGCTTCAATGTGCTTGATGCCATTGTGCGCACAGATCGACAGACGGATGGCCGCCTGGAGGCGGTTTCACAAATGGATTTGGCGCTTCGTATATTCGAGGCGGATGTTCTGCGATCACAAGGCCTTTCTGTACTCGAAGAGGATCGGATCACGCTGGTTTCATCAGCGGACCGTGTCACGTACTTCTCATCTCAGAAGGGGCTGCACCGCAGGATCGAGCGTTCCGAACAGCCGGCCCTCGTCCAACAGGTTCTGGTATATCCAGCGCGCGCGTTCTGGAACGTAACAGACGTTGGTGAAATTCAGGCGGTTGAAATCAACCTTTTGCCAGAGGGCGATACCAACCGGGCGATCCGCAGATTGGTGCCGCTGTCGTCCATCCCTCGTTGGCCAGAATGATCCCGCAGAGGTCCGACGATGGCGTTGCCCTGATCAACGTGCTTCTGGTCATGGCGATTTCCGCGGCACTCGTGCAGACGATGCTGACCTCGCAGGAAACGGCTATTAAGGACGTTCGGCAGACCAAGGATCGCGCCCAGGCATATGCGCTTGCCAGAGGTGGGGTTGCCTCCTTGCGAACCGCTCTGAGGCGCGATCTGATGACTGCCCCGGAGAGTGATCACCTGCGAGAGCCATGGGCGCTGGTGGCCCAGCAAGAAACCGCGTTTGACTTTGGATCGTATTCGGTTTCCGTGACCGATGCGCAAGGACGGTTTGATCTCAACAGTCTCACAGGCAACGCCCTTACCCAAAAACGTGTGTTCGATCAGTTGCTGGGAGCGCTGGATCTCCCTCCTGAGTTGGGAGCGGAGATTGTCGATGTCGTGGCTCGTAAGGGGCCGCTGCCGTCTGTTGACGCGTTGTTGATGTATGGGATCAGCGCTAATTCGGTTGCCGTGCTCGACCCCTATGTGACGACGCTGCTGCAACCGGCTACGATCAATTTGAACACCGCCTCGGAACCCGTGCTTGAAGCGGTCTTTGCCAACGCAATTGTTGCCCGTAGCTTAGGCGCACGTCGGGCGTCGCAGGGTTTTCTGATCCGTGCCGATCTTTCTGATCTGGGGGTGGTGCAACCAGCGCTCGCAGGCTGGCAATCTCACAACTATGATATCTCGGTGACAGCAACTGTAGGAGATGTAACGATGACCTATGATCGTCGGGTGCTACGCGACCCCAAGTCGGGGCGGGTGATTGATCTGCCTTCTGAGCAATCGCCAAATAAGTAGGCGCCGCAGGATTTTCCCGCGACGCCTGAAGGTCAACACTGTCTTGGCTCAACTCAGAATTCGAACGGTTCTGCTGTGCGGTTCAGCGTCAGTGTCGCGAGGTCGACATTGATGGGTGCGTCGTTGCGACCCTGATTGAACGCTGTCTGAAAATCGCTTCCAAGGGCGGCGAGTGCGGCTGCAAGGCCGGTCTGGCCCCCGACCGCATCATCACCGGAACATGCAGCCAGAAGGGCGGCTATCAGCGCGAAACAGCCTGCTCTTACATAGGGAGTATTCATCGGGATTTCCTCTCTTTTATCAGGATCAATTGGGCGATCCTGGGATTGGCGAGTTCAGGTATGGGAAGCGGTTTTGCAATTCAGTGGCAGCAATGGGCGCGCCATCGGTAAAGGCCTCTGCACCGACAGGCGCGTCAGCTTCCGCACAAAGCCCGAGGTTGATCAAATCGCTTGCCTCATCCTCGACCGCCCCGTCGATGCCCAGCTCTGCACCCAAAGGCACGGGATGGCAGAGCGCGCCCATGGCGACCCGCAACGTGACATCAATGATGTCATCGCCCGGGCGACGCCCGTTGGGGAAACCCGCAAGATCTTCGCCGACGACACCCAGCGTATGCTGGTTGGCCCTCGGCGTTGGCACGATCGCGGTATTCAGACGCAACATCTCTGCCTGCTGCACATTCGCGGGCTGGTTCAGACCAGGAAAGCCGGTCAGGAAAGTCGTGACAAGATCCTGCCGCGGGAAGTTCGAGGGCGCGATGTTATCTGTCGCGCCCAGATCACCCCGGAACAACAGATCGACCAGCGCAGGGAAGGAAGGGTTGGTCACATATGTCGCAAGTTCAACGTCATCAATTGGCTCCGATCCATTGAAGCGATCCTTGTCGGGAATGCCGATGACGACCTCGTTGACCAGAGGTGTAGAGATACGGGACTGTTGTACCCACGCGCCACCAATCTTCGAGGTCGCCTCATAGCCCGGTGTGGCATCTTCCAGTTCGGCCTGGGCAAGGCTCGAAGTGGTCCAGCCGCCAATCACCGTCTCATCCCCAGAGGTCAGGCAGGAAATCGGCATTTCCAGCGCGATGGTCGATACGTTGACTTTGCCGAAGACGTCATCATTGGCACGGCTCTGCGTGATACCACCAACCTGACCGCCACCATCGCCCGCTCCGGGCGCGCTGTCGCCTTCGATGGGCACAAGGTTGATAAGGTCGAATACCTCGCCGAGGTTCAGGGCAAACGCATCTGAACGCTGACCGACAAAGACCCGACCGGGTGTGTCGCAGCCGGGCACATCAACATCGTAGATGAACTGATCGGCGTAACCGTCATAGTCGGGCAGGGTTTTCAGGCCGACGTGATCGAGTGGCTTTGTGAAGGAAGTATCGCTCGAACCGGAACGGGTCACGGCGCTACGGTTGCCACTCCGGCGGTCGCCCGTAACCAAAGTAATGCCATAGCTCTCGGATTCGTTCAGCAGAGACTGATCGTTGGGCAGAATGCTTCCTGCGTATTTCAGCGGAATGGCTACCTGTTCACCGTTGATATCCAGGCCAATGCCCGGGCCGCCGTTTGCCAATTGGTTGTCGAACTCAAACTGGAATGTCAGATCCTCGATGGCGTCGCCGTCGTTGTCGATGTGGATCTCATAAAGCGCGTCTGCATCCATCGTATAGTAGCTCGGTCCGCCGTAATTGACCTGCAAGGGTTGGTAGTTGGCCAGGAAGGTCACGTAGTCTTCGCGCCCGGGCTCGTAGCTGCGAAAGATGTAGAAATCTGTGCCATCCACTTTGGGATGCTCGGTAATGGCAGGTGCCTCACGATGAGACGACGCGGTGACCGGCGCTGCAGCGGCCATGATGGCTGCGGCTAGCAAGTTGCTCATGGCAAGGGGTCGGTTGGTTTTCATTTTCGTTCCTCACGTTTCAGTTCCACGCAAAGCGTCTCCGTTGGCAAAAGAAGCATCTTTTGCCTGGGCTTTGCGCGACAGCGGTTTGGGTCCAGTCGCGGGTTTCCGCCGAGGGATTGTTCAAGCTGTAATCACTAAAACGGCAGGCTTTGAGAATTAGTTTCAGCCCGCGCAACAAATTCAGGGCACGTCACGTATTGCTAGTTAGATGAGGCCACTCGTTGGAAAAGAAGACGTATATGCCATATGAATCCTTACCGATCACCGTCACAATCTGGCTGGCAATGATGCTGCTCTGGATCAGCGTCTGGGATATAAATCACATGCGAATTCCAAATATTGCCAATGGTTTGCTGGTGATCTCGGGTCTCATAGTCTCGGCGATCTACGCATCCGGTTGGCCTGTGCAACACCTATTCGGGGTCGTCTCAGGCTATCTGGTTTTTGCGGTTGTCGGAGAGATATATTTCCGGTGGACAGGCACCGACGGCTTAGGTCTTGGAGACGCCAAACTGCTCGCAGGGGCAGGGGCGTGGCTGGGGTGGGCAGCGCTGCCCGGGCTGGTCGCCTTGGCAGCAGTATCGGCACTTTGCTATGCGTTGATCCTGAAACGGCAAAAACTGGCCTTCGGTCCGTGGTTGTCGGCCAGTTTCTTGCTCAATTGGGTGCATCAGGCCCATATCTAGGCGCTGATCAAAACCAAGCATCCGTTTGGCATCGTGATTTCATGATGCTCGGTCCCTGGCATTGAGCACTGTGCGTCTCCTGCCGTGAAGAGCTTGCCGTTCATCCAGAATTCACCCTCGATAATAAACAGATGCTCAGAGCGATCATGGATATGTGGTTTGATCCGCGCGCCGGGAAGGCAGCGCAACAGATACATACACCGTCCGCTCTGAGGATCACGCGTGAGGATTTTTTTCCAGATCAGGTCCGACCGTTTGGTCCACTCCCCCTCATCGGCTCGCTGTACCTGCGTTGCGGCCTTCGGTTCAGCGTCGAGTTCACGTTCAATGGCCGCAAACAAATCGGACGGTGGCGTGGCGGACGGAAGAGATTGAGCCAATGGTGCCAACTGCGCGAGCGTTTCGTCAGCTCCATTGCCCAATTGCGGCATGGTGCCCGGAATGGCGGGGATCGTGTCGAGATTACTAACCATTTTATCCTGTGAACGCATTGTATTGTCGGTATCCTGTTTCATTCCATTGCCTCGCGTAGGGCTGCCAATCCGCGTCTGACCCAGCTTTTCGCGGTGCCGACGGGAATATCCAGTACACCCGCGAGCTCGATGTAGGTGTAACCCTGAAAATAGCAAAGCATCAGCGCCTTGCGATGGTCGGGACGCAGGTCCGCAAGGAGGCGCCGGATCACCAGACTGTCGAGCGTGTGGCTTGCCGGGTCATCAAGGTCGGAGAACTCCGGGACGTCATCTGTGAACTCTACAAAACCACGCGTACGCTCGGACCTTAGCCTGTCGATTGCGCAGTTTCGGGCGATTGTGCCGATCCAGGAAAGCGGGTTGCCGCTGTCCGGGCGATACTGGTGTGATCTTTTCCAGATGCGCACAAAGGCCTCTTGCGCGACGTCTCTGGCCAGATCGCGATCTCTCATAATGGCAAGGATCACGCCGAATACATAGCGCGAACTCAAGTCATAAAATCGGCGAAATGCGGCTCGATCACCCTCGGCGCAGGCCGCGAGCAAATGCGCCAGTTGTCGGCATTGTTCTGTCGCGGCCATGGGCTTGGTTTCGCTTTTCTTCGATTCCGATGCGGGCACCAGTCTGGTCACTCCCACGGCAGTCTCCCCGTTCTGTTGGCATCTAGCAAGGACGGGAGCCGTGGGTCAAAAGTTGCAGGCCATCAGGATTTTTTCACCAGAATGCGTTCTTGGCAGCTGCGCATGCGGTTCAGTTTTGCCGCGCAGAGAGGGTTTTTCGTTTTTGTGACCACTAGTTAGAGCGATGGTCAGATGAGAGTGATCTTGGCACTTGGTCGCAACAAATGCATGCAAGGCCGCGCCGCGCAGGGTAACCACGCCCAACGACAGCCAGGCTTCGTCTGCTTCCGAACGGATGCTTATTTCTAAACCGTCGCGACTGTTTCCTGAAATACCCAGAGCGATCAAAGCGCCGAAGGCAAAGGCCAGGAACAATGGCAGCGTTGCGCACCACTTTTCCACTGATCTTACGGGCTGCGCTTGGCTCGTATCGAGTTCTGCTTCAATTTCCTCCAAAAGCTCATGTTGAGGGCGTTTCAAATCCAGCAACTCAGTCAGCGGTGCGAGCAGCCGCAAATCAGCTTGCGTGGGCTCCGTTCTCTGATCTTCCCGCTGGCGCCGCAGCAATGATGTGATGTGAGTTTTGAATGCCATGTTTCGCGACGGGGTTATGCGTTTTCGGTTTGTATTAGAATATGACGGACGGACTTCGCGGACGGATGCAAGTAACGTAGCGGAAATCGTCAAGTCCCCCGACTGCGATGAGCCACCTGGCGCTCTTGAAACTTAAGCAAAACTAATTTTGGCGGCCTAAAAGGTGATGGCCCAAGCCGCGGGTGGGGATCGCCTTGCGCTTTTACGTCAGCCCGACATCTCAGCAGAGAGAAAGGCTTTCGGATCGTCCACTTCAATCAGTCGTTTCTGCTCGATCTGCCAATAGCGGGTGCCCACGTTGCGCAGGAAACTCCGGTCGTGGCTGACGACCAGGCAGGATGCACCGTGGCTGGTTAGCTCTTCCTCCAATGCTTCCTGTCCTTCGATGTCCAGATGGTTTGTCGGTTCGTCGAGCAGATAGAAATTGGGGTTTTGCAATCGTAACACCAGCATCGCCAGTCGCGATTTCTGTCCACCTGACAACGCGGCTATCCTGGTGTCCTGCATCTGAATGTTGACGCCGGCCCCGGCTAACAACCCGCGTGCGCGCTGGTCACCAACATCGAATTGGCCCGCCACGGCACTCATGGGCGTATCCGCATCGTCCAGCTGGCTGAGGTGCTGATCAGAATATCCCAGAACAACGCTCGGCGCACAGCGTATCGCGGGCTCTTCTCCCAATAGTGCCCGGTGGATCATTTTGACGAACTGGGTCTTTCCCGTTCCGTTGGTGCCCAACAGGACAACCCGGTCACCCTGGTTGATCCACTTTGTCCCCGTGCGAAACAAGTCGCGCTGATCCGGAGCTGTCACACGGACGTCGGGCAGCGTGATCAGTGATTTCGCGTGTGTGCCGCTGTTGGCCAGTTTGATGTTCCCGGCACCTCTTTCGTGATGGGCGGGTTTGGCGGCGGCCTCGATCTTGGCTGCGCGGTCACTCAGCTGCTTGGTTTTGGTGATCAGCAAGTCAGAGCCGGAATTGATCCCGATGTTCTTTAGCTTGGCCGCTTGTTTGCGTAACTGGCTGGCCTTGTTCAGGTCATTGGCAAAGCGACGGTCATCGGCGGCGTCAGCCTCTTCCAGCGCGGCTCTGGCCTTGGTGAAGGCCAATGGAAATATGCGGCTGCGATCCGCGCGCAAAAACAAGGTCCGATTGGTGGTTGAGTCCAGGAACGCCCGGTCATGGCTGATGGTAACGACGGGCGTGTCGCGCGGCAGAGCACCGAGCCAGTTTTGCAGCAGTCCGATCCTGTGCAGGTCAAGGTGGTTGGTCGGTTCATCAAGCAACAGAATATCTGGCTCGGTGATCCACGCTGCCGCCAGCAGGGCCGTGCGTTGCCATCCTCCGCTCAGATGAACAAGGTGTTCTTGCTGTAGCGCGTTCGGAACCTTGAGGTCATCCAAGACCACATCGACCCGCCAGCTTTCATAGTCGGCTTGCTCCTGGGGGAGCGCTGACAAAACCCAGTTGTAGAAGGATTTTGTCAAAGCTTGCGCGGGAACATCCTGCTTCACATGTCCGACACGCAAGCCTCGGGCGCGGGTGATGTCACCCGTTGTGGGTTCGAAACTGCCTGCCAGGCAGCCCAACAAAGTGGACTTTCCCCGCCCATTGGCGGCAACCAGACCGATGCGGTCGCCCTTGGAAATCGTAAATGTGAGATTGTCGAATAGCGGATCACCCAAGGTCACCCCAAGGGATTGAACATTGATTAAGGTCATAGTGGTCTCTGCACATAAATATGTTGCCGCGCTGTGCGGCGGAATGGGCAGACCGGTAAGTGGTCAGCCCTGCAAACGGATCTGCAGGGCAGTACGGGGACCATGCTGAAGTCGGCGGATGATACGCATGCTCAGCTTTTGCCCTCCCGTTGTGAGTGTTTGACCTTCGCTTTGAAAATTAAGCGGGTGCTGCGGGTTGGTCAAGTCTCGGATCCGAGCATAGCAAAGGACGCAATCGTCGCTATCGATGAGAAACTGCGCTGGCATCATTCCTCACGGGGAAGTTTTTATGCCAGAAGGTGCGGTTCGCGCGTTTTATAGAACAACCTGATGCGCCATGGCGCGACGTTGTGAGCCATCATTCTGCTGGGCCTAGAGCATAAGCCCGATGTGATGCCGGAAACCAAGAGCTTGAGACATCAATCAAAACAAGCTTTGAGCTGAGCTTACTTGTTCAATCCAGACGCAGCTTGAATAGCGCGTAGATCAGCAGTAACGCGCATGCCGACCCTGCAAACAGGAATGTGGCACGAAGCGCTATTTCGCGGCCGAATTCATGTTCCAGCATCGACACCAGCAGACCGCCCGCCAAGGCACCCAGCGGCATCGAGCCCCACCCAAAGAAACGGTAAATGCTATTGACCCGGCCGAGCAGATTAGCCGGGATGCGTCTTTGCCGCCAAGACACCGTGATCACATTCCAGAGCATCGCCGCCGCCATCACAAAGAACAAGGCGATGGCCATTGCCATTCCGGAATGACTCAAACCGATCGCCGCATAGCCAACGCCCCAGGTGGCAATTGAAAGATACAGGCAAGGCTGTGTTCCCAGCATTGAGATGAACCGCGGCGCCAGCAGGCTTCCCGTGATGGCCCCGACTGCGGCGACAGACAGGATCATGCCATAGGAAGAGGCGGATATGACCAACACGTCCTGAGCAAACAGAACCTGAATGGTGATCGTTGCCGTGGCGATGAAATTTGCGATCCCCAACACAACCGCAAGCCGCAACAATAGGGGATCGCTTCGCATGAAAGCGATCCCTTCCATCAGTGCTTTGCGGAAACTTGTCTGAACACGGGCACGTGGTTTGAGGGAAATCATCCACACCAATCCGGCGGCCAAAACCAGTAACGCGGCATCAAGGCCAAAGGGGATACCAATGCCGGCGGCGATCAGTATACCCGCCAAGGGTGGTCCAATAAACTGACCGGTCAGCTGTTCACTGCTCCAGAGTTGGCCATTGGCAACCTCCAGGTCTTTGGAGTCCACGATGGACGGCAGCATTGTCTGAGCGGCATTGTCTCTGAGGACCTCCGCAGAACCCAGTAAGAAAGCCAGCCCTGCCAACACCCAGACCGCGCCCTCCACATGGTCATTCATGGCCAACATAAGGATTGCTAATACAATCGCCGCACGCAGAAGGTCGGCGCGGGCAATTAGTTTTTTGTGATCTGCGTTGTCGATCACGACACCTGCGGGTATGGCAAAAAGTAACCATGGTAGCCGGCCCGCTGCCGCCACGGCGCCGATGGCCACGGGGTTTTGAGACATCAAAGTGGCAAGCCAGGGCAATGCGAGCAAGACGAGGCCGTCGCCAAGGTTGGTCAACGTGCCTGCGCCAAATAGAAGGCGGTAGTTTCTGTTTCTGATCAGAAGCGGCGCTGCCATATTGACCTCATTCTCATCTGCAAGGGTAGAGCGTCGCACGGCAGTGCGGTCACTGCAAGCCAGCAGACACTAGATGAAGCAAAACGCTAATTAGCCAAATCAGGCCGTTTGATTGAAAGGCAAAATGGGGCGAACACGCTGAAGCATGCAGGCGATCAGATTTGCCGAGACATCATAAAGCAGGACGAATGTGAACAGCGCCCCGGTGACGCTGTTCGCATCATCTATCCTTGTGGACTGAGGCAATGGCTTGAGGCCGTGTTATTACCCTCGTTGCCCTCTGACACGGTATCTTGAACATCAACCGTGATGGTGTAACTGCAGTTCGACCCGTTTGCATAACAAGAGGATGGTATGGGTACCGTGCGTATGACGGAGCCCCCAATTCCGAGTGCGGGAACATTGATTGGCCCGCTCAAGACACCTTCGAAGTCGACCTCTAACAGACTTGCATTTGCATTTGATCCGCCAGCGTTGCGGACCTGGATGCGCAAATTCTGCGAAGGTCCCGGAGTGGGTCGCCGTGCGCAATAGCCGCTACCCGGCAAGCCCTCGATGGTGGTTTGCTGAGCGGGCAACGGAAAGAGATCCGGTTGCAAGGCGGGATCGCAAGCGCAACGGGTTATGCCATCACCGTCCAGATCCATGCAGAACTGGCCTCGCTGGCACTGTGACGTTGTCTCACAGGTTTGGTTGGACGAAACACATTCGCCTCCTGGGTCGCTGCCCGGATCACCTCCAGGATCGCCACCCGGATCGCCGTCGCCGCCGGGATCGGGGCGAGGACAGTCGTCAGGATCTGAACATTCATCGGGAACGCCGTTGTCGGGCTGCTCGGGCGTCCACCCCCCACCTGTTCCCGCACCACAACCGGTGCGCCAAATTTCATCGTCAGAAAATGTCCCGCCGCGAAAATAGGGCGCTTCCTCAATGTGTCTGCGACTGTCGGCAAATAACCAACGACCCATGTCACCCGGCACATTGGGATCAGCTGGGCGATTGACAAAGAGCCATCCGTTTTGTGCGCAGGCGTAAAAAAGATACGGGCCACGCGGGTCCACATCCTCATTATCCTCATTGGCGGCATCAGGCTCAAGGCGATTGAAGGTGAAATCCGGCTCAACCGCTTTGACATCAATCAAGGGCAATCTGTTCATGAAACCATTGCTCATGTAGCGCAGATGGACTTCCGTAAGGGGAATATTTTCTCCTGCGGTATCCGCTATCGAGATGATCCCCTGAACCGTTCCCTCATTTCTGTGGCGCATGTTCTCGTAAATCGCGCCGTAATACTGGCTCAGCCTGATCCGCTCTCCGGAGACGGCCATGCGGTAGCGATAGTGCTTGAAATTGCCGAATATCGTGTCGGTGTAGCGGAACGAGAAATTGCTTTTGGGGTTGTGATCCCTGACCCGCTGGACAAGCGCGTCCAATGATCGGAAAGATCTGCCGGGGACGATTTCCCAAAACCCCCGTGAAACCTTCTTGGACCATAGACCAATCGCCTTTTTTCGAATGCGTGCGGTGACCACGTAAAGCGGTTCCTGTCCGTTGTCGCGCATCAGGTCACGCAGGTCATATACGCGGAAAGAGGCCGAACCGATGCTGAAATCCGAGCGTGGCACGGAGTCCGCCTCCCACGCCGCAGGAATGTCCTGAGGGAAATCGAGATCCTTTTTGGAAAACGGTGCAAGATAAGTATCGAGCAGGCTGAGGATGTTTGGCGCAAGGTTAAGAATCTTGTCCCAAAATCCTGATTCTACATCAAACCATTCAAGGTCGTCCGGAATGTTGTCTTGTCTGCGGACCTGATATCCATAGCTGAAATTCTTGTAGGTCGCGATATTGGCGGATTTGTAGAACCTGCGGACATCGCCACGCATCATTGGCATGTTTTCCATTGCGGTCTTGAGGTTGAAGCTCGCATCGGGCTGCTCCCAAGTACCGAAGGGTGCGTAGAAAAGGGCTTCATCGGTATCGCCGTCACCATCCTGATCTAGGGTGTCCGGGTGGGTCGGCACCGACGTCAAAACGCTATAGGGTTTTGACAGATAGTCGTATTGTTCGACCGCCTTATTGCCGCCATTGCAGGTCGAAATGGCGGGCGGGAAAGGGTTGGTGGGGATGCCATAAGGGCGATCTTCGCCACCCGAGAAGAAGTCATTGAACAACCGGTCATAGAGCGGATTGTAGATGCCGCCGGCGACATTCATGAAACCGGGTCCTGCGAAGTAGAATTCGGGCACCCGTTCATTGTTGCCGATGGAATCAAACGGTTGATCGGACGTGAAATAGCCCGGTGTGACAATGCCGCCGAAGGGTCTGACCGGATAGTGATCGCTTTCGTATTGCGACGTCATCCGCGCGAAATAACCATCCTGTTTATCGAGCAGAAAATCGTGAATCGCCCGTGGCAGCTCGTAGTTTGAAAAGAGCAGGAACAGGTTGGTGGCCAGTAGGGGACCGGGCCTGTCATCGCTGAGTTCCTCAACTGTGGCGGGTATACCTTCGGCAATCGAATCGAGAATTTCGGGATTGGCTGATTTTCCATCTTCGATTGCGGGTTTGTCACTACCGGGTATGCCCTCGATGCCGCTGTCCCGCTTCCAGGTATAGAACCGCCAGGGGCAGCTTTCGACAATACCGGGGCCTGTCTGTGCGTCCGCGGTGAAACAGCTTTGCGGGTCATTGCGAAACTGCCGAAAGCCGAAGGGGCTGTCATTCCATTTGTAGGCACCTGACAGCCAGCCAAAGGCTTGTCCGGCGGCGTCCCGATTGTAGAGGCTGAGTTCATCGACGTATTGGCAATTGCGCCGTTGCGGCGAAAACCGCCGACCCTCCAGAGATTGGAATGCGAATTTTGTGGCCGCGAAATGCAGGGCATTCTGGGCCTCGGTACGGATCAGGTCATCCTGAGCATATGAAGCGAGGGCAATGAGGGCTCCGATCGTGTAGCCGTGATAGGGCCGCGCGTTGGTCTCAAAAAACCCGTTGTGCATGACGCGGGCGATGACATCGCGCAGTTTTTCTTGCAACGGAGTGCCTTCGGTTGCGAACCAATCGATCGGGTCCACACCGGGTGGCGCGATATCATCCAGATCTTCGGGCGCCCCGCGTTTGCCAGAAGACAGCCACTGATTGATCAAGTAATAGTGGGCCAGTGTCATCAGCACGTGGTTCTCGGTTTCGGCCAAGGCAAAGTCGATATGGGTGGCTTTCAGAGAAATGCTCTGCCCGTACCAAAGTTCTCTTTCGAAGTGCTGACCGGAAAAGGGAACCGCGCTGCCAGCCCATGTTGCCGGTGTTAGATACCCGATCAACGGCCCGGTGCCAAAAGTGTCCTTATAGATCAGCCGTTCGACGCTTTGCGTGGTCAGAAGGTCAGGGCGATCCTGAAAGATGTGCAGAAAATGGGTGATTAGCGAGAGGATGAAGTCGTAGTCAGCCGGAACGCAGCCTTCATCAATGTTTTCATGCGTGCCCGCATCTGCAAAAACTGAGATGCCTGCATCCTGGATCCAGATATTGACATCGTCGCGCATCATCTGGGCACGCAAGTTCAGGTTCGGCTCCTGAGCATAGGCTTGCGGCAATTCCCAAATCCAACTGTCGCCAAACGTCGCGGCGTCCACCCGGTCAACCGGCATGGAAGACGCGATGAGGAGTGCTGTCATGCGTGGGAAAGCGGACCGGAGACTTTTTTCAAAGTCCTCGAAGGGCACTTCTTTGCAATCTTCGGAAATGCCGGAGACATCGCCATCCCAATAGTCCCCAAAAAAGAGCTTTCGCCGAATGTCATCAATCTCTGGTTGCTGGGCCAATGCCGTTGAACATTCCAGTCCGGGCGGGGTGAATTCCGGCAGGGCACCATCCGTCAAACAGGCCACAACAATTGCTCTGGTCAATGCGCGAATGGCGGGTTCATCCGATACGTAGGCAAAAGGCAGGTTTGCGGGTTCGGTACGTACCTGCCTTGGATCAATGAAGTGGTTCAGCGCATGCTGTACCCCTTTAATTTGGCGACAAGGCAGCGTCGCGCGCGCCGTATCCGTATCGGTTGGCATTTGTGAGGGCGTGCGGCAACCTGCGGCGCTCAACCCTGCCAGATCAATCATCGGGCCGGGGCCAAGGGCGACCTCATCGGCGGGCTGGGCGTCTCCGGTATGGCTGATGGCCGAGAGAAAAATCGAAAGAACAAAAATGCGGAAAGTCAGGTGAAAAAGTTTCATCGCAATATCCAATCCAAATACCGCTGCGATAAAAAAGGGTCGGAAAATAATGACCCGGAAAGCTTCAGCGGGCGGTCTTAGGGTAAATCTATTCGCGGATTCGAGCAATTGAGGTGGAGAATCCAGGGGTTCAGCGGCGGGAAGTCGCTCTCTGCGAAAACCATGAAATCCCAATTGTGTCGGACATCTGGTGTTTCGGTTTGACCAAATGATCAAAAGTAATCACAGTGTCAC
The DNA here is from genome assembly GCF_049830555.1 of Roseobacter sp. EG26. NCBI lineage: Bacteria > Pseudomonadati > Pseudomonadota > Alphaproteobacteria > Rhodobacterales > Roseobacteraceae > Roseobacter > Roseobacter sp. EG26. The sequence continues at coordinate 184,185 of NZ_JBNBLH010000006.1, forward strand.
GGCATCCTAATCAGGACTCTTCAACAGGGACGGGAACTATGAAAAAACAAACCCTTACAATTTCAACTGCGGTCACTTTTGCCCTCATGGGTGTCGCGACATCGACGTCAGCCGACACGCTCCGGCTTTTGACATGGGGTGGTTATGCACCCGAAGAGGTTGTCGCGAAATTCGAAGCGGAGACCGGACATACAGTCGAGGTGACCAAATCCAACAATGAGGAAATGATCGCCAAACTACGCGCGACAGGTGGCGGCGGGTTCGATCTGGCGCAGCCAAGCCAGGACCGTATTGCCGGGCCGCAACAGGAATTTGGCATCTATAAGCCGATCGATTTATCCAAAATTGACGCAGCGCAGTTCATCCCGTCCATGATGGAAGCGACCAAGCTCAACACAACCGTTGACGGCGCAGTCTACGCGGTGCCGCACGTTTGGGGCACCAGCGGCTTGGTTGTCGACACGAAGAACGCGGGCGCGGTCAAAGACTATACGGATCTTTGCGGCGGTGATGTGGCGGGCAAAGTATCTTATCGCCTGAAACGCCCGACCCTGATTGGGTTCGCATATGCGATGGGTCTTGATCCCTTTGCGGCCTACGGCGATGAGGCGGCTTATACTGACATCATGTCCAAGGTTGAAGCCAAGCTTATTGAGTGCAAGGCAGGCGTGAAAACCTACTGGGGCGGCGGCGACGAGTTGATGGGTCTGATGCGGTCCGGCGAAGTGGTGGCATCAATGGCCTGGGACACGGGCGGCTGGAAGCTGAACGCCGACAATCCTGACATCACATTTGTGGCCCCTGCATCTGGTGCGCTTGGCTGGGTGGACACATTCGTGCTGCCCGCAAAGGGAAAGGCGGATGACGCGGCTTATGCCTGGATCAATTTCGTGATGCAGCCGGAGGTGGCTGCGATGATAACGGCGGCCGCGGGTAATTTCACTGCCGCCCAAGGGGCTGATGCATTTGCTGCTGATGATCTGAAAGCACGCTATCAGGCGAGCTTCCCGCCAGAAGCCATCGACAACATCAAGTGGTATCCGCCGGTTCCCGCTGGCCTTGAAGCCATCGAGGGCGGTGTTCTGGACCGCGTAAAAGCGGCCAACTGAACCAACCATTTCAAGTCAGGCGCCCGCCGGAACGCGGGCGCCGCTATCCTTACAGTGATCTCCTATGACCCCAGACCTTGAATGCACCAACCTGACAAAGAGGTTTGGTTCCACGACTGCTGTTGAAGACGTTTCATTTGCCGTACCACAGGGATCGTTCTTTTCGATCCTGGGGCCATCAGGATGCGGCAAGACAACGATCATGCGCATGATCGCCGGGTTCCTGGAACCTTCCGGGGGAGATATCCGCATCAAAGGCAGGTCTGTGCTGGACGTGCCGCCAAACAAGCGCCCGGTGAATATGGTGTTCCAGCATCTGGCGCTTTTCCCGATGATGAACATTGCCGACAACATTGGATATGGCTTGCGGCGCGCGGGCTTGTCGAAAACTGAAATCGACAGGAAGGTCGGTGAAGGGCTGGAGCGGATCGGTCTGCCGGGGATTGGCGCACGCAAGGTCAATGAGCTCTCGGGTGGCCAGAAACAGAGGGTCGCCATCGCAAGATGCATGGTGCTGGAACCAGACGTGCTGCTCTTGGATGAACCGCTTGGCGCGCTCGATCTGAAACTGCGCGAGCGCATGAAGGTTGAGTTGAAAGCGTTGCAGGCCGCGTTTGACACGACATTTGTGTATATCACCCACGACCAGTCAGAAGCGCTGGTGATGTCCGACAATATCGCGGTGATGAACGAAGGCCGTTTCGAGCAGATGGGCACGGGGCGTGATCTTTATTACCGACCGGATACAGCCTTTGTGGCGGGGTTTGTGGGTGACACGAACCGTTGGCGTGGACGTATCGAGAAACAGGAAGGCGCGCAGATCGAGTTGCGCACCAACAGCGGCATGGTTTTGCGCGGCGCGACCCACGGCAGGCACCTGACTTCGGGCGATCCTGCGGATATCTTCGTGCGCCCCGAAGCCATCCGGATTGCGCACCACAAGAATGACCTGCAACATTTCGACAATCGGATTTCGGGCAAGGTCACGTCGCTGCTCTTTAACGGGGCTGCCAGCCGGGTTCTGGTGGGCACGTCGGAAGGCAGCGAAGAAATCGAGGTTAACCTGCCGCAATCGGGCGAATTCGCGACACTGAGCAAGGGAGCGGATGTCCATATCGGCTGGGCCAGCGATCAGGGCAATTGTTTTGCCGCCAGAGGCGCTTGAATGCGCGATCAGGCAAAACTGGGGCTGGCGCTTTTGCTGACACCGCTGCTGTTGTGGCTGTCGCTGCTCATTTTCATCCCGCATGTGGATGTGTTTCTGGTCTCGCTGCGCGAACGTGTCGGCGTCGGGCAATATGAAACGAGCTTGGCCAATTACCTGACGTTTTTTCGCGAACCGCTTTATCTGTGGACATTTCTGCGCACCGCGGTGATGTCGGTTCTGGCAACGCTGGTGACCCTGGTGATCGCCTTTCCGGTGTCCTACTACATCGCCAAGATGGTCAAGGGGCGGGTGCAATCGGCGTTGTTTCTGTTGTGTCTCGTGCCCTTCTGGGTGTCCGAACTCGTGCGGACCTTTGGCTGGATGATCCTGCTGCGCGAAACCGGTGTGTTTTCCAACCTTCTGCAATTTGCGGGCCTCGCTGACGGCCCGGTGGAAATGCTCTATAACGACGGCGCTATTATGGTCGGGTTGGTCTATACCTCGATGCTGTTCATGGTTGTGCCGCTGGTGACAACGCTGGAAAGCCTGCCGGATGAGGTTGTCGAGGCGGGTTACGATCTGGGTGGCAGCGGTCTGAGCGTGTTACGCGAAATCATCATCCCGCACGCGATGCCGGGGATCGTATCGGGGTGTATCGTCGTTTTCATGCTGAGCCTCGGGAACTACCTGACCCCCACGATGCTGGGCGGCAAGGAAAGCCTGTGGTTCACGGAACTGATCTATTCGCAGTTCATCGTTCGGTTTAACTGGGAGTTGGGCGCGGCTTTCGGGTTCATGCTGCTGATCCTGTCCTCCGCCATTGTCTGGGGCATGCTCAAACTCACGGGCCAGTCGCTCGAAAAGACGATGGGATAAGGAGCTGGCACCATGATCCCTTCCATCCCCCAACCGCGTTTTCTAACCGCTGCCTATGCGGCCTATGTCACATTGTTCTTCGTGTTTCTGGCCTTGCCGCTGATTGTCGTTGCGGTTTTTGCCTTCAATGACAGCCAGTTTCCATCGCTGCCCTGGGAAGGGTTTACCTGGAACTGGTTTTTCGGATCCGAACGCCCGATGATCGGAGTTTTCCACGAACGATCTATCCTGCGCGCCATCGGCACGTCGGTTTTTGTCGCGGTTGTGGTTTCCGCGCTGTCGGTCTGTGTCGGCGCCTCCAATGCCTTTCTGTTCAACCGATACAGGTTTCGCGGGCAGGGCGTTCTTTATGTTCTGATGCTTTTGCCGCTTGTGATCCCTGGCATCGTGCTGGGCATTTCGATCCTGGTGTTTTCCAGCCGGGTGGCAAATGGTCTGTGGGACGGATTTTCCGTTGATGTGGAAGCCCTTCGCCCGGGGCTTTGGCTTGTCGTCCTGGGGCAGTTCTCTTTCATCACGACCATCGCAACACTGGTCATCGGCGCGCGATTGCAGAAGTTTGACCAGACCCTGGAAGAGGCCGCATTGAATCTCGGGGCCGGGCGGCTGACAGCCATCCGCACCATCACATTGCCTTATCTTGCTCCGGCCATGATCGGCGCATTCGTGGTTGCATTCCTGATGAGCTTCGAGAATTTCAACACTACTTTGATGCTCGTCGGTTCAGACGCACCCCTGACCATCGCCATGTTTGATCGCCTCAAGGAGGGCTCGACGCCTCTGCTAAATGCGGTCTCGCTTTTGCTGATGGTTGGATCGTCCTGTCTTGCATTGGTGATGATCGCCTTTCAGAAACGTGGATAGTCGGGAAGCTCCCTTTGGAATCGCACAATCCTATTGGGCGCCATGCGCGATATCGACCCGCGTGGTGATTTGATACCCCTCTGTTTCCGCAAGGATATCAGCGAGTTCCAGATGGCGATCCGCCAGACAGGCACCGGGGGGCGTTGCATGCGCCAGCAGCTTTCGCACCGTTGCGGCTGCGGGCAGGATTGGCACAAATGGCCCTTGGTTGTCCTTGGCCAGTAGGGACCAGGTCGCCAATGTCGCTTGGGCCTGGCCATCGATCCCGCGGACCGCGACGCGCATCCCGCCGCGATCAGAGGTCGCAAGGCGTGTGATCTGTCGCAATCTCAAAAGAACCGGGATCAAACGCTTGAGATTGCGAACGAAACCTCTCCTTCGCAGGAGAGCCAACGCTTCGATGCCGAATTGTTCGATGGGTGATTCAAGGCCAGCAGAAAAAGAAACACGCCCGCGCACATCGTGGCGCGGCCCTAAAAGTTCTGCGTCCAGAGTTTCCACGGGCGCTACCCGCCGTATTCCAAGGTCAGGGATATTTACCCGTTCCCCTCCAGACCACCCAATGGCGCTGCTCAAAGCGCCCTCGCGCCAACAGGGAACGGAATGCCCTGCATAGCTCAAAATCGCGGCAATGACCGCTCGACCGACCTCACTTTTCCCACCCGGTGTGATGCATAAATCAATGTCATCAACGCGCTGCCAGCCCTCCGCCAATTGGCCTACAACGCAGGCAGAAAGGGCGGGCGTTGAACTTGCGCCTGCGAGCGCCGACACTTGATTTTGGCGTGCGATCGCATCGAGTTCGGTCTCAAACCGGGTCAGGTAATCTCTGGCATCTGCAAGATCGACGTAATCTGCGCCCGATTGTATGGCGGCGCGTGCTGTTTCGTAGCTTGAGCCCTGAAAAGGACCCGAGCAATCGACAACAATGTCTGGGTTGATCTCCTCCAACCGAAACCCAAGGTCCGAACCTTTTTCAAGTACTGTGGCCCGAACCTTGGCGGTAGAAGAAAGATTTTGCAGCTGTGATATGCATGCGCGCGCTTTTGTCTTTGAGCGTGACGAGAGGACCAGTTCCATGTCATTCCAACGCGCGAGATGCTGCGCGAGCCGGCGACCAAAAACCCCCGTCCCACCGATGATGAGAACACGTTTTTTCTTCATGGTTCCAACCCTCGTGGGCTATTGATCGCCCGTGCTGTCTTTGCAAAGACAGCATATGCGCGGTGCGGTTCGGGTTTCACGGGGTCGCATCCTGAAATATTGCGTCCTGGCTCAGCAGAGTGCCAAGCAACCTGTTTTGCAAACGGAGTGAAAAGCGGAATTTGCCGCCACCGAGATCATGATGTCCGATGGTCAGAGCACCCGGGCTGAATAGACGCGGGAACCGGATGCGCCATCCCAAAGCGGAAATGAAGTAGTGATCACTTTTGAACAAAAGAGCCGCGTTGGACACTTCGACACGTAGAGCAATTCCGATGCCATATCCGATGTATTCTTCGAGACCGGTCGGTCCGGCAAACCGTTTTGAACTGTGGACCATTTGGGGGAAGCCGGATCTTCGGCCATATTGACGTATCCAGAACTGGCCCTGACCCGCCGAATCTTCGGTGACGACAACCACCGCCGAACGCCCGACGCAGGACAAATCAAATGGCAAGGGCGCACCGATGATGCGGGTCGCATGGGCAAGCAATTTGCCAGCCCAGTTCATTTCCATTTGCTCGATGGTGCCCTGGTAGGCGATGCTTGCGCCGCCGCGGACGCGTTTGCCAAATCTATGACGGATTGGGTCGGGAAGCCGCCGCCATTGTTCCGCTCCCAGAAGGGTGCTGAAACGTTCGTCTTTGACCGGTTCTTCAAATTGGTTTTCATCATCATAGTGCATAATATCCTCACAATCGTTAAAGTCTGAACTTTCTGCATAAAGAGAAATGGAGGCGCAAAAAACGACCTCGTTCATCTCCCGTTAGTGGACAGCAGCGAAATCACCTTGTTTCCCATTTTCATAAGCAGGTTCAGTTTTGCTTTCGGAACCTTCAGCATTTGCCCATACCAGGTATCCACCGTGGCCAGAAAGCTCTGCATTTCCTTCATGCGCTCAAGAACTTCTGGATTCAGGGTGGATTCCGTGTGGGCGCGTTCGACACATTCGGCAATGGCAAAAATCGCCGGGTCGATCTCACGTTCCTTGCGGCCCTGTGCGATCCGCATCGCCATTTCCCAAACGTCGGTTTCCGCAGCAAAGTGCTCTCTGCGGTCACCTGGAACGGGGACTCGTCGGATGAGTTTCCAGCCGGCCAGTTCCTTGAGCGAATTGGAAACATTTGAACGGGCGATTCCCAATTCGTCAGATATCTGCTCCGCGTTCAACGGGCTGATACTCAAGTATAAAAGAGCATGAATTTGCGCGACTGAACGATTCACGCCCCATTGCCCCCCCATGTCACCCCAGTACAGGATGAACTGGGATTTTGCAGAAGCTTCCGATATGTCATCTATTTCTGTCATGACAGAAATATCGAACATTTCTGACCTTGTGTCAAGTTTCCCGGTTAAAGTCCGTGATTGGCGGGGCTGACGCCAAGGTTGCTAGAGCGGAATTGAACAAGCTGATCTGAAAACGCATCAGAGTCTGAGTGCAACATCTTGGAATCTCCGAGAAAAATATACTTCACAGATTGATCCAGCATTGCTATGCCTTTGGTAATAAAAAAACTAAAGCAGGCAACAGGCAATGAAGACGGGCTTTCGTGGCACGTTCGTAATTTCTTGGTCGCAGACGGAAGTAGACGGCTTGGAGGCCGCGCCAGTGTGTTCGCTCAATGTGGGTGCGGCGTGGTCCTGGCGCGGGGATGCGGTACAGGTAGACGGACCTTCCGGCGTTTTGCGGTTGGACCGGGCGGACGGATCAGAGACATTGCGCCAACGCGCAGCAAAAATGGTGCACCGACTTGTTGGTACGGCTCTGGAGGCCGACCCGGGAGCGCAATCAGCAGGCGCAATAGAGAGTGGCTTGGCGGACAGCAGTTTTGTCGTGACCGACGGAGCGCAAAGTTACACGGTCACCCTCATCGCGATCGGGCGCGGCGCGCAACCATTGTTGATGTTCCTTGATGAGTTGCCGCCCCGCGGGACCGACTTATGGATCGTGCATCATACACTTGAATCTAAGGGAGCAACCAAGGATCGGGCTGAGGGTTGTGGTGTCATTTGTTTCACCTCCGGCACTCGCATCAGCACGCCAAACGGGGTCAGGTTGGTACAGGATCTGAGCGTTGGAGACCTGGTGCAAACAAAAGACAACGGTGCTCAGGCGATTGAATGGATTGGCAGCAGACGTATGACTGGCGCGCGTCTCTTTGCGATACCGAGCTTGCGCCCGGTGCGCATTCGAGCAGGCGCGCTGGGTGTCGAGAGGCCGGATCAGGAGCTGCTGGTATCTCCCCAGCACCGAATGCTTATTTCCGGACCAGCAGCGATGGATCTTTTCAACACCTCGGAAGTGCTGGTCGCTGCGAGAGATCTGATAGACGGACATCACATTGCGGTCGATTTGCAAGTGCGGGAAATAACCTACATTCATGTACTCTTGCCCGGCCACAACATTTTATGGGCAAACGGCGTTGCTACAGAGAGTTTTCACCCAGCAAATGCTGACATAGCGGCCCTGGAAAGCTCTGATCGGGCCCGATTGCTGGCCCATAATCCGGATCTGGCCTTCGACCCTCACCGCTACGGCAGTTACGCGCGTCGAAACCTGACATCCTCCGAAGCTGCCATTCTTGCCCATGCGGCTTGAAGGCCGCTGCCGCCGACGCTGGCTGATCCCGCGGCGATGTCTTGTCTTGCCAAGAGCCGGGCGCTTGGTCAAAAAATCAAAAGCGCGGGTTTGATGTCCGTTGTCCCAGGAAAGCTGCGAGGACCAGTCGTTTAGCTCTCTGGCTTGATGACCTCGGCAATGATTGCTTTCGCGCTCTCGCTGGCCCAATCGGCATCCCCGCGAAGCCGGGCAACCTCACGCCCGTCGGGATCAATCAGAACCGTAATCGGTAGACCGAAAATCCCCATCTGGCTCGCGAGCGATTGACGCGGGTCCTGATGACGCGGCAGATTGTCGATACCGGTTTCCTCGAAAAACTTTTTGATGCCTTCGGGAGAGTTGCGCCCGGTTGCAATTGTCACAACCTCAAAGCTGTCGCCCCCAAATTCGGCCTGCAATTCCGACAGCTGGGGCATTTCCTTGCGGCAGGGGGCACACCATGTGGCCCAGAAGTTGAGCAGAATATATTTGCCCCTGTAGGCCTCCAGCGTTTGTTCGCCAGCGTCATCCGCCAAAAGATAGGATGCGGAGGATGTGGCTTCCGGCACCTCGTGAAAAACCAGTTTCCGCATGTCGCCATCCCGGAGCAATGCCGCCTGCGCCAGATCTGCGCGTGCGTCTAACGGAGCCGAGATTGCGCCCGCGCCAAGGGCCGTATAAACGAGCGCAGCAAGTATTCTTTTCATATCCCCTCCGAAGGGTTTTCACAGATGACCGACACGCCCGACACGAGTTCCTCCAATGCCTCCAACCAGATGTGGGGCGGTCGCTTTGCCGCCGGGCCGGATGCGATCATGGAGGCAATCAATGCCTCGATCGGGTTTGACCAAAGGATGGCGGCGCAGGACATTGCAGGGTCGCGGGCGCATGCCGCGATGTTGGAAGCGACAGGCATTTTGCAAACTAGCGATGTTGATGCCATTCGGGAAGGTCTGCTCACAGTCTTGTCAGAAATTGAAAGCGGGCGCTTTCAGTTTTCTACCGCGCTCGAAGATATTCACATGAATGTTGAAGCGCGGCTCAAGGAAATCATTGGCGAACCTGCCGGGCGGTTGCACACCGGGCGCAGCCGCAACGATCAGGTCGCAACGGATTTCAAGCTTTGGGTGCGTGACCAGCTGGATGCCGCGGAAGGCGGGTTGCGGGCGTTGATCAAAGCGCTTCTGGCACAGGCGGAGGCTGGCGCTGATTGGGTCATGCCGGGCTTTACGCATTTGCAAACGGCGCAACCCGTCACCTGGGGTCACCATATGATGGCCTATGTGGAAATGTTCGGGCGCGATCTGAGCCGGGTACGTGATGCGCGGGCACGAATGAACACTTCTCCTCTGGGGGCCGCAGCTTTGGCAGGCACCTCATTCCCCATCGACCGGCACATGACAGCCCGGGCACTTGGGTTTGATGCGCCGGCTGCCAATTCGCTGGATGCGGTCAGTGATCGGGATTTCGCTTTGGAATTTCTCGGCACCGCGAGCATTTGCGCGATGCACCTCAGCCGCTTTGCCGAAGAATTGGTGATCTGGTCTTCCGCCCAATTCCGCTTTGTTACCCTGAGTGACCGGTTTTCAACCGGATCGTCCATAATGCCGCAAAAGAAAAACCCCGATGCGGCCGAGCTGATCCGCGCCAAGGTCGGCCGTATTTTCGGAGCGAATACGGCGCTGATGATGGTGATGAAGGGATTGCCGCTGACCTATTCCAAGGACATGCAGGAGGACAAGGAGCAGGTTTTCGACGCAGCCGACAATCTGATGCTGGCGCTTGCGGCGATGACCGGAATGGTCACTGACATGACCGCGAACCGGGAGAGCCTGGCGGCAGCTGCGGGCTCCGGGTTTTCCACTGCAACGGATCTTGCAGACTGGCTGGTACGTATACTTGGCCTGCCTTTCCGGGAGGCGCATCATATCACCGGAAGCCTTGTTGCACTGGCCGAAAGCAAAGGTTGCGATCTGCCTGAACTGAGCCTTGACGACATGAAATCCGCCCATCCGGACATCACGATTGACGTTTTTGACGTGCTCGGTGTGGAAAATTCAGTTAATAGTCGTACATCCTACGGAGGCACCGCACCGTCTCAGGTGCGCGCGCAAGTTGCCCGTTGGAAGGAGATGATCACGTGATCCGTTTGGCAACTGTAATGATGGTGTTGACGCTGGCCGCTTGTGGGGCGGATGGCGAACCCATTGCGCCGCGCGTCAACGGGGGCGTCACCATAGATCAGAACGGCATTTATCCCAGCGCAAGCGTGGGGCTTTCCAAGGGACCATTGTCGCTGTGGCTAGGGCTGTAGCTTTGTGTCGCCCCTCAGGCTGATCTATCTCGCCCTCGCCATCTGGGGTACCATCCATCCGATGAGCTACTTCTTGCAGTGGTTCAACGAGAATGGCTATGATCTCATGGCCATGGTGGATGCCTGGCACGCGAACGCGGCCTCAAGCGGCCTGGTCTGGGATCTGACCATCGCCGCCAGCGCGCTGACCCTCTGGGTGATTGTCGAAAGCGTTCAGCAAAGGCGCTGGATTGGCCTTCTGGCCGTGCCAGCAACCTTTTGTATCGGCGTAAGCTGTGGACTGCCCCTTTATCTGTTTTTGCGCGCGCGCCCGGGCCAGGGCGATGCCCTATCCTGACATTTGGGTTTCTGAATGAAACCACCCAGCAACAGAGACGCGCAATCCACGCGTCCTGCAATTGCGTTAGAATGCCGGTCTGATATGAGGCACTGGTTTTAACTCGGTCAGGTGGGCGGATTATGGATCATTTTCTTTATCGTGAAGGCGCGCTGTTTGCCGAAGATGTGCCAGTGGCCGAGATTGCGAAAGCTGTAGGCACGCCATTTTACGTCTATTCCACGGCGACGCTGCTGCGCCATTTCCGTCTCTTCGACGATGCGCTGGAGGGGACGGACCACCTAGTGTGTTACGCGATGAAGGCGGCCAGCAACCAAGCCATCCTGCGCACCCTTGCGCTGGCCGGCGCTGGCATGGATGTGGTCTCGGGCGGCGAATACCTGCGGGCCAAAGCCGCCGGGGTTTCGGGGGAAAAGATCGTGTTCTCTGGGGTTGGCAAGACCGCCGAGGAAATCAGACTGGCGCTTGAGGGCGGTATCCGCCAGTTCAACGTGGAATCCGAGCCGGAGATGGCTGTCTTGAATGCAACGGCCCTCGCGATGGGAAAAGTTGCGCCGATTACGATCCGGGTCAATCCGGACGTGGACGCGAAAACCCACGCTAAGATCGCCACTGGAAAGTCTGAAAACAAATTCGGTATTCCCATTTCCCGCGCCCGTGAGGTTTACGCTCTGGCAGCCTCGATGCCGGGGTTGGAGGTCATTGGTATTGACGTTCACATCGGCAGCCAGCTGACCGATCTCGCGCCTTTTGAACTGGCTTATCAAAAGGTTGCGGAATTGACGGAAGTCCTGCGCGCGGAGGGGCACTTGATCCGTCGTCTTGATCTGGGGGGGGGATTGGGCATTCCCTATGCGCGCGACAATCAGGCGCCCCCGCTGCCGGTCGATTATGGCGCCATGGTCAAGCGTACTCTGGGTCATCTAGGCTGCGAGATCGAAATCGAACCCGGGCGGCTGATCGCCGGAAACGCAGGCTTGATGGTCTCCGAGGTCATCTACGTGAAATCCGGTGAGGATCGCGATTTCCTGATTATTGATGGTGCCATGAACGACCTTATCCGCCCGGCGATGTATGAAGCCTATCACGATATCATTCCGGTTGTTGAACCAGCGCCCGGGGTCGAGCAGGTCAAATATGATATTGTGGGGCCTGTATGCGAATCCGGTGATACTTTCGCCCGGGCGCGGGTCATGCCGCCGGTCGCAGCGGGCGAACTTGTCGCCTTTCGTTCTGCCGGGGCATATGGTGCCGTGATGAGCAGTGAATACAATTCCCGGCCCCTTATTCCCGAAGTTCTGGTGAATAAAGATCAATTTGCGGTTATTCGCCGACGTCCGACCTTTGACGAAATGATAAATCGCGATACCATCCCGGAATGGCTCTAATCGCGTATTCCCGCGGTTATGGACCAGCGGAGAGCAAGCGATGGCGTCTTTTTCAAACCATGATGCGCAGCGCAGCCTTAGGGCTGTCCGCTGGCCTTTGCGACTCACTTGGCTGGGAATGCTGGCCGAGGCGCTTGTTCAAAGCCTCTGGCCGCTCCTGACGGTTTGCCTTTTCGTTCTGGGTGCCCTGATGCTGGGGCTTCAGGATGTTGTGATCGTGGAAGTCGTCTGGGCCGCCGCGGTCATTGCCGGGACCGGTGCTCTTGCAACGCTTGGGTACGCCTTTGTCAAATTCCGCGTGCCATCGAAGGCGCAGGCAGTCGCCTGTCTTGATGCCAGCCTTCCGGGGCGCCCGCTTCAGGCGCTGTCGGATCAACAGACGATTGGAGCAGATGACGCCGCATCGACCGAAGTGTGGCGGGCACATCAGGCGCGCATGGCAGCGCGGGCAGCCAGTGCCGAACCGGTGGCGGCTGATCTGCGGGTTTCTGCCCGCGATCCTTATGCGCTTCGCTACCTGGCCATTCTGGTGTTTGGAATAGCCCTTCTCTTTGGCTCCATCTGGCGTGTCGGTTCCGTGGCACAGATGGCCCCGGGTGGCGCAGGTCTTGCCGCGGGGCCAGTTTGGGAAGGCTGGGCTGAAAGCCCGCGTTACACCGGGCGCCCGACGATCTATCTCAACGATATCGCCGAAGGGGCGTTGCGTGTGCCTGTTGGCAGCCTCATCACGCTGCGGCTCTATGGAGAGGTCGGTGCCCTCACCTTATCGGAAACGGTATCCGGCCGGACCGACGTTCCGCCCGCATCTGACCCCGCGCAGGATTTCACCGTTGTTCAGAATGGCATGGTCACCATCAACGGTCCCGGCGGGCGCAGTTGGGAGATCGAGGTCATTCCCGATGCGCCGCCCCAGATTGCGGTCCTGGCGGACCCTGACGCCTCCGCCATGGGGGAAATGACATTGCCGTTCGAGGCAAGCGACGATTACGGCGTCGAGGCCGGTGAAGCGCGCTTCACGCTCGATCTGGCATCGGTGGAACGGCATTATGGCCTGACAATTGATCCGGAAATGCGTCCTGATCTTATTGTGCCTCTGCCAACCCCGATCGCGGGCAACCGACGCGCCTTCGAGGAAAATCTGATTGAGGATTTTTCCGAACACCCCTGGGCCAATCTGCCTGTGCTGGCGCATCTTTCGGCCCTTGATGGCGCGGAGCAAAAGTTTGAGACAGCACCGCGCCCGATGGTTTTGCCGGGGCGCCGTTTCTTTGATCCGGTCGCGGCGGCGGTCATCGAACAGCGCCGAGATTTGCTGTGGTCGCGTGTCAACAACGGGCGCATCAGCCAGATTTTGCGCGCAACCTCCTATCTGCCGGAAGACCTGTTTCGCAAACAGACCGACGCCTTGCGCCTGCGCAAGGTGATCCGTCAGTTGGAGACTTTTGCCAACTATGGCCTCAGCGATGACATGCAGGAAGATCTGGCGCAGGAGATGTGGGATTTGGCGCTCATTCTCGAAGAGGGTGATCTGGCGGATGCTGCCGAGCGCATGCGCCGGGCACAGGAACGTCTGAACGAAGCCATCAAGAACGGCGCATCGGACGAGGAGATTGCGGAATTGATGCGTGAGCTCCGCCGCGCGACGGAAGATTATCTGCAACAGCTCTCTCGTCAGGCGCAGCGTCAGCAGGAAGAGAACCAAAACGGCCCGCCCGGAGACCAGCAGAATTCCATGCAGATGACCCAAGATGACCTGCAGCGGATGATGGACCGCATTCAGGAATTGATGGAACAAGGTCGGATGGCTGAGGCGCAACAGGCCCTGCAGGAATTGCAGGAAATGATGGAAAATATGCGCGTCACCCAAAGCCAACAGGGACAGGGCGGGCAAAGTGCCGGCGAGCAGGCCATGGAAGGTCTGTCAGAAACGTTGCGTGAACAACAAGGGCTTTCCGATCAGGCTTTCCGTGATCTTCAGGAACAATTCAACCCCGGTGCGCAGGCTGGCGAAAGTGAAGGCAACGAAGGGCGCAACGGTGGGCAGGGCCAGGGTCAAAGTCATGAAGGGCAGCAGGGTCGCGGTGAAGGCGGAGACCAACAAAGCGGGGCGCAGGATGGTGATCCGTCGCAGGGACAGCAAGGGCAGGGCACAGAGGGATCTATCGCTGAGCGTCAGCGTGCGCTGCGTGAGGAATTGCGCCGTCAACAGCAAAATCTGCCGGGAGCTGGCACCACCGAAGGGGATGCGGCCAGAGGGGCGTTGGATCGGGCCGGTCGTGCGATGGATGACGCCGAAGAAGCGCTGCGGAACGACGATCTGGCGGAAGCAATCGACAATCAGGGTCAAGCCATGGAGGCGCTGCGAGAAGGTATGCGTGCCTTGGGCGAAATGATGGCGCAGCAGGAACAGAACCAGCAGCCGGGGCAGGGGACACAGCAGTCCGACCGCCGTGCGGAAAACCGCGATCCACTGGGTCGCGAAGCAGGTAATTCAGGCGCGGATGGGGACAATGGCCCCTTGGCACTCAACGATGATGCCTATGGTCGGGCGCGCGAACTTCTGGATGAAATTCGCCGCCGTTCGGGACAGGTCGAACGCCCGGAAGTCGAGCGTGACTATCTCAAACGGTTGCTGGATCGGTTCTAGCCGTCTGCCGGTTTTTAGCGACTGCTTGAATCGGCGGCGGCATCGAGCCAACTCAGAACGCCCTCGGCTTTGGTATCGAGCCACATACGCCCTTGATCGACGTATCCGACATAGGCACTGATCCATGGATCGGCCTGCGGCAGGGTCTCTGCGACCGGCTGCGCGTACACATAAAGACAAACGAGTACCACAACCGTAAAGATTGCCGTCAGAAACCCGCGCCCGAAGCGACGCTTTTCTTGCGCTTCGACCTGAGCGGTCTGGCCGGGATCATCGTTAGGTGAGCGGTCGCTGTTGGACCTTAGCGTGGAGTTGATCTCTTCGATATCGGGGAGCAGGTCGCGGCGTGATCCGATGGCCGCGGCTGTCTCTATGGCGAATTCGGCCGGATCTTCGCCACGCATCCGCGCCATGCGGTCTCGCGCTTCGCGTGCACGTTTGCGGGCCTCATTGCTGCCATCCGCGTCGTCCAGCCCCAAATCTGGTTGGCTCTCCACGGTCCCGGAAGTTTCGTTTTGACGTGCCCGCGCTTCCAGCTCCGCTTCTTCGCGCAGCAGGTTTGCAATATTGGGATCCAGTGATCTGCGTGTGGGTTGCCCGATGATCTCGTCGTCCTGAGGTGTTTCGGGGATCTCGTCGGCCACCGGGGCAGGGTCTGCCTGGGGCTCTTCATCCTCGCGTGGTATCTCGGCGGGGTCTTCATCAGGTCGAATGACCTCTTCATCCGGCTGCGGGGCCAGTCTCTCGGCCTCTTCTGCCTCTGCCACCGCGTCGGGGTGTTCCTGAAACCAGGTCTTCCCGCAATTGGAGCATTGTACATCCCGCCCATCCAGTGGCATCACAGCATCGGGCACTTCGTATTGCGCGTCGCAATTGGGACAAATCAAGCGCATGTTACATCCTGCTGCATATCAACCCCGGTTCCTGTTGTTTTTTTCTGCACCATATTGCCATCATCGCTGTGCGAAAAGTGTTAACTGCGAACAATGCAGGTATGTGATGCATTGAAACCAGACCGGTGCTGAGGCACAACAGCGCAGAAGTTTTTCGGGGGACCGTGTGATCGAGCTGAATAATGTCGCCTACAGCTATGGCGGCGGCGCGCTACTTTCTGAGATTTCGCTCAAACTGGCTCCGGGATCCTTTCATTTTTTGACTGGCCCATCAGGCGCCGGGAAAACGACCTTGCTCAAATTATGCTACGGCGCACTATTGCCGACTTCCGGTGAGGTGACATTTTTCGGCGACGATCTGCGCAAAATGGAGCGCGATGGGATTGCGGTTCTGAGACGTCGCATGGGTGTCGTGCATCAGGATTGTCAATTTCTCAACCATCTGTCAGTTGCGGAAAACATCGCCTTGCCGCTCAGTGTGTCTGGCCGTCACGTGGATGCCGCAGGCGATGATCTGACAGAGCTGATGGCCTGGGTTGGTCTGACGCACCGCGCGGATGCTCTTCCGCCAGAACTATCGGGAGGCGAGCGGCAACGCGCGGCGCTCGCACGCGCTGTGATCATGTCACCAGATGTCATTCTTGCCGACGAGCCGACCGGCAACGTGGATTGGGAAATGTCGCAACGTCTGCTCAGGCTGTTGGTGGAACTCAACAAGATGGGAAAGACCGTATTGGTCGCAACCCATGATCTCAGCCTCATTCGCGCCGCCAAAAGCCAGGTTCAGGCCCGGGTTCTGCGCATTGCCAACCAGCGCGTCCAACTTGCCGGAGCCGACCTATGAAAGTCGTCAGCAAAGATTTGCGCCGTCTTGTCTGGGGGGATCGTCAGGCTGACAGGGTTGTCCCGCCAACGGGTTTTACCGCCCATTTGACCGTGTTTGCTGCGGGTGCCATGGCGTTCCTTGCCGTTTTTGCGATGGCTTTGTCACTTGCCTCCGGTCGACTGGCTGTGCGTTGGGGCGACGAACTGGCGCGTTCCTCAACCATCCGCATCGTGGCCCCACTCGATCAAAGAGCGGCGCAAACCGAGGCTGCTTTGGGCATTCTGCAAACCACCGCTGGCGTGGCTTTTGCGCGGGCTTTGGATGACGCCGAGCAACAGGCGCTTCTGGCCCCGTGGTTTGGTGCTGATCTGGACCTTCAGGCCTTGCCGGTGCCGAGGCTGATCGAGGTCATCGAAGAAGACAGCGGGTTTGATGCGGCGGGGTTGCGTTTGCGATTGGCGGCAGAGGTTCCGGGTGCCGTTCTGGACGATCATACACAATGGCGCGCACCGCTTGTGCAGGCGGCCAATAGGCTGAAGCTGCTGGGGTGGCTGTCGGCAGCCCTATTGGGTGTCTCGGTGGCTGCAATGATCACACTGGCCGCCAATGCGGCGCTGGCTGCCAACGCGCAAGTCATTGCCGTTCTGCGGTTGGTTGGGGCCACGGACCGCTACATTGCTCAGGCATTCATCCGGCGCTTTACCCTGCGCGCTTTTGGCGGGGCTCTGGTCGGATCCGTTATCGCGATGACAGCTTTGCTGTTTTTACCCGCAGCTTCCGACACCGGCGGCTTTCTAACCGGTCTGGGCTTTCAGGGCTGGCATTGGTTTTTGCCTTTCACCATTCCCCTGCTTGCCGCTTGTTTTGCTTTCGTCGCGACGGGCGCTGCGGCGGGCCGCGCACTGAAGAGGTTGGCGTAATGTTTCAATACGTTCGGTCGGTGATATTCATCATTCAAATGTATATCTCCATGCCGGTTGTTGGTCTGCTCTTTGCACCCTGGGCGATGTTCAGCCGCAAGGGTGCGTATGCCGCCTGCAAAACCTATTCGCGCTACGTTTTCTGGACAGCAAGCTGGATGGTCGGTCTGCGTTGCGAAGTGCGCGGCACGGTGCCTCAGGGAGAGGCGCTGATTGCCGCCAAACACCAGAGTTTCCTGGACATCATGATGATCTTCACTGCGCTCCCGGCAGCGAAATTCATTATGAAAAAGGAGATACTCATGACCCCGGTCATTGGGCAGTACGCCCGGCGTCTGGGCTGTGTTGCGGTGGATCGTGGCAAACGCGGTGCGGCCATCGAAAAGATGGTGGCAGATGTGAATGCGGGCCGTGCTGAACCCGGGCAGCTGATTATCTATTCGCAGGGGACGCGCGTACCGCCGGGCAAGAAAATGCCCTACAAGGTCGGTACAGCCGTCTTGTATGAACAGCTAAACCAGCCATGCGTACCTGTGGCCACAAACGTCGGTGTCTTGTGGCCGAAGCGCGGCATGTTGCGCAAACCCGGCGTCGCGGTTGTGGAATTCATGCCACAGATTGCTCCCGGCATGGAGCGGAACGCCTTCATGAAAGAGCTGGAGACATCGGTTGAAGACCGCTCCGATGCATTAATGGCTGAGGCGGGGTTTGAGCGTGACGAGACGTCCTGAGAAGATTGAGACAACGGACGCATTGCTGGAGCTTTACGGCAAGCCCGGCGCACCGTCGCTGCGCAAGGTTGCAGGCCGCATGACGCCGCTCTATCGCAAGTGGATCATGGCCTCGAAGCTTTGTGTTCTGAGCACGGTTGGTGCGGCAGGCACCGATGGCAGCCCGCGCGGTGATGACGGGCCGGTGGTGCTGGAACTTGACCCCGAGACTCTTGCAATGCCCGATTGGCGTGGCAACAACCGGTTGGATTCACTGCGAAACATTATCGAAGATGGGCGTGTTTCTCTGATGTTCATCGTGCCGGGGTCGAATAACGTCGTCCGGGTGAACGGGCAGGCGTGGCTGACGGCTGATACAGAAATCCGGCAGCGGTTTGCCAAGAGTACAAAGCTCCCCGTGACTGTGATCATCATTGAAATCGAAGAAATCTACACGCAATGCGCGCGGGCTTTCATGCGGTCCGCGATTTGGTCTGGGGTTGATCAGACCGATGCGCTGCCCAGTGTCGGCCAGATCCTGGCGGAAATGACCGATGGGGAAGAAGGCGGCGCACCCTATGATGATGCGTGGGGAGCGCGCGCCGCGAAAACCATGTGGTAGCCCAGGGTGGGCCGGGTCACATATGGATGGCACCATCCCCACAGGCAAGTGCTGCTTCACGCACAGCTTCGGAATAGGTCGGGTGCGCGTGGCAAGTCATCGCAAGGTCTTCTGCTGACGCCCCGAATTCCATGGCAACGCAAATCTCATGGATCAGATCACCTGCCGCAGGTCCCAGGATATGCGCGCCTAATATTCGGTCCGTTTCCTTGTCTGCCAGTATCTTAACAAAGCCGTCACCGGCAAAATTCGCCTTCGCCCGCCCGTTGCCCATGAAGCTGAACTTGCCAACCTTATAGGCACGGCCTTCTTCCTTGAGCATCTCTTCAGTGGCACCCACATTGGCCACCTCCGGATGGGTGTAGATCACGCCCGGGATAACGCCGTAATTCACATGACCATGCTTACCTGCAACCTGTTCGGCGGCGGCCATGCCTTCGTCTTCGGCTTTATGCGCCAGCATCGGCCCTTCGATCACATCGCCGATCGCATAGATACCGGGGACATTGGTTTCCCACTTGGCATTGACCGCGATCTGGCCGCGCTTGGTCATCTCCACGCCCAATCCGTCGAGGCCCAGACCTTCGGTGAAAGGTTTGCGCCCGGTCGCGACCAGAACGACATCCGCATCGACCACATGTTCGCTGTCGTCCTTGAGCAGTTTATAGGTCACTTTGGCCTTGGTTTTTGTGGCTTCCGTCTTCTGAACGGCGGCCCCCATGACAAAGGTAAGCCCTTGCTTTTTCAGCGTTCTCTGGAATGTTTTCTGGATTTCGCCGTCCATGCCGGGGGTGACGAATTTCAAAAACTCAATCACGGTGACCTCGGCCCCGAGCCGCGCGTAAACAGACCCCAGTTCCAGCCCGATCACACCCGCGCCGATGACCACCATCTTCTTGGGCACCTTGCCCAGTTCCAGCGCGCCGGTGGAGGTCACAACGACCTTCTCATCGACCTCGACACCGGGTAGGGACGCAGGCTCTGACCCCGAGGCAATGATGATGTTCTTGGCCTCATGCACCTCGTCACCGACCTTGACCTTGCCCGCCTCAGGGATCGATCCCCAGCCTTTCAACCAGTCCACCTTGTTCTTTTTAAAGAGAAATTCGATCCCCTTGGTGTTCTGCTCAATGGTCGTGGATTTATAGGACAACATCTGTTTCCAATCGACCGACGGGGATTTGCCCTTCAGACCCATTGCCGCGAAATTATGCTCCGCCTCATGCAGCATATGGCTGGCGTGCAGCAGCGCCTTGGAGGGGATGCAGCCCACGTTCAGACAGGTGCCGCCGAGCGTATCGCGCCCCTCCACACAGGCCACTTTCAGACCCAGTTGCGCACAGCGTATTGCGCAGACATAGCCGCCGGGTCCGGAGCCAATGATGATGACGTCATAACTTGCCATGGGTCTCTCCTTGAAGGTATTTCAAAGTCTTTTTCCGCTATGCACACCTTGTGCACTATCTGTGCACCGACCGTACACCGTTCAAACCAAATCGATCTCTATTGACCTGCATACTCACCTGCTCAGATCAGGGCTGCAAGCAACATTACGCAGGTTGCCGAAAATCCCGCACACCAGATGAGCGACCGCCAGGGTACCAGCCCGAAGGCATAGGCCGGCACATAGGCCACGCGGGCGGCAAGATAGATCCAGGCGCAGGTCCGTGTCACAGGGCTGGATTGCTCCGCAAGGGTCACGACCAGCACCGCGATGGTAAAAAGGATCAGCGCTTCGAAATGGTTGTTCATGGCGCGGAACAAACGGCCCGTGCGGTCAGAGACCAATGCATCAAGTTTCGCGGCACCGAGGGCCTTGGGATCACGCGACCCAAGGGTTTTGCCGGTGCCCAGTTCCAGATTGGCAGGCACCGCCATCAGGCCGAATTGGACCACCTGCAGCAGAGCGGCCAGCGTCAGCGCCGTCAGCTCAGGGGTCATAGCGCCAGCAGGTAAAGTGCGATGGTGGCCACAATCCCCACCGTCCAGGCAAGGCTGCGGATACCGGTGATGCGCAGCGCGTAGGCGGGCAGATAGACCAGTCGTGCGATCAGAAAGACCTGTGCGGCCAGCAGGCTGGCGTTCGATGTGCTCTGGGTCACTTCCAGCAGCAGAACGGCGGGCGCAAAGAGCACCATGGCCGTGACAGAATTGCTGAGCGCCCGGTCAAGCCGCCCCGCGATGCCGGAGACGCTGCGCTGCTCATCGCGGCTGGAGAGCAGATACCCCATGCCCAATTGCGTCATGGCACCAGTGGCTTGCAGGATCAGCGTGAGAATGACCAGAAGGCCGTAGAGGGCGAGGATCTGGATTTCGGTCATGTGGCTCTCCTCAGCCTACTCATTCGGATGCGTTCGGCTTTGATGTGAGGCACCTGCGGCCCGTCCAGCGTCCGACCTGTGTGGTCGGGCGCGTTCAAATCCATATTTTATTCTTCTTCGACGTTCACGCCAAAGTCTGATCGGTAGCATGATTGGTCCGGTCACTGCCATGATCAAGCAAACCATTGCGAGTCGACGATCATGATAGGACCCGCCGCTTGTTCCGCCGTCCCAGCCCAATTGAAAGTATCCATAGGCGTATGTCGCGCAGTAGAGCCAGAACAAGACTGACAGGAAAACGTACCACTTTACTTTGAAAATGCGCGGGGCGTCGGAAGTGTCTTCGGGCAGCCCGATACTAAGATTGTGCAAACGCCTTTCCTGGTCTTCCTGACTTGGTGGCGGTCTGGCTGGAACATGCTCCGAAACCGCCGGGGCTGCCACTCGTGTCCTTGATGTTGTTTTGTTCTTCACCTGGTACTCACAATGCCGCATTTCTCCGACCGAGGCCGCGCCCGACCTCCCCGTTTTGCCGGAGGCAAACCTTTGGTTTGACGGGGAGGGCGCACCTGCGTGTGCCTTGGGCTTACGCCCCCTGCGGCCTCAAAGGCTCCCCCGGAGCCTTTGCAAGACGGCCTCCGGCCCGAGGTCGGACGCGGCCCTCTGATCGACCTGGGTGCCAGCTTACAAATCCATCAGCAACCGCCGCGGATCCTCCAGCGCTTCTTTCACCCGCACAAGGAAAGTCACGGCGCCTTTGCCGTCGACGATCCGGTGGTCGTAGGAAAGTGCCAGATACATCATCGGGCGGATCACCACCTGACCTTTGATCGCCATGGGCCGGTCCTGAATTTTGTGCATGCCCAGAATGCCGGATTGCGGGGGGTTCAGGATCGGCGAGGACATCAGCGAGCCGTAGACGCCGCCATTGGAGATGGTGAAGGTCCCGCCCTGCATCTCTGCCATGGACAGTTTGCCATCCCGCGCCCGCGCGCCTTTCTCTGCAATCGCCTTTTCGATGGCGGCGAAACTCATGGCATCGGCATCGCGAATGACCGGCACCACAAGCCCCGTGGGCGTGCCTGCGGCGATGCCCATATGTACGAAGTTCTTGTAGACGATGTCGGTGCCGTCGATCTCCGCATTCACTTCGGGCACTTCTTTCAGCGCATGCACACAGGCCTTGGTGAAGAAGGACATGAAGCCCAGTTTCACCCCGTGTTTTTTCAAAAACAGGTCCTTGTATTCATTCCTGAGCGCCATGACCTCGGTCATGTCGACCTCGTTATAGGTGGTCAGCATGGCAGCGGTGTTCTGACTGTCCTTGAGGCGTTTGGCGATGGTCTGCCGGAGCCTTGTCATCTTCACCCGCTCCTCGCGGGCGGCATCATTGGCGGCCACGGGCGCGCGGGGTGCGGCAGGGGCAGCAGCGGGAGCCGGAGTCGCGCTGGCTGCGGCGATGGCCGCGTTTACGTCTTCTTTCATCACCCGCCCGTCACGGCCGGACCCTGTGACCTGATCGCGGCTGACACCGGCTTCCGCCATGGCCTTGCGGGCGGCAGGCGCGTCCTCCACATCCTTGCCGCCGCTGGAGGGCGCAGGGTTGACCGGCGCTTTTGGGGCAGCAGCGGGGGTTGCGGCAGCTCCGGCACCGGCGCTTAGGACCGCGAGTTTGGCGCTGGCGTCCACGGTCGCGCCTTCGGGGGCCAGAATTTCGGTGAGCGTGCCGGAGGCGGGCGCTGGCACCTCGACGCTGACCTTGTCGGTCTCCAGCTCGCAGAGCATCTCGTCCTGTGCCACGCTGTCGCCGATTTTCTTGAACCAGGTGCTGACCGTGGCCTCGGTGACGCTTTCCCCCAAGGTGGGCACCATGACGTCCACGGTGCCACCTGCCGCCGCAGGCGCGTCAGCGGCCGGGGCGGGCGCAGCGGCGGGAGCTTTGCTCACGGCACCTGCGCCCCCTTCGGAGATATTTGCCAGCAGAGCATCCACCCCCACGGTCTCCCCTTCGGCGGCAACGATTTCGGCGAGGGTTCCGGCCACGGGGCTCGGCACCTCAACGGTCACCTTGTCGGTTTCCAGCTCACAGAGCATTTCATCCACGGCAACCGCATCGCCGGGTTTCTTGAACCAGGTGGCGACGGTGGCCTCGGTAACGGATTCGCCCAGTGTCGGGACGCGAACTTCGCTGGTCATGTGTATTTTCCTTCGCCCATGATTACTTGAGGGTCAGCGCGTCATCCACGAGCGCTGCCTGTTGTGCTTTGTGCTGGCTGGCCAGACCGGTTGCCGGGGACGCGGATGTGGCGCGCCCGACGTAAACGGGCCGCGTATGTTTGGCCTTGATGCGTCCCAGAACCCATTCGATGTTGGGTTCGATAAAGGTCCAGGCCCCCTGGTTTTTCGGTTCTTCCTGACACCAGATCACTTCGGCCTGCTTGAACCGTTCCAGCTCCTTGACTGCCGATTGCGCCGGGAAGGGATAGAACTGTTCGACCCTGAGCAGGTAGATGTCGTCAATCCCGCGCGCATCGCGTTCTTCGAGCAGATCATAATAGACCTTGCCCGCGCACATCACCACGCGCTTGATCTTGTTGTCGGCCACCAACTTGGTGTCGGAATTGCCCTGCTGGGCGTCATCCCACATCAGGCGGTGGAAGCTCGACCCGGTGGTG
Source organism: Roseobacter sp. EG26 (assembly GCF_049830555.1). Lineage (NCBI taxonomy): Bacteria > Pseudomonadati > Pseudomonadota > Alphaproteobacteria > Rhodobacterales > Roseobacteraceae > Roseobacter > Roseobacter sp. EG26. The sequence continues at coordinate 207,636 of NZ_JBNBLH010000006.1, forward strand.
AATTCTTCGGCCCGGCTGATCGCCAGTTTGTGACGCAACAGCGATTTTGGCGTCATCATGATCAGCGGTTTACGGAAAGAACGATGAATTTGCCGCCGCAGGATGTGGAAGTAATTCGCCGGTGTGGTGCAATTGGCCACGATCCAGTTGTCCTGACCACACATCTGCAGGAAGCGTTCCAGCCGCGCCGAAGAGTGCTCCGGCCCCTGGCCCTCGAACCCATGCGGCAACAGGCAAACCAGACCGGACATGCGCAGCCATTTGCTTTCACCTGAGGAAATGAACTGGTCAAACATGATCTGCGCACCATTGGCAAAATCACCGAACTGCGCTTCCCAGAGTGTCAGCGCATTGGGCTCGGCCAGTGAATAACCATATTCAAAGCCCAGCACCGCATATTCGCTGAGCATCGAATCGATCACTTCGTAATGCGCCTGGCCGGCTTTGATGTTGTTGAGCGGATAATACCGCTCCTCCGTCTCCTGATGCACAAAACCGGAGTGGCGCTGCGAAAAGGTACCGCGCGTGCTGTCCTGCCCGGCCAGCCGCACCCGGTAGCCTTCGGTCAGCAGCGAGCCGAAGGCCAGCGCTTCGGCCGTGGCCCAGTCGATGCCCTCGCCGCTCTCGAACATGCCCTTCTTGGCCTCCAGCAAGCGCCCCACGGTCTTGTGCATGGGAAAGCCGTCCGGCGCGGTGGTCAGCGCGCTGCCGATCTCGTTGAACGTGCCCTTGGCAATGGCGGTTTTGCCGCGCTGATACCTGTTCTTCTGCTTGTCCAGATGCGACCACTTGCCATCCAGCCAGTCGGCCTTGTTAGGCCGGTATTCCTTCCCGGCCTCGAACTCTTCGTTCATATAGGCCTGAAACGCGGCCTTCATATCCTCGATCTCGCCTTCCGGGATCAGACCGTCCTTGACCAGCCGTTCGGTATAGAGCGTGAGCGTGGTCTTGTGCCCCTTGATCCGCTTGTACATCACCGGGTTGGTGAACATCGGCTCGTCACCCTCATTATGCCCGAACCGCCGGTAGCAGAAGATGTCGAGCACCACATCCTTGCGGAACTTTTGGCGGAATTCCGTGGCCACCTTGGCCGCATGCACCACCGCCTCCGGGTCATCGCCATTGACGTGGAAAATCGGCGCCTCGACCACCAACGCATTATCCGTCGGGTAAGGCGAGGAGCGCGAGAAATGCGGCGCGGTGGTAAAGCCGATCTGGTTGTTGACCACGATATGCATGGTGCCGCCCGCCTTATGCCCCTTGAGGCCTGAAAGCGCGAAACATTCGGCCACCACGCCCTGACCCGCAAAAGCCGCGTCCCCATGCAACAGGATCGGCATCACGGAGGTGCGCGCATCGTCGTTGTTCTGGTCCTGCTTGGCGCGCGCCTTGCCCAGAACCACCGGATTGACCGCCTCCAGATGCGAAGGGTTGGCCGTAAGGGAAAGATGCACGGTATTGCCGTCAAACTCGCGGTCTGACGACGCGCCGAGGTGATATTTCACATCGCCCGAGCCATCCACATCCTCGGGCTTGAAGCTGCCGCCCTGAAACTCGTTGAAAATCGCCTTGTAGGGTTTGGCCATCACATTGGCCAGCACGGAGAGCCGCCCCCGGTGCGGCATGCCGATCACGATGTCCTTGACCCCCAGCGCACCACCACGCTTGATGATCTGCTCCATCGCCGGCACAAGGCTTTCGCCGCCGTCCAGACCAAAGCGTTTGGTGCCCATGTATTTGACATGCAGGAATTTCTCGAAGCCTTCGGCCTCCACCAGCTTGGCCAGGATCGCCTTGCGTCCTTCACGGGTAAAGGACACTTCCTTGCCGAAGCCCTCAATGCGCTCTTTCAGCCAGCCCGCCTCTTCGGGGTTGGAGATATGCATGTATTGCAGCGCAAAGGTGCCGCAGTAGGTCCGCCGCACGATCGACAGGATTTCGCGCATCGAGGCGGTCTCCAGCCCCAGCACCTTGTCGATGAAGATGGGCCGGTCCATGTCGGCCTCGGTGAAACCGTAGGATTTCGGGTCAAGCTCGGGGTGCGGTGTCATCTCGCGCATGCCCAGCGGGTCAAGATCGGCCACCAGATGGCCGCGGATGCGGTAGGCGCGGATGATCATCAGCGCGCGGATACTGTCAAGCACGGCGCGTTTGATCTGATCATCGGTGACCGCAACACCGGCAGCGGCGGCCCTGGCCTTGATCTTGTCGCCCGCGCCTTTGAGTTCGGCCTCGGGGGCCCATTCACCGGTCAGCGCCTGCGTCATCTCATCGCCCGGCTGCGGCGGCCAATCCGTGCGCGCCCAGCTTGGCCCCTGCGCCTCGCGCTTGACGGAGACCTCATCATCCCCCATCGCCTTGAAAAACGCCTGCCACGCGTCATCAACCGCGTTCGGGTCATTGGCATAGCGCGCGTACATCTGTTCAAGATATTCCGCATTGTGCCCCTGCATGAAGGAGGAAGCATGGAACTGGTCGTTGGGGGAGTGTTCGGTCATGGGGTTACCTCTGTTGGGTTGGGACCGTATTTGTTGGGGCCGGGTTGGGATTTCTTGCAAAGCCAGACAAGCAGAGTGAGCCAGCAACCGAAATTGACAAGAACGAAGAATCCTCCGACGGGGCCTAATTGCACGCGTACATTCCCGGTAGTTTGGAAGGCTTCAATTGTTCCGGTCCAGCCAAGTGTAGCAATGAACAAGATTGGAACGGCTGCCAATATTGCCACTACAGGCATCAACTGCCACCAGCCGCTACGTCCAATATCGTGCAGGCGCCTGCAAGCGACTGCAATACCAGGCACAAAAATAGCGAGCAAGAATACTGCTCCCAGAACGCCGCTGTTGTAGCTCAGATTTTGGGTTTCTTCGATAGATCGTGTGCCATCTTGAGCAATGACCAATTGTTGCTCTACTTCGAGCGTCGGGCCAAAGATGATGCTGTTTACTATTGTCAGAATGACCATGACGATCAGCCAGAATAGCCAAAACTTCCAATACTCGGATCGCGAGGCGCGTCCCGAGAAGGTGACGTACTTGGCAAAGCAGACGCGGATGGATTGGGTGAAGGTCATTTTAAGGGCCAATCATTCCTTTATCCAGTAGCGCACATCTTTACCAAGAAAGGCCGTTGAAGCTGCTTCGTGCTCTGGCTTTGTGCGCGGGTCCGCATAATATCCCGAGGCGTTCACGCATTTGAACTCCCAGCGCTCCGGTAAATTAGCACCATCGTCGATCACCGGCGAAGACAGGCTAAGGGGTCGTGTTGCGTCTATTTTCTTGCAGATATCGGCGGTGCGACTAACGGCCTGATTGGTTCCTCCCGCAGGAGACGGGAATATCTTGCCATTGTTTGGACCGTCGCCAATGTACAGGAACTCAGCTCGAGTTGGAGAGCTGGTTTCGCCTGTGCAGCCAGTAACGGCCAGACAAAATAAAGCGACGGCCACTGCATTCAGCTTGTGATTGCGCCAACACGAGCCGCTGGTCCAAAAATTGTGATCGGTAACTTGCACCACGTTAGCCTTTCTCAATCGCCTCTTTCACGGCCTCGCCCAGCGTGGCGGGGCTGTCGGCGACGACGATACCCGCCGCGCGCATGGCTTCGATCTTGTCTTCGGCACCGCCCTTGCCACCGGCAACAATGGCACCAGCGTGACCCATGCGGCGGCCCGGAGGGGCGGTGCGGCCCGCGATGAAACCCGCCGTGGGCTTCCAGCGGCCCCTTTTCTTTTCATCTGCCAAGAACTGTGCCGCGTCTTCCTCGGCGCTGCCGCCGATCTCGCCGATCATGATAATGCTTTGCGTCTCGTCATCGGCCAGAAACATCTCCAGCACGTCAATGTGTTCGGTTCCCTTGATCGGGTCGCCGCCGATGCCCACCGCCGTCGACTGGCCATAGCCCAGATCGGTGGTCTGTTTGACCGCCTCATAGGTCAGCGTGCCCGAGCGCGAGACCACACCGCAGGAGCCGCGTTTGTGGATATGGCCGGGCATGATGCCGATCTTGCAGGCGTCGGGCGTGATCACCCCAGGGCAGTTCGGCCCCACGAGCCGCGATGCAGACCCTTCGAGCGCGCGCTGCACCTTCATCATGTCCAGAACCGGGATGCCTTCGGTGATGCAGACAATGAGTTCCATCTCCGCATCAATGGCTTCCAGAATGGAATCCGCGGCAAAGGGCGGGGGCACGTAGATCACGGAGGCATTGGCCTGCGTGGCATGGCGCGCTTCATGCACGGAATTGAAGACCGGCAGATCGAGATGCGTCTGACCGCCTTTGCCGGGCGTGACACCGCCGACCATCTTGGTGCCGTAAGCAATGGCCTGTTCGGAGTGGAATGTGCCCTGGCTGCCGGTGAGCCCCTGGCAGATCACGCGGGTGTTTTCGTCAATAAGTACGGCCATTTTGGTTCCCTTTTTGGTATTTCAAGGTCCGGATGAGATGTTGAGTGGTCTGGGTCATGAGGTGCCTGCTTTGCGCAAAAGCACGGTGATGTTGTCATCCACCGGCAGGGCGATCCTGTTGATCAGTTCGGTTGTGAAACCGGCCTTGCGGCAGGTCTCGGTCAGCGTTTTCAGGGTGAAATAGTTGACGTGGTCCGGATGCCGGAACCCGCACCATTTGGCCCCCACCACACGGCGGTTCAGCGAGCCGAAGTTCGGCACGCGAATGTAGACGGCACCGCTATCCTTGAGCGCGCGATGCGATCCCTTCAGAACCTGCATCACTTCGGTTTCATGCTCCAGATAGGAATGCATGATGATCCCGTCGAACTGGCCTTCATCAAACGTCCAGATCGCCTCGGCCCCCGCGCCATGAGCGCAATAGCCGCCCTGCTGCCGCATGTAGGCGTCGGCCTGGGCATGCAGGGATTTGGACAACTCGATACCGTAGGGCGTCATGGGCGGGGCGATGCGCGCGCCATGCCCGCAGCCGATATCAAGCACATGCCCGTCGTTGAACCACGCCCGATACCTGTCGTGTTTGTTGCGATGGGTCAGGCCCAGTTTCTGACGCAAGGCGCGAATGCCGGGGCTGAGCGAGGTGGAGCCTTTCGTGGCTTCCTTCTTGACCTCATAAGTCTTTTCCCAGGCGAAATCCTCTTCCAGCGCCTCATAGGCCACGGGATTGCGCAGATAGGTCATGTCGCAGGCGGTGCAGCGCACAATCTGCCAGTCGGGCGGAGAATATTGTTCCCAGGGGGCAGCGTCTGTTGCTGCGCAACAGGGGCAGGGGCGGGGTGCAGCATCCAGCATCTCAGCCGCCCTCCCAGCCACGGGGCAGCCTGTCGACCGCCATGAAGGTCTGGCCGTCGCGGGTGCCTACATGCACCACCGCGACACGGCCCCGGAGCAATTCGCGCCCTTCGATGAGCGCGGTTCCCGACGCCTCGGCGTGGGTGTCGGGCAGGTCAATTGCGAAGCCGAAGACAGGCGGCGTGGCCATCTGCTTGCGCAGGGCTGCAATCGCTGTGTCTGTGTGGTCCCCATCAAATCTCACTTCGCAGCGCCGCTCGATTTTAGGAGGCGTATCGGGTGCGGGCTGCAGGGTTTTATCCCAGAACGTCAGATCGAATGGCAAGGGGCTGCCTGCACGCGCCTCCATCCGCATGCGGGCCTCGGCGGCGGTCTGACCGGCCTTGAAACAGATCGCGTTGAAACTGTCGATGGCCGTGCTCGCCACCGTCCCCGCCATTACCGGCGACGCTAAAAGGCAGGATATGATCAGGCTGCGGATCATGACGCCCCCGGCTGGAATAGGATCAGGGCATAGCGATACCATCCGAAACTTTCAGTCCGCTCGGTGGCAATCAGCTGAGGTGGATCGGAGGGCACGGACCAGGCTTGCTCGATGTTGTCGCCCAGCGGGGCGGGATCAACGGGCTGTGCCTCTGGATAGGTCTCGGCGACGAAATTCTGGAACCGCGTGGTCTGACCTGTGCGCGACTCCGCCTGCACAAGGCACATGGTATCCGACACCGCAACGGCGGGGCGCCGATCATCAACGACGTAGGCTTTGACACCCGCAACTTCCTGAGGCAGAGGCACATATCCGGCATTGCGCAGCTTTTGCTCCGACGCGCTGCGATCTTGCGGACCCTGCACGCAAAACCGATCAAACGCCCGGATCATCGACGCGGGGTTGCTTTTGGGCACCAGATTGGCACGCCACATATTGCGCAGCTCCGCCGTGTCGGGCGAGGTGCCTTGAGCAGAGCAGGCGGGCAGCAAAAAAATGCAGGTCAGTACCAAACCGATTCGTCGGTGTCGTCGCAATGTTGATATGCACGCCCCCATCTTCATTTCAAAACGAACTGCTCGGCGTTGTTCAGAGACATTGGGGGTGTCAGATACACGTGGTGACTTGTTCCGTCGATTTTGGCGCGTGTTTCAAAAATCAAAGCGCTTCCATTACGCAGATGATAGGCTGCATCATTCTTCGGCGCGCGCATCTTTTGACGCGGATTGCCCCCCAGCGCCCGGCTTGTCGCAGCGAGAAATGCTTTCTGCACCGTTGCACCGTCCTTTGGACCAAGGAAGGCCACACCGCAAACCGGCGTGGTGTTGTCGAAACGTGCCGTCATCGCCACAACTGATTTTCTACCGGTCCGATATACCTGCCCGCCAAAACGATCCAGCCCTCGAAGGGCAAAAGGCACGAACCCCTTTGATTGCGCAGATGCCGCGACTTGCGAAAAATCAGGCAGGGTCTCTATGCACATCTCGCGAAAGGTTGCCGTTGCCAGATCAAGTTCGGTGACGGCCAGCGTGTCTACAGCGGGATTAAAGGGCTGCGTTGTCGTACAGCCCCCCAAAACGGTCAGCAGAATGCTGACACAACCGTTGCGAATGAACGTCATCGTTTAGCCCTTTACAGCTTTCACGATTTTCTGCGCGCCGTCTTTCAGGTCGTCTGCCGCGATCACGTCGACATCCGAATTGTTGATGATGTCCTTGCCCTGCTGCACATTGGTGCCTTCCAGACGCACGACTAGAGGCACTTTGAGACCGACCTCTTTCACAGCCGCCACAACGCCCTCGGCAATCACGTCGCAGCGCATGATGCCACCGAAGATGTTCACGAGGATGCCTTTGACGTTGGGATCGGAGGTGATGATCTTGAAGGCTTCGGTGACTTTTTCCTTGGTGGCCCCGCCACCCACATCGAGGAAATTCGCAGGCTCGGCACCATAGAGCTTGATGATGTCCATCGTCGCCATGGCCAGCCCCGCGCCGTTCACCATGCACCCGATCTCGCCATCCAGCGCGATGTAGTTGAGGTCGTATTTCGACGCCTCCAGCTCCTTGCTGTCCTCTTCGGTCACATCGCGCAACTCGGCAATATCGGGGTGGCGATAGATCGCATTGCCGTCAAAACTGATCTTGGCGTCGAGCACTTTCAGATCACCGCCGTCGGTCACGATCAGCGGGTTGATCTCCAGCATCTCCATGTCTTTTTCCATGAAGGCGTTGTAAAGCAGCCCCATCAGACCCACGCATTGTTTGACCTGCTTGCCCTCCAGACCCAGTGCGAAAGCGATGCGGCGGCCATGGAACGCCTGATACCCCGAGGCCGGATCAACGGAGAAGGACAGGATTTTTTCGGGCGTGCTGGCGGCCACCTCTTCGATGTCCATGCCGCCCTCGGTGGAGCAGACGAAGGACACGCGGGATGTTTGGCGGTCAACCAGCAGCGCCAGGTACATTTCGGTGGAAATGCCCGAACCGTCTTCGATGTAGATGCGGTTGACCTGTTTGCCCACGGGTCCGGTCTGATGTGTGACAAGAGTGCGGCCCAGCATTTTTTTGGCTTCCTCGGCGGCTTCTTCAACCGATTTGGTCAGGCGCACACCGCCTTTCTCGCCAGCGTCACCTTCCTTGAATTTGCCCTTGCCACGCCCCCCGGCGTGGATTTGCGCTTTGACCACCCACAGCGGACCATCAAGCGCACCTGCGGCTGTCTTGGCCTCTTCTGATCGCAACACCACCCGACCGTCCGAAACGGGTGCCCCGTAGCTGCGCAACAATGCTTTCGCCTGATATTCGTGGATATTCATGGAATAGGGTCCCGTGCTGTTTGGATCAGATCTTGCTGGATTTAAAGCGGCAAACGGGATGGTATGGAACCGGTTTTTCCATTTCGCGGGAGATCGGTTGGTGAAAATCCAATTTTGTGATCACACGGTGAAATGCTGTGATCACAAATCACGTGATGCGAACGAATCTCTTTAAAATGAGGGGATTCGCAGCCTTTCGATCCTTCGGGCGCTGCGCATGGATTTGTCGATAGGGGTCTCTTTGGCGGAGTCGCTCGGCGACCAAGGGGTGTGCCAAAAGAAAAGGGGCCTGCCGAAACACGCCCCTTCCTGTTCAATGTAAGCGGAACTTATGACAGGCTGCCGTCGATCCCTTTGCAGGCCTCAACCAGGCCTTTGACTGCGTTGACCGAATTGTCAAACATGGTCTGCTCATCGCTGTCCATGGAGATTTCGACAACCCGTTCGATGCCGCCCGCACCGATGACAGTCGGTACGCCCACGTAAAATCCGTTCAGACCATAGGCCCCGTCCACATAAGCAGCACAGGGCAGAACGCGTTTTTGGTCTTTCAGGTAGCTTTCCGCCATCTCAATGGCCGAGGTTGCGGGCGCATAAAAGGCGGAACCGGTTTTCAGCAGCCCAACGATTTCAGCACCGCCATCACGGGTGCGTTGGACGATTGCGTCCAGCTTGTCCTGGGTTGTCCATCCCATCTTGACCAGATCGGGCAGGGGGATGCCAGCCACGGTGGAATAGCGCACGAGCGGCACCATGGTGTCGCCGTGACCGCCCAGAACAAAGGCCGTGACATCCTTCATAGAAACGTCGAATTCGTCCGCCAGGAAGTGACGGAACCGGGCCGAATCCAGCACACCCGCCATGCCGCAGACTTTCGCATGGGGCAGGCCGGAGAATTCGCGCAGCGCCCAGACCATCGCGTCGAGCGGATTGGTGATGCAGATGACGAAAGCGTCCGGCGCATGGTCGCGGATGCCTTCGCCCACGGATTTCATGACCTTGAGGTTGATGCCCAGAAGATCATCGCGGCTCATGCCCGGCTTGCGGGCCACCCCGGCTGTTACGATGCAAACATCGGCACCTGCGATATCCTCATAGGACTGTGTGCCCGACATCGCTGCGTCGAATTTGGCAGATGGTCCGCTCTCTGCGATATCGAGTGCCTTGCCTTCCGGAATGCCTTCCGCAATGTCGAAAAGGACGACGTCGCCCAATTCCTTGAGTGCTGCCAGATGGGCGAGCGTGCCGCCGATCTGGCCGGCGCCGATCAGTGCGATTTTGGGTCTGGCCATGAGATATTTCTCCGCGTTCGGTTGAGATTGCGCCTGTGCTATCCAATAGCGCGTGCCAGCGCAAGTTGCGTTGCGGTGTTGTGTTCGCCAGCGCGATATCGTGATCTTCGCTCAGGCGAATCGCGAATTTCCGGCAGGGCCGCAGGGCGGTCTGCGCGAAAAAGGGGCAACGAATGCTGGTGCTGGACTGGGTATTTTTTGCCGTAGCGGGGCCTGCTGTTGTGTTCGCAGGTATTTCCAAGGGCGGATTTGGGTCAGGGGCGGCGTTTGCGGCCGCCAGCGTGCTGGCGCTGGTCATCGAACCGGGTCAGGCGCTGGGCGTGATGCTGCCACTCTTGATGCTGATCGATCTGTCTACATTGCGTCCCTATTGGCGAAAATGGGACGGGCGGGCTGCCGTCTTGCTGATACTGGGAGGGCTGCCGGGCGTGGCTCTTGGTACCGCGCTTTACCGGATTGCGGAGCCGGATGTCTTTCGCGTTCTGATCGGCGCGATTTCCGTCGGCTTTGTGCTTTGGCAGCTGTCGGTCAAACGCGGTTGGGTGAAAATGGGGAACCACAAGCTTCCCAACTGGGCCGGCGCGCTTGCGGGGGCCGTAGCAGGTTTCACCAGTTTTGTAAGCCATGCCGGTGGGCCGCCGGCCGCTGTATATCTGCTGTCAAGAAAGGTGTCGAAGACCCAATATCAGGCGACAACCGTTCTGGTTTTCTGGGTGATCAATATTGCAAAATTCGTACCATATGCCTTTTTGGGCATGTTCACCCTGCAAACCGCAACAGCGAATCTGGTGCTGGCACCCTTCGCCCTTTTCGGAGCATGGCTGGGTGTGCGTGCCCATTACATGGTTCCCGAGCGGCTTTTCTTCGCCCTGACGTATGTCTTGCTGAGCCTAACGGGGATCAAGCTGATATGGGACGGTCTTACCTGAGTGCCGATGTCATCGGCACCCGCGGAATTTTATGCCCGCAGTCGCGCGGCAGGGCCTGATACGGCGAGAAACACCGAGCTTGAAATCAGGCGTCGTTACCCTTGGCGGGCAGTGCTTCTGCAAGCGTCTCGAAGGACTGACCGGAAGCGACAAGACATGTCAGACCGTTCGGCGTGGTCACCGTGATGGTCCAGGTGCCGGTCTCGTCAGAAGCAAATACTTCGATCACGGCGTTGTTTGCGCCCAGCCCCATGGACTGACGGGATTCGCCGTAGCCTTCTGCAAGCCGGTCAACAACAGCCTCACGTGGTGCACAATTTCGCGCATTTTGCGCAGCTGCATCGGTGGTTGAGGCGATATAAATTGCGGCTGCCGCGCTCAGGGCGCCCAGATGCAGCATCTTTGTTATGCGTGTCATAATGTGTCTGCCTTCATTCGAAAGGCTGCACCCTTTGTCATCTGGCCCAACCGGATTCCCGGCGATGACCGGGCGGCCCCGGTTCAAGATAAATGTCTGCAACATCCCTTTGATACCGAGCGCACAGCGGCCTTGCTGCAACATCTGCTCCTGGAGACATTCGACGCGACCAGCATCCGTCTCAGGGTTGAAATAATGGTTAATCGACCGAACTCAAAAAGATTGCATTTGATCTTTGCTGCGATGCGGCATGATTCAGCTTGAACTTTCCTTAAAAAAATGCGCAATTCTGCGCAACTTTGTAACAACCTGCCTAACTGGAACCGTTCCGATGACTGCACAACCCCGCCCTTTGCGTTCTGTCCTTTACATTCCTGGCTCCAAGCCACGCGCACTGGTGAAAGCCAAGTCATTGGCAACCGACGCAATTATCTTTGACCTCGAAGATGCAGTGGCCCCTGACGAAAAAGCAGCCGCCCGGGAATTGCTGGTCAAGGCGCTCGACGAAGGCGGCTATGGGGCGCGGGTGAAAATCGTGCGGATCAATGCGCTGTCCACGCCCTGGGGTCTTGCTGATGCTCAGGCCGCGCGTGATATGGGTGCGGATGCGGTGCTTTTGCCGAAGGTCGACGGCCCGGCAGATCTGGACGCATTGGCGGAACTGATAGGTGATGTGCCGCTTTGGGCGATGATGGAGACACCGCTGGGCATGCTCAATGCCAGCCAGATTGCGGCGCATCCGTGCTGCCACGGGATGGTGATGGGGACCAATGATCTGGCCAAGGACATGAACGCCAGACACCGGGCGGATCGCTTGCCGCTGATGACCGGTCTGGGTCTTTGTGTCCTGGCCGCCAAGGCGCACGGGGTGGCGATCATCGATGGGGTTTATAATGCCTTCAAGGATGAGGAAGGTCTTGCGGCGGAATGTGCACAGGGCCGCGATATGGGATTTGACGGCAAAACCCTGATACATCCGGCACAACTTGATATCGCCAATACCGCCTATTCGCCGTCGCCATCCGATCTGGAACTGGCCGCGCGCCAGATTGAAGCCTATGAAGCTGCGGTGGCACAGGGGCAGGCCGTTGCCGTTGTTGATGGGCGGATCGTTGAAAATCTACATGTTGCAACTGCCCGTGAAACACTGGCAAAGATGGACGCAATCCAAGCCCTCGCAGCGGAGTAGCCCCCAATGATCATGCTGATTGCCGGACTGGCCCTTTGGACCCTCGCGCATTATTTCAAACGCCTCGCCCCGGAACGGCGCGCGGCACTGGGGGAGCCGGGCAAGCTGGTCGCAACCATTGGTATTGTCGCGGGCCTCATTCTGATGATCCTGGGCTACCGCGCGGCTGAATTCATCCCCATCTGGCAGCCTCCCGCGTTCATGGTGCATGTGAACAATACTCTGATGCTGCTGGCGCTTTGGACGTTCGGATCAAGTGCGGCCAAAGGGGCCAAGGTCTGGCCCGCCACCCGGATCAGGCACCCGCAACTGACCGGGTTCAAGATTTGGGCGTTTGCGCATTTGCTGGTCAACGGCGATCTGGCATCGATCCTGCTGTTCGGCGGCTTGCTGGGATGGGCCGTGGGGTCGGTCATCCTGATCAACCGGGCGGAACCCGACTGGACCGCACCGGACCCTGCTGGCACCGCCCCGCGCATCCGGCTCGCGGTGATTACGCTCGTCCTTTTTGCCCTGATCGCAACGGTGCACATCTGGCTGGGCGTCTGGCCTTTCCCTGCCTGAATCCCCGGAGACTGCCATGAAACTCTACCGATTTCTGTCCGAAGAGGATACGTCGGCCTTTTGTCACAAGGTGACGGAGGCACTGAACAAAGGCTGGGCTCTGCACGGCAACCCGACCCAGACATTTGATCATGCCAGCGGCGTGATGCGTTGCGGGCAGGCGGTGGTGAAAGAGGTTGACGGCACCTACACCCCCGACACCAAGCTGGGAGAGCAGTGATGGCCCCAAAAACCAATCCGGGGCGCTTTTTTGAAGACTATGCCGTGGGTCAAACCATCCACCACGCGGTCCCGCGCACGGTCAAGATGGGCGAGCGCGCGGTTTATCACATGCTCTACCCGGCGCGGCATGCGCTTTATTCGTCGGACCAGTTTGCCCAGGGTTGCGGGCTGCCCTTCAGCCCGCTGGACGACATGATCGCCTTTCACATCGTTTTCGGCAAAACCGTGCCGGATGTGTCGCTGAACGCCGTGGCCAACCTGGGCTATGCCGAGGGGCGCTGGATCACGCCGGTCTGGCCTGGGGACACGTTGCGATCGGTCTCTGATGTCATTGGCATCAAGGAGAATTCCAACGGCAAGACGGGCGTTGTCTGGGTGCGCACCACGGGCCTCAATCAGCATGACGAGACAGTGCTGGAATACGTGCGCTGGGTGATGGTGCGTAAACGCGATGCCGCCACCCCGGCGCCTGAAACGGTTATACCTGATCTGGCGCAGGTGATCCCGGCAGATCGGCTGGTGATCCCCCGGAGGTTGGATTTTTCGGGGTATGATTTCACGCTGGCGGGGGAGCCGCATCGCTGGGCCGATTACGAGATTGGCGAGCAGATCGACCATGTGGATGGAGTGACGGTGGAGGATGCCGAACACATGATGGCCACGCGCCTGTGGCAAAACACAGCCAAGGTGCATTTTGACACGACGGCGCGCCCTGACGGGTCCCGCCTGATCTATGGCGGGCACGTGATTTCCATGGCCCGTGCGCTCAGCTTCAATGGGCTGGCCAACGCGCAGATGGTTGTCGGCCTGAACGGCGGTGCCCACGCCAATCCCTGCCTTGCGGGCGATACGATCCGGGCGTGGTCGGAAGTGCTGGACAAGGCTGAAACCGACGCCCCCGGCGTGGGCGCGCTGCGTTTGAGGCTGGTCGCGACGAAAGGCGGCGAGGCCTTTACGCTGAAGGGCGAGGATGGCAAGTATCTGCCCCATGTGCTGCTGGATCTCGACTATTGGGCCCTTGTGCCGCTGTGATCCCATGGCAGTTTTGACGGAAAAGATCACAAGGAGACCTGCATGTTTGCCAGGCTGATTGCGGTTTTGGTTGCCTGCGGTATGCTGTTTGGTGGTGCGGCAAGTGCCGAGGACAGGAAAGACGGCTTTGTGTCCGCAAATGTCCTGGCCATCCTGTACCACGAGATCGGGCACGCGCTGATCGAGGTCATGCAGCTACCGGTGCTGGGACAGGAAGAAGATGCCGCTGACGTGCTCAGCGTACTGCTGATTGACGCCTTTTTCGAAGAAGACGATGCGTCGGAGATCATGTATGATGCCGCCTTCGGATTTTTGCGCGAATCCGAAGAGAATGAAATGGCGCTGTGGGATGTGCATGGCCCTGACCTGCAACGTTATTTCACCATGGTCTGCCTGTTTTACGGGGCTGATCCGGACGCCCGGCAGGAATTGGCTCTGGAACTGGAGCTACCGGAGGAACGGCTGGAGACCTGCCCTGAAGAATATGATCTGGCCAATGACAGTTGGGGCGCGGTGCTCAATGACATCGCGGCGGATGCACCGGGGGGCTCCTTTGTTCTGGAAGGCGACAGCGACAGCTTCATCGGTCGGATACTGGAAGAGGAAGTGGCCGCCCTGAATGCCGATTTCGTTTTGCCGCAGAGCTTGTATCTGTCGGTGCAAAGCTGCGGCGAGGCCAATGGCTTTTTCGATCCTGAAACCCTTGAGGTCATTCTTTGCGAAGAACTTGACGGCTATTTACGCGATCTGGCGGCATTTTGATCGGCTGACGCAAATTAATCCTTGCGGGTTTGGTACGCAGATTGCGTAGTCTGTGCCCATGATACGGCTCCTTACATCTATACTGGTCCTGATCAGTGGCCCTTGTGCTGCCCTCGCCTGTCAGCTTGCGCTGGTGCTGGCTGTGGATGTGTCGGGCTCGGTGGACGACCGTGAATATCAGGTCCAGATGCAGGGTCTCGCGGCGGCGCTGCGGGATGGGATCGTGATTGATGCGCTGATCGAGCAGGAGGCACAGGTGACCCTGATCCAGTGGACCGGCAGTTCCCGGCAGCGCCAAACCGTGCCCTGGACCGGGGTGCGCACCGCCGATGATGTCGAAGCGCTGGCCGAAACGATTGCCACCAACCGCCGGGTCTGGCGCAATTACTCGACCGCTATCGGTGAAGCCTTGATTGCCGCCGAAGACGCGCTTGCCGCCGTGCCGCAGTGCAAACGGCGCGTCATTGATGTGTCAGGCGATGGCATTTCCAACGAAGGGATCCTGCCGCGCGCGCGCCATGCGGCACTGGCAGCCAAGGAGGTGACGGTCAATGCCCTTGCGATCGAAACTGACGATGAGGATGTCACCGGCTGGTTCTACGAAAACCTGATCCGGGGTGAAGGCGCATTTGTGATCACCGCCAATGGGTTCGAGGATTATCCTGCTCAGATCAGACGGAAACTGCAGCGCGAAACCACACGGCAACTCAGTCACTTGCCGTAATGTGATCACGCGTGTTCCGCGTGTGATCACAAATCTGCAAAGATTAACGATTTTTGTACAAACCGCGCTAATAAACCGCGCATCAGACGGGCCGGGGCGCGTGACATTGCTGTAATAAGAAGTAAAAAGAGAGGCAGGGAACAAAAGGAATCTAATATGGCTGATGTCAATCGGGGTAACCGCCCCTTGTCGCCACATCTGACGATTTATCGCCCGCAGCTGACTTCCATGACCTCCATCCTGACGCGGATCACCGGCAATGCGCTGCTGATCTCCTCCTTGCTGGTGGTCTGGTGGTTTCTGGCCGCGGCAACCTCGGCAGAATATTTCGCTTATGCGGATGCGGTGCTGACCAGTTGGTTTGGCGATCTGGTGATGACCCTGTCGCTTTGGGGGCTTTGGTATCACACACTGGCCGGTCTGCGGCATCTGGTTTGGGATCAGGGCATCGGCCTTGATCTGGAGACAGCCTACAAGCTGGGTTACGCGGTGATCGGTGGCTCGGTGGTGCTGACCCTGCTGACCATCGTGGTGATATAAGGAGCCTGCCATGAGTTATCTGACAGACCGCAAACGCGCCACGGGCCTCGGGTCGGCCAAAACCGGGACGGAGCACCACTGGTCCATGACCGTCAGCTCCGGCGCACTGCTGATCCTGATCCCGCTCTTTGTCTTTACGTTCGGCCCGATGCTGGGCGCGTCCTATGAAGAGGTCACCACCACGTTCAACCGCCCGTTCCCGGCGGTGATTGCGGGCCTCACCATCATCGTGACGTTCAAGCATTTCGCGGGCGGTGTGCAGGCGCTGATCGAGGATTACGTGCATGGGCTGGCCCAGAAGATTACCATCGTGGCGATGACCTGCCTGTCCTATGCGGCCATGGCGGTGGGGCTTTATGCCATCGTGCGCCTCGCACTTTAGAACACATGCCGCGTGTCGCTGACGCGCGTGCCCTCTGATTGAGACCGGGAGAGACTTCCATGGCTGCTTATGAATATGAAACACATGAATACGATGTTGTCGTCGTAGGCGCCGGTGGCGCCGGGCTGCGGGCGACGCTGGGCATGGCGGAACAGGGGCTGCGCACGGCCTGTGTGACCAAGGTTTTCCCGACACGGTCCCATACCGTTGCCGCGCAAGGGGGGATCGCCGCATCCCTGTCGAACATGGGGCCCGACAACTGGCAGTGGCACATGTACGACACCGTCAAAGGGTCTGACTGGCTGGGCGACACCGACGCGATGGAATATCTCGCGCGCGAGGCCCCCAAAGCGGTCTATGAACTGGAGCACTACGGCGTGCCGTTCAGCCGGACCGAAGAAGGCAAGATCTACCAGCGCCCCTTTGGCGGCCACACCACCGAATTCGGCGAAGGCCCCGCCGTGCAGCGGACATGCGCTGCCGCAGACCGGACGGGCCACGCCATCCTGCACACGCTCTACGGCCAGTCGCTCAAAAACAACGCGGAATTCTACATCGAATATTTCGCCATTGATCTCATCATGTCGGATGATGGCGTCTGTCAGGGCGTTCTTTGCTGGAAACTGGATGACGGCACGCTGCACCTCTTCAGCTCCAAGATGGTTGTGCTTGCGACCGGTGGCTATGGGCGCGCCTATTTCTCCGCGACCTCCGCGCACACCTGCACAGGTGACGGCGGCGGCATGACCGCGCGGGCCGGATTGCCGTTGCAGGACATGGAGTTCGTGCAGTTCCACCCCACGGGCATTTACGGTGCGGGCTGTCTGATCACAGAAGGTGCGCGCGGCGAAGGCGGCTATCTGACCAACTCCGAAGGCGAGCGTTTCATGGAACGTTACGCGCCGCAGTACAAGGACCTCGCCCCCCGCGACTACGTCAGCCGCTGCATGACCATGGAAATCCGGGAGGGCCGCGGGGTCGGCAAGAACGGCGATCACATTCACCTGAACCTCAACCACCTGCCGCCCGAGACATTGAAACTGCGCTTGCCGGGCATTTCGGAAAGCGCGCGCATCTTTGCCGGTGTGAACCTCAACAAGGAGCCGATCCCGGTCCTGCCGACCGTCCACTATAATATGGGCGGTATTCCGACGAACTACTGGGGTGAAGTGCTGGCCCCCACATCGGATGATCCCGACCGCGTGTCGCCGGGTCTGATGGCCGTGGGTGAGGCGGGTTGCGCCTCGGTACATGGCGCGAACCGTCTGGGCTCCAACTCACTCATTGATTTGGTGGTCTTTGGACGCGCCGCCGCGATCCGGGCAGGCAAGATTGTCGATCCTGAAAGCGCTGTGCCTACGCCCAATGCCGCATCGGTTCAGGCCGCGCTCGACCGCTTTGACAACACGCGCTACGCCAAAGGGGCGATGCCGACCGCTGAGTTGCGGCTGGAAATGCAGCAGACCATGCAGAAAGACGCCGCCGTTTTCCGCGCCAACGACACGCTGGCCGATGGCAAGAAAGCGATGGAGGAAGTGGCCGACAAATGGGCCGATGTGGGCGTCACCGACCGCAGCCTTGTATGGAATTCCGACCTGATGGAGACGCTGGAACTGGCGAACCTCATCCCCAATGCTGTGGCGACGATCACCGGCGCAGAGGCGCGCAAGGAAAGCCGCGGCGCGCATGCGCATGAGGATCACCCCGAACGCGACGACAAGAACTGGCGCAAGCACTCGCTCATTTGGTTCAAAGGCAACAAGGCCTCGCTGGGCTACCGCGGCGTGCACGAACAGCCGCTGACCAGCCATAATGACGGCGGCATTGATCCCAAGAAGATCGCCCCCAAGAAGCGGACATTCTGATGCGTGGAATTTTGACTATAGGGGCGTGTGCCGCACTGATTGGCTGCGCGACACCGGGCGCGGATGTGATCTTGTCCTTGGACGAAAACACGCAGGCCAGCGCATTGCGATCGTGCCATGCGGGTTTGGGTATCGAGGGGCCATTCGCCCCGCAAAAAGTGGCTCTGGACGATGGGCGTGTCTCGGTTTTCGTGGCCAACGAAAACGGTATCTCGCTGGCAGAAGCCCGCAGCGTCAATCGCTGTGCAAGGGACCGGCTTTTGGCAACTTATGGCGCTGGCAGCGATGTTTTTGCCCGCAGCGTTCCGGACCAGAATGCGGCGATCCTTGCCTGCAAGAACGAAAGGGGCGTGCCCGGTCCGTTTGAAACAACCGTCTTTTCCTATGGATCGCGTGCAAGCGAGGTGTTGATTACCCCTGCGGGCGCGGTCACCGAAAATGATGCCCGTGCGATCAACGCCTGTGCGCGGGCAAAGCTGCGCGGCGCTGCACCGGCAGCGGCGGCGGCCAGCCAACCTACTTTGGCCTCGGCTTCGAGCGCCCCAATTGCTGCGCGACAAAGTGCTGCACCGCGCGCGCCGGTGGCCAACAATCCCAACTGTCCTCGGGGCTACCGGGGGCTGTATCGTGGCAACCTCTTTTGCACCGGCAAGCGCTGAGGGAGCGGGTTTAGGAAATGCTTCAGGATCTGCGCCGCACGCTCAAGTCTGAAGGGATGGTCGCGCATCCGATCAAGACACGTCCGCCTTATCTGCGGGGATATGGGTTTGCGCCGGATGTCGTCATGGATGTGGGCGTCGATAATGGTACGCCTTGGCTATACCGGAGTTTTCCGCAGGCACGGTTTGTTCTGATTGATCCGCAGCCTGCCAGTGCGGAGCGGGTGCGCGACAAGGGCCATCTGGAGGAATTTCATTTTCATGCCTCTGCTCTTGGCGCGCAGGAGGGCAAGGCCACGCTCATGGTGCCGCATTCCGATAAGGGTGAACACCCTGCTATGGCAAGCCTCTTGCGGCGCACCGATCAGCGGGCCAAGTCGTTCACCAAGCTGGACAAGCATTACGTTCCGGTCAGAAAACTGGATGATATTGCGGTGGCTTATTCCGGAAATCTGGGCCTCAAGATAGATACCGAAGGGTCGGAACTGGAGGTTTTGAAAGGGGCAACGGAAACCCTGAAACGCTGTGAATTCGTCATTTTGGAAATGTCTCTGACGCAGCGATTTGCAGGCGTTGGCATGCCTTCGGAAGTGGTCGCCATTTTGGCCGATGCAGGTTTGGAATGGCGGGACGTACTGCACGTTGGTGCGCCCGCTGGCAAGAAAGCGCGACCGCGCTATATGGATGTTCTTTTTACAAGGTGGGTGTCATGATCCGATTTCTTCTCCCGGTAATGCTGGTTTTATCGGCGTGTGCCGATGTGCAGCAAGCAACCGACACGGCCGGTCGCAACGCGGCAAAATCGATCCTTCCCGAAGCGTTGGCCGTTTATTTTCCACAAGTGCCGAAGCAGCTTTTCCAACCCTTCACCAATTGCATTGTCGATAATGCAGACGCCAGCGAAGTGCAGTCGCTTGCCGCTGACGCGATCACAGGTGTGGATGAAGGCACGGCCACAACCATTCGCGCGGTGCTGACCCGCCCTGCAACACAACAATGTCTGGCAGCCGCCGCCCCCACGGCGTTGCAGACCCTTTAGACCAGACAGGAGACCTCGACCATGGTTCAACTGACGCTCCCTAAGAATTCGCGTATGACAAAGGGTAAAACCTGGCCCAAACCGGATGGTGCGACCAACCTGCGGAAATTTCAGATCTACCGCTGGAACCCGGATGATGGGGAAAATCCAAGTGTCGACACCTATTTCGTCGATCTCGATAGCTGCGGGCCGATGATCCTGGATGCGCTGATCAAGATCAAGAACGAGATTGACCCAACGCTGACCTTCCGCCGGTCCTGCCGCGAAGGGATATGCGGCTCTTGTGCCATGAATATCGACGGGATCAACACGCTGGCCTGTATCTACGGCATGGATGAGGTGAAAGGCGATGTGAAAATCTACCCGCTGCCGCATATGCCCGTGGTCAAGGATCTCATTCCGGACCTCACCCATTTCTACGCCCAGCACGCCAGCATCATGCCGTGGCTGGAGACAAAAACGAACCGCCCGGCCAAGGAATGGAAGCAGTCCATCGAGGACCGCAAGAAACTCGACGGGCTTTATGAATGTGTGATGTGTGCGTCGTGTTCGACCTCCTGCCCAAGCTACTGGTGGAACGGCGACCGCTATCTCGGGCCCGCAGCGCTGCTGCACGCTTATCGCTGGATCATCGACAGCCGCGACGAGGCCACGGGCGAAAGGCTCGATGATCTCGAAGACCCGTTCAAGCTTTATCGCTGCCACACGATCATGAACTGCGCCAAGACCTGTCCAAAGGGTCTGAACCCGGCCGAGGCGATTGCCAATATCAAGAAAATGATGGTGGAGCGCCGCGTCTGATGCGCCTGCCGGGGTTCCTGGCGGTGGCGACGACCCTGTTGGGGCAAACCGCCGCTGCCGAGGACCCGATGGAGTTGCAGCGCTGCATCTGGCGCTGTCTTGCTTCGAACGGTCCGGCCACAAATCCGGCTTACCATCGATGCGTTGACCAGCTTTGTATTGCAGCAACCCCAGCTCCGCCCGCCCAAACCACGCCCTGGTCATTTATTAGTGTCATGATGGCCCAGGTGCTGGATGTCCGCCCCGGGGAGGGGGCACCAAAGCTGTTTCCCGATCACGCTGATCCGGTGCTTGCACAGAACGCGCTTGGATTTCACTATTTCCGCAACCGCTATGGCGGCACGATGATCGAGATGAACGTCGGTCTCTTCCAGCAGATTGAGGGCGGCTGGCGCTACTCCGGTCCGGTCCTCGGGCTCTTTGGTGTCGAACCTCGGGACGTGAGTTTTTCGCCAGGGCGCATCGACCTGACAACCACGGTCCACGGTTTCAACGAACCGCAATGCTGCCCCTCGACACCGGCGCGCTGGTCGGTGAATATTGCCACCCGCACAGTTGCCCGTCTTCAGTAACCCCGGAGCGCGTTGGATCGACCGCATGCATATCATCATCGGCCTTCTCATCGCATTTCTCATCGTTGCAATTTATGCGCGTCGTAACCGGGCGACCCGAGGCTGCCGCTGGCGGGAGGACCGTAGCGGTGATCGGGGGAGTTTGCGCAAATACCGCTGTGCGGCTTGCGGCGCAGAGGCCTTCACCGCCACCAAAGGGCCGCCTCGGGATTGCAAATCCGACCTGCCCCCCGCTTAATCACCGTGAAGGAGCCGCCATGTCTGAACCCAGTGACGCAGATAGTCGCCGTGCGATTGCCCCGGTCATCTGCTACCCGCCGGAAACGCTTACCCAGCCCGACATGGCGCTGTTCACCGCCGCAGGCCAATCGCTGACAAAGACGGATGAGGTTTTGGTGCCGCCCCGCGAGGCGCGTGTTTTCTCCGTTCCGGCGGGTCATTTTTTTCGGATCATCTCGGTGGAAGGCTCGCAGGTGGGTGATCTGAACCTGCATCATCTGCATGATCTGACCGAACGCTTCTATTCGGGGAAAACGCGCGCGCTGCACGGCACCCACATCACGACCGGTCAGCGCATGTGGTCCAGTTTCCCGCATCTGCGCCCGATGGCGACGATTACCCATGACACGCTGGGATGGTACGGTATCGACGCTTTCGGAGGCTCGGTTCATGACGTGATCGGCACGCGTTGCGACCCGTATACCCATGCGTTGCTGTCGGATGGCGGGCAATATCATCACTGCTGCCATTCCAATTTGATCCGCGCGCTGTCCGATCATATCGGCGTGCCGCGTGCAGAGGCCGAACCGCTGGTGCATGATGTGCTCAACGTCTTCATGTGCACCGGGTTTACCCGCGACACGGGCCAGTATTTCATGAAAGCGTCACCGGTCAGGCCTGGTGACTATCTGGAATTCTTCGCCGAGATTGATCTCTTGGGCAACCTCAGCGCTTGCCCGGGCGGCGATTGCTCGTCCGAACATTCCAGCGATGAGGCGAACTGCCATCCATTGTTGGTCGAGATATTCGCGCCGCAACCCGGGGCGCTGGACGGTTGGGAGCCACCCGCTGTGAACGCATATGACGGAACGCACGGCCCCTGAGATTTCAGGTGAATGCCGCCTCCAGCGCGATTTCAACCATATCGCCAAAGGTCTTTTCGCGATCTTCGGAGGGCAGCGCTTCGCCCGTTTGCAGATGATCACTCACCGTCAGGATGGCCAGCGCCCGTCGCCCATGCCGCGCGGCCAGCGTATAAAGTTCGGCTGCTTCCATCTCGACGCCCAGAATGCCGTGGCGGGTCATCTGTTCATCAAGGTCAGGGCGTTCGGCGTAAAAGACGTCCGACGAATAAATCCCGCCCACATGGGTCCGGGTGCCTTTGGCCTTGGCTGCTGTGACCGCTGCGGCAAGCAGATCGTAATTGGCCGTGGGCGCGTAATTGATCTCCTTGAAGATACCGGAGGAAGGCGAGGTGATCGTTGTAGCGGACATGGCGATGATCACGTCACGCACCGCGACATGCGATTGCATGCCCCCGCAGGACCCGATGCGGATCAGCGTCTGCGCGCCATATTCGGAGATCAGTTCGTTGGCGTAAATCGACAGCGACGGCATGCCCATGCCAGACCCCTGGATCGTCACGCGGTTGCCCTTGTAGGTGCCGGTGAAGCCCAGCATGCCTCGGACCTCGTTGATCAGCTTTGCATCTTGCAGAAAGGTCTCCGCTGCCCATCTGGCGCGATAGGGATCACCCGGCATCAAAACGGTTTCAGCAATATCGCCGGGAGCGGCGCCAATATGAACGGTCATTGTATGGTATCCTCAAGCTCTCGCGGGCAATCTGCCCGGCCCTTGGCGCGGTCACAAGAAAAAAGATACCAAAGGCACTTTAGTGCCTATTCCGCCGCCACCGCCTGAGGATCGGCCAACGTCACAATATCCATCATGATGGTGTTGAGTTCAAAATCCTTGGGCGTGTAGACCCGCGCCACGCCCATTCCGCGCAAGCGGTCCGCGTCATCATCAGGAATAATGCCGCCAACGATCACCGGCACATGGCCCAGACCGGCCGCCAGCATCTGATCCATGAGGTCTTCGACGAGGGGGATGTGAGAGCCTGACAAAATGGACAGCCCCACCACATGCGCTTGATCTTCCTGCGCTGCGGCCACGATTTCGGCAGGGGTCAGACGGATGCCATCATACGCGATGTCCATGCCGCAGTCGCGCGCGCGCACGGCGATCTGTTCAGCACCGTTGGAATGACCGTCAAGACCGGGTTTGCCGACCAGAAACTTGAGCCGCCGTCCAAGCTTGTCGCTGACCGTATCGACAGCATCGCGCAAATCATCCAGCCCTTCGGTCTTGTTTGACCGCGCACCAGAGACGCCCGTTGGCCCGCGGTATTCACCGTGAACGGCGCGCATCTGGGCGGCCCATTCGCCGGTGGTCACACCCGCCTTGGCCGCCGCGATGGAGGGGGCCATGACATTGCGCCCCTCTGCCGCGGCGGCGCGCAGATCGGCCAGCGCGGCCTTGACGGCGCTTTCGTCACGTTCTGCGCGCCACGCGTCAAGACGCGCGATCTGTTCGGCCTCCACCGCCGGGTCCACCACCATGATGCCGCCATCGCCGGTCATCAACGGGGAGGGCTCGCCCTGCGTCCACTTGTTGACACCCACAACCACGGTTTCACCGGCTTCGATCCGGCCCAGACGCTCGGCATTGCTGTCCACAAGGCGCGCTTTCATATAGTCGATGGCCTCAATCGCACCGCCCATCGCATCCAGCGTGGCCAATTCGTGCCGCGCCCCTTCTTTCAGCGCCGCAACCTTGGCATCCACCGCTGGGTTGCCATCAAAGAGATCGTCGAATTCCAGCAGGTCGGTCTCATAGGCCATGATCTGCTGCATGCGCATGGACCATTGCTGATCCCAGGGGCGCGGCAGGCCAAGCGCTTCGTTCCAGGCGGGCAGTTGCACAGCGCGCGCGCGGGCCTTTTTGCTCAAGGTCACGGCCAGCATTTCGATCAAGATGCGGTAGACGTTGTTCTCCGGCTGCTGTTCGGTGAGCCCCAGCGAATTCACCTGCACGCCGTAGCGGAACCGGCGGAATTTCGGGTCTTGGACGCCGTAACGCTCCAGACAAATCTCATCCCATAGGTCCACGAAGGCGCGCATCTTGCACATCTCGGTCACGAAACGGATGCCGGCGTTCACAAAGAAGGATATCCGGCCCACGAGCGCGGGGAAATCCTCTGCCGGAACGCGGGGTTTCAAAGCATCCAGAACGGCCGTGGCAGTGGCCAGCGCAAAAGCCAACTCCTGTTCCGGCGTGGCTCCAGCCTCTTGCAGGTGATAGGAACAGACGTTCATCGGGTTCCATTTGGGTACGTTCGTGTAGCAGTATTCGGCCACATCCGCGATCATCCGCAGGCTGGGCGCTGGCGGGCAGATATATGTCCCCCGGCTGAGATACTCCTTGATCAGATCGTTCTGCACCGTGCCCTGCAATGCGTTGACATCCGCGCCCTGTTCTTCGGCCACGGCAATGTAGAGCGCTAGCAACCACGGCGCTGTCGCGTTGATCGTCATGGAGGTGTTCATCTGTTCCAGCGGGATATCCTGAAACAACGCCCGCATATCGCCAAGGTGGCTGACGGGCACGCCAACCTTGCCTACTTCACCCCGCGCCAGCACGTGATCGCTGTCATAGCCGGTCTGTGTGGGCAGATCGAATGCCACCGACAGCCCGGTTTGCCCCTTGGCCAGATTGGCGCGGTAGAGCGCATTGGAGGCCTGCGCCGTTGAATGCCCGGCATAGGTGCGGATCAACCAGGGGCGATCTTTCTGGGTCTCTGACATGGGAACCTCGTGAATCGTGCAAGCAATTTTATTACGCTAGCGGATGAATATCTGGAATATTATGCCAATGTCAATTCGCTGCGTTGCGGCATGGCGACTTAAGACGCCGGACACCGCCAGATCATTTGAGTGGCACTTTCAAATCGGAAAATGTAGCGGAACGGGCCGGTTTGTTCGGTCTTTTGCGGCTCGAAGCCCTGCCGAACATAGAGAGCCCGCGCCCGCGGATTGCTGTCTATGACATCAAGCCGAACGCCCGTTTTTTCGAGTTCCATCGCTTTTTGCTTGATTGCTTCCAGCAATGCGCTTCCCACACCAAGCCCACGCGCCTCTGATTTCACGCAGATTCCGTCCATAAGAAAGATGTCCGGGGCCAGATCACGTTCAATCACCGACAAGATCAAGCCGCGCCAGAGACCGCCCCAAGCGCCGAAGATCTTGCGCAGATCATCATATTCCCCGCCGACCAGCGCGCCCTTGGAGGTCTTGAAACCTGCGATGCCGAGCAGCTGGCCCTCGGTGTCTCGCGCAACAAGCGCAAATTCCGGGTCCAAAACATCGCACAGAAACGCCAGTGCTTTTTCTTCTGGCCCAAGGACACGTCCCAGCTTGAATCCAAACGCCTGCCAGTAAAGCGCCGCTACGGTTGCCCGCTCATCAGGCGTAAACCCGGTTGAGATACTGTATTCCATTCTTTTCATATTGTCCTGAAGCGCCGAGCCTGCAAGGGTCGAAACATGACGCAGGTCGTAGAACTCCCGCTTTGGCTCTTTGTGCTGATTGTGCTCTTTGCGGCCGTGACGTTCGCGTCGCACTTCCTGTTTCCCTCGGTGCGCTGGTTTTTTCGACGACGGCTGGAGCGTGCGGTCACACGATTGAACGAGCGGCTGACGCGTCCCATCGAGCCTTTCAAGCTGGCGCGGCGCTATGACATGATCCAGCGCCTGATTTATGATCCCGAAGTCACCCGTGAGATCGTCAATTATGCCAATGAGCATAATGTGCCTGAAAACGTCGCCTTCGAAAAAGCGCGAAGCTATGCGCGCGAAATCGTTCCGAGCTTTAGTGCTGTGGCCTATTTCAGCATCGGCATTCGGTTGGCGAGGCTGTTGGTCAACGCGATCTACACGGTTTGGACAGGGCCGAAAAATGAAGAGATTGTCCGGGATATCCCGCGCGACGCGACAGTGGTTTTTATCATGAACCACCGCTCCAACATGGATTATGTGCTGGTGACCTATCTCGCGGCGCAAACCTCCACCCTGTCCTATGCCGTGGGCGAATGGGCGCGGGTCTGGCCGCTGAGCCGTCTGATCCGGATGATGGGGGCCTATTTTATCCGGCGCCGGTCACGGGGTGCACTTTATCGCAAGGTGTTGGCGCGCTATGTGCAGATGGCAACCGCAGGCGGTGTGGCGCAGGGAATATTTCCCGAAGGTGGGCTCAGCCTCAATGGTCAGCTTATGCCACCGAAACTGGGGCTTTTGGCCTATGTGCTGGAGGGCTATGACCCCGAGGGGCGGGATGTTGTCTTCGTCCCCGTTGCCATCAACTATGATCGGGTGTTGGAAGATCGGGTGCTGATCGCGGCGGCCGCCCGTGGGGATCGTCGTTTTGGTGCGCGCATTTCCGTGGTGGTGCGCTTCATCCTGAGTAAGTTCTGGCAGGGGTTGCGTGGTCGTGTCACGCGCTTTGGCACGGCAGCGGTCGCCTTTGGCAAACCGCTTTCGCTGCGCGACTTTGGCCCCGAAAAACCCGTCGAAGACCTCGCTGACACCTTGATGTCGCGTATTCAGGAGGCCATGCCGGTTCTCGCTGTGCCGCTTGTTTGCGATGCCTTGCAGAGACAAAGCCTGCCGATTTCGGAGGCAGACCTTGCTGCGCGGGTGAAGACAGTAGCGACCCAGCTTCAGCCACAGGTTCCGGATGCCACATTCAATCACCTCGCAGAAGCCGTAAATCAGGCGCTCGTTCAACTGCGCAAACATGGTGTGGTCGCGCAGGTGCCGGAAGGCTGGCAGGTCAAAACAGGACAGGCGGACGTCGTGTCCTATTACGCGAGTTCGATCGCGCTCCGGTCGAAAATGGATGCAGTTGCAGAATAATTTCTGCGGTTGCTCGGTCATAAAGTTACGTTTTTGATCCCTCTGGTGTTGCAATGTTGCGCAACACTGCATATCCAATCCTGATACCGCTGCGATTCTGCAATGCGGCATGAATGAGTTTGGAAAACAGGGAAAGGCTGGAGGCTGGCATGGCATTGGATACAACCATCGCGCAATATGATGCGCCGGAAAAAGACCTCTATGAGATGGGCGAAATGCCTCCGATGGGTTACGTGCCCAAACAGATGTATGCTTGGGCAATCCGGCGGGAACGTCATGGTGAGCCCGACACGGCGATGCTGGAAGAAGTGGTTGATGTCCCACAGCTGGACAATCAGGACGTGCTGGTGCTCGTGATGGCAGCAGGGATCAACTACAACGGCGTTTGGGCCTCGCTAGGCCAGCCGATCAGCCCCTTTGACGGGCACAGGCAGCCCTATCACATCGCCGGGTCTGACGCGTCGGGCATCGTCTGGGCGGTTGGAGACAAGGTGACGCGCTGGAAAGTCGGCGACGAAGTGGTCATTCATTGCAATCAGGACGATGGCGATGACGAAGAGTGCAACGGCGGCGATCCGATGTATTCTTCAAGCCAGCGGATTTGGGGATATGAAACCCCGGATGGGTCTTTCGCGCAATTCACCCGTGTCCAAAGCCAGCAGCTGATGCCGCGCCCCAAACATCTGACATGGGAAGAAAGTGCCTGCTACACGCTGACGCTGGCCACCGCATACCGGATGCTTTTCGGCCATGAACCGCATGATCTGAAACCTGGCCAGAACGTGCTGGTCTGGGGGGCCTCGGGCGGTCTGGGGTCTTATGCCATTCAGTTGATCAATACGGCGGGCGCGAATGCCATCGGGGTGATTTCGGACGAAAGCAAGCGCGAGTTTGTTATGAATCTGGGGGCCAAGGGGGTTCTGAACCGCAAGGATTTCAACTGCTGGGGTCAGTTGCCGACGGTCAACACTCCGGAATATGCCGAGTGGTTCAAGGAAGCGCGCAAGTTTGGCAAGGCCATTTGGGAGATCACCGGCAAGGGCGTGAATGTCGATATGGTGTTTGAACACCCCGGCGAGGCGACTTTCCCGGTCTCGACATTCGTGGTGAAAAAGGGCGGCATGGTTGTGATCTGCGCGGGTACAAGCGGGTTCAATCTGACCTTTGACGTGCGTTACATGTGGATGCACCAGAAACGCCTGCAAGGTAGTCACTTTGCCCACCTCAAACAGGCAAGCGCTGCAAACCGTCTGATGCTTGAGCGTCGTCTCGACCCTTGCATGTCAGAGGTCTTTACCTGGGCGGATTTGCCTCAGGCCCATATGAAGATGCTCCGAAACGCGCATAAACCGGGCAATATGTCGGTGTTGGTTCAGGCCCCAACGACAGGTCTGCGCACCTTCGAAGATGCGTTAGAGGCGCATCGTTAATACCTGAAACTTGAAGTTTTACACTACCTAACGCCCCCGAATCATGTATATGACTCGGGGGCGTTTCCCGCTATACGTGTGACGCACTTTAGTATCAACGACTTACATTTCTGGCCCTCACTATTTCTGGGGAGTTAATATCCGCGAATTTTCAACCCCCGTTCATACATGTTAGAGTTGTGTTAATCTTTCATTAACCTTTAAGGGGCGAGTCTGACATGAGAAGTGACTGGATTTTGGACGTTCTTACGGACTTGAAAACTTTTGCGACTGCCAACGATCTGCCGGTGCTCGCCGAACAGTTGGATGATACCGCAATTGTAGCCCTGGCCGAGATCGCCGCCCTTCACGATAGGACGCAAGGCACGGCTCATGGTAACGAACACGACGGTGGAGGAGGTTTTGGCGGCGCTGGAGCAGGCGGACACGCTTGAAGCCATCCAGGAGGCTATCCTCAAACTCAGGGAGTATTTCCGAATTGACAATATGGTCTACCACTGGGTGGATAGCGCCGGAGAGCAATACGGCTACGGCACCTACCCTTTGGAATGGGCCGCACACTATCAGGAGCAGAACTACATACGGATCGATCCGGTCATCGCCGGGTGCTACAAACGGTTTCACCCGGTGGATTGGAAAAGGCTCGATTGGTCCGGCAAGGCAGTAAAGGCGTTTCAGGCGGAGGCAATTGAATACGGAATTGGAAATCAGGGATATTCAATTCCGATTCGCGGACCTAACGGGCAGTTCGCTCTCTTTACGGTGAATCACACCTGCGACGACACGGAATGGGAAGAGTTTACAGAAACTAACCGGCGCGAACTTATCTTGATCGCGCATTATTTTAACCAAAAGGCACTGGAGTTCGAGCCGAACCGCGCACCGGAACAATCGCAGCCCCTATCCCCGCGTGAAATCGACGCGATGACACTGCTTGCGATCGGCTATAGTCGCGCGCAAGTCGCTGATACGCTTTCGATTTCTGAGCACACACTGCGGGTCTACATCGAAAGCGCCCGGTTCAAACTCGGTGCTTCAAATACAACTCATGCCGTCGCCCGGGCACTGAGCCGCGGGCTCATTGTCGTGTAATTTTCGACCGTTTTTGACGTTCAATGGTTACCAATCCGCACGAGCGGGTTGGGCGGTGTTAAGCATCCTCAAGCCATCCTTTGTTCACGCCTCGCACTGACCAAAGGATACGCAATGCTTCGTTACATCTACGCAGATCAGCTTGATAACCACCCCAAACTCAAAGCTTCCATGTTCAAAGATCGTGCGGATCAGTTCAAGGCGCGGCTGGGATGGGAAGTGGATGTAGATGACGCAGGTTACGAGCGTGACGAATATGATGCGATGAATCCGCTCTATGTCATTTGGGAAATGCCCGATGGCACGCATGGCGGATCCATGCGGTTCTTGCCGACCACCGAACGCACCATGGTCAACGACCATTTCACCCAACTCATGGGGGGCGGGACAATCACCAGCCCGCTGATCTGGGAGTGCACCCGGTTCTGCCTTAACCGTGATGCGCCCAGCCGGGTCGCCGCAGCCCTGATGCTCGCAGGTGGTGAAATCATGAACGGATTTGGGGTAAGGCATTTTGTGGGCGTCTTCGATGCACGCATGGTACGCATTTACCGGATGATCGGGTCGTCCCCGGAAGTTTTGGGCAGTGAAGGCAAGGGCCGCGACCAAATCAGTGTTGGTTTGTGGGAATTCACGCCACAGGCGCAGGCCAAGATTGCCGCGCGCGCCGGGGTTTCTCTGGAATTGTCCCGGCTTTGGTTTGACCGCGCGTTTGGCCGCGTTGAAACGCGCCAGCTTGCGCAGGCTGGCTGAAACAGCGCAGGTCGCATCTGGTCCCCGGCGCGTCCCCCCTGTAGGGTCGCGCCATGAGCGAACCGGCCCTTACATTTTCCGATGACCAAGCCTCCGCATTTGATAGCGTAACCGACCTGCTGCGCAGTGCGGGCATTGATCTGGACGATCAGTTGCTGACCCCGCCGCGGGGGACTGCCACCTCCGTCATGGCGATCACGGGTAAGGCGGGTTCGGGGAAAACCCTATTACTTGCAGAGCTTTACAAGGCGCTGGAAGGGGCAGGCGTCGACGTGGTTTCAGGGGATTACGAATCCCGGAAACGGCGCGACAAACGAACCCTGGCCATCCTCGCGCCCACCAACAAAGCCGCAAGCGTGCTGCGTCTGCGCGGGGTGCCTGCCACAACCATTCACCGTATTCTCTATACGCCGGTCTACGATCCGGAATATGAACGCATCGCAGAATGGCTGGCCACAGGCGGCGACGATCGCCCGGAAATAGAGGGGCTGACAGATGTCGCTCTTGATCGCGCTGCGGCCTTCTATGCGACAAACAAGTCAATCCCCGGCGCTCTTGCGGCCGCGGGCCTGCGCGGCTCAGATTTCATTACTGGCTGGAAACGGCGCGAAGAACCGTTGGACATCGGGTTTGTCGATGAATCCTCTATGCTGGATGACAAGCAGTTCGAGGACCTTAAGGAGATTTTCCCCACGCTTTTGCTGTTCGGCGATCCGGCTCAGCTTGCGCCGGTAAATCAGTCCGGTGCGATGGTCTTTGAAAAGCTGCCCGAAACGCAGGTGCTCAGCTTGCAGAGGATCCACCGGCAAGAGGCTGACAACCCCATTCTTGATCTGGCCCATGCGCTGGGTGATCCCGAGGTGGGTTTCGAAGACTTCGAACGCATGGTCGAGCAGGCGGCGCGCCGCGACGAACGTGTGGTTTGGGGGCAGAGGGTTGAGGTTGATCTAATGGCACGCAGCCCGGTTCTGGTGTGGCGTAATGCGACACGCATCCGGCTGATCAACGCGTTCCGGCAAGTGCATGGTGCACCGACAGACGCTCTGCTCGAAGGCGAGCCCCTGATCTGCGACGGCCTGGAGCTGCCGCTCAAGCATCGCAAAAAACGCCTTGATCTCGAAGCGCGCGGATTGATCAAAGGCGCGCAGGTCATCTATCTGGGTGAAGGTCGCAAACCCGGCTTCAGCCGCCTGCATGTGATGGGCGCAGAGGATCCTCAGGTATCTGCAGCCTCGATTGTGAAAATCGAAAAGCCCGATGAAGAGGAGCCGTTCATTCCCTTTGCCGCGCGCATGGGGGCGACGTTCCTGCATGGGGCTGCTGTAACCATTCACAAAGCGCAGGGCAGCCAGTGGGATACAGTACAGGTCTTTGCGCCAGATCTCTACGCTGCGGCGCGCATGGGGCGGTCTGAGGCCGGTCAACCCTTGTGGAAACGTCTGGCCTATGTTGCGATCACCCGGGCGCAGGACCGCCTGATATGGGTTGTGCGCAACCGTCTGTCGATGCCGACAGGCCCTCTGGCCGTAGATGATCTGCGCAGCTTGAGTGCACCCGCGCTGACCCTGAGTGAACCGGAAGTGGAGAATATACCGTGAAGTCGATTATCATTACCGGGGCGAGTTCAGGAATTGGTCGTGCAACCGCTGAAGTCTTTCTGGATGCCGGTTGGCGCGTGGGCCTGATCGCGCGGCGTGCGGAGCGGTTGGAGGCTTTGGCAGACAAATACGACAGTGCCGTGGCCCTGCCAGCGGATGTGACGGATGCTGTGGCGATGGCGGATGCGTTTGACGCCTTTGGGCCGCTCGACGTGCTGTTCAACAATGCGGGACTTTTTGGGCCTGCGGCCACAATCGACGAGGTGCCGCTGTCCGAATGGACGCAGGTCATGCAGGTCAATATCGGCGGCATGTTCATCGCCGCACAACTGGCATTTCGGCGGATGCGCCAGCAGACCCCACAAGGCGGGCGGATCATCAACAATGGCTCGCTATCGGCCTATGTGCCGCGCCCCAATTCGGTCTGTTACACCACCACGAAACACGCGGTGACCGGCTTGACCAAGACACTCTCGCTGGATGGGCGACCGTTTGGTATCGCCTGCGGTCAGATCGACATTGGCAATGCAGAGACCGAATTGCTGGAAAAGCTCAAAAAGACGCAGCCCGGCACCGAAACAATGCATGTGCGCAATGCCGCCAACTCGGTGCTGCATATGGCGCAGATGCCTGCCGAGGCTAATGTGCAGTTCATGACGGTGATGGCGACCACAATGCCCTACATCGGGCGCGGCTGACGACAGATACCGCCGCATCCCACCGACGCAGGAACGCGCTCGCTACGCCCGGAAAATCCTGAACACCGCTGACGCCAACCATCCCGCACTGATCGCAATGGCTAGCGACATCAGCCCATAGATCAGCGCGTTTTCACGTGACAGCTTGAACAACCATCTTTCCAGACCAACCTTGCGGACGTAGATGCTGGTTTCATATTTCGAGATCACATTGCCGCCACGGGTCAGGAAGATACGTGTCTTGTAGTCGCCTTCCGTTAGTGCCGCCGGCAGTTTGATCGCGGTTCGAAATAGCGTCTGCTCATCAATGCTGATCGTGCCTTCGTTCAGCTGATACTGGTTCGCTTTGGATTTGATACGGATCAATGCATCGGTGAACTTCGTGGCATCCGCAATCGTATCCGGTGCGCCGACCGAGCGGATTGCCCGGGGAATGGACACGCGGTGCCGAAGGTCTTCGGTGTCAGTCAAGGACAGTCCGAGCAGGGTGCTGGTCGACACTGCATAAAAGCTGGGCGCCCGGTCGACTTCCACGGCATCTGTGTTCACCCAGATGCCCAGCCGTTTTTCCTTGCGCCGTACGACAACTTCTTCCGACGGGCCGGAAACGGTTACGATAACCTGTAGTCGTGGCTCAGCCGGGATCGGTGCTTCGCGTTTGACCGCACCGAAGATGAGGATTTCGGAACCGTCAAAACTGGTATCGATCGAGACGGTATCCTTGCTTAATCCCAGCACGACTTCTTCGGCCAGGGCAGGCAAGGTGAGAATGAAAATGAGAAAGGCCGCAAGGTATCGCATCAGTGACCTGCCGCGCCGATGGAATAGAGCTCCGACGGCATCAACAGCAGATCGAGGGCAAGCTTGCCGCAGACCACCAGCACCATGATGGCCAGCAGGATACGCAATTGTTCCGCCTTCATCTTGACGCCGATGCGGGTGCCGATCTGGGCCCCGATGACGCCGCCGACCAGCAACAGAACGGCCAGGACGATATCAACGGTAAAGTTGGTTGTGGCGTGCAACAGGGTCGTGAAGGCGGTCACGAAAATGATCTGGAAAAGCGAGGTTCCGACAACCACCTTGGTGGGCATGCCAAGCAGGTAGATCATGGCAGGGACCATGATGAAACCGCCGCCAACCCCCATGATGGCTGCCAGAATACCGACGGAGATTCCGACCAGAACCGGCGGGATCACCGAGATATAAAGACCAGAGACGCGGAAACGCATCTTGAAGGGCAGACCGTGAATCCAGTTGTGTTTTTTGCGGGCCGGAGCCTTGCCGGATTTGGTTTTGCGGATCGCGTTCAGGCTTTCGATGAACATCAGCCCGCCGATCACCCCCAGAAAGACCACGTAGCAGAGCTTGACCAGCAGATCGACCTGCCCCTGCGCCTTGAGGTAGTTGAAGACCAGGACACCCAGTGCGGCCCCGATCAGGCCACCTATGAGCAACACCGTGCCCATCCTGAGGTCCACGGTTTTTCGTTTCAGATGCGCCAGAACGCCCGAAAACGAAGAGGCAACGATCTGATTGGCTTCGGTAGCAACCGCCACGGCGGGCGGAATGCCGATTATGAATAGCAGCGGTGTCATCAAAAAGCCGCCGCCAACGCCAAACATACCCGAAAGAATGCCCACAATCCCACCAAGGCCCAGCAAAAGGAAGGCGTTGACCGATACTTCGGCGATGGGAAGGTAGATTTGCATGTCCCCTGTTAGTGCAAGGTCGGGTGTGAAATCAATGCCTCTTGCTGCTGCGCAGAAAAGAGGACTGATACAATAGGCGAAACTGGCCTTATGTGTTTAGCGTTCCTTCACATATGGTTCGCCGCCGGCACGGGGTGGAATGGCTTTGCCGACAAACCCTGCAAGGATAATCACGGTCATGACATAGGGCAATGCTCCCAGCAAAGCGCCTTGAACCTTGATGCCAAGGACCGCCTGAATGACATCCGGCCGGGTTTCCAGCGCGCCGAAAAGGCCGAAAAGAAGTGTCGCATAGAGCGCGTGCCAGGGACGCCATTTGGCAAAGATCAGCGCGGCCAGCGCAATAAAGCCACGACCGGCGGACATGTCCTTGACGAAACCGGCCTGAAGCGCCGTCGACAGATAAGCCCCGGCGATGCCGCACAGCACGCCGCAGATCATCACCGCCGCATAGCGCAGGCCAACGACGGAGACGCCGGCAGTATCGACCGCGGCCGGGTTTTCCCCCACGGCGCGCAGACGCAGCCCGAAACGGGTGCGGAAAAGGATCCACCAAGTGAGCGGTACCATGGCAAAGGCGATGTAGACCAGGATGGAATGGCCTGAGATCAGCTCCTGGTAGATCGGTCCGAGAAAGGGAATGGCCCCAATGCTCTCGGCGAAGGGTAGGATCAGGGGTTCGAACCGCCCACCACCCATAAGCGAGGGCGTACGCCCGCCCTGGCTGAACCAGTCCTGCGCGATCAGAACTGTCAGTCCGGCGGCCAGAAAGTTGATCGCAACGCCCGAGATAAGCTGGTTGCCGCGAAATGTGATCGAGGCCAGACCGTGCAGCAGGCTGAACGCCATGGAGGCGGCGATGCCCGCCAGCAACCCCAACCAGACGGAGCCGGTCAGCGCGGCGATGGCGGCAGAAAAGAACGCCGCCGCCAGCATTTTACCCTCAAGGCCAATGTCGAAGATGCCCGCGCGTTCGGAAAAGAGACCGGCAAGACAGGCTAGCAATAACGGCGTGGCCAAGCGCACGGTGCTGTCGAGAAGCTGGATAAGGGTCAGGAAATCCATCAGGCTTTCCCCCGGCGCATCATCAGGAATATCCGCTCCAGCGGCATGCGCACCATGTTATCGAGCGCGCCGGTAAAGAGGATCACCAGCGCCTGGATCACCACGATCAGTTCGCGCGGGATGTTCGTCCAGAGCGCCAGTTCCGCCCCGCCCTGATAGAGAAACCCGAAAAGCACGGCGGCCAGAAACACACCAAAGGGGTGGCTGCGCCCCATCAGCGCCACGGCAATCCCGATGAAACCGGCCCCTTCAACGGCGTTCAGCACCAGCCGCTCCGCTTCGCCCATCACATTGTTGATGGCCATCATCCCGGCCAGCCCGCCGGAGATCAGCATGGCAATCATGGTGATCGCTGTGGGGGAAATACCGCCATATCGGGCCGCAGGTTCCGATTTGCCATAGCTACGAATTTCGTAGCCCAGCCAGGTACGCCAGAGCAGGAACCAGACCAGCACGCAAGCCAGCACCGCAATTAGGAAAGTCACATTCGCCGGGGCAGCCTTGGAAAAATTGATGCCGATGGGGGCCAGCAGATCATGCAGGGTCGGCAGATGTACGGTTTCCGGGAAACGCGCGGAGGCCGGGTCCATGCTGCCCTGCGGGCGCATGACGTTCACCAGCAGGTAGTTCAGCAGGGCCGCAGCGATGAAGTTGAACATGATCGTCGTGATCACGATGTGGCTGCCGCGTTTGGCTTGCAGATAGGCGGGAATTGCGGCCCAGGCGGCTCCGAAGATTGCCGCGCCTACGGTTGCGCCCAGTATCGCCAGCGTCCAGTGCGGCCAGGGGATAAAAAGGCACACGAGCGCCACACCCAGCCCGCCCAGCATTGCCTGACCTTCGCCGCCGATATTGAACAATCCGGCATGGAAGGCGACCGAAACGGCCAGCCCGGTGAAAAGGAAGTTGGTGGCGTAATAGAGCGTGTAGCCCCAGCCATAGGTGCTGCCCAATGCGCCGGTGACCATGAGGTTCACCGCCGCAATCGGGTCTTCGCCAATCGCCATGATGACCAGCGCCGACAGGATCGCCGCCAACAGCAGCGAGATGAGCGGCACGAGGATCACCTCGGCCCATTTTGGCATCACTTCCATGCGTTAGCTCCCCACACCGGCCATCAGAAGCCCCAATTCTTTTTCGTCGGTCTGGGCAGACTGACGCTCCCCCATGATGTGCCCGTCAAACATCACCGCAACACGATCTGCCAGCGCCAGAATTTCTTCAAGCTCGACAGAGACCAGCAAGATTGCCTTGCCCTTGTCACGAAGTGCCACGATCTGCTGGTGAATGAATTCGATGGCGCCGATATCCACACCCCGTGTCGGCTGGCCGATCAACAACAGGTCCGGGTTACGTTCGATTTCGCGCGCCAGAACAATCTTTTGCTGGTTCCCGCCTGAAAAGTTCTTTGCGGCCAGCGCCGGGTTTGGCGGGCGCACGTCGAAACGCGTCATTTTTTCTTCGGTGTCACCCTTGATCGCGGCGTTGTTCAGCAACAGACCCGACTGATAGGCAGGGTCGCGGTGATAGCCAAAGGCGGTGTTTTCCCAGGCGGAAAAATCCATGAT
This sequence comes from Roseobacter sp. EG26, assembly GCF_049830555.1. NCBI lineage: Bacteria > Pseudomonadati > Pseudomonadota > Alphaproteobacteria > Rhodobacterales > Roseobacteraceae > Roseobacter > Roseobacter sp. EG26. The sequence continues at coordinate 244,569 of NZ_JBNBLH010000006.1, forward strand.
CAGCCCCTCGCGCTGGCGGTCTTCGGGCACATGGGCGATGCCGCGCGCGCGCCGAGACCGGCCATCTGCCTTTTTGCCGCCAAGTTCCAGAGGTTGGCCATTGATGCGAATATCACCGGTTGCCGCGGCGTATCCTCCCAGCACTTCCAGCAGCTCGGACTGCCCATTGCCCGCAACACCGGCAATGCCCAGAATTTCACCGGCCCGCACTTGCAGATCAATTCCCTTGACGCGCTCGACACCGGCATCATCCACCACACGCAACCCCTTGATGTCCAAAATGACATCGCCGGGTGTGGCCGGGGCCTTGTCAACACGCAGCAAAACCTTGCGGCCGACCATCAGCTCTGCCAGTTCGGCGGGCGAGGTCTCGGCGGTTTTGACGGTCGCGGTCATTTCACCGCGCCGCATAACGCTGACCGTATCGGTGGCTTCCATGATTTCACGCAGTTTATGCGTGATCAGAATGATGGTTTTGCCCTCTTCGCGCAGGCGATCCAGAATGCGAAAAAGCTGATCTGCCTCCGCAGGGGTCAGCACGCCCGTGGGTTCGTCCAAGATCAGAATATCGGCCTGACGATACAGCGCCTTGAGGATTTCGACACGCTGTTGCATGCCCACACCCAGATCCTCGATCACCGCGTCGGGGTCCACATTGAGGCCGTATTCGTGTTCCAGTTCTAAAAGCGTCTTGCGGGCCTTGGACAAGGAGGGTTTCAGCAAACCGCCGTCTTCTGCGCCCAGAATGATATTTTCCAGCACCGTGAAATTCTCGACGAGTTTGAAGTGCTGGAAAACCATCCCGATGCCTGCCGCAATGGCTGCCTGGCTGTCCGGGATTTCGGTTTTTTGTCCGCCGATGAAAATCTCACCCTTATCGGCTTTGTAAAATCCGTAGAGGATCGACATGAGGGTGGATTTGCCCGCGCCATTTTCGCCGATGATCCCGTGGATCGTGCCGGGCATGACGCGAATGGAGATATCCTTGTTGGCCTGAACCGGCCCAAAAGCTTTGGAAATACCTTTGAGTTCAATGGCCGGAGCAGAACCCGGAGCGGCAGTTTCCTGCCGCCCCGACGTGTTTTCAGCGCTCATGCTCAGAAGCTCAGAGCAGGGCAGCTGTCGTCCGAAGTGTAGTCGTGAACCGCCGTCGATCCATCGACAATGCTTGCCTTTGCAGCATCGACCTTGGACTTCATATCGTCGGACACAAGGGCGGCATTGTGTTCGTCCATTGCGTAGTCAACGCCTTCATCCGCGAGCGTCATCGCGCGGAAACCGGGCTTCACATCATCGCCCGCTTTCATGATGTCATAGACAGCCACGTCCACGCGCTTGAGCATGGATGTCAGAACCTTGCCGGGGTGCAGCGGGTTCTGGTTGCTGTCCACACCAACGGACAGGATGCCTTCATCGGCGGCCGTTTGCAGAACACCAACACCGGTGCCGCCTGCTGCGGCAAAGACCACATCTGCGCCCTGGCTGATCTGCGCCTTGGTTAGCTCAGATCCTTTCACCGGATCGTTCCAAGCCGATGGCGTGGTGCCCGTCATGTTGGAAATGACCGTCGCATCGGGGTTCACCGCCTTGACACCCTGCGCATAGCCGCAGGCGAACTTGCGGATCAATGGCACGTCCATACCGCCGATAAAGCCAACGGTACCAGATTCAGACGCCATGCCCGCCATCATACCCACGAGATAAGACCCTTCGTGCTCGGCAAAGCCGATTGTCAGAACATTGTCCTGATCAGGTACCCATCCGTCGATGGTGACAAAAACGGTGTCAGGGTAATCGGGCGCAACCTGCCCGATTGGATCGCTCATGGCAAAACCGGTTGTGATCACCGGATTTGCGCCAGCTTCTGCAAAGCGGCGCAGCGCCTGTTCGCGCTGCGCTTCGGATTGCAGTTCGATTTCCAAATACTTGCCACCGGTTTCGTCGGCCCAACGCTGCGCGCCATTATAAGCGGATTCGTTGAAAGATTTGTCGAATTTGCCACCCAGATCAAAGATCAGCGCGGGGTCTGCCAGTGCGGCACCAGCTGACAGCGCAAGCGCTGCGGTGGCGCCGAGGAATTTATGCATTAGGGTCATTCAGGGGTCTCCCAGTTGTGATTTTGGGGTAACGTTTCGGCAGTGTTCGGCGTCTCGTCACCCAGTATGAGCAGAGGTAATCTGTTCCTGCGTAAATTAGGGCCTAGCTGACGGGCAGGGTCAACCGGTTTTTCAAGAGATGCCGGGGGTTTTGGCTTGTTACCCGTGGGTTAGCTCAGCGCGCATGATCACCGCATCGACCGGATTGCGATCACGGCGCTTGTAATAGCCTTCCCGCCGCCCGCATTCCGCGAATCCATGTTTGACATAGAGCGCCTGTGCCGCGTCATTGTCAGCGGCGACTTCGAGAAATGCCGCCTTTATCCGAGGGATCGAGAGCCATCTGACCATCAGGGTGGTCGCAATCCCCTGTCGCTGCCGCGCAGGATGAACCGCGAGGGTCAGCAATTCTGATTCCCCAGCAACCGTCGAAATCAGCGCGAATCCATCCACCTGGGTGAGCAGATCAATATGGTTGCCCGCCGTCAGATCGGCGAACTCGGTCTCTGACCACGGTCGATCGTCATGGAAGGCAGCGGCATGTATTTCGGCCATCTGCGCTGGCGTCACGGCAGAATCACCGGTGGGGCATCGCGCGCCGGGGCGGCATCAGCGGGCCGCAGATAAAGCGGTGCCGGGCGAGGGGGCGTATGCTGGTATCTCTCGGCCGTCAGCCGGGCGATGGAAACCGCTCCTTGATGCCGGGGTGCCTGCCCGGTTGCGCCGACAAGAGGTCCTTTGAATTCCGGCAGCTCATCTGCAGGAACCAGAATCGGTTTCTGCGCAACTTCGCCGTCAAAAACTTCCAGATACAATTGATCCCGGCGCGCAGCGATTGCACAGGCACAGGGACCGCTGGTTCCCAATCTGAGCGCGTCAAACCCCGAAACGCCGACAGCGGGGATGCCCAGCCCCAGTGCCAATCCACGCGCGGCTGACACCGAGATGCGGATGCCGGTGAAATTCCCTGGACCAATTCCGACCCCAACCGCACTGAGATTTTTGAAATTGAGGCCAGCGCTTTGCAACAGCTCTTGGCAAAGCCCAATCAATCGTTCGGCCTGACCTTTTGCCATGTGTTCTTCGGCCTGTGCGACGATCTGGTCACCGACCAGAACCGCCGCCGCACAACATGCCGCAGAGGTATCAAAGGCCAGGATGATGGGGCTTGGGAGTGGCATTGCGCGGCGCTATCTGGCCGGCTCGTCGGAAAGAAGCGCGTCTCTGCCGCTGTTTTGTTGCCTGGGCAGCCCATCCGCGAGATGCAGCCAGGCGTAGGTCGAGGCCGCATGGCAATGCATCGAAGGTTGCAGCTTATCTGCCTGATCCAGAAGCCCAAGTGGCACGTAAACCTGGCCGGGCAGATAGTCGTATCGCGCGGCCAGAGGCGAGCCGCAGTCCTTGCAAAACCACCGATCCACACCCGGATGGTGCGAGCACGGCGGGCCCGGATCAGGCGAAATGGTCAGTATGGCTTCGGAAAACCCTGCAAAAGCGGCCAGCGGCGCGCCAGTGACGCGCTTGCAATCAGAACAATGGCAATAGACAACGCTTAGAGGTTCGGAAGATGCACGCAGCGATTTTGCCCCGCAGTAGCACCTGCCGGTGATCTTTTCCTGTTGATTGCTGTCGTTTGCCATCAAGGCGTTACGGAGCGACCGGGCGGACTTCGGTAACTTCCGGGATGTAATGCCGCAGCAGGTTTTCGATACCCATTTTCAGGGTGAGCGTGGATGACGGACATCCCGCGCAGGCCCCCTGCATGTGCAAATAGACAACGCCGCGGTCAAAGCCGTGGAAGGTAATGTCGCCACCGTCCTGAGCCACCGCCGGGCGCACGCGGCTGTCGAGCAATTCCTTGATTTGACCCACAATCGCACCGTCTTCGCCAGTATGTTCGGCATGTCCGGAAACAGGTGTGTGGTCCCCGGCCATAACCGCCTGACCGGATTGAAAATGCTCCATAATCGCACCCAGCAGGGCGGGTTTGATATGATCCCAATCGACCGCATCTTCTTTCGTAACAGTCACAAAGTCCGTCCCGAAGAACACGCCGCTTACACCTTCAACCGCAAAAATTCGCGTGGCCAGCGGTGATTTGTCAGCTGTGTCCGCCGTTGGGAAATCGGCTGTCCCCATTTCCAGCACGGTCTGTCCGGGCAGGAATTTCAAGGTGGCCGGGTTTGGGGTCGATTCTGTTTGGATGAACATGGGACATCTCCTGAAGCTGATCCAGATATGCGGATCAGTGCCTCCTAAGTCAAGGTTTGGAATCATTCTAATCTGTCAAATCAAGCCGGATCACGCCCGGACACGTTTGATTTGTGGATCAGGTGATGGCTTCCAGTTTTTCTTTGCTCAGATCGCCGGGCACGATGGTAATCGGAATAGGCAACGCACCTGCACTTTTCGTCAGTTGCGTCACAAGCGGGCCGGGGCCCTTCTTGTCCGTGCCGGCACCCAGAACCAAAACGCCGATTTCGGAATTTTCGTGAATCCGGGCAAGAATTTCTTCCACCGGACGTCCTTCGCGGATCACCAGTTCGGGATCGATTCCCTGCCGGTCACGCATCCATTTGGCAAAGACCTCGAAATGCACCTCAATGCGTTCACGGGCCTCTTCGCGCATGACCTCGCCCACGCCGATCCAGTGATTGAACTCATCTGGCGGGATGACGGAGAGGATTTCGACCCCGCCGCCTGTATGAGCGGCCCGCATGGCTGCAAATCGCATCGCATTCAGGCATTCGCGACTGTCATCAAGCACGACGAGAAACTTACGCATCTTTCGATGTCCCCCTTTATTGGCCAGATCATGACCTCAGATTGAAGGAGGCGCAATCTCATTCTACGGCATCGTTTTTCTGGACAGACGGTCTCGCAAGCGAGATGGTAGTGTTAAGTTCTCGGGGGGGCAGGCGGGATGCCCATGCTGCAACTTATATATGCGTCGCGGCCATTTGGTTACGATTTGAACATGCTGGCCAGTATTTTGGCCACATCTCGCGAGCGCAATGCCCGCGCCGATATTACAGGTGCCCTGATTTGCCGGTTCGATATCTTTTTGCAACTGCTTGAAGGGCCCAAAGCTCAGGTCGAGTCCACATTCGAACGGATTTGTGCGGATGATCGGCACGTGGACGTTCTGCCGCTGGTCTCGGAACCGGTCGAAGATCGGCTTTTTCCGCAATGGGCCATGAAACACGACCCCGCTGTTTCGTGGCTTTGGTCGCCTTTGGAAATTCACATGGGCGCGTTGGAAAACGCAAGCGTCCGGGACATTCGCGCCATTTTCCTCAAGGTCGCCTTGGCCGACGGGTCATAGAGGCTCCGAGGCTGCCCAATCCCAATACATCTCACGCAATCTGCGCGCCATGGGACCAACCTGATACTGTGTGTTCTCAAAGGCCTTAACAGGTGTGATCTTTGACATGTTCCCGGTCATGAAGACCTCATCGGCCCCGTGAAAATCATCAAAGCTGAGAACCTGTTCGTGCACCTTGATCCCGTCTGCGGCCATGTTTTTCATATGGCGCGCTCGGGTAATGCCTGCAAGGAAAGTGCCGTTGGCGATTGGCGTGAAGACTTCACCGTCCTTGACCATAAAAACATTCGCCGTGGCGGTTTCCGCGACATTGCCCATCGCATCGGCAACAAGCGCATTGCCAAATCCTCGGGCGCGGACCTCCGTCAGCATCCGCGCGTTATTGGGGTAAAGGCACCCGGCTTTTGCGTTGACGACGTTGTCCTCCAGAACCGGTCGCCGGAACCGCGTGCGCGCTAAAGTGGTTGCCGCATCGGCCGGAGCCATGGGGATCTGCTCAAGGCTAATGGCAAATCCCGTTTCTTCGGGGCGTGGCACGATCGCTGTCTCGTCGCCATGAATGCCCCAGTACATCGGCCTGATGTAGACGGCGTCGTCGGGTCCGTAATGCTTGAGACCTTCGCGCACGATATCGATCATTTCTTCGGTTGTTACAGTGGGCGTCAACATCAGGGCCTCCGCCGATTTGTTGACCCGGGCACAGTGCGGCGCAAGGTCGGGCGCGCGGCCTGCAAAGAACCGTGCGCCGTCAAAAACGGTCGTTCCCAACCAGGCGCCATGGTCAGCGGCGTTCATGATCGGCACATCGCCGCGGTGCCATGTGCCGTTGAAATAGGTCGTAATGTTTGATCCAACGCTCATATGCAGGGTCTCCTGACCTGAGTGCATCTCCGACGCACGGGTCTGTTGTTTCTTGTGATATCCGTTAGCGGGCCCGGTAGACACCTTCCGGCAGATTCAGCGCGGCAGTCAGGTCACGCCATTGTTCTGGCGACAGGGAAATCGACACGGTTCGATCTGTGCGCGAATCGTATTGGTTCAGCAGGATGGCGCTTTCCGTCGCGTGGACCGTGACGTCCTCCTGCAACGGGGCTTTTCCATCATCCACAAGTGTGACAACTGTGGCATCAAATTCGTGCTCAATCGTAAACATGAGCGCAGACTACGCCATGTTTGTTGCAATGCAAGAGGGACAAAGCTGCGTGATCGGGGTGGTCGCTGACGATGAAAGTGCTAATGTCATGCGCGGTAAACGCAGTTCCGGAAGGAAGCAGAAAATGCGATTAAACAGTGTGGTGCCTATTATTGCGGCAATGGCCCTGGCAGGGTGCGAAGTGACGACAACATCATCGCCGGTCAACAGTCCCGCGCCTCAGGCGCAGTCGAGTGGCAGTACGATTTCGGCTCAGAATGCGACACGCGCGTTCCGCAGCGTCGTCAGCACCGTCGAACCAGTGGCAGAGCGCGAATGCCGGGCCCGTACTTCGCGGGTCAATTGCGATTTCAAAATCCTCGTGGATGAAAGGCCAAACCAGCCCGCAAATGCCTTTCAGACGCTGGATAAATCGGGCCGCCCGATCATTGCCTTCACTCTGGCGCTGATAAAGGATGCCCGGAACACGGATGAGCTGGCCTTTGTGATGGGGCACGAAGCTGCGCATCACATCGCAGGTCACATCGCGCGTCAGCAACAAAACGCTGTCGCGGGTGCCGTCATTGCCGGGAGCCTGGCGGTTCTACTCGGCGGGACCGGGGAGGCGGTCGAATCTGCGCAGCGCACCGGAGCACAGGTTGGCGCGCGGACCTACTCGAAAGATTTCGAACTGGAAGCCGATGCGCTGGGCACAGTAATTACAGCGCGCGCAGGCTATGATCCCTTGCGGGGCGCGGAATTCTTCACGCGGATACCTGACCCGGGAGATCGGTTCCTCGGCACCCACCCGCCGAACCGACAGCGCCTTGAGACCGTGCGGCGGACGGCGGCGGGCTTATAGAAACCGCAACCAGACCGCGTTACCTGGGCTTATTGCCATCAATCCATTTCGACATCATCACCTTGTCTCGAAAACACTCATGCGGAATTTCACGGCGTTTGATCCGTGCAATCCGTTCGGCAAAGGCAACCTGCTTGGAAGATGGGTAGTTGGCAAATTTGCCGGAAGGTGCTTTTGGCTTGTGCGCGTCGATCCATCGGGAAAGGGCCGCGCGGTCCGCGGCGGCGCGCCGGGGAATGGTCGCACCGGTTCTCAAGGCGATGGTTTGCGCGTACCGCACCTGTTTTTCCGTGGCTGGTTGTGGTTCGCCAATGGGTAAAGCGCCCTGTTCAGGCGCAAATAGGTTCGGAAATTGAGGTTCAAATGACATCATATGCCTCCGATCTGTTCCATTAATAAATAGAACATAAAGAGAACAAATTCAAGATGCGCCGCGCGTTGGATGATTCCAGATCAAAGTTTTGAGTGGCTGCCATCGCAAAGAGGCGCTTTTTCGGTCGCTTTGCATCCGCAGAAAAACAGCGTTTTGTCGGCCTCGGCCGTATATTTCAAGGGTGAGAAAGAGGTTTCCTTGTGCGATCCGTCGCAAAAGGGCTGTTTGGAGGAGCGACCGCAGCTGCACCAGAAGTAGGTTTTTCCTTCGGTTACGTCGACGCGGTATGGCGATTTCTGTGCGATCTTTGGCGTATTGGTCATGTTGGCTCCGTCACAAGTGAATTGGCTTGGCCGCAGAAGTCGGCATTGCGAGCATACCGGAACCTCACCAAAATCCCGCGTCAAATCTGAACCGGTTCTTTGTTGCGGGCGGGCTCTGGAAAGCCCCGGACAGACGTTTAGCCCACCAAACGGCCCCAAAGGTCGTATTCACCGGCCTCATCGACCTTCACGGTAACGATGTCTCCTACGGACAGGCGGTCGAAGTTTTCATCTATAAAGAGGTTGCCATCAATCTCAGGCGCATCGGCCATGGTGCGACAGGTCGCCGCCTCATCATCTATTTCGTCAACAATCACGTCCAAATGTTTGCCGATTTTGGCAGTCAGTTTTGCCTCGGAAATGGCTTGCGCCTTGAGCATGAAACGCTCCCACCGATCCTGTTTTTCATCCGCAGGCACATGGTCGGGCAAAGCGTTGGAGCGCGCGCCATCGACGTTTTCGTATTGAAAACAGCCAACCCGGTCGAGTTGCGCTTCATCCATCCAGTCCAGTAGAGTTTGAAATTCCGCTTCTGTTTCGCCGGGATAGCCGACAATAAATGTAGAGCGCAGCGTCAGTTCGGGGCAAATTGCCCGCCAGGCCGCGATCTCATCAAGGGTTTTTGCGGCGGCGGCGGGGCGTGCCATCCGTTTCAAGACGTCGCCATGCGCATGCTGAAACGGAATATCCAGATAGGGCAAGACCAAACCATCGGCCATCAGTGGGATCAGGTGGCGCACATGCGGGTAAGGGTAAACGTAGTGCAGGCGTACCCAGGCACCCAGAGAGCCCAGATCGCGTGCCAGATCGGTGATATGTGCGCGGCGACCGCGATCTTCAGCATGTTTGATATCAACGCCATAAGCGGAGGTATCCTGACTGATCACCAGCAGTTCCTTGACACCGTTCTCCACGAGTTTTTCCGCCTCACGGATCACCGCATGAGCCGGGCGTGACTGCAAGCGGCCCCGCATGTCCGGGATGATGCAGAACTTACACTTGTGATTGCAGCCTTCGGAGATTTTCAGATAGCTGAAATGGCGGGGTGTCAGGCGAACGCCAGATGCAGGCAAAAGATCGACAAAGGGATCCGGGCTTGGCGGCACAGCGTCGTGCACGGCATCCAGGACCTGTTCATATTGATGCGGTCCGGTGACCGCGAGCACGTTGGGATGGGCCCCAGTTATATAGTCGGGTTCTGCCCCAAGACATCCGGTGACGATGACACGGCCGTTTTCCTGCAAGGCCTCACCGATCGCCGACAGGCTTTCCGCCTTGGCACTGTCGAGAAATCCGCAGGTGTTCACAATGACGGCATTGGCTCCTGCATAGTCGGGCGAAATCCCGTAGCCTTCTGCGCGCAGGCGCGTGAGGATGCGCTCACTGTCGACCAGAGCCTTGGGGCATCCCAAGCTTACCATGCCAATCGTGGGCTGGCCCGGGCGGGTGGGCCCGGGTATTTGGGGCTTGGGGGCCAGATCGGGGCGCAGATTGGGTGGGTTTGTGCTCATGACTTGGGCTATAGTGGAAGTGAGGGGCTCCGAAAAGGGGCCTCATGGGCATAGGTGAGGGTGTGCGTATGAAGTGGGTTTTCCGGTTGATCGGATTGCTGGTCGTGATCGTTGTGGTCGCTGTGGTGTCGTTGTTCTTTCTCCCCGCGGAACGGGTGGCGCGGATTGCAACCGAACAGCTGCGCAATTTCACGGGGCGGGAGGTGTCAATCACCGGCGATGTGGCGTTGACGTTTTACCCGGTTCTCGGCGTAAGGGCTGGCGGGCTGGAGGTTGGGAACGCTGACTGGTCCGAACAAGGCCCGATGCTTCAGGCGGCGAACGCAGCTATTGGCGTGGATGCTCTGGGATTGCTTCGAGGCGAAATTCGGATCACCAATATCGAGGCGGAAAGCCCAACGATCCGGTTGGAGCAACGCAAGGATGGCCGCGCGAGCTGGCAATTCACTGATTCTTCCGGCGAGGCGCAGATCGCCACGGAAATGGCCCCTGAACGGGCATCCCATCCCATCAGTATTGAAAGGCTGAGGGTGACCGATGCCCGATTGATCTATGACGCCGAGGGCAGCGATCTGGTGTCCTATGAAGGTGTTGATCTGACGCTCGACTGGCCCGAGCGACTGGGTGCGGCAGAGATCACGGCCGTGCTGCGTCCCACGGCGCAACCGGTGATGGTTGGTGCCGCTATCGACGGTTTTGCCGGTTTTATCACCGGGGAGACACAGACCTTTACCGCTTCCGTAACCACGGCGGCTGGCAGCGTGTCATTTGGCGGGCGCGCCAGCACCGCGGGGGCTGTGGCCGGGGCCCTGACCCTCAAAACGGACACGACAAAGGCCTTTCTTGAAGCCTTGGGATTGCCCGGCGTCGACTTGCCGAGCAATCTGGGGCGTGTGATCAACATGACCACGGATCTGACGCTGACACCGGATCGCAAGCTGTCGCTGCGCGACCTCAAGGTCGATCTGGGAGACAACAGCCTGACGGGTGCTGCGGATATCGAACTCAATGGCGTGCCGACCATCAATGCCCAGCTCGATGCCGGTGCGCTTGATTTGAAACAGGACACCGCGGAGCCATCAGGCGGCAGCGGCGGCGGTTCGTCGGCGGGTGGAAGCGCCTCAAGCGGTTGGTCGACAGAGCCGATTGATGCCAGCGGTCTGGCGGCTTTCAACGGCGAAATTGCCCTGTCAGCTCAAAGCATCGACCTGGGTCAGTTTCAACTCGGTCAAACCCGCACCATTTTACGCAATGATCGCGCGCGGATGGTCTTTGAATTGCGCGAAGTGCAAGCCTACGGCGGTGATGTCACCGGCGAGTTTGTGATCAACAACCGGTCCGGCCTGTCGGTTGGCGGCAATATGGGCGCGCGGGCCATTCAAATGCAGCCCCTGCTTTCCGATGCTGCGGGATTGAACCGGCTTACAGGGCAGGGGGACGCCAAATTGAGCTTCCTGGGGTCGGGGTCTTCGGTGGATGCAATCATGCGGTCTTTGTCCGGAGACGGCTCGCTGGCGATTGGGAAAGGCACGATCCAGGGGATCGACCTCGACCGATTGATGCGGTCGGGTGATGTCGGGGCGGGTACAACCGTCTTTGACAGCCTGACGGGGACATGGGCGATTGCGTCAGGTGTGCTGAACAACAAGGACCTGCTCTTACAGCTCAAGAACTACCGTGCAACCGGGGCCGGGAACATTGGCTTGGCCGCACAGAATATGGATTACACCGTGACACCGATTGCCTTGCGGGCGAACAGCGGACAGGGCATTTCCATACCAGTGCGCTTTGTCGGGCCATGGTCGGACATCTCCATCCGCCCGGACCTCGAGGCCGCCTTCGAAGCGGAATTGGATGCCAAGAAGGATGAATTGAAGGACAAGGCCAAGGAGAAGCTGAACCAGAAGCTGGGTGTCAGTGCACAGCCGGGTCAATCCGCAGAAGATGCCGTGAAAGACAAGGTCAAAGACAAACTGTTACGCAAGCTATTTGACTAAAGCGTTTCGACGCTACCTTGAGACGTTATGCATCGCTGGTGTCGGTCTTGCCGCATATACCTGTGAGTGGGGTCGCCAGACGCTGCACAGTCAACTGAGTGCGCAGGGTCAAATGCGCAACGGGTTGGCCTTTGCCATGGCGTCAAACTGCATCAACGTCTCGATGAGCTTAGGCATTTGATCAAGATAAATCATATTGGGCCCGTCGCAGGGTGCATTGTCCGGATCCTGATGGGTTTCCATGAAGATGCCGCCCACGCCCACGGCTGCGGCTGCGCGCGCCATGACCGGGGCAAATTCGCGCTGCCCGCCCGAAGAGCCGCCACGCCCGCCCGGCTGCTGCACCGAATGGGTGGCGTCCATCACCACCGGGTAGCCCGTCTGCGCCATCTGCGGCAGTGACCGCATGTCGACCACAAGCGTGTTGTAGCCGAAGGTTGTGCCGCGCTCGGTCAGCAGAATGCGCCGGTTGCCGGTGGATTCGATCTTGGTGACGATGTTCTCCATCTCCCAAGGTGCCAGGAACTGACCCTTCTTCACGTTGATCGCGGCGCCGCTGTTGCCAGCGGCCAGCAGCATGTCGGTTTGGCGACAGAGAAAGGCTGGAATCTGGATGATATCGACCACATCTGCGGCGATGGCGCATTGCGCCTCGGAGTGTACATCGGTGATGACCGGAATCTGGTGGGTCCGGGCCACAGATTCCAGCACTTTCAGGCCTTCGTCGATCCCCATCCCGCGCGCGCCATCCAGCGAGGTGCGGTTGGCCTTGTCATAAGAGGCCTTGAAGACATATTGCGCGCCCGCCGCATCACAGGCTTCTTTCATCCTACCCGCGATCATCTGCGCGTGATCCGCGCTTTCCAGCTGGCAGGGGCCGGCAATCACGGTGAGTGGTCGGTCATTGCCGATTGTCAAATCGCCGACAGAAACATGGGTCATATCAGGAGGTCACCTGTTCGCGCAAAATGGAAGCAGTAAGCGAGATCATCAGGTAGATGCCTGCGAAGATCAAGAAGGCAACAATGGTGTTTTCGAACTTGCGGGGATAACTTGGCTCTTCCGATGGCACCGGTTCCACGCTGGTGGTCAGATATCGTACCTGCCGGTTGGCCTCCATCCGCGTCTGCTCCATCTGCTGCAACGCAGATTGCAACAACATATCGCGTGTCGCAAGGTCGGCCTGCGCCATTTGGATGCGCACGCTGAGCTGCGCGAGGGAGTTCTGGCCCTGGCTGGCATCGGTCATGCGAGCATTGAGCTCGGCCAACTGCTCGTTCAGGCGCCGCACATCGCCTCTGGCACCGTCTACCCGTGACTGGTTTGGTCGCGTATTGTCGAGCAAAGCCGCAAGTTGCAGCTCTTTTTCAAGCAGTTGTATCTCGACTTGGTTGATTTGGCCTCGCAGCGCGGCAATTACCGCTTCCGGATCAAGCGTCGCGCCCTCGATCTGCAGTTTAACCAAAGCTTCCTGCGCAAGGCGGCGCTCCTCTTCGGATTTTTCAAAACTTGCCTGCGCTTCAGACATCTGGTCGCCGCGCTTTTGCTGGCTAAGAGAATTTACCCGCTCCTCCGCATAGTTGATCAGCGCGGCGCTGATGTCCGCGCTCACCTGTGGATCGGCGGCGATGACTTCCATGCGCAACACGCCTTCTGTCGGATCATAGCCAACCTTGACGTTCTTTTTGTAGGTCTTGAAGGCCTGCTCGTTCGAAGGATCAGCGGCCAGGCGCTGGATCGGATCAATGCTCGGTTGCGCGAAATGGGATTTGAACCCAACATCGGCGTCCAGTCGCAACATGGCATCCTTGGATTGCAAATAGGATTGAACCGCGATGCTGTCCTGAGACGTGGCAAACTGGGTGCCGGACAGCAAGCCACCGATACCACCTCCCTGATTGTCGGCCTGAAGTATCAGGAATTCCGACTTGGTCGAATACATTGGCGTGGCAACCGCATAGTAATACCAGCCCGCAAGGATTGTTGGCAGGAATACGAAGAACGACAGACGGGCCAGAAGCATGCCCATCTTGCGGCGGCGGCGTTTGGTGATGTCGCGCTGAATCTCCGAAATCTGCCGATTGCGTAAATCTGCGGGGTTCAGTTCGGTTGACGGCAGAGTTTCCTTGTCCATCGGCAGTGTTTGCGGCAGCTGGACCCGTCCTGTCTCACCGGCATTGCTCGTTTTCCCGTCAGTTTTTACTTTACCGTTTTGGATCGGATCATCCGGGTTTTGCGGGATAACCAGCTCCAGCATGTTCGACCGCTGGAACGGATCAATGCCCCGACTGCGCAGCAGCCGCACAGCGTCGAAATCCGACGTCGCGGCGAGACCGTTCTTGTGAGCCACTCTGCGGGCCATGCGCAATTGGCGGCCTGTCAGCCCTTCACGCCGGATTGCATCAAGCTCGGCAGCCGCGTTTTCGGCACTGGGTGCACGCGCTTTTGGCGTGGCTGCCGGTGCATCCGTTGTCCTGGGTTTTGCCGCGTCCGGATCTTGGGTCGCGGGGCGCTCCGCAGGAGCAGCCTTTTCCGCGTTAGTGCCCGGCGTTGTCCGCTTGATGCGGAACTTTCTAGCTGTGGGTTTGGTAGTCATAAAGCCGTTTCGCTTCTTCCAACGTGTCGAACATGTGAAATTGACCCCCGACCAGAACGGCCGCAGAACGGGCAAATTTCTCAAGCGTTTTTGCCTGATGTGACACAATAATGATTGTTGTGGTGCGCAGACGTTCTTGCAGAATCTCGCCCGCTTTGCGGTTGAACTCAACATCTGTCGTGCCGGGCATGCCTTCGTCGATCAGATACATGTCAAAATCCAGCGCCAGCATGAGCGAGAACGAAAACCGTGCGCGCATTCCGGCTGAGTAAGTGCCAAGTGGCTGGTCGAAATACTCGCCCAGCCCACATAACCAGCGGCAAAAACTTTCTACGTAATCCGGGTCAAGCCCGTACAGACGGGCGATATAGCGGGCATTCTCCATCGCCGAGACCTTTGTCACGACACCGCCCATAAAGCCCAGGGGGAAGGAAATATTACACCCGCGGCGGATTTCGCCTTCATCGGGTTTTTCCAATCCAGCCATCATGTTGATCAGGGTTGTTTTGCCCGTTCCGTTCGGTGCAAGGATGCCAAGCGAGTTGCCAAGCTCAACCTTGAAAGACACATGGTCAAGGATCACCTTGTGTTGGGATCCCGTCCAAAATGATTTCGATACATTTTCGAACGCCAGCATGACCTGCTCCGGTTGCGCGTTGACCCGGACATGGGTCTGCCTGCCCTCTGTTATCAGAGGTTGTTTACGGATTATCTACCTTGTTGGGCAATATTATGTCTTAATTAGAAACAAATGTACAACGGATACGCGGATCGCCATTTTTTGCGAGTGGCGGGTTTTCGCCCGTCCAAGTCTGGCCAGCCTGTGTATCCTTCAACCCGGTTGTTTTTGAACGCGTAGCAGTATGCCGGCGATGATGCTCACAATCGCTGCGGCAAAGCTGAACAAGGCCCCCATTTTTGCGGCATCCTGAACGTCACCCGGTGCAAATGCCACTGAGGCGACGAAGAGAGAGACCGTGAAACCGATTGCCGCCACGCAGCCGATGACAATCAGGTCGACAGTGCGCATACCCTGGGGCAATCCCAGCCGCAGGGGGCCCGCTGCAATCCAGCCGAAGATCAATATGCCGACAGGTTTGCCGATGAGCAGACCGGCCAGGACCAGCCAAGTCGCGTCCCCGATGGAGGAAAACTGAACACCTGCATTCAGAAGGCCGAAGAAGAAGAGCACAATCTCAACCGGACCTTTGAGCCCATGTTCGATCTGGTTCAAAAGGTCGGTGAGGTATTTTTCGGCCTCGGCAAAAATCCCGAAGGCCCGATCCGCATGGGGAATTGTTGGAACAATTGGCAGCAGGCCAAGCGCAGGGTGCAGGCCGGATCGCATGAAGCCGTACCAACTCAGACAGGCAGCGATAAAGTAGGGCAGAAAATGCAACCTGGTACGGACCCAGGTTGACGTGGGGCGTGCCTGATTGCCACGGTCCAGACGGCGCGGCAGCCAGTTGGCGAGAAGGTAGACAGCGATGGCTGCCCCGGCAGAAAACAGCAACCACGTAGGTGCAAGCTCGCCCGAGGGGTAGAAAACCGCCAGGATGATGAGCCCGGCGGCGTCATCTGCAATCGCCAGAAGCAACAGGAACCGCACCGCCGGGTGGCCGGCACCAAAGACGATCCGACCCACCAGATAGGAAAACGCGATGTCTGTGGCGGTAGGTATCGCCCAGCCGTTTGCAACGGCATTATAGGTGTCCGACCCCAGCAGCAGTGCCAGGCCAAGGTAGACGGAGATCGGGCCAACCATACCGCCAAGCGTTGCAAACAAGGGAGTTGCCGCCTTTTTACCGCGCAAGGAGCCGTTTTTCAGAATGACGGCTTCCCAGACCTCCTTGGCTGCGATGGCGAAGAAGAATGCCATTAAAACATCGTTGACGAGGTAATGCAGGGTCAATGTGCGGTGGCCGTCATGCAGGTGTCCGATCGGCGCATGATCCCAGATTTTGAACTCAACGAAATGGTGATAGCTGTCGTAATCCAGGTTCGCCCACACCAACGCGATCAGCGCGCCGATGATCAGCAGAAGTGAATAGTTGGTCAGAAAGCTCCACACCCGATACATTGACGCCCCCCTGTCATTTCAACCTTGCTACGCGATGCGCGGGAGCTGATCAACGGGGGGACGAAATTGTGATATCGACGGAGGTGAGGGCTTATGCAATCGCCTGCCAGATCATGCCTGCGATGACAGATCCGATCAGCGCGTAACCCAGGTAGGCAAGGAAGACCTTCGGTTTCACCAGTGCCCAGACCGCAATGGCTGCGGGAATACAACTGACCCCACCGGCAATCACAAAGGACATGGCAGCACCGGGGGCCATACCCTGGGCCAGCAGGGCGTCAACCAGCGGTACGGCGGCGTAGCCGTTGAGGTATGCCGGGGCGCCGACCAATGCCCCCATGAGGATGGGCCAGATACCTTCGCCGCCCAACAAACCGGCAATCATCTCTGCGGGGACATAGGCGAGCATCATCGCCTCGATGACATATGCCAGCGTCAGCCATTTCAACAAGAAGAGGGCGTTTTCCAGCGCGGTGTCCTTGAACAGGGCGCTGCGCTCTGATGCCTGCCAGAACCGCCAGACCGGGGCCCCGCTGAAAGGTTCCTTGACGCCGCAGCACCCACCGACGGCGGGGCGTTCTCTCAGCGGGTTTGAAAACACCGGTGTGTTGGCAAAGAGCATTGTGCCAAAGCCGCCCAGGACACCGAGACCGATGGCGGACAGTGCTTTTGCCGTTGCAAACTCCCAGCCCAGAGTTCCGGATGTGATCGCGAACATTGCAGGGTCCATCAGGGGAGACGCCAGCCAGAAAGCCATGACAGCTCCCAGCGGCGCACCCACAGCCAGCAGCGCTGCAATGAAGGGGATCACTTCGCAGCTACAGAAGGGGGACAAGCCGCCCAGCAAGGCGGCCATCACGATCATGCGTGCCTGATTTCCTGAAAAGGCCTTGGCGAGGAGGTTTTCGGACCCGGATGCCTTGAGGTAGGCCACAGCGAGGACTGCAAAAAGAATGAAAGGCGCTGTACCTGCCAATGCTTCGATCAGAAAGGTGAGCGTTGGCGTGAACTGCGGAGTGTCGAAGACGGCAATTAGCAACAGAAGCGCCAGAGTGACACCCCATGCGTTGAGCTTGGGAAAACGGCGAGCGCTGTCTTGGGTATGGGTTGTATCAGCCATGATCGTGATCTCCACAGGGGGAAGGGCTGTCAGCACAGCATTCATTCAGCAGGAATTCCGAAAGGCCCTGCACCTCTTCATAGGCAATTGCAGCACAGATGATACTGCGCCCTTGTTTTGCCTGCGTGACCAATCCGGCGGATGCCAGTATTTTCATATGATGCGTCAGGGTAGACCCCGTGACGCCGGTTCGGGTGCCAAGCTCACCGATGCTGAGGCCTTCCGGCCCTGCACGGACTAGGCTCCGCAAAACAGCGAGGCGTTGTTCTGAGCCGAGTGCAGCAAAGCGCGCGGCAGCTATGGTGAGATCAAGATCTTCGGGTGTATTTATTTTCATGATTCTAGAAATATAGAATCAATGCTTCGCTGGCAAGAGACATTTCGATGAAATTCGAAATAATGATGATCGCCCTGATGGCTCAAAAAAATGCCGAGATCACAGCAATGGTGGGCGGGGTCGGCAGTGTTTCTTGGGTCGCCATCTCAATGATCAGGCCTGATCCTTCCTGGGCACCCCGCCCGGCGAACCCTATCCCTGCAGCGCCTTGACGCCGACATCACCGTCGGCCTGCGCGCGGATGGCGAGGGCAGCGGCATAGCTGCCGGCCGCGGTCGTGAAATAAGGTATCTTGTCGTAAAGCGCGATGGAGCGGATGGATTTGCTGTCCTCCACTGCCTGCGCGCCTTCGGTGGTGTTCATCACCAGATGAATGGCCTCGTCCTTCATCATGTCGGTCACGTCGGGGCGGCCCTCATAGACCTTGTTGACCACACCGCAGGCTAGTTTGTGATCTTCCAGCCATTTGGCGGTGCCGCGGGTTGCGACCAGCGAGAAGCCCTGATCAAGCAGGATACGTGCGGCAGAGAGCATGTCGTCGGTTTTATCCGCATCCTTGATCGACAGGAATGCGCACCCCTTGGAAGGCAGGATCGTGCCTGCGCCCATCTGCGCCTTGAGGAAAGCGCGCGGGAAATCGCGGTCCCATCCCATGACCTCGCCGGTGGAGCGCATTTCGGGGCCCAAAAGCGTGTCCACGCCCGGAAAACGGGCGAAGGGCAGCACGGCCTCCTTGACCGAAAACCACGGCATGTTCGGATCGGCCAGCGTCATCGGATCGCCCAGGGGCAGGGTGGCCTCATAGGCGGCATCGGCGTCATAGGGGGCGCGCTGCGGGAAATTGCTGAGCGGTTCACCGGCCATGATGCGCGCCGCAATCGAGGCAATGGCCGAATCCGTGGCCTTGGCGACAAAGGGCACGGTGCGCGAGGCACGCGGATTGACCTCGATGAGGAAAATCTCGCCGTCCTTGATGGCGAACTGGATGTTCATCAGCCCCACAACGTTCAGCGCCTTTGCCAGCGCGTGGGTCTGGGTTTCGATCTCTGCTATCACATCGCGGGGCAGCGAATAGGGGGGCAGGGAGCAGGCGCTGTCGCCGGAATGCACGCCCGCCTCCTCGATGTGCTGCATGATCCCGGCCACATGGACGTGTTCACCGTCACAAAGCGCGTCCACATCCAGTTCAACCGCCCCGGCCAGATAGCTGTCAAGCAGCACGGGGCTGTCGCCCGACACCACCACGGCGCTGGTGATGTAGCGTTCCAGACTGGCCTGATCGCGCACGATTTCCATCGCGCGCCCGCCCAGCACGTAAGACGGGCGGATGACCAGGGGAAAGCCGATATCCTTTGCAATTTCAAGCGCTTCGGCGTCGGAATGGGCAATGCCGTTATTGGGTTGTTTCAGGCCAAGCCCCTGAACCAATTGCTGGAACCGCTCGCGGTCTTCGGCCAGATCAATGGCGTCGGGGGTGGTGCCGAGAATGGGGATGCCCTCTTCGTGCAGAGCCTGCGCGATCTTGAGCGGCGTCTGTCCGCCGAACTGCACGATCACCCCGTGCAGGGTGCCGTTTTCCTGCTCGACCCGCAGGATTTCCATGACATGTTCGAAGGTGAGCGGTTCGAAATAGAGCCGGTCGGAGGTGTCATAATCGGTGGAAACTGTTTCGGGATTGCAGTTGACCATGATCGTCTCATAGCCCGCATCCGTCAGTGCGTAGCAGGCATGGCAGCAGCAATAGTCAAATTCGATCCCCTGACCGATGCGGTTGGGACCACCGCCCAGAATGACGACTTTCTTGCGGTCGGACGGGCGCGCTTCGCACTCGACCTCGCCAAAAACCGGGGCTTCATAGGTGGAGTACATATAAGGCGTTTGCGCCTCGAATTCGGCTGCACAGGTGTCGATGCGCTTGAAGACAGCAGTCACGCCTTCGGCATGGCGGGTCTTGCGAACCTCACTCTCGGTTTTGCCCGAAAGCTCGGCTAGGCGAGCGTCGGTGAAACCCATCATCTTGAGGTGTCGCAGACCGGCGGCATCGCGCGGCAGCCCGTTCATGTGGACCTGCGCCTCAGCCTGGATGATCTCGCGGATACGGGCGAGGAACCACGGGTCGAACATGGTCACCGCGTGGATATCTTCGTCGCTCATGCCGTGGCGCATGGCCTGTGCGATCGTACGCAGCCGGTCAGGGGTCTGCTGGCTGATTGCCTTGACAATGGCCGCGGTGTCAGGCGCGCCGGGGATGTCAATCTCGTTGAAACCGGTCAGCCCCTCTTCCATGGAAGCCAGCGCCTTTTGCATGGATTCGTGGATCGTGCGGCCAATCGACATGGCCTCGCCGACAGATTTCATTGCGGTGGTGAGGTCCGGCGTGGAGCCGGGGAATTTCTCAAAGGCGAATTTCGGGATTTTGGTGACGACATAATCAATGGTCGGCTCAAATGACGCCGGCGTGACCTTGGTGATATCATTGTCAAGCTCATCCAGCATGTAGCCCACCGCAAGTTTTGCGGCGATCTTGGCAATCGGAAATCCTGTCGCCTTGGAGGCCAGCGCAGAGGAGCGGCTGACCCGTGGGTTCATTTCAATCACCACCATGCGACCGTCTTCAGGGTTCACCGCCCATTGCACGTTGGAACCACCGGTCTCCACGCCGATCTCGCGCAGCACTGCGATGGAGTGATTGCGCATAATCTGGTATTCTTTGTCCGTGAGCGTCAACGCAGGGGCCACGGTGATGCTATCGCCGGTGTGCACGCCCATCGGGTCTACGTTTTCGATGGAGCAAACGATGATGGCGTTGTCGGCAGTGTCGCGCACCACCTCCATCTCGTATTCCTTCCAGCCCAGAAGGGATTCATCAACGAGGATTTGCCCCACGGGTGAAGCATCCATACCGGACCGGCAGATCGCCTCGTAGTCATCGCGGTTGTAGGCCACGCCACCACCGGTACCGCCCATGGTGAATGCCGGGCGAATGATCGCTGGCAGTCCGACCTCTTCCAAGGTTTCAAGGGCGATCGCCACACCTGCGGCCAGATCCTTCTTGCCGTTTTCATCTTTCGGGGCGGTGACAATGGCAGCTTTGGGGTTTTCAATGCCCAGCCGGTCCATCGCTTCGCGAAAGAGCTTGCGGTCCTCGGCCATCTCGATGGCGTCGCGTTTGGCCCCGATCATCTCGACGTTGAACGTGTCCAGGACACCCATTTCTTCAAGCGCCAACGATGTGTTGAGACCGGTCTGCCCGCCCATCGTCGGCAGCAATGCGTCGGGACGTTCTTTTTCAATGATCTTTGCCACCATCTCGGGCGTGATGGGCTCGATATAGGTGGCATCCGCAAGGCCCGGGTCGGTCATGATCGTCGCGGGGTTGGAGTTGACCAGAATGACCCGGTATCCCTCCTCCTTGAGTGCCTTGCAGGCCTGAGCGCCGGAGTAGTCGAATTCGCAGGCCTGTCCGATCACGATGGGGCCAGCTCCGATGATCATGATGGAATTGATATCGGTTCTCTTTGGCATGATCAGGCCCCTTATCTTCTGGACACGCCCGTGTGTCCAAATTGTCCTGCGTTATAGGCAAGCGCGGGCGCTGCGCAAGGGGGGAATGACGCTGTGGGCAGGATAATGGAAGACAATACGCACAGACGATAAAAAGGCGACCGCATCAGGGTCGCCTACGCCATCCTTTTTGGGATGTATCTCAGGATTTCTTGCGACGCCGCATCACGCCGAAACCAGCAAGAGCGGTGCCCAACAGCATCATGGAGGCGGGGATTGGCACAGGCGACACATCTACCAGTTCCACATCGTCGAGAGATATGGTGGTTTCGTCATTTGGTACGTCGTCCTGTACAAAAAACTGTGGTTGCGAACCACCGCCAATGCCACCCGGAAACCCGCCAAACGACCCGAACCGCAGGCGGTCAAGGGGAATGCCCGCAAATGTACGCGGTGTGAAAACCTGCGGTACATTCAAGACGTTCAGCGCTTCGGAGATAACTTCCTTATCATCCAGGAAACCTGTCACGGTGACAACATCGCCAAACAATTTGTCGGTGCTCAGTTCAACCGATTTGAATTCGAAAGGTTTGTCCAGAGACACAACTTCAAAAAACGAGACAGTCGTGTCCGAGAAAGAAGCGAGGTTGACTTTGATGTCGCCGTCATCCGACCCAAACGCAGCATTCTGAGCTCTGAACTCGACGCCTGCGGATTCAGCACCCTGCACGCTGTCGGCAATGGAGAAACGTTGAAAATTAAGGGATGACGCAGCCACGGCTGCCGTCAGGCCAAGCCCGGCAGTAAGTACAAGTGTGAACAAGTTCTTCATAAATCCCTCACCAACGAAATCACCAAAAAACTGACATTACGCATTACAGAAGACTCCAAAAACACGAAAAATGCAAGAAATTTGATAAAAACTTATTGAATTACAGTGTATTTAGCCGTTTTCAACGCCGCAATGGCACCTGTTGATAACTATTGTTCTCAACTGCGAAACAGTGATCGCCAAGACTAGTCCAGTTTGAAAAAAGCTCTCAGCGCTGCTTCAAACTCACGCGGTTTATCCGCGTGAAGCCAGTGACCGGCAGCTGGCAGTTTTGCAAAACGCGCAGTTGGAAAGAGTTTTTTGATGATGGGGCGGTGTTCTGGGGTGACGTAGTCGGAGTCCGCCCCGGTCAAGAATAACGTTGGCTTGTCGAACTGGCCAGCGATCTGCGGAAAGGAGAGTATCTTGTCCATTTCCTCGGCAAGTACGTCCAGATTCAAGCGCCAGCGTTTAGCGTTATGGTCGAGAGACTGTGTAAAGAAACTCTGCAACGCGGGTTCGACACCCAATTCTGCAAGTTGCTTCTCTGCATCTGACCGGCGTGTGATCTGCGTCAGATCAACGCCGCGCATTGCAGTGATGAATTGTATCTGGCTGTGGGTATAGGCTACCGGGGCAATATCACCGACGACCAATCGTTCGACCAGCTGAGGGTTTTCCAAGGCCAACACCATGGCGGCCTTGCCCCCCATGGAATGCCCGACAACATGTACGGGGCCGCCGATCTTCTCGATCATTTCTGCCAGATCACCGGCCATATCGGCATAGGTGTGTGTCGGTTTCCAGTCGCTGTAGCCATGGTTGCGCTGATCAACGGTGATCACATGCGCCACGTCGGACAGGCGTTTGGCGATGGCCCCCCAGTTTCGTCCGGACCCGTAAAGACCGTGAACGATCAAAACCTTTGGCGCATCTTTGGCACCGAATTCATAGGAGTTCAGCATGCGTAAGGGCTAGCGGATTCGATCCTCATCTGCCAGCCCTATTGCGCCGGATCGACCGGGATGGTTAGGTTTTGCTATGAAATCACCTGACGATATAGAACAGATGGCGCAGGCGCTGAAAGACGCGATGCAAAAGCACCTGGGCGTTAAAGGGCGCAATCTCGAACACGCGGTTCGAAAGGCCGGACGTCGCCTGCCCAAGAAGTTGCGGGCCCCTGCAAGGCTGATGGTTCAGGCAGAAGCCGTCAGCGGCAATCTAAAGCTCTTGCGGCAGCTTGATACAAGTAAGATTGAGAGTGCCTATGCAGACCTTTCTGCGCATCTGTCAGCGATTGATCGTGCTGCCGAAAGGCGCGCGCGCATGCTGTCAGTGCTGGCGGTCATAGCTTTCAACCTGATCATTGTTTTTGCCGCCTGGGTGATCTGGCTGAAGGCGCGCGGTTCTATCTGAATGTCAGTCAAAACCCGATCCTAACGGATGCGCGCCACCCCGATACCTTAAAAGTAACCCGGAAAACCGGATGCCTTAGTCGCCAGATGAACAATTGGCCGTTCACCATGCCGCCATTGCAGGCATCAGGAGTTTCGGCCGCAAAACGGCGCTATAGCGTTTCGACTTTACGTTGGATCGCTTGTTCGCGGCTTCTCCCTTCGGTGACACGCGAAAAGCGATGTTCGATGTCTCAAGGTAAAGTCGAAATGCTGTAGTATTTCATATTTGTCGTTTGGAGACGTCAGCCGATTGCCACGTTGCTGCCAAATGAAACGCCCCCAAGGGGAAACCCAGGGGGCGCTCTCATTGCAAAAGAAGATGGTGGTCAGAGGTTTGGATACATTGGAAAACGCGCGCAAAGCTCCGCAACTTCGGCCTTGACCTTCTCTTCGACCGCCGCGTTGCCTTCTTCGCCGTTGGCCGCAAGCCCGTCGACAACTTCGATGATCCAATCCGCGATCTGGCGGAATTCGGGTTCGCCAAATCCGCGCGTGGTTCCGGCGGGGCTGCCCAGACGAATGCCCGAGGTGATGGTTGGTTTTTCTGGATCGAAAGGCACGCCGTTTTTGTTGCAGGTGATATGCGCCCGGCCCAGAGCCTTTTCGGTGGCGTTCCCTTTGACGCCCTTGGGGCGCAAGTCAACCAGCAGCACGTGCGTGTCGGTGCCATGGGTGACCGTGTCCAGCCCGCCCTTGATCAGTTGATCGCTGAGGGCTTGCGCATTGGCGATGACCTGCTTGATGTAGTCCTTGAATTCCGGGCGCAACGCTTCGCCAAAGGCAACGGCTTTGCCGGCGATGACATGCATCAGGGGGCCGCCCTGAATGCCGGGGAAGATGGCTGAATTGAATTTCTTCGCCAGCGCCTCGTCATTGGTCAGGATCATCCCACCGCGCGGGCCCCGCAAAGTCTTATGCGTTGTCGTTGTGGCCACATGGGCATGCGGGAAGGGGCTGGGGTGTTCACCCGCCGCTACGAGGCCTGCGAAATGTGCCATGTCCACATGCAGATAAGCGCCCACCATATCGGCAATCTCGCGCATGCGGGCAAAGTCGATCTGGCGCGGAATGGCGGAGCCGCCCGCGATGATCATCTTGGGTTGGTGTTCTTTGGCGAGCGCTTCGACCTGATCGTAATCGAGCAGATTGTCTTGTTGGCGCACGCCGTATTGCACCGCATTGAACCACTTGCCCGATTGGTTGGGACGCGCGCCATGGGTCAGGTGACCGCCCGCATCCAGGCTCATGCCGAGGATCGTGTCACCGGGCTGCAACAGCGCCTGAAATACCCCTTGGTTGGCTTGCGAGCCGGAGTTCGGCTGCACATTTGCAAACCCGCATTCAAAGAGCTTGCAAGCCCGCTCTATCGCCAATTCCTCTGCAATATCAACATATTGACAGCCACCATAATAGCGTCGGCCAGGGTAGCCTTCGGCATATTTATTGGTCATGATGGAGCCCTGCGCCTCCAGCACGGCCGCTGAGACGATGTTTTCCGAGGCGATCAGTTCAATCTCGTCGCGCTGACGGCCCAATTCCTTGGTGATCGACCCGAAAATTTCAGGATCACTGTCAGCCAGTCTGGCCGTAAAGAAACCGGGGGTTCGGTGGGGGGCATTCATAGGTCGTCTCCCTGTCAAAAAGAGCGTTGATTTGCCGCTGCGTAACGGAAACCGCAAAGGGGTAAAAGATGGTAAAGCGACGCATGGCGGGGTCAGTGCGTCGTTCTAGCGTTTTGGCAAAGACCCGCGCAAGACCGGGCAAAGGCAAAACAGACGTGATGCGCTGGTCAGCGGATCGGATATGTGTTTGTTTTGGGACGCAAAGTGCTTGATCGGAAACATTGATGCCGCAGAAAATCGCCTTTACCGCCAGCCGCGCGGATGTCGCCCAAACTGCGCGGGCGGCGTTGATCACGCGCTATGGCGACGTGGAGCTTCAGGAGGCGGAGGTGATCGTGGCGCTGGGCGGTGATGGCTTCATGTTGCAAACACTGCACGATGTGCAGCCCCTGGGCAAACCGGTCTACGGCATGAACCGGGGCACCATCGGCTTTCTGATGAACACCTATTCCGAAATTGACCTGCCAGAACGGCTTGCCGCCGCAGAAGAGGCGGAACTCAACCCGCTGAGCATGACGGCGACGCGCGCGGATGGCACGTTGGCCAAGGCGCTGGCCATAAAT
Source organism: Roseobacter sp. EG26 (assembly GCF_049830555.1). NCBI lineage: Bacteria > Pseudomonadati > Pseudomonadota > Alphaproteobacteria > Rhodobacterales > Roseobacteraceae > Roseobacter > Roseobacter sp. EG26. Next base: position 270,278 of record NZ_JBNBLH010000006.1, read on the forward strand.
GAAGTTTCGCTGCTGCGCGCCGGCCCACAGGCAGCCAAGCTGAAGATCACGGTGGACGGGCGCGTGCGCATGGCCGAACTGGTCTGTGACGGGGCGCTGGTGGCCACGCCCGCAGGGTCAACGGCCTATAACTACTCCGCGCATGGTCCGATCATCCCGATCGGCTCGGAAGTGCTGGCGCTGACCGCGATGAGCGCGTTTCGTCCGCGTCGGTGGCGCGGTGCGCTGCTGCCCAAACACGCGGTTGTGCAGATCGACGTGCTGGAGGCGGAAAAACGCCCCGTCATGGCTGAAGCGGATGCCAATTCGGTCACGGATGTCACCTGCGTGGAGATCAAATCCGACCCAAGCGTGGTGCACCGCATTCTGTTTGATCCCGGTCACGGGCTCGAAGAACGGTTGATCAACGAGCAGTTTACATGATCCAGACACCCTCCGTCGGTCCCGCTGCCCCGCGCGGGCTGTGCACCGACTGTGGCGTGTCGCGCATGAAAGATGCCAAAGCCTGCGGGCGGGCCTGTCAATTCATCGCGCCGGATTATCCGCTGCTGGAAACGCAGGTGCACGGGCGCAGGCGCGGGCCGGGGGATGAGCGCTTTTTCGGGCCGTTTCAGGCCATGTACCGGGCCGAAATGATCCCTGCAAAAAGTGGCGCGCAATGGAGCGGCATCACCACGTCGCTGGCAGCACATCTGCTGGACGCGGGCAAGGTGCAGGCGGTTTTGACGATGGTGCCGGATGCGCAGGATCGCTGGCGACCGAAACCGGCGTTGATCACCCAAGCCGCGGACATGGCGCAGGCGCGGGGCATGCGGATGGGCTATGCGCCGCTACTGGCGTTGCTGGAAAACGCGCAGGAACAAGGGTTTACCCGAATTGCGGTGATCGGCATTCCCTGCCAGATTTATGCCTTGCGCGCCTTGGAGAAAGACCTGGGGCTGGACCGGCTCTATGTGATTGGTACACCCTGTTCGGACAACACCACCACAGAGAATTTCCACCATTTTCTGGGCCTGCTGGAAGATGCGCCGGAGACGATCACCTATCTGGAATTTCGCGCCGATTACCGGGTGGAGTTGCGTTATCGGGACGGGCGCAAGAGGCTTATCCCCTTTCTGGCGCTGCCGCTGTCAAACCTGCCTTCGGATTTCTTCCCGCTGACCTGCCGGACCTGCGTGGATTACACCAACGTGCTGGCCGATATCACGGTCGGTTACATGGGCGGGACGGGCGCACAATGGGTGCTTGTGCGCAACGACCGGGGGGCGGAAATGCTGGCCGGACTTGGCGATAAGGTCGCACTTGGCGCGCCGGATAACGCCGGGAAGCGTGCAAATGCCGTCAAGGGGTTCATCGCCAATACCAAACGCGCGGCGGGCGGGCTGCCCCTGCGGCGCATGCCGGACTGGCTGCGCCCGATTGTGAGCTGGTTGCAACCGCGCCTTGGCCCGAGGGGGCTGGAATTTGCGCGCGCGCGCGTGGAGATGAAAGCCGCTGAGACCGTTCTGCATCTGCGCCGGGAAGAGCCTTCCAAGATGAAGAACATGATCCCTGAGCATGTCTGGGACATTGTTGCGCCCTACGGGTTGACGCATCGGACAAACGAAAGCCCAGCATCGCGGGGCGATACCGGGCAATCACCTGACTGATAATCTGCCCCTAGCTTTGCGGGACAACATACCCGCGCACAATTTCCACTGTGCGTTCTGTGTCCAGTATCGGCGGAAGCAGCGTCAGCATCTCTCCGTCACTGTCCAGCAGATGGATGAAACTGCCATGCGCGTATATCCAGCCGTATTCCGGGTCTTGAAACAGGGGGGTAACCTCGACTGAGAACGCCTTGTAGGCAGTGTTCAGCGCTTCTTCGTCACCGGTGAGTCCGATAAAGTCCGGATGGATTTCCGCCAGCGGAGCGCCCATCGTTTCCACTCGGTCCTGATCCGGTGCGACGGTAATCATGACGGGCGTGATCTCGATCCCTTCATCGGCCAGCGCATCGACGACCTGAGCCATCAGCGGCAAGGCCGCCGAGCAGATGTTCAGACAATTGGCGTACCCAAAGAACAATAGCTGCGCGTTATCACCAGGATCAGCCTGCGTGCGGGTCTGCCCATGCTGATCCGTCAGCTCGTAGGGCCCACCAAGATCAAAGGGCAGGGGCGCTTCGGCCTGCACGGCGGACCCGGCAAAAAGGGAAAGTAGAAGGGCGCGCCACATCAGAAATTTTCTTCCGCATAGGTTGCATCTTCTTCGAGGCCCAGACCCAGATAGCCCTCTATGCCGATGATTTCCTTAATGCGCGGATCACGGCGAAACCACGGACCTTTGCCTTTGGCTTCGGGGTATTTCGCGGCCCATTTCTTGGTCCATTTATTGGCTTTTATCCAATCGGCATCCGCTGATTTGATGCGCTGAACAAGATAGACGTTGCTCGCACCCAAATCCTCATCTTCAAGCATCAATCCATCAACCTCGACGATCTGGTTGCAGAAAGGTGCCAGTTCTTCGGAAGCGCCGGTAAAGGCGGGCTGGCTGTTTTTCATCGCCAGGACCAATACGTCATCCGCGGTACGGACCAAACCCATTTGACGTGATCCTGCGCCGCAGTCATCAGAACAATCCCCGGTCAGCTCGCATAGTACATCGACAACACGTGCTTCAAACTTTGCGGGTACCTCGGCATAGAGGTTCCAGCTTTTGGCATTTGATCCTTCCGAGAAATCCTGAGCGGCAACAGGGGCCGCGACAAGAGCGAATAGCATTCCAAGTTTACGCATCATTTTGGCTCCGGAAATGAGAAGGAAGGAATGGTTCCGTAATCTTCATGGGTGCGGTTTTCGATATCGGCATCGCTGACCACTTCGTTGACGACGATGTAATTCTGCCCGTCGCGTTCATAGAGCATGCCATCGGCCGTAACCGTATGTGCCGCAAGGCTGAGTTGCGTGTCGCCACTGGCGGAGGCATCATCCTGCGCAATCTTGAGAACCATGTAGACGGTGCCGTCCTCGGCCAGAAGGCCGACGGGAATACCCCCTGCCGAACACCACAGCGCACAGGTGTGATGCGCCGAGCCCACAACGGCATCAGGCCCGCCCATAACACCGGAATAATAGCACCAGGTGTCGATGATCTCCCCCGTCACCTGGACGCGGGTGCCTTCACTGGCCCATCCGGGCAGTGCAAGCGAGGTTAAAAGCAGGGAAAGGGTCAGGCGCATAAATGGGTTCCTCCGAGACGTTGAGAAAAGCCTAGAGGGCGGCGTCGGATCGATCAATCAACGATTGTTAAACGGTCGATCACTTTTTGCGGAACCTTTCGGGAGCGCGATTTGTTGAGACGGCAAGAGCATATGATGCGCATGTGTTCGGTTAATCGGGATCAACGACAAGGAGAGACCCATGAACTGGAACATCATCAAAGGCAACTGGAAGCAACTGACCGGGACGGTTCAGTCGAAATGGGGTGAACTGACCGACGACGAGATTGATCAGGTGGCGGGAGACAGAGAACGCCTGACGGGTCTTATTCAGGAACGCTATGGCATCGCAAAAGACAAAGCAGAGCGCCAGATCGACGCTTTTGTTGCAGAGTATAAATCAGCCGCGTAATTTCCTCGTGGCGGTTGATTTTTTAAAAGGCGGTCCCCGCGCGGGGCCGCCTTTTTATAATCGGGAGGCTTGGCCTTGGTGGCTGAATGCCTGCGCTGTCTGCGCTGCAATTATCGCCGCCTTTGCAATGTGGCGGGCGCTTTGGTGTCTGTACCTGGCAGCGAAGTGCAGCGCGGAGGGTAGCCAAAGATTTTCCAGAGCCATCAGCTTGTCGGCAACCGCGCCGCGCTCGACCATGATGCGGGGCAGGAGGGCGACCCCCAGCCCGTCAGCCGCCATCTGCATGCAGGATGTCAGCGAACTTGAGGGCACAAAACAGGAGGTCTGTATCCCCAGCGACCGGGCGTGGTCCGCAAGCTCGTTGTAAGATTGCGTGTGCCGCGCATGGGTCAGGAGGCTGTGCCCCGTGAGCTCACTGACACAGTTTACCCCCGCAAGCGCCCGGGCCAAACCGCGCGCCGCTGCCCACACGTAAGGATAGTCGCCGATCACCACGTTGCCGCGCACATTTGAAGTGAAGGGCGCATTCTGTATGGTCAGATCAAGCGCGCGCTCCCCCAGGGACGTGTCAAGCTGCCGGGACAAATCAACGGTCAATTCGACGGTGAGCGATGGGTAAGCCTCTTTCAGATTCCGCAGATACTGATGCAGCCATGTGGCGGCGACAAGCTCGGTAACTCCCAACCGCAAGCGCCCTTCTACCAAATCTGCGCGCGCCGCGACTTCGGTGAGGATTTCCGCTTCATGAAGAACACGCCGCGCGACCTCAAGAATTTCGGCGCCTTTGTCGGTCAGGCGGACCGAACCTGCGTCGCGGTGCATCAAAACGATGTTCAACCTGCGCTCAAGCCCGGCGATGCGGGCGGAAACGTTGGGCTGTGTGGTATTGAGTTGTTGCGCGGCGCGGCGAAAACTGCCGAGGTCTGCCACCCAGACCAGTGCTTCAAGCTGCTTTAAACTGACTAGGTTTCCGATCATCTGCGCTGCATGTCAGCTCATTCTCTCGCGTAGCCAATGGTCTGCAATGCCGCCCTGATCTCGTCGAGAATAACAGGGTCATCAATTGTTGCAGGCATCTTGAACGTCTCGCCATCGGCGATCTTCACCACCGTGCCCCGCAGGATTTTGCCCGACCGGGTTTTGGGCAGACGGTCCACCACGAGAGCGTTTTTGAACGCGGCAACAGGCCCGATCCTTTCGCGCACCAGTTTGACGCATTCCGAAGTGATTTCATCATGCGGACGATTTACGCCACTGGTCAGGCAGACAAGACCGAGCGGCGATTGGCCCTTGAGCTTGTCCGAGACGCCAACAACGGCGCATTCGGCCACATCCGGGTGGGCGGCCAGAACCTCTTCCATCGCACCGGTGCTCAGGCGGTGCCCGGCGACATTGATCACATCATCTGTGCGCGCCATGATATAGAGGTAACCTTCCTCGTCGATCATGCCCGCATCGCCGGTCTCGTAAAAGCCGGGGAAGGTGGACAGATAGCTTTTGCGGAACCGGTCCGCCGCGTTCCACAGCGTCGGCAACGTGCCGGGCGGCAAGGGCAGTTTGATGGCGATGGCCCCCAATTCACCCGGTTTTTGCGGATGACCCGCTTCGTCGAGGATTTGCACGTCATAGCCGGGCATGGCCACGGTGGGTGAGCCGATCTTGACGGGCAGGGCTTCGAGACCGGCGGGGTTTCCGGCGATCGTGTAGCCTGTTTCCGTCTGCCACCAGTGATCGTAGACCGGCACGTCGAGAATTTCCTGCGCCCATTCGATGGTGTCAGGGTCCGCACGTTCGCCCGCCAGATAGAGCGCGCGCAGACCCGAAAGGTCGTATTTCTGCCGCTCAAGCCCCTTTGGGTCTTCTCGTTTTACGGCCCGGATTGCCGTCGGGGCCGTAAAGAAAGAACGCACGTTATGTTCCGATATGACGCGCCAAAAAGTGCCTGCATCTGGTGTCCCGACGGGCTTGCCCTCAAAGACAACGGTTGTGTTGCCATGGATGAGGGGCGCGTAGCAGATATAGCTGTGCCCAACGACCCAGCCAACATCTGATGCGGCCCAAAACACGTCACCGGGATCGACATTGTAGATGTTTTTCATCGTCCAATGGAGGGCGACCAGATGACCACCGGTCGGGCGCACAACACCTTTGGGCGCGCCTGTTGTTCCGGAGGTGTAGAGGACATAGACCGGGTGATTGCCTTCAACCGGGATACAATCTGCGGGTGCAGCGCCCTCTTGGGCTGCGTGCCAGTCCAGGTCACGTCCGGGGATCAATTCCGCCTGGTCCTGATCTCTTTGCAGGATTATGCAAACATCCGGTTTGTGGTTTGCAAACTCGATTGCGCCATCCAGAAGGGGCTTGTATTTCACAATGCGCCCGGGCTCGAGCCCACAGGAGGCCGCAAGGATTGCCTTGGGCTTACAATCGTCGATCCGCACGGCGAGTTCATTGGCGGCAAACCCGCCAAAAACCACCGAGTGAATCGCCCCGATGCGGGCGCATGCCAGCATCGCTTCCAACGCCTCGGGGATCATCGGCATATAGATGATGACACGATCCCCCTTGGTGACGCCCTGTGCCACCAACGCGCCCGCGAGTGATGCAACGCGATCTCTGAGTTCAGAATAAGTCAGACTGGATTTGGTGCCGGTGATAGGGCTGTCGTGAATGATCGCCGGTTGGTCTCCGCGCCCCGCCTCGACATGGCGATCGACGGCATTGTAACAGGTGTTGACCAACCCATCGGCAAACCATTCATAAAGGTCATCACCGCGATCAAAAAGCGCGCGACTTGGAGGGGTGACCCAATCAATAGCCTGTGCTGCCGTCATCCAGAAACTCTCCGGATCAGACAGGCTGGCCTGATAAACATCGCGATAGGTCATGGCGTTGTCTCCCCCTCTTGCTGTGGGTCCATGGTTAAGCCCAAGGCGAGGGGGAGAGCAAGGGTCCGGTCAGCCCGGGTTGCGGATAATCTCGCGGATTGGTGTTGCTGCGGCCCCTTCTACGGTACGCGCCGCGCTGGAATTCAGCACCCGCTTGGCCACTTCTTCACAATCGCCGGGGCGGGTTGTGTCACATCCCCAGGCTTTATTGTAGACGCGTACTTCGCCCGTCAGGACTGTCCGGCCTCTTTGCTGGAATTCCCGCGTAATTGTTTTGTAATCCTGGCCATAGACGCTGATGCTGCCGATCTGGTTGGCGGCAAATCCGGTCGAGGCGCTCATAATCAGGGCGGCGCCGAGGGCTAGGGAGGGTACATGTATCAGTTTCATTGTTAAGTCCTTTTCTTTGTTCAGGGTGCAAAGCATTGGACATCTGTGATCCTTCGCCGCCACCTGTACTGAGATGTAGGAGGCCGACGGGCGCATTGCGCGCGACGTGACAGTTTCTCGCCTGCAAGTGAACCGCCGTGAGGGTAACGGTTTGGCTTGACCCTTCCGCTATCCTCTAAAAAGGCAGCTCTTCCAAACCTCTGCGCACGGCAGCCTCACAATCCCCGGGACTGTTGATCCGGCACAGGTAATAAATACCGTCAACACGTGCGCTTGTGGTCTCGTAGGCGCCGTTCGGCCCCTCAATGGTCCGGGTTCGAAGCTGGTATGTATCACCGTCCACAACGATTGGACTGAAGGTTTCGTTGGAGACCGATGCGCAAGCGCTCAAAACGAAAAGGCTGATCAGTGTAGCCGATCTCTTCAACATCTCTGAACTTCCTTCCTGCTTGAAACCGCACCCCAATTTAGGGGTAATGTGAGGCGCTCAACAACCTCTAATTGAGCGCGGGAAGTTAATGGTTCTGATGCGCGGCCTTCCTGATGGCCATCATCGCATCTTGGGGGCCTTCAGCCGTAATGCGCAACGGGTGTGCCGGCAATTGCCGACATGTTTAACAGGCCGCGCGCGGTGATTGACGGGGATACGATATGCGCCCGGTTGCCCATCCCCATGAGGATGGGGCCAACCTCGAGGCCGCCGCCCTTCATCTTGAGGATATTGCGCACACCTGACGCTGCATCCGCATGGGCAAAGACCAGCACGTTCGCGGCGCCTTCCATGCGGTTTGCAGGCATGATCCGGGCGCGCAGTTCGGGATCAAGGGCTGTGTCAATGTTCATCTCACCTTCGTAACAGAAGTCGTAGTCGCCGCTATCGAGCAGCTTGATAGCGCCGCGCAATCGTCCACCGGTTCCTTCGCCCTGGTTGCCAAATTGAGATTGCGAGCAGAAAGCGATTTTGGGCTCGATGCCGAACCGCCGAACGTGCCGGGCAGCACCAATGGCAATTTCGGCGATTTGTTGTGGATCGGGGTGTAGATGAACCTGCGTATCCGCGACGAACAATGGTCCATCCTCAAGGATCATTAAAGACAATGCGCCAACTGGATTAAGTGTTTTATTTCCAAGTATTTGCTGGATGTAATTCAAGTGCCACCTGAACTCGCCAAATGTGCCGCAGATGACACTGTCGGCTTCTTCGCGATGCACCATCACGGCGGCAATTGCTGTCGTATTGGTACGCATGATTGCCCGTGCAAGATCGGGTGTCACGCCCCGGCGCGCCATCAGATCATGATAGCTTTCCCAGTAGTCGCGGTAGCGCGGATCGTTCTCGGGATTGACCAGATCGACATCTTTGCCCAGCCGGATGGTCAGCCCTGCCTTTTCGATGCGCCGCTCGATCACGTCGGGGCGACCGATGAGAATGGGGCGCTCCACCGTCTCTTCCAGCATGGCCTGGCTGGCGCGCAGGACACGCTCATCCTCGCCTTCCGCAAAGACGATCCGGCGCGGTGACGTGCGTGCGGCCTGAAAAACAGGGCGCATGAGCAGAGCGGATTTGAAGACAGACCCGTCGAGCTTTTGCCGGTAGGCTTCGAGATCGTCAATTGGACGCGTGGCCACTCCGGTTTCCATGGCGGCCTTGGCCACTGCGGAAGACACGACACCCACAAGGCGCGGATCAAAGGGCTTCGGGATCAAATAGTCCACACCAAATGTCAACTCTTCCCCCTGGTAGGCTGCGGCAGCTTCAGCGGAGGTTGTCGCACGGGCCAGTGCCGCGATCCCGTCAATACAAGCAAGCTGCATTTCATCGTTGATGGTGGTCGCCCCCACATCCAATGCGCCCCTGAAGATAAAGGGGAAGCACAGAACATTGTTCACCTGATTGGGAAAATCTGACCGCCCGGTTGCAATGATGGCCTCTGGTGCCACTTCTCGTGCGAGATCGGGCAGGATTTCCGGTGTCGGGTTGGCCAGCGCGAAGATGATGGGGCGGTCCGCCATCTTTTCAACCATCTCAGGCTTTAGGACTTTGGGACCGGAAAGCCCCAGGAACAAATCAGCATCGGGGATCACGTCATCCAATGTGCGCAGGTCCGATTTCTGGGCAAATTCCGATTTTATCGGGTTCATGTCGACTTCGCGGCCCTCGTAAACGAGACCATGAATGTCGCAAAGCCAGACGTTTTCGCGCTTTACACCGAGTTTCAGCAGCATGTTAAGGCAGGCGATGCCCGCAGCACCGCCCCCGGTGGACACAATTTTTATGCTGTCAAAACTTTTGCCCGCGACATGAAGGGCATTTTTCGCGGCGGCTCCGACCACGATGGCCGTGCCGTGCTGATCGTCGTGAAAGACCGGGATGTTCATGCGTTCGCGGCAAATGCGCTCTACCGTAAAGCAATCGGGTGCCTTGATATCTTCAAGATTGATCGCCCCGAAGGTCGGCCCCAGCGAGCACACGATATCGGCCAGTTTTTCCGGGTCGGATTCGTCCACTTCGATGTCAAAACAATCAATGCCTGCGAATTTCTTGAACAGGACGGCCTTGCCTTCCATGACCGGTTTTGAAGCCAGCGCGCCGATGTTGCCCAAGCCCAGAACGGCAGATCCGTTGCTGACGACCCCGACAAGGTTACCGCGCGCTGTGTAGCGTGAGGCCGTTGCTTCATCTTCCTTGATTTCGAGGCAGGCCTCTGCAACGCCCGGAGAATACGCCCTTGCCAAATCACGGCCATTGGCGAGCGGCTTGGTGGCGCGGATTTCAAGCTTCCCGGGTTTTGGAAATTCGTGATAATCAAGGGCTGCTTGACGCAGATTATTGTTGTCGGTCATGAAATGGGCGCCTCCTCCAGAGATAGTTTAGCATTAAACTACTCCTGCGGGGACGCCAAGGTGCTGTTTTGCGATGCATGCGCCGTGCCTGGCTGGTCGCAATAATTCGGCTTAGTCGGGCAGGGCCCGGTTGTCTTCGCGCATGTGCTGGCGCAGAGTTGCGCCAAGTGAACCGAGGACGAATGATGAGCGATATCAAGGCCGAATTCCTGTTGCCGACGCAAGAGCTGCGCAACGATATTCCTTTTTTTACCAAAGTGTTGGGTATGCGCATCGATATGATTTATCCCGCAGATGATCCGACCGTGGCAGTGTTTTCCGGACATGGTCTGAGGATACGCGTGGATAAGGCTGCCGAGACAACGCCCGGCCATATTCGGATACTTACCGAAACGCCCGAAACCTTTGCGGATGGCAAGAGGCAACTGACCGCGCCCAATGGCACAACTGTTGATATTCTGCCGATGCATGAACCGCTTGTGATGCCCGAAACTGTCCATAGTTTTGTTGTGAGGCGTCTCGCGGATCAGGCGCCATGGATCATTGGCCGCGCGGGCATGCATTATCGTGATCTGATACCCGACAGGCTGGGCGGGTCCATCATTGCCAGTCATATCCGCATTCCCGATGGGGGCCCGGTACCGGATATGGTGCATTACCACACAGTCGGGTTCCAGTTGATCTTTTGTTACAAGGGGTGGGTTGATCTGGTCTATGAAGATCAGGGAGAGCCGTTTCGTCTGCATGCTGGAAATTGCGTGATCCAACCGCCGCAGATACGCCACCGCGTTCTCTTTGCCTCCGAAAATATCGAAGTGATCGAAATCGGCGTTCCGGCAGAACATGTCACGACCATCGATCACGAGATGGATTTGCCCAATGGCCCTGCCGATCCGGTCCGGGAATTCAGCGGCCAGCGCTTTGTGCATCATAAGGCGGAAGAGGCGATTTGGGCCCCGTTTCGCGTGCCCGGATATCAAAGCCGCGACACGACAATCGCGGAGCACACCGCCAATGTCGCCGGCGTGCATGTGGTGCGTCGCGGCGACAACGATCCCGGCTGGACGCGGCATAACAGCGACATTCTTTTCACCTTCGTTATGGAAGGCAATATGGTTCTGGAAGGCGAAGGACGGGACCCTTACCCGTTGGCGCCGGGAGACGCTTTTGTGATCCCGCCGGGTATGCGGGTGCGTTATTCTGATCCCTCTGAGGATGTCGAACTGCTCGAAGTCTCTTTGCCGGGTGTTTTCGAAACCATCAATGGTTGACGTCAGATATGTGGTCTGTGCTCTTGCATTGAAGCGCGCCAGCAGACACGCTGTCGTTTGACAACGATGTTGAAAGGCTCGCCCATGTCGCTCAAAGAGGCCGCAACCGCTGTACGCGAAAACGCGCACGCGCCTTATTCGAATTTCAAAGTAGGGGCCGCCATAAGGGGGGCGTCCGGCAAAATTTACGCCGGGTGCAACGTGGAAAACGTGGCATATCCAGAAGGCACCTGTGCCGAGGCCGGTGCAATCGCCGCCATGGTTGCGGCTGGAGAGACCAGATTGATCGAGGCCTATGTGATCGCGGGATCACCAACGCCGGTAACGCCATGCGGTGGGTGTCGCCAGAAACTTGCTGAATTTGCTGATGGCGATGTGCGCGTGACCCTGGCGACAACTGGCGGGATTGAGCAGGTCACCACGATCGCTGACCTCCTTCCCGGTGTTTTCAATGCCGGCCACATGGCCTCATGAGCGCGCCGAACGCCCGTAGTGTATTGGCCCGGCTACGACATGGAAAGCCTTTGCCGACATCGGATTTGCAGTGGCTTGCCCAGGGTCTGGCGGATGGGTCCATAAGCGATGCCCAGGCGGGTGCCTTTGCCATGGGTATTTGCGTAAGGGGTCTTGACGAAGAATCGCGTGTGGCGCTGACGCTTGCCATGCGTGACAGCGGAGATGTCTTGCGCTGGGATCTGGGCGGACCGGTGCTGGACAAGCATTCGACGGGTGGGGTGGGCGATTGTGTTTCGCTCGTTCTGGCACCTGCTCTCGCGGCTTGTGGTGCATATGTTCCGATGATTTCGGGGCGCGGGCTGGGACATACCGGCGGTACATTGGACAAGATGGAGGCGATCCCCGGGGTTGCCACGCAGCTCGAAGAGGAACACTTCCGCGCGGTTGTGGCCCAGGCTGGCTGCGCCATCGTCGGCGCCAGTGCTGATATCGCGCCTGCGGATAAACGGTTTTATGCGGTGCGTGACGTGACATCGACCGTCGATAGTCTGGACCTGATCACCGCGTCGATCCTTTCCAAAAAGCTTGCAGGGGGATTGGACGGGTTGGTGCTCGATGTGAAGGTCGGCAGCGGTGCGTTCATGAAAGACATGGATGCCGCACGCAGCCTCGCGCGATCATTGGTCGATACCGCCAATGCTGCGGGATGCAAGACCACGGCCGTGATCAGCGACATGAACCAACCGTTGGCATCCAGCCTGGGGAACGCACTTGAGGTGGCGGAGGTCATGCAGGTCTTGACGGGCCAATCGCGGGGGCCTCTCGTGGAAATTTCCGCGGCTCTGGGCGGTGTTCTGCTGGCAAATGCAGGCCTTGCAGAGGATGTTCAGGCGGGGGCCGACGCAGTTTCGGAAGCGCTGCACTCCGGTCAGGCCGCGGAGCGCTTTGGCAAGATGATCGCCGCGATGGGGGGGCCGATTCATTTCGTTGACAACTGGTCGCGCTTCCTGCCCGAGGCCACGGTGATCCGGGAAGTGACTGCGCCAAAGGCCGGATATGTCACTGAAATTGATGGTGAAGCGCTCGGGATGGCCGTGGTTGCCCTGGGCGGAGGGCGCGTGGTGGAAAGCGATGCGATTGACCCGTCCGTTGGTCTTGGGCAAGTTGTGCGTCTTGGAACGAAGGTTACGCGTGGCCAGCCGCTGGCTGTCGTGCATGCCGCCAGACCGGACGCGGCAGAGCGGGCGATAGCTGCTGTTCGCGCAGCGATCTGGATCGCGCCGGAACCCCCTGCGGAACCTCCTGATCTGGTCAAGGAAAGGGTCGGCTGATGGCACGCGCGTTTCTTGTGGTGATGGATTCGGTCGGGATTGGTGGGGCCCCGGATGCCCACACGTTTTTCAATGGTGATATTCCTGATGAAGGCGCCAATACGATTTGTCATATCGCTCGTGCCTGTGCGCAGGGCACCGCTTTGGAGGCCCGTCTTGGCCCACTCATGGTCCCCAACCTTGATCGGCTGGGACTGGGGCGGGCTGTTCAACTGGCCAGTGGGAACCTAGCACTCGGTCTTGGGCAGGAGCCCAGAGGTACCTGGGGGGTCGCCACCGAAGTGTCGAGAGGTAAAGATACACCCTCGGGTCATTGGGAGCTGGCAGGTGTGCCGGTCCCGTGGGATTGGCACTATTTCCCCAACGCTGAAAGGGCTTTTCCGGAAGACCTCGTGGCCAGAACCTGCGAGCTTGCCGGGACAACCGGTATTCTCGGAAATTGTCATGCCTCGGGGACATCAATCATCAGGGGCTTTGGTGAAGAGCACATGCGAACCGGGCAACCGATTTGCTATACCTCAGCGGACTCCGTTTTCCAGATTGCCGCGCACGAAGAAACCTTTGGATTGGAAAAGCTGTTGGCGCTCTGTGAGGGGCTGGCCCCGACACTGCACGAGATGAAGGTTGGGCGGGTCATCGCCAGACCGTTTCTGGGGACCGAGGCGGAGGGCTATTACCGGACCTCAAACCGTCGGGATTTTGCGATATCCCCCCCCAAACCAGTTTTGACCAATTGGGTGCAGGACGCCGGTCGCCGGGTGTATGCGGTCGGAAAGATTGGCGATATTTTTTCGATGGAGGGCATTGATGAAGTGCGCAAGGGGCCCGATGCGGCATTGATGCGGCACTTGGGCGATCTTGTAGAAACGGCAGAGGATGGCAGCCTGACATTCGCTAATTTTGTCGAATTCGACAGCCTTTACGGACATCGGCGCGATGTCTCGGGATACGCCCGGGCGCTGGAGTGGTTTGATGAGGAAATTGGAGCGGTGATCGACGCTCTTCGATCCGGGGACATGCTGCTGTTGACCGCAGATCACGGCAACGATCCGACATGGGTCGGAACAGATCACACGCGAGAAAGAGTGCCGGTTCTGATCGCGGGGGTTGGGACCCAGGCACTTGGGCAAATCGGGTTTACAGATGTCGCCGAGATTGTTGCGCGCCATCTGGGGATCGATCCGCCTTCCTGACCGAATGCTCCGTGGCTTTTTTCCTGTCCATGCGCGCCTCGGGTTGCGGCCCGGCGCGCTTCAGGGCTAAAGGGTGTGACGTCAAAAAAGAGGTGCCCCATGAGCGATCACGTAACAGTTGTCGACCACCCACTGGTCCAGCATAAACTTACGATCATGCGGGACCAGAAGACCCCGACAGCCGTTTTTCGTCAATTGCTGCGCGAAATCAGCCAGCTGCTGGCCTATGAGGTGACTCGCGGCTTGCCCATGACCACCAAACGCATTGAAACCCCGATGCAGGCAATGGATGCGCCCACGCTTTCGGGCAAGAAACTTGCGCTGATTTCGATCTTGCGCGCTGGCAACGGGCTGCTGGACGGCGTGCTGGAATTGATCCCGTCCGCACGCGTTGGCTTTGTCGGTCTTTATCGCGATGAAGAGACCCTGCAACCGGTACAATATTACTTCAAAGTGCCCGAAGCGTTGGAGGATCGTCTGGTCATTGCTGTGGACCCGATGCTGGCGACGGGCAATTCGTCGGTGGCCGCCATTGATCTGCTGAAAAAGGCCGGTGCAACCAATATCCGATTCTTATGCCTTCTGGCCGCGCCCGAAGGTATCAAGCGCATGGCTCAAGCCCATCCGGATGTTCCGATCGTGACAGCGGCGGTGGATGAAAAACTTAATGATATCGGATATATAGTGCCGGGCCTTGGGGATGCGGGCGACCGTATGTTCGGCACGAAATAGATCGACAGAGATGAGCTGCAAATCGCTGCCGCTTTAGCTTGCCTTGTTCGACATATTCGGGCATCGTCCCCCTATATCTTGTGGGGGCAATGATGAGAATTACCAGAATTATCGCGATTTCCGGCCTTGCTTTGGCGATGGCGACGGGTGGTTTTGAAGTTAATGCCCAAAGCGCCACCATTGCACCACGTGAATTTCCGCCGGTCAGTTATACGGGCAGACAATATGTCGACAGTACCGGTTGTGCCTTTATCCGAGCGGGGATTGACGACGCTGTTCAATGGGTGCCGCGTGTCACGCGGGATCGCAAATTGATCTGTGGTATGAAGCCGACATTTGAGGTGCGCGTGGCAACGCCGCAGCCTGCTACTCAAGAAGTTGTGGTCATCGGAGAAGATCCGATGCCGGTTGCGGTGTCCAAAAGTAAAACGCGCACAAAGCGCGTGGTCCCTGCCCGCCGTGCAGAACCGAGCCTTGCAGGCACGGTCGTCACGCCTGAGAACGCGGCGTCCAAGGGCGTTTCCCAGACCGCCCGCGTGTTGCCAAGACATGTGTATGAAGAGCGGTTGAACACACTGAATGTTGCCGTGCCGAAGGGATATCGCACCGTCTGGCAGGATGATCGTCTTAACCCTCGGCGCGCCGAACAGACCCTTGCCGGACGTGCCCGCATGCATCAGATCTGGACAAAAACCGCGCCGCGCAGGCTGGTTGACTAACCACCACAAATGTTTTGAAGCCGCAGCCAATCGGCATCGCTGAGGAGAGACTTTGGCGACCCGCCCCTCATCGGATCTGCCTCGATCAGCGGCAAAACCGTTTCTCCGGTGATATCTCGGGCATAGGCATAGGGCGTGCTGCGCAGTTCGGCCATGGCAAAGACGGGCAACAACCCTTCGGGTGACGGTGGTTTGGTTTTCTGCGTCAGTAGGAATTCAGCATAGCTGTCGAGAAGCTCGCCGTTGATCTTGCCGGTTGTCAGTAACTGAAAACTGGCCCAGGTACCGCTGACGTCCAGCAATTGGCGTAGCGGATCATTTGCGCGGGACAGGCTTTGTTCGACCATGGCGTATCCGGCGATCACATCCGGTTCTTCGAAATCTTCGACCAGACTTCTGTTCAGAAGGATATATCCGCCGGGCAAATGCAAACTTGTCATCACGGTTCCGGGCAGCAGCACCAGTTTGTCAGCGCCCAGCCGCGCGCGCATGGTGCTCAGCGCACGCACCCCCGCAGGCTCCGAGCAGCTTGCCCCTGTCATGCGCTCGATCCTCGAGAGCAGCGCTTTGCCGATTTCGGCGCGTTTGACCGATGGCACAACCGACAGCGTATGGTTGATGAGTGCTTGCGGTACCCAAAAAACGGCGACCGCGAGAACCGCCGCGATGGAAAGTGTCATGCCCAGCCAGCGCAATCGTCCTGGCTTGGGGCGCGCCCGTTCAACAGCGCGCCGCAGTTTTTCAATCGCATCTATCATCTGCGCTTCACCCGTGCCGAGTTCGAGGGTTTCGTTCGGATCACCGTCGGGGTAGAAAATAGCGGGACGTTTCCCGGGATTGGCGCGCTGGACAGCCGCAAGCGACCAATGGGTGATGGCTCGGTCCTGCATATCCGAAATGATCAGGGTTGCATCACCAATGGAGACGATCACCTCACGCCGCTGATCATCCGGCGACAGGCGCCAGAGTCCACTGGCTTCAAGCCGGGCGTATTTCTTGAGGGCCGTCATGGCGGGTGCTGCTGCTGCTCAATTTCTTCTTTGGCGCAGTCTACCACCTGACCGCGCCGGAGCAATGGGGTGCGGCATGTCGGAGCACCGCCGGGTTTCGAATTACCCCATGTCTTTTGCGCGTTTTCTCAGTTCAAATTTCTGGATCTTGCCCGTGGAGGTTTTGGGCAATTCATCGAATACCACGTGTTTGGGAGCTTTGAACCCGGCCAGCGTCTGACGGGCAAAGGCGATCAACGCTGCGGCGTCACCGGTGGCGCCCGGCTTTAGCTCAACAAATGCGCAAGGCACTTCACCCCATTTTTCATCCGGCTTTGCAACCACGGCAGCCAGCAGAACATCTTCATGGCCCATCAAAACCCCCTCGACCTCAACCGACGAGATGTTTTCGCCCCCGGATATTATGATGTCCTTGGCGCGATCCGCGATCTGCATGTATCCATCGCCATGTTGCAGGGCAATATCACCGGAATGGAAATATCCGCCCTGAAAGGCATCGGCGGTGGCTTTTGAATTCTTGTAGTATCCCTTCATGACCGAATTGCCGCGGATCATGATCTCGCCCTGCGTGCTGGCGTCCATGGGAATCTGATGCATGTCAGTGTCCATGACGGTGATGTCTTCCATCATCGGAAAGGCCACGCCCTGACGGGCTTTGACCGCCGCGCGATCAGGTTTGTCGAGCCCATCCCAATCCGCGCCGCGCCACAGGCATTCGGTGACATGACCATAAGTTTCAGTAAGCCCGTAGACCTGTGTGACATTGAACCCCAGCGCTTCGATCTTGCTGAGCGTCGCTGGGGCAGGGGGGGCGCCTGCCGTAAAGACTTCGACCACATGGCTGAAGCTGCGCCGCTCTTGCGCAGGCGCATTGACCAGCATGTTGAGCACGATGGGCGCACCCCCCAAATGGGTCACCCCCTGTTCTGCGATCGCGTCATAGATCGCAGGTGCCGTGATGTCGCGGCAACAGACAATCGTGCCGCCGATCAGCGGCATCATCCAGGTGTGGTTCCACCCATTGCAATGGAAAAGCGGCACAATTGTCAGATAGATCGGGTGCAAGACCATGCGCCAGCTCACGACTGTCCCCATGGTCATCAAATAAGCACCCCGGTGATGATAGACGACACCTTTGGGGCGCCCGGTCGTGCCCGAGGTGTAGTTGAGCGCGAGGCTTTCCCACTCATCCTCCGGCATGATCCAGTCGAAATTCGGATCGGCCCCCGCGAGCAATTCCTCGTAGACCTTGTGCTTGCCAGAGGCCGGGTAGCCGGCAGCATCATCAGGCACTTCAATAAGGATTGGTGGCGGGCCGTCCATCCTGTCGCACGCCGCTTCGGCCAATTCCAGGAACTGGCTGTCGACCATGACAATTTTCGCCTCGCCGTGATCAAAGATGTAGCTCACGGTATCTACATCAAGCCGCGTGTTGATCGTGTTCAGAACCGCGCCACATGCGGGCACGCCGAAATGGGCTTCGGCCTGTGCGGTGACATTCGGAATGAGCGTGGCCACAACGTCGCCGGGATTGACGCCGAGCGTTGTCAGCGCGGATGCCAACCGCGTGCAGCGTTCATGGTACTGCGCATAAGTTGCGCGATGATTTGCATAAATCAGGGCGGTGTGATCCGCAAAGACATGGGCGGCACGTTTCAGATGCGAGAGCGGTGTCAGTGGCACATAGTTCGCAGCACATTTCTCGAGCCCCGTTTCATCCCTCATCCAACCCATGTTGTTTCCCTCCCGGTCTCTTTTTTGTAGTTTAGGCGCAACGCCGCTTCTACGATATGGGTTTTGCGACATTTGAAAAGTGAATTGTCTTACATTTGGATTGCGCGTCGGGTCCCACAACACAGCAAGGGGTTTGGTGGATGATCATCTCTCGTGGTCGCAACTATGTCTTTGTCCATATCCCCAAGACGGGCGGAACCTCCCTGGCGTTGGCACTTGAAGCACGCGCGATGAAGGATGATCTGCTGATCGGGGACACGCCAAAAGCCCGTAAACGCAAACGAAAGCTGGAAGGGCTGCGCCCAAGGGGTCGGCTTTGGAAGCACTCGACCCTGGCCGATATCGACGGCATTCTGGCGCCCGGGGATTTGGCGGAGATGTTTATCTTCACTCTGGTGCGCAATCCCTGGGACAGGCTGGTCAGCTACTATCATTGGCTCCGGGAACAAAGCTTCGATCATCCGAGTGTCGAAATCGCCAGATTAACAACTTTTGACGCCTTTCTACGCTCGGAGCCTGTTCAATCCAGTTTGCGGAATGCACCGGCAAGTCACTATATGCGGGATGCAACCGGTGTCGAACGCTGCAATGCATTTGTCCGTCTGGAGAGATTTGAACATGACGCGGCGCGTCTTGAGACGCATCTGGGGTTTGCGCTGTCACTGCCGCATATCAACCGATCAAAGCGCAATGCGGACTACCGGGAATACTATGACGCCGAAACGCGCGCCCTTGTGGCCGACGTCTGTGCGGAAGACATCGCCCGTTTCGACTACCGCTTTGAACCGGACGAGTGATTCTCGCAAAGAGCGAGATGGTTAACGGATTGGCTGCGATCTGTCGGTGTCGTTAGAAAACTGTTTCTTTTCCAGCGTCAATCCGATCCGTCGTGATCTCATTACCCAGCGTCGGCGATCCAATGCCCCAGATGCGCCGTAATCGCGGCCAAGCGCCGACATGCTTTGGTCGTTGTTTGGAAAGGATCGTAAAGCGTCGCTGCCAACTCCGACGCAACACAATGGGGATGAAGATGAACATGTATCAACAGAGCTTGAATGCGTGGTCCAGGCTGGGGCGCTCGGTCCACCGCAAGAAGAACGCGCCGCCCGTCAGTCACGGCATCGTTGCCGGGACAAGGGTCGCCTCAAATCTTGGTTGGCGTGTGGCGGAGGCGTTGACGGTGGGAGACAAGGTTCTGACGTTTGACAATGGAGTGCAAACGATCATGGACATTCAGCGGACAACCTTGTGGGCTGATGGCACCGAAATCGCCAAAGGTCTCTGGCCGGTCGTGATTCCGGCGGGCGCGCTTGGCAACGCGCAGGAGGTGACGTTGCTTCCAGATCAGGGCGTCATGCTGGAAAGCGAAGCGGCTTCGGACCCCTTGGGTGATCCTTTCGCCGTTGTGCCCGCACAGGCTTTGGAGGGACTGTGCGGCATACACCGCAGCCCGCCGGCGCACTCGGTCGAATTGATCACCTTCTACTTTGCCCGCGATGAGGTGATTTACATTGACGGCGGATTACTGATCCATTGTCCACGCAGTGTTGTGCATTTGCAGGACATGATGGCACCGGAGGAAGTGCTCTATGAAGTTACCTCTGTGACGCAGGCCAGAGAAATCCTGACAGACAGCGAAATGACCCGACAAGCATTAGTCCAAAGCGGCGGCTATGTATTTGGGGCGACGGACATGGTTCTGGTCGCCTGAAGAGTTAACGCAAGACCTCGAGCAAAAACGCAGAGATAACTAGAAAGGGGGGCCGACAGACCCCCCTCACAATTCAAACCTTTTTCGTTCAGGCTGCGTTGGCGGTTTTGTCAAAACGACCGTAGAAGCTTTGGTTTTTTGCTGCCATTTCCCGCAAAAGATCAGGGCAGGCAAATCGATCACCATAGTTGGCCGTCAACTGGTCGCAACGCTCCGACGCATAGGCCGCACCCAGCATGTCGAGCCAGCTTAGCGGCCCGCCCGACCAGGGGGCGAAACCCCACCCCAGGATCGCGCCCACGTCGCCCTCACGGATGTCCATCAGCACACCTTCCTCCAGCGCGCGGACGGCCTCCAGCGACTGCGAAAACAGCAAACGGTGCTGAACATCCGTCAGTTCCGGTTGGTCTTCGGTGGTCGGATATTTGGCGTCGAGACCCTCCCAGAGACCCTGCCGCTTGCCTTTTTCGTCATAGCTGTAAAAACCGGCCGATGATTTACGGCCCAAGCGGCCTTCACCTTCCATCCAGAAGATCACATCGTCCACTGCCGCGTCAGGATAGGCATCGCCCATCGCCGCCTTGGTTGCGCGCGCGATCTTGGCACCGAGGTCGATAGAGGTCTCATCGACCAGTTGCAGCGGCCCAAGCGGCATACCCACCAGGCGCGCGGCGTTTTCGATCAGCGCAGGCTCGACGCCTTCCGCGACCATACGGATACCTTCATTGATGTAGGGGATGATGCAGCGATTGGCATAGAAGAACCGTGCGTCATTTACCACAATAGGTGTCTTGCGGATCTGGCGTACATAGTCGAGCGCTTTGGCGACCGCGCGATCTCCGGTGCCTTTGCCCTTGATGATCTCCACCAGCAGCATCTTTTCAACAGGCGAGAAGAAATGGATGCCAATGAACTGCTCCGGTCGGCTCGATGCTTTGGCCAGTTCCGTGATCGGCAGGGTGGAGGTATTGGAGGCAAAGATGCAGTCTTCGGGGATCACCGCTTCGACCTTAGCGGTCATCTCGGCCTTGACCTTCGGGTCTTCGAACACGGCCTCGATGATCAGATCGCAGCCCTTCAGCGCGTTGAGATCTGTGGTGGCTGTGATGAGGCTGAGCAGCTGTTCCTTTTTCTCGGGCGTGGTTTTCTTGCGCGCGATGCCTTTGTCGGCGAACGTCGCCGTATAGGCCTTGCCTTTGTCGGCAGCCTCTTGCGTCTGGTCGATCAACACTACTTCGATGCCCGCCTGCGCCGAGACCAGCGAGATGCCCGCGCCCATCATGCCTGCGCCGAGAACACCCAGTTTTTTCACCCTCTGGTCGGGCACGTCCTGAGGGCGCACAGCACCTTTCTCCAGCGCTTCCTTGTTGATGAAGAGCGAGCGGATCATCGCCTCGGAGGAGGGGTTCATCAGCACTGAAGTGAACCAACGTGCTTCGACTTTTAATGCCGTGTCGAAAGGCACAAGCGCACCCTCATATACGGCAGAGAGGAGCGCCTTGGCGGCAGGATAAACCCCTTGGGTCTTGCCGTTGACCATCGCTGACGCTCCCACGAAGGTCATGAAACCAGCCGGATGATAGGGCGCGCCACCGGGCATTTTGTAGCCCTTGGCGTCCCAGGGTTTCACCAGATCAGCGTCCTTGGCCTCAAGCACCCAGGCACGGGCATCGGCCATCGGATCGTTGGACACCTCGTCAATGAGGCCCGCCGACTTGGCCTTCGCAGGATCGACCAACTTGCCTTCAAGCAGGAACGGAGAGGCCGCCATGGCACCCATCTTGCGTACCAGACGGGTTGTGCCGCCAGCACCGGGAAAAATGCCGACCATGATCTCGGGCAGGCCAATTTTCGCCTTTGGATTGTTCGCCGCGAAGATGCGATGGCAGGAAAGTGGCAACTCCAACCCAATACCCAATGCTGTGCCAGGTAGCACGCAGGCGATGGGTTTGCCGCCCTTGAGTGTCTTGGGGTCCATGCCTGCGCGTTCGATCTTGCGCAGCAGCGCGTGCATGTTCATCACACCTTCGAATAGTCCTCTGGCGGGTTCTTGCCCGGCATCGGATTTCATCTTGGCAATCAGGTTCAAATCCATCCCCCCGGCGAAGGACCCTTCCTTGCCAGACGTCAAAACGATGCCCTTCACGGCCTCATCGGCGATGGCCTCGCTCATTAGCTTGTCAATCTCGCTGAGCCCTTCGTAGGACATAACGTTCATGGATTTGCCGGGAACGTCCCAGGTAATGGTGGCGATGCCGTCGCCATCTGTCGTCATGGAAAACTCGGTCATGTCCGGGTCCTTTCTTGGATTGTTCGAAGTGTCACCAGCGCCTTGGCAGGCTTTGGGACGATGTAGGGGAATTTGGTGTTGCTCAGCGAATTGGTCACTGATTTGAGGTACCAGTCGGTGCCCTGGCGCTTGAGCACCATGCGGGATTTGATCGGGCCGTAAACGCTTTTCATCCCGGAACAGAATTCGGTCGCATGATAACCGCAAAGCAAATCACCGGAGATGAATTCGGCCTTTTCGGCGTATCTGACGAGATGATCACCACCCTGCGCGACCACGCTTTCACGCAGATCATCGAAGAACAGGCGCACCTCCTCCTGAGACCGGATAACCACATCGGAACGCTCGGTGTGCCACGTGTAGGGAAACATCAAAAAGCTGCAGTAGGTTTCAAAATCATCCGCGTTGTTTGCTTCGGACAAGCCGTCAATGAAGGTCTGATAGAGGGTGAGGGGGGCCACCGCATGCTTTCGCACATCATCTTCCGCAGAGCTTGCACCGAAATGTCGCGAGGCATCCTGCGCCACGCGGGGGACGTGAATCGGCCACTTCGAGTTGCTCAACATGCTTTCGAGTTCCAGCATTTTCCAGATTCCGTCTTCCAACATCAGCACCATGCGGCTCGCATAGGTTTCAATCACCGGGGTTGCGTCTTTGAGGGAATGCGTGACGTGATGGCCCGCAATATAGTTTTCCCCCAAAAACGACGCGTCAGTCGCCAGCCGTACCCAATTCGTGACGCCGAGCCCTCGAAGTGTTGCGCCGTAAACCTTGAAGCCTTCCGCAAGATCCTCTTCGGTCTCCACGATCACTTCGCTGTTCACGGTACGACGCAGGTACGGCAGTTTGGTCCTTTCCAGCGCCGTCGCCACGTCTCCCATCATGGTGGCTGTCGAAAGCGCGTCCAACACCCCCTGATAGATTGACATGGCTTCGGCGCTGGTCACTTATCAGACCCGCTCGATGATCGTCGCCGCTCCCATTCCCGATGCGATACATAATGTGGCCAGACCAACTTCCTTGTCGGCACGTTCCATTTCATCGAGCAGAGTGCCGATGATCATCGCGCCCGTAGCGCCCAGCGGGTGGCCCATGGCGATGGAACCGCCGTTTACGTTGACTTTTTCGCTTTCCACATCAAAGGCTTGCATGAATCGCAGGACTACAGCGGCGAAGGCCTCATTGACTTCAAAGAGGTCGATATCCTTGATGTTCATACCATTGTCGGCGAGGATTTTCTCGGTCACGGGCACCGGACCGGTCAGCATGATGGTCGGGTCCGTTCCGATCTTCGCGGTGGCCCTGACGCGCGCGCGGGGTGTCAGCCCGTATTTCTCGCCAAAGGCTTTGGAACCGATCAGAACGGCGGCCGCCCCATCCACGATGCCAGAAGAATTGCCTGCGTGGTGAATGTGATTGATCTTTTCCAGATGCGGATACTTCATGAGGGCAACCTTGTCGAAGCCCGGCATCACCTCACCCATGGCCTGAAAGGCGGGATTGAGGCCACCAAGCGATTGCATATCCGTCTGCGGACGCATGTATTCGTCATGATCGAGGATCGGCAGGCCGTTCTGGTCACGGATTTCGATGACGGATTTGGCAAAGCGCTTCTCGTCCCATGCCATTTTGGCACGGCGCTGGGATTCCACGGCCAACTGGTCGGCATCATCACGGCTGAAGCCGTATTCTGTGGCGATGATGTCTGCGCTAATGCCTTGAGGAACAAAGTACTTTTCCATTGCCAGAGTTGGATCCACGGCAATGGCCGCGCCGTCGGACCCCATGGCCACACGGCCCATCATTTCCACGCCGCCTGCAATATAGGCGTCGCCCGCGCCGCCTTTGACCTGGTTCGCCGCGAGGTTCACGGCCTCCATGCCGGAGGCACAAAAGCGGTTGATGGCAAGGCCGGGAATGCGCTCGTCGAGGTCAGAGGCCAGCACGGCCGAACGGGCCAGACAGCCGCCCTGTTCCATGACCTGGGTGACGTTACCCCAGATCACGTCCTCGACGGCGTGGCCTTCCAGATTATTGCGCTCTTTCACGGCATTCAATGTTTGCGCGGACAGGCGCAGTGACGTGACTTCATGCAAGCTGCCATCCTTGCGGCCCTTGCCCCGTGGCGTGCGCAACGCGTCATAGATATAGGCTTCTGTCATGGGTGTCTCCTTTTCGCGCGCATAGGCGCGGCTATTTAGGTCGGGCGCAGTTTGGCGCCTTAATTCAAGTCAGGCGCGATCAGCAGGGCTGCCGGGCATCAGATCATAGGGGTGTTTCCACCCGGGCGTGTTGGAAATTCGTGTGAGCCAGGCGTCGATATGGGGCCAGTCCGCCCGGTCAAATCCAAAGCTTTCCGGGTAGTAGAGATAGCCGCAACAACACAGGTCCGCATTTGTGATCTCGTCGCCAACAATCCAGTCACGCTCTGCAAGATGGTCGTTCAAAATCACATAGGCCGCCTTGAGACGTCCCTGATTGAAGGCGATGACCTCCTGAGGACGTTTATCCTCCGGCAGGAAATGCATCAGAAACCGCGTCGGGCCCGCAACCGAGCTGAACTTGTGATTATCCCACAGCACCCAGCGCAGGATTTCGCGGCGCTCAGTGGCATCCTTGCCCGCGAACTTTCCTGACTTTTCAGATATATAATCCTGAATAACCCCGGATTGGCTCAGGCGGATGTCGCCGTCTACCATCACGGGCACCTCACCCATGCTGTTGACGTTTGCGCGGTACTCCGGCGTACGAGCCTCGCCGCCAAAGAAATCCACCTTTACAGGCTCCCAGTTGAGTCCGGAAAGTTCAAGAGCAAGGGCCGCCTTATAGGCATTGCCGCTTTCGCCAAAGCAATAAAGTTGGATGGTCATAGGGTCCTCGCAATCAGTTCTTTCATGATCTCATTTGTGCCGCCGTAGATGCGTTGCACGCGGGCATCGGCCCACATCTCGGCGACTGCGTATTCCTGCATGAAGCCGTAGCCGCCATGCAGTTGCACGCAATCGTCCAGTACGTCGCATTGCGTGTCGGTGAGCCAGTATTTGCACATCGCTGCGCGCTCGACGGTCAGGTTGCATTGCAAATGCTCGGCGATGCATTGATCCAGAAAGGCACGCGCCACGGCTGCGCGTGTCTTGCATTCGGCCAGTTTGAAGCGCGTGTTCTGGAACTGGGTCAAGGGCCCGCCGAAAGCTTCGCGTTCCTTGCAATAGGTGATGGTGCGCTCGACAGCCCCCTCCATGGCCCCGACGGCACCGCAGCCGATGATCAGACGTTCCTGGGGCAGTTGCTGCATCATCTGATAAAACCCCTGACCCTCTTGGCCGCCCAGAATGTTCTCCGGTGGGATAACAACGTTATCGAAAAACAGCTCGGAGGTGTCGGCGGCATGCAGGCCCACCTTGTCCAGATTGCGCCCGCGGGAAAAACCCTGTGCGCCATCGGTTTCCACGATGACCAGAGAGACCCCTTTGGACCCCTCTGTCGGGTCGGTCTTGGCGGCAACGATGATCAGGTTCGCGTGCTGGCCATTGGTGATGAAAGTCTTTTGGCCAGACAATCGATAGGCATTGCCGTCCTGCACGGCCTTGGTCTTGATGTTCTGCACGTCCGAGCCGGTGGAGGGTTCGGTCATGGCGAGCGCCCCGACCAGTTCGCCGGAGACCATCCTGGGCAGCCAGCGCTTCTTCTGATCTTCCGTACCATAGGCCAATACGTAATGGGCCACGATGCCGGAGTGGATACCATGCCCCCAACTGGCCAGATTGGCGCGCGACGCTTCAATTAGGATTGCAGCCTCGTGCCCGAAATCACCGCCCGGGCCGCCGTATGCTTCGGGCACCGAGGGGCAGAGCAGACCCAACTCCCCGGCTTCGGCCCAGGTTTCACGGTCCATCTGTCCCTGCTTGCGCCATTTCTCGAATTTAGGCGCCCATTCATTGGTGATGAACTGCGCCGTCATCTGAGCAATCATGTGGTGCTCTTCGGTCATCCAACCGCCGGCATCATTCAATCCGTCTTTCATCCCGTGCTCTCCCCCGGAAGCGCTCATTTCTTGCGCGCGTCCAGCTCAGAATTGAACAACCTCAGCCGATGGCCAAAAGTCTCTTCGTTGATGACACTGTCGAAATTCTCAAACAGAAACGACAGCGCTTCTCCCTCATCCAGACCGGCATCCCCAGCAAAACGTTTCAGCCTGCGATACCCGTCCTCTGTCATCGCAACAGGAAAACGACGGGTGAGACGAAAACGTTTGGGCATGGGCGCGTCCTTTGCAGCGGTAGGCAAGGTGGGTTTCAGCCCACCTGACCGACATTAGAAGTTTGCTGCCTCCAACGCCATCACAGTATCGGCACCAGTTTGAATTCGGCTCAGATGCAGCGCTGTAGCGGGCAGTTGACGCGCCATGTAATAGCGGCCTGTGTGCAGTTTACTCTCAAGGAAAGCCACATCGGAGGCCCCGCTCTCCAGCGCCAGCTTGGCGGCTTTACCCATCCGCGCCCACATCAGACCAAGGCAGACATGGCCAAACATATGCATGAAGTCATGCGAGCCTGCGAGCGCATTATTCGGGTTTTTCACGCCGTTTTGCATGAAGTACATGCCTGCCGCCTGCAAATCCTTGCTTGCTGCTTTCAGGGGATCAAGGAACTGGGCGTCGAAATCCGCATCCTGCCCGGCGTTTTCCTTTATGAAACTTTTCACCAGGTCAAAGAATGCCATGACATGTTTGCCGCCGTCCTGAGCGAGCTTGCGCCCCACCAGATCCAGCGCCTGCACGCCGTTAGCCCCTTCGTAGATCATTGCGATCCGCGCATCGCGGGCAAACTGCGACATGCCCCATTCTTCGATATAGCCATGCCCGCCATAGATCTGCTGCGCCTTGATGGTCATGTCAAAACCCTGATCTGTCAGAAAACCCTTGATCACGGGCGTCAGCAGCGACACAAGGCCGTCCGCGTCCTCATCCTTACCGCGGTGGGCTGCGTCGATGAGCGTTGAGCCCCAAAGGATGAACGCCCGCGCTCCCTCGGCAAAGCTTTTCTGATCCATCAGCGAGCGGCGGATATCCGGGTGCACGATCAGCGGATCGGCCGGCCCATCGGGGTTCTTGGTGCCCGTCACGTCACGGCCCTGCAAGCGGTCCTTGGCGTAATCCAGCGCGTTCTGATAGGCGACCTCGGCCTGAGACATGCCCTGCATGCCCACGCCCAGACGCGCCTCGTTCATCATGGTGAACATTGCGCGCATGCCTTTGTGCTCTTCGCCTAGCAGGAACCCGGTCGCACCATCGTAATTCATCACGCAGGTGGAATTGCCGTGGATGCCCATTTTCTCTTCGATCTTGCCGACAGCAACCGCATTGCGCTCTCCCAGGGAGCCATCGTCGTTGACCATGAACTTCGGCACGATAAAGAGCGAAACACCCTTGATACCTTCCGGTGCGCCACTGATTTTCGCCAGTACCAAGTGAATGATGTTGTCGGACATATCGTGCTCGCCGGCGGAGATGAAAATCTTCTGCCCGGTGATCTTGTAGCTGCCATCGTCCTGCGGTTCGGCTTTGGTGCGCATCAGCCCCAGATCGGTACCACAATGCGGCTCGGTCAGGTTCATCGTGCCGGTCCAATCGCAGGCGACCATTTTAGGCAGATAGGTGTCTTTCTGGGCTTCCGATCCATGCGCCAGAATGGCCGAAGCAGCCCCGTGGGTCAGGCCCTGATACATGGTGAACGCCATATTCGACGAGGAGAACATCTCGCCTACGGCGGTGCCGATCACATAGGGCATATTCTGGCCGCCATATTGTTCGGGCATGTCCAAACCAGGCCACCCACCTTCCTTGACCTGTTCGAAAGCGGCCTTGAACCCGGTCGGTGTGCGCACCACGCCGTTCTCAAGAGAGCATCCTTCGGTATCGCCGACCACGTTCAGCGGCGCCAAGACCTCGGAAGTCAACTTGCCGGCTTCCTCCAGAACGGCGGAGGTAAAATCCGCTTCCAATTCGTCGTAGCCCGGGATCGGCTGATCAACGACGTTCAGCACATCGTGCAAAATGAACTGCATGTCTTTGGTCGGGGCGGTATATCTCGGCATCTGGTCTCTCTCCCTAAAGGCGACGGTGCTTGGGGCGGCGTTATTCGGCCGCGTCCTTTTGGTTTTTCATGGAGTCGAGCATGTCGGCTCCCCACTTGAGCTGTTCTTGCAGTTCGTCAATCGCTTCGGTCAGTGCGTCACGCTGGTTTTCCATTTCAGCAAGACGTTTGAGGCCAACCTCATAAGAAGCCTGAAGCTGTGCTTGTTGCTGATCGCCCATATCGTAAAGATCAAGCAGCTGGCGGAGTTCTTCCAGGCTGACGCCGAACCGCTTGCCTCGCAATATCAGTTTCAGGCGCGCGCGATCCCGGCGGGTGAAGAGCCGTTTCTGACCCTCGCGGATCGGGAACAGGAGCTCTTTGGACTCGTAAAAACGCAGGGTGCGAGGTGTGACATCAAAAGTATCGCACATCTCTCGAATGGTCATTAATTCATCGGTCATAGGTTTTACTCTTTTCAGCATCGGAACGCGGCACAGGTATGAACTGGTCAGGGAGCTACAATAACAGATGACGTTTACGTAACCTGAACGTTACGTCACATTGCAAGCTGCCATGACGGAAAGCGCGCAACACCTGAAGACGGAGCGCGATTTGTCGCTCATTCTTGATGGAAAATCCGATATTTAAGGCGGAAAACTCATTTTCGTCATCAAAGTGAAAAAAGATCGACCGGCCAGGCCGTCAGGTTGTACTGATCTCACGGGCCACGGAATCGCGCAAATCCTGCAATTCCTGCATCGCCTCATCCAATTGCGCGCGCTGCTCTGCGAGCTCTTTCAGTTGCCCATCGGCAAGCTCGACCCAAGCCGCCATCTGCGCAGCAGTGCCTTCTTTTTCATAGATCAGCAGCCACTGCCTGATGTCTTCCAGTTGAAATCCGAACTTGCGACCGCGCAAGATCAACTTCATCCGCGCGCATTCACGCGCGCCGTAAAACCGGGCGCGCCCTTCACGATCGGGCTGCAACAGTTCGATGTATTCATAGTACCGCAGGGTTCTCGGAGTGACATCGAATTCCGAACACATTTCTTTGAATGTCAGACGCTCATCTGCCATGCTTGGGCTCTCCCTTGGTTTCAGGCTAAGACGCGAATTCCCAGAGCGCAACCGTCGCTCTTGCTCTTGTGACTGCCTTGCGTTGATAAAGGGGTTCAGGTTCATCGCCTTTCGTCGTTCAGAGCAGGTTATCATGAAAAATAAAGTCGATATCGCGCGCCAATTCATCGAAGCGATTCCCCACAGCAAAGCGCTGGGCATGCAATTGACCGATATGGGAGAAGGTGTGGCCACAATAGAGATGCCCTATGATGGCAAGCTGGTGGGAGACCCGGATACCGGCGTGATCCATGGTGGTGCTGTATCTGCGCTGATGGATACCTGCTGCGGCGCTGCGGTCATGAGCCACCCCGCAAATCCCGGGGGCACAGCGACCATTGATCTGCGTATTGACTACATGCGCGCGGCAACGCCCGGGCAGGCGATCCGGGCGCAGGCCATCTGCTATCACGTGACGCGTACGGTGGCATTTGTGCGCGCAACGGCAACGGATGACGATACGGATAACCCCGTGGCCGCTGCAACCGGGGCGTTTACGGTGGAGGGCACGCGATGAAAGCGCCCCGCAGACCCCCTGAGCCCGTGCAGATCGTCAAGCAGCGCCGGGATGCCACCTTGCGTGCGCTGGTCGAGCGGGTGCCCTACATACAGTACCTCGGCATGCAGTTTGAACGCAAAGGCGACGAACTGACCGGCGTTTTGCCTTTCGATCAGAAACTGATCGGAAACCCGATGCTGCCCGCCATTCACGGGGGTGTGACGGCGGCCTTTCTGGAAGTGACGGCAATCATCACTTTGAGCTGGTTCTTTCTTTGGGAAGATGTCGAATCCGGTGCGATCGATACGGCGGCGCTCGAAGCTGGCGGTTTGCCGCGATTGCCCAAAACAATCGACTTCTCAACGGATTATCTGCGCTCCGGCCTGCCGCGCGACGCCTATGCACGCGCGCGCATCAACCGGTCGGGAAGACGCTATGCTTCTGTGCATGTTGAGGCCTGGCAGGACAATCGCAACAGGCTCTTTGCCCAGGCCACTGGTCATTTTCTGATGCCGTCGCAGCGTGACTGAAACCGTTATCGGTGCGCCGGCTGCGGTCACGCACCGGCGCGTTCTGAAGGTCGCGCTGCCAATCGTTCTGTCGAATGCCACTGTCCCCATACTTGGTGCAGTCGATGTGGGTGTGGTCGGGCAAATGGGCGAGGCTGCCCCTATTGGCGCGGTTGCGCTTGGTGCGATCATCCTGTCCACCGCCTACTGGATTTTCGGGTTCCTGCGGATGGGGACTGTCGGTCTGGTCGGGCAGGCCGAAGGGGCAGGAGACAAGGCAGAAGTGTCAGCCTGGCTGACACGCGCGTTGCTGGTTGCCATGGCGGGCGGCTTGGGTCTGATTGCCTTGCAGCCTTTGGTCTTCTGGGCGGCCTTGCAACTGGCACCGGCCAGCGAAGAGGTTGAAAGTCTCGCGCGCGCCTACCTGAGCATTCGCATCTGGACAGCACCCGCTGCCATCGCCGTTTACGCATTGACCGGATGGCTGGTCGCGATGGAGCGCACGTCAGGCGTCTTCTGGGTGCAGCTGGTCATGAACGGTGTCAATATCGCGCTTGATCTGCTGTTTGTGCTGGTCTTCGACTGGGGCGTGAACGGCGTCGCCGTAGCAACAGCGATTGCGGAGGTTACCGGCGCAGGCCTGGCTCTGTGGTTCTGTCGCGCAGCCTTTCAACGACCCGATTGGCGCGACTGGTCCCGTATCTTTGATCGCGCCAAGCTGATCCGTATGGCTTTGCTCAACACCGACATCCTGTTGCGCTCCGCAATGCTGATGATCATTTTTTCCTCTTTTGTCTTTATCGGCGCCAAGTTCGGTGACGTGACGCTCGCGGCCAACGAGGTGCTGGTCCAGTTCATGTACATCACGGCCTATGCGATGGATGGTTTCGCCTTCGCCGCCGAGACTCTGATCGCGCGGGCCTTCGGTCGCGGTGACCGGGCGAATGTCCGGCGCAGCGCCTTGCTGACAACCGTCTGGGGCGGAGTTGTCTGCGTTACCATGGCAGCTGCATTCGCATTTGCGGGTAGCTGGATCATTGATGTGATGGCCAAAGATGCTGATGTGCAGCAAACCGCTCGGATTTTTCTGCCCTATATGGTTATCGCGCCGCTGGTCGGCTGCATTGCCTGGATGATGGATGGGATCTACATCGGCGCGATGCGCAGCCGCGACATGCGCAATATGATGGCGTTGAGCTTTGCGATTTACTGGGCAGCCATTTTCATTTTGCTGCCCTTGCTTGGTAACCACGGTTTGTGGATCGCACTGCTGATATCTTTTGCCGCGCGTGGCTTAACGCTGGGGCTGCGATATCCGGCACTGGAGGCCTCTGCCGAAAAACGCTGATGCTAAAGCCAATCGTCGCGGCGGCTACCGATCGCTTCGCTGACATTTGAAAAACCATCGCGGGCCAGCAATTGGTCAAGCCCCGAGGCGATGTCCCCGACCAGCGACAGCCCATTGTAAACAAGCGCGGTATAAAGCTGCACCGCCGTAGCGCCAGCACAGATTTTTGCATAGGCCTGCTCTATCGATCCGATGCCGCCGACCCCGATCAATGGGATGTCGGTCCGGGTGGAAAGCTGCGCCAAAACCCTGGTGGCACGTTCAAAAAGCGGCTGGCCAGACAAACCACCCGCTTCGCTTGCTTGCGTACTGCGCAGCCCGTCACGTGACAGCGTCGTGTTGGTCGCGATGATGGCATCTACGCGTGCTTCCTGCGCCACGGCAGCAATATCGGCGATTTCACCATTCGTCAGATCGGGGGCAATCTTCAGGAATACAGGGGTTTGGCCGCGCACCTGCATGACGCCATCCAGCAATGCCGCCAGTGCCTCGGGTCCCTGCAGATCGCGCAATTTCTCCGTATTGGGCGAAGAGACGTTCACCGTGGCGAAATCCACGTCACGACCAAGATGCGCCATGACCTTTGCAAAATCAGCAGCGCGGTCCTCGCTGGTCTTGTTGGCCCCAAGATTGATGCCAACGGGCAGATTGGCCGGTGCCTTTTTCAACCGTGTGCCGATGGTCACCATTCCGTCGTTGTTGAACCCAAAGCGATTGATGGCAGCGGCATCCTGCGTCAGGCGGAACAGGCGCGGCTTGGGATTGCCGGGTTGTGGTTGCGGTGTTGCCGCCCCCACTTCCAGAAAGCCGAAACCGGCACGTCCCAAAGGCGCAATAGCCTGAGCGTTTTTATCGAAACCCGCCGCGAGCCCGATCGGGTTTGCCAGCGAAAGACCCGCCAGTGTGATTTTGAGCCGATCAGATGTGACCGGCCCGTATGTTGGCCCCAAACCGCTTTGCAGCGCCTTGATGGCCAGCATATGTGCGGCTTCAGGGTCGATCTGGCGCAATGCGCGCAGCCCGACCTGTTCGAGAACGCGTTTCATGGCGCGCTGGAAATCATGCGCTGGTCTCTTCCAGACCCGCCGGGAACAGGTGCAGGCCATCTTTCAGCGGCAAAGGCTGTGCCCAAACCACATCATCCAGCCTCAGAACGCGGTAGAGATGCGGGAACAGTTGGTCGCCGCGCGAAACTTCCCATTTCAGGTCGTCGCCGAGGCGATCTGTTTCCACCGCAAGCAGCATCAAACCGTCTTGGCCGGCAAAGTGCTTTGCCGCGGTTTCTGCGGCTTGCGAGGCTGTCGAGAAGTGCACATAGCCGTCACTGACATCAATTGGCGCGCCTGTGGTTTCACCCTTTGCGCGCAGTTCTGCCCATTCATCGGCACGGAATATTTTGTAGATCATCATGGTCTGCCTGATGCCCTGCGACTGTTACAGCGTCAAGGCCCTCTGCAGCTGGAAGAGGTCGCCATCATGACGCAGGGTAACGCCCGCCCGTTTCACCACAGAGCCTTTGACACGCGCTCTCCCATTGGCCACGATGTTGGCATGTTCCAATCGAGGGGAAAACCATGAAACGATTCCTGACAGCAACCGCCGCCCTTGCCCTGACAAGCGGCATGGCGTCTGCTGAATACAATCTGACAATTCTGCACACCAATGACTTTCACGCACGTTTTGAGCCGATCAGCAAATATGACAGCGGCTGCTCTGCGGAAGATGATGGCGAGGGCAAGTGTTTTGGCGGATCGGCCCGGCTGGTCACGGCTATTGCAGAGGCGCGCGCCAGGTCCAACAATTCGATCCTTGTGGACGGCGGTGATCAGTTTCAGGGCACGCTTTTTTACACCTATTACAAGGGCGCGCTGGCTGCTGAGATGATGAACAAGCTCGGCTATGATGGCATGACCGTCGGCAACCACGAATTTGACGACGGGCCGGAAGTGTTGCGCGGGTTCATGGATGCGGTGAATTTTCCGGTTCTGATGTCGAATGCGGATGTTTCCAATGAACCGCTGCTTGCCGACAAGCTGGCCAAATCGACAGTGATTGAACGCGGTGGCGAGAAAATCGGGCTGATCGGCCTGACGCCTGAGGACACCGACGAATTGGCCTCTCCGGGCGATAACATCACCTTTTCCGATCCAGTGGCGGCGGTTCAGGGGGAAGTGGATAGGCTGAGCGCTGAAGGTGTCAACAAAATCATCGTGCTGAGCCATTCCGGGTACCGTACGGACCAGCGCGTTGCCGCAGAGACCACAGGCGTTGACGTCATTGTCGGCGGTCACTCCAATTCGCTGTTGTCCAATTCCAGTGATCGCGCCGAAGGGCCCTATCCGACGATGGTCGGTGATACGGCAATTGTTCAGGCCTATGCTTACGGTAAATTTCTGGGCGAACTGAACGTCACATTCGATGATGCGGGCAATATCACCGAAGCCAAGGGGGAACCCATCCTCATCGACGGAAACGTCGCCAAGGACGCGGAGACCGCCGCGCGGATCGCTGAAGCTGCGGCACCGCTTGACAAGATCCGCAACAAGGTGGTGGCTGAAACTGCTGCCGAGATTGTCGGTGTGCGTGAAGATTGCCGTGCCAAGGAATGTGCCATGGGCAACCTGATCGCGGACGCCATGCTGGCGCGCGTGAAAGATCAGGGTGTTGAGATCGCGATCCAGAACGGTGGTGGTATCCGTGCCAGTATCGACGCAGGTGAGGTTACCATGGGCGAAGTCCTGACGGTCCTGCCTTTCCAGAATACCCTGAGCACCTTCCAGGTCACTGGAGAGACAATTCTGGCCGCCTTGGAAAATGGCGTGAGCGAACATGAGGAAGAGGCAGGGCGTTTCCCGCAGGTTGCGGGCATGAGCTACGCGTTTGACGTCTCCAAACCCGCCGGCAGCCGGATCAGCGACGTCATGGTAGGTGGTGCACCCATTGACCTTGCGAAGGTCTATTCGGTTGTGTCCAACAACTATGTGCGTAACGGCGGAGATGGCTACGACATGTTCAAAGCCGCGCAAAACGCCTATGATTTCGGGCCCGATCTGGCCGATGTGACGGCTGAATTCCTCGCGGCAAACGGACCCTATTCGCCCTACACAGACGGGCGCATCACAGCCAAGTAGACGCGCGGTAAAATCATGCCAACACGCCCGGACCAAGTTTCGGGCGTGTTTTTTTGTGCATTGTGATTGCTGGAAACCTGGGTCGCGTCAGTTGTCCTGCCGAAGTGTGCAGACCTATCACAGCCGCGCTTCCAGACGATGCGTTGGCACTGAGGTGCCAACTCGCCCCGACAAATGAGTTTCCCAAAGATCCAGATTCAGTGTTTGCCCGATGAACTGAGGACGCACGGTACCTGGGGGCGCCACGGCCCGCGGTCCGCTCCGCTCTTGGCGTGTTGGCCATATTGATAACAAGCCGCTCAGATACGGGCCTTGTTGATCAATGTGGCGTATTCCAACGTACGTCCCGTCTGCACGCGTTGACAGCGCTGTGATCTCAAAACGGGTCGCAGGTCAGAACTCCCAAGATCACAGTTTGTCGACCCAAACAGCGCCAGTGTTTCGCTCGACGGTCGCGTGCCTCAGTTGATCAAAGGCGCGCGCGTCAGGTCAAGGCGGCCTTCGATGAGGCGATCTGACCAGCCGTGAAACCGGCCCGCCATTTCAGGCTGAAAATGAACGGTCGCTTCGGCGCGGGCAGCAATTGTATCGGTGGTCCACAAGCCTTCTGAGCCGCTGACCGCATGGGCCTGACCGCTTTCATTGATGAAGCGAACCGTATCTCCGACTTGAACGTCTATATGTTCCGGGAAATAGGCAGAGGCCAAAATGATAACGATATGCTCTTCTGAAAGCGCCGTGTCGGCCGTGAATGAGACCGATCCAAAAAATAAGACAGATACTAGATACGCAGGTTTACACAACAAAACAAAATTCCTTAGATCGGTCCCACCCAATCAGCAGATAACCTTGCCCTAAAATCGAACTAAGACTGAAATGTGCCGGAACCATGGCGGAAATGTGGCAACATGCACTCGCACAGAGTGTTTCTCAAATCTGCACAATACATTGAAAAAAAACAGTTTTCTAGCATTTGGGGAAGTTCGCGCTTGAGGTGTAAGGAGTCTAGATACCCGAAGCCTGACATTTCAGCCACTTAC
Source organism: Roseobacter sp. EG26 (assembly GCF_049830555.1). Classification (NCBI taxonomy): domain Bacteria; kingdom Pseudomonadati; phylum Pseudomonadota; class Alphaproteobacteria; order Rhodobacterales; family Roseobacteraceae; genus Roseobacter; species Roseobacter sp. EG26. The sequence goes on from NZ_JBNBLH010000006.1 coordinate 306,178, forward strand.
GAAACGACGTTAGAGCAGATGTCTCTTCGCGGTCTCGCGGCCAGACAAGATAATAGCTCCCGATGCTCTCGGACGAGTGTTCTGAAGCCAAGACAAGTTGACCGTTCGCCAGATAGGGCTCTGCGAAAAAAGTCGGAAGCAATGCGACACCCATACCGTGGATGGCAGCCTGCGCCATGGTGGAAAATTGATCGAAAACCATGCCCGGCGGTGGCACTGCTTCGGACCCCAGCGCGCGCATCCATCTGATCCATCCTCTTGGCCGCGTATCAAGATGCAACAAATCGTAGTGCAGCAAATCTGTGGGATCGGAGAGCGGTGAGGACAGCAAAGCGGGTGAACAAACGGGCACTACAGTCTCCGGAAGAAGTGGTAGATATCCAACGCCGGGCCAGTCTTCGCGGCCAAAGTGTATGGCCGCGTCGAAAGATGATGTTCTGAAGTCGAACCTGGCGAGGCGTGTGGAAAGGTTGACGGTAACCTCCGGATGATTGCGGGCGAAATCCCGCAATCGAGGGGCCAACCAGTGCATGCCGAAGGCAGGCAGGATGGCGAGGTTCAAGGTCCCGCCTGTGGTTTCCGAGCGTGCAGAGACCGTTGCCTGCGCAAGCCGTTGCAATATGTCTCGAACTTCGCGCACGTAGTCGTCGCCTTTTGAGGTAAGCACGAGGCCACGCCCTTCTCTCACGATCAATTCAGCGCCAAGTTGATCTTCCAGAGATCTCAATTGACGGCTAATGGCACTTTGCGTCAGGGAAAGCTCGGATGCGGCCCGCGTCGCACTTCCCAGGCGGGCAACGGCCTCAAAGGCAAGAAGAGCGGAGATTGACGGAAGATACCGACGCGGGACAGACATATGAGTTTTTCTCATGAATGACAGGATAAAGCATCGTTAGTCTTTTGGCATTTCCTTTGCAATAATGCGCCAACGCCCTGCGGGGCTGTCGCTGCCACGAGAGGACATGAGATGAACGTTGAAAGCCCGGTTCTGAAAGCCAAGGATGCACCTGATCTTGGCTCTTTTGAGTGGTCCGATCCGTTTCGCCTAGCGGATCAATTGCATGAAGACGAGCGCATGGTTCAGGCCTCGGCACGCGCATATGCGCAGGAAAAACTGCAACCACGCATCATTGAGGCCTTTGAGAAGGAAACCACCGAGCCGGGTATCTTTCGCGAAATGGGAGAGATGGGATTGCTGGGGGTGACTTGCCCGGAGGAATACGGTGGGCTGGGGTCGTCCTACGTATCTTACGGGCTGGTGGCGCGCGAAGTAGAGCGGGTGGATTCGGGTTACCGGTCGATGATGTCCGTACAATCCAGCCTCGTGATCTATCCCATTTACGCATATGGCTCCGAAGCGCAACGCAACAAATATCTGCCCAAACTCTGCTCGGGGGAATGGATCGGCTGTTTTGGCCTGACTGAACCGGATGCGGGTTCCGATCCTGCGGGCATGAAAACACGCGCCGTGAAAACCGCGACCGGCTACAGGTTGACCGGATCAAAGATGTGGATTTCCAACGCGCCGATTGCGGATGTTTTTGTGGTCTGGGCGAAATCAGAAGAACACGGCGGCAAAATTCGCGGTTTCGTGCTGGAGAAAGGCATGAAAGGCCTCAGTGCGCCAAAGGTGGGCAACAAACTGTCCCTGCGCGCGTCGATTACCGGCGAGATCGTGATGGATAACGTCGAGGTGGGCGACGATGCCCTGCTGCCCAATGCGCAGGGGCTCAAAGGCCCGTTCGGATGTCTGAACCGGGCGCGCTATGGCATAAGCTGGGGGGCGTTGGGCGCGGCTGAATTCTGCTGGCACGCGGCCCGGCAATATGGCCTGGACCGGCACCAGTTTGGCAAGCCGCTGGCGGGCACGCAGCTTTATCAGAAGAAATTGGCTGATATGATGACAGAGATTTCGCTGGGTTTGCAGGGCTCGTTGCAGGTGGGCCGCTTGATGGATGACGCCAATGCCGCACCCGAGATGGTCAGCATAGTCAAGCGCAACAATTGCGGCAAGGCGCTTGATATCGCGCGGATGGCGCGGGACATGCACGGCGGGAACGGGATCAGCGGAGAGTTTCAGGTAATCCGCCATATGATGAACCTCGAAACGGTGAACACCTATGAGGGCACGCATGATGTGCATGCGTTGATCCTGGGACGCGCGCAAACCGGCCTTCAGGCGTTTTTCTGATCAGCAGGTTTGTCAAGAAGATGAGTGATTGATGGACCGCGTCCAGATTGTGCATGAGAATTTCCTGTCACGGCTTGCGGCAGGCGATTTTCCCGAAGGTGCAGCACCCGCGCCCGGTTTGACGGCAGATGAGGCTTTGCAGCTTTACCGCGCTCAGGTGTTGAGCCGGGCGTTGGATATCCAAAGCAGGGCGATGCAGAAGGCCGGGCAGGGGTTCTACACAATTGGCTCATCCGGCCATGAGGGGATGGCGGCTGTGGCACAGGCGCTGCGGCCCGACGACATTGCCTTTCTGCACTACCGCGATGCCGCGTTTCAGATCGCGCGGGCGCAACAGGCGGGTCATGAAGGCATGATGCGGGATATGCTCCTGAGCTTTGCCTGTTCCTCCGAGGATCCGACCAGCGGGGGGCGACACAAGGTGCTGGGCAGCCGTGCGCTGATGATCCCGCCCCAGACCTCGACCATTGCCAGCCATTTGCCCAAAGCGTTGGGGGCCGCTTATAGCGTCGGCCTGTCCCGTCGTCGCGCGCCTGAACACGAGTGCCTGGCCCGGGACGGTCTGGCGATGGTATCCTTTGGTGACGCCTCGACAAATCATTCCACCGCCCAAGGAACGATCAACGCTGCTGGATGGACATCCATTCAGGGCGCGCCCTTGCCCTTGCTGATGGTCTGCGAAGACAATGGCATCGGCATCTCAACCAAAACACCCTCCGGCTGGATCAAGGCGTCGATGCAGCACAGGCCGGGTGTCCGTTACTTTGAGGCCGACGGGTTGGACATTTTTGCGGTTTTTGCGGCGGCACGTGCGGCCGCGCAATACGTACGCACCCAGAAAAAACCGGCGTTTCTGCACCTGCGCATGGTGCGGCTCTATGGGCATGCTGGTGCGGACGTCGCCACCAGCTATCTGCCACGCGCGGAAGTGGAGGCGGATGAGGCCAATGATCCGTTGCTCCATTCCGCGCGGCTTTTGGTTCAGAAAGGCGCGGCATCAGCAGAAACCTTATCCGACATTTACCAATCCACATTGGAAGCGGTTGCGGTTGAGGCCGCACAAGTTGTCAAGCGACCGCATCTGAAAACGGCCGCTGACGTCATGGCCAGCCTGATCCCCCCAAAGCGACAATGTGCGCCCAGTAACGGGCCGGATCCACAGGCCAGAAAAACACTTTTTGGTGCCGATGCCGCGCAGATGAACGCGCCCCAGCCCATGTCGCGGATCATCAACTGGGCCTTGCACGATCTGATGCTGGCGCATCCCGAAACCCTGATCATGGGCGAAGACGTCGGTCGCAAGGGCGGGGTTTATGGCGTGACGCAGAAATTGCAGGCCCGCTTTGGCCGTGACCGTGTGATCGACACGCTGCTCGATGAACAATCCATTCTGGGGCTGGCCATCGGCATGGCGCATAACGGATTTGTCCCGATGCCCGAAATCCAGTTTCTGGCCTATCTGCACAACGCTGAGGATCAGTTGCGCGGAGAGGCCGCGACGTTGCCCTTCTTTTCGATGGGCCAATGGACCAACCCGATGGTGCTGCGGATCGCCGGTCTGGGCTATCAGAAAGGGTTCGGCGGGCATTTTCACAATGACAATTCACTGGCGGTGCTGCGCGACATTCCGGGCATTATCATCGCTTGCCCGTCAACAGGTGCTGACGCGGCACAAATGCTGCGTGAGTGCCATAGGTTGGCGCGCGAAGAGCAACGCGTTTGTGTCTTCGTAGAACCCATTGCGCTCTATCCCATGCGGGATTTGCATGGTGAAGGAGACGGCGGATGGATGACCCCCTATCCTGATCCGGAAAAGACCATTCCGCTGAACACCGTCGGTGTGCACGGGGAGGGGGGTGATGTGGCGATTGTCACCTATGGCAACGGCCATTTCCTGTCGCGGCAGGCGCAAAAACAACTTCTCGCCTCTGACATCAAGGCCCGGGTCATTGATCTGCGCTGGCTTGCGCCCTTGCCGGTTGAGGCCCTGTTGGCGGCGCTTCAGGACTGTGCGCGTGTTCTGATTGTTGACGAATGCCGCCGTACCGGCGGGCAAGCGGAGGGGCTGATGGCGCTGATGGCGGAACACGGGATTGCAAGCTTTGCGCGCCTTACGGCAGAGGACAGTTTCATCGCCACGGGTCCTGCCTATGCGGCCACCATGCCATCCTGCGACAGCATCGTCGCGGCGGTCAAGGCGCTTGTCACCTGAGACGTTGGCACGGCAGCGAAGTTTCCCGCCGTAGGCGCCCGTGCACGGTTCCGACTCGGCGATGAAGCTCTCAACTGGCCTTGCTGCAATACGATCTTGAGCGTTCTCTGCTGGCGTAAGAAATCGATGCAGTTCATTTTAATGATTTAAAAATAAGAAGTTACCGATATTTCTTGAAAGTTTTTGCAAACGTGTGCAGAAATTTCTTGCCAAACGGCCATCTGAATGTCTAGCGTTGGGTAAGCCGGAAAATCAGCATCCGACAGTGGGGACATCATGGCCGAAATTCAACTGCGCAATATCAACAAGCGTTGGGGCAGCTTCGTAGGTGTCGATAATTTTGATCTGACCATCGCCGACGAGGAATTTCTGGTCCTTCTGGGGCCATCGGGCTGTGGGAAAACCACAACCATGCGTATGATCGCGGGGCTTGAGGACGCGACAGAGGGTGAGATCATCATCGACGGGCGTGTGGTCAACGATTTGGACCCAAAGGACCGCGATGTTGCGATGGTGTTCCAGTCCTACGGTCTCTACCCCAACATGAATGTTTACGAGAATATTCGCTTTCCATTGAAAGTCCGCAAGATTCCGGAGGGTGAGCATGATGAACGCGTGCGCCGCGCCTCTGCAATGGTCGAACTGGACGACTTCCTGCATCGCAAACCTGCTGAACTCTCCGGCGGTCAACGTCAACGCGTGGCGTTGGCGCGGGCCATCGTACGCGAACCCAATGTGTTCCTGATGGATGAGCCTCTCAGCAACCTTGATGCCAAACTTCGGGTGTCCACGCGCGCGCAGATCAAGAACCTCAGCCACGAACTCAAAGTTACAACAGTTTATGTGACCCACGACCAGATTGAGGCCATGACATTGGCGGATCGCGTCGTCGTAATGAAGCAGGGCAAGGTGCAGCAGGTGGGCACGCCAACTGACATCTACGATCATCCCGCCAATACCTTTGTCGCAAGTTTCATTGGCAGTCCGGCCATGAACCTTGTCGATGGAACGTTGGAGAGCGGTGTTTTCACTGGAACCAACGTTTCGATTTCCGGGCTCAAAGGCCCTGATGGACCGGTGACGTTGGGGTTCCGCGCCGAAGATGCCACTCTCGCAGAAGGTGATGGTGGACAAATTACAGCGCCAATCTACACGATCGAGCTTTTGGGAGATGCGACGATGTTGACCGTGCGTGCCGGTGGGCAACTGGTCTCGGTCAAGGCCCATAAGGAATTCCGTGCGGAGATTGGGGATATGGTTTCCTTCTCCGTACCGGTCGCAATCTGTCATTTGTTCGACAAAGACAGCGGGACGCGCATTCAGCTGTCCTAAGCCATGATGCCCTTTTTCGGGGCCAACCAAAGGGTGCAGACTTGCAAGATGCACCCAAGCCAACTGCAACAGGGAGTTTGCATATGTTCTTGAAGAAAATCGCATTGGCGGGGGCGATCTCGCTTATGGGAAGTACGGCATTTGCCGCGTGTTCCTATGAAAATACCACGCCGGTAAAATCTCTGAGTGCCGGATTTGAAGCCTGGAAGGCTGTCACGGATGCGATGGCTGAATGCGGAAACTTTCAGGCGGAGCTGGATCAGGAGTTCCGGACAAAGCAGCCTGCCGCGTTTGAAGCCAATCCGTCGCTTTACCAAATCGGTGGCGTGTCGAACGGAACCATAACGCCGCTGCTGAACGCCGGTACCATCCGCCCGTTGGACGATCTGGTCGAGAAATATGGACAAAACCTCAAGCCCAATCAATTGATCCGCATCAATGGCCAGATCATGGCTGTGGCGATGATGGTGAACACACAGCATCTGATGTATCGCTCTGACGTTCTTGCGGACCTTGGCATCGAAACACCCTCAACATGGGATGAAGTTCTGGCAGCATCCGCCAAGATCAAGGAAGCTGGCGTCATGGAATACCCACTGGGTGCGACGCTGAAATCCGGCTGGAATCTGGCTCAGGATTTCAACAACATGTACGCAGGGTTCGGTGGCAAATTCTTCAACGATGACAACACGGCTGCCGTTAACTCCGAAGCGGGTATCAAATCGCTGGAGATGATGAAGGCGATGACCGAGTATACGGACCCTGAAGTCCTTGTTTCGGATTCCACATACGTACAGCAGCAGTTCCAGCAGGGTAAAATTGCAATGGCAAACCTCTGGGCAAGCCGCGCGGGTGCGATGGATGATGAAGCTGAAAGCCAGGTTGTCGGTAAGGTTGCGATGTCGGCTGCTCCCAAAGCTATGGAGGGCGGTGTTCCGGCCACAACTTTGTGGTGGGACGGTATCGTGATCGCCAAGAATATCTCTGACGAAGAGGCTGATGCCGCCTTCCGTCTCGCGATGGAAGGGCTGGATTCCGAAATGGTGAAAAGTGCCAATGACGCTGCCATCTGGCTGGTGGATGGTTATGCCCCAACTGACATCGCCAAGGGTGCGATTGAGACAGCCACGGCAAATCCTGCACCACCCGCCTATCCATCCACAACGCAGATGGGGCTGCTTCATTCCGCTCTGGGCAACGAGTTGCCAGCATTCTTTACAGGAGAACGCAGCGCCGAAGCCACTTTGGAAGCAATTACCGAAGCCTATACAACGTCAGCTAAAGAAGCTGGTGTCTTGAAGTAAACAAACGGCTGGCCGGGTATTCCCGGCCAGCGATCTTCTGTCGGCGATGTTTTGTTAAGCGCATCGAAATGTGTTTTGCAAAGCAAATCGAGCACTTTGCAAACCGAGTTGTCACGAGGGCAAGCCCATGAAATTCAAGACTTTTGCTGCTTTTGTTGGTCCATCTGTTTTCATGATGCTGTTGTTCATTGCGGCACCGTTGGTCAGCGTGTTCATCCAGAGTTTCCAAGTCACACAACCCATTTTGGAACAGATAGAGGTAGAAACCTGCACTCCCGGGTTCGTGACGCAAACCTGTACAACCGAAATCAAGACCGTACCGGTTTTGGATGACAGCGGGAAAACTGTGACGGAAACACGATGGGTGGGTTTGCAAAGTTACCGGAATGTTTTGCAAATGGAAAAGTTCTGGAGCGCTGTCGGGAATGGCGACTGGAATGCCATCATGCAGATCGACTTTTGGAAGGCCCTCAGATTCACCCTGTCGTTCACTTTGCTGACACTGCCATTGGTGATTGGCGTTGGTCTTGCCATCGCGCTGGCGGTCAATAATGCCACGCGGGCCATTCGCGGGCCCATCATATTCATCTCGCTGCTGCCCTTTATCATCACGCCGGTCATCGGGTCACTGTCGATCTATTGGCTTTTTGTCGGGGACGGTATCCTGACGGCGATGCTTGAACGCTGGAGTGGGACCAACATTTCTATGTTTGCTCAAGCCTGGACCATTGAACTGCTAATGTATTTCTACCGGGTCTGGCATGTGGCACCTTTCGCGTTCGTCATTTTCTATGCGGGTTTGCAAACTGTGAACATGGACACGCTCGAATCCGCTGTGATCGACGGTGCGAGCCGCTGGGAACGGCTGCGTCACGTCATCGTGCCACATCTGATGCCGTTGATCATTTTTATCGCGCTTATTCACCTGATGGATTGCTACCGCGTCTTTGAGGAAATCGTCGGTTTCCGCAGCCAGGCGCATGTCATTTCACTGCAATGGCTCACTTATGATTTCATGACGCCTGACGATGCCGGAAACCGTGCGATCAGCCGCGCGTCGGCTTCGGCAATGCTGACCATGGTCGGGATCGTCTTCCTGCTGATCCTGCCGTTGCGCCGAACCTGGCGAGACCACAAAGGGAGCGCGCACTAATGTCGACACCCAAAGCCATGCAGCAGTCTTTTGCGCTGCGTTTTTCCTCCGGTGCCTTCCTCGCGTTCTGGTGCCTGCTTGCCGCCTTCCCGATCTTCTGGATCGCGGTTATGAGTTTCAAATCCCCGGTAGACGCCTTTGCGGACAGCCCATGGGATGTGATCCTTGGCCCCGCCACACGCGCCAATGGGGACGGTCTGTCGCTTTTGGACATCGTCATTGGCCTTGTCGTGCTCTACTTTGCGATCCGGTGGGCGTTCACCCGTCTTCCGGGCCTGGTTCAGCAATACTGCCCGCCGGGCCTGTTGGTATTGGGTTGGATTTTCGGCGCGATCGCCTACGCCTTGGCATTTGTCCTGATCTTTTTCGGCCTCCTGCCCTTGGTTCTGGGGGCACTCAATAGCATCTTGGGCCCTCTCGGTGCGCCGGTTCTTGGACTTACAACTGACCATTACGTGGCGGTGTGGGGCGAGAACGAATTCTACCGCAATTTTCTCAACTCAATGCTGGTAACGGCGGGGGTTGTCACCATTTCACTGACCGTGGGGACCCTTGCAGGCTACGGTCTCGCGCGTTCCGGCTCTGACCTTGCGTTCTGGCTGCTGATCCTGGCCTTGGTGTTCCGCGCTCTGCCACATTCAGTGCTGGTCGCTGGATATCTGCCCGTTTTCATCAACTCTTCTGAAATCCTGCGCCCGATTTTTGGCGACGGCGCGCCCACGCTATACGGGCAGCCCTGGGCGGTCATCGCCGTTCTGGTGTCGATCAACCAGCCTTTTACCATCTGGATGCTGCGCTCGTTTTTCCAGAATATTCCCGCAGAACTGGATGAGGCCGCCCGCGTTGATGGGTGCAGTCACTTTCAGGCTTTCCGCCGTGTCATCATGCCGGTGATGTGGCCGGGGGTGATCACCACGGGTCTCTTTTCCTTCCTGCTGGGGTACAATGACTTTCTGGTAACATCCCTGCTTCTGGACGCACAAAACCAGACCATGGTTCCGGCCATCGCAGGATATTTCAACCGCGAAACAACCACGACAGATCAGGTCGAAGCGGTCGCGGCAGCAGTGTCGATCACGGCACCGTTGTTCCTGCTGGTCATGGTTTTCCAGCGCCAGATTGTATCGGGTCTGACGGCGGGGGCTGTGAAAGGCTGATGAGCAGGCGTGCCAGAACCGGCCTGATGCAGCGTCACCCGGCGCTCAACAGGCTGCCCAGGGATTTCATCTTGAGACGCGTCACTGACCTGACGCTGTTTCAAAGCAAAGATGAAAGGACCCTGGGATGAAGGGATCAAGGCCAGAACAGGCCGTGCTCAGCAAAGACACGGACATGAGCAAGACCGAAGAGACCCGTGCGGTCATTGAGGGTATGGTGGACGGCCTGAACGACCACCGCATAGATGATATCGATACCTTCTTTGCCGATGGCTTTCGCTGGATGGGCAATCAGGGATGCGGCACCAAAATCGGGTTGCAGGCGTTCCAGGATAATTGGCAACGGCCTTTTCAGGCGGCCTTTTCCGACAAGGTCTGTGTGGATGAAGCGCGGCTTTTCATGGGCGAGTGGGCCGCCGCTTTTGGCCGGCAGGAAGCGACGCATTCGGGGGCATTCATGGGTGTCGAACCGACAGGCAAGCGGGTGGAGATTCGGTACATGGATTTCTGGAAAGTGGAAGAGGGCCGTATCACCGATAATTGGGTGATGGTGGATTTCCCGCATGTGCTGGCCCAGTTGGGCAAGGATGTTTTTCAGGGGGAAGGCTGGGAAGCCTTTGATCGCGGTGAAAAAACGCCGCCGCGTCCCGATCAGTAAAGAGGTGGTCTGATGGCTATTGAATATCTCAAAAGCGGAAAACCCGCCGCTGAACGCGCCGACGACGATGCAAAGACCCGCGCTGCGGTGGAAGCAACACTCGCTGATATTGAAGTGCGCGGTGACGTGGCCGTGCGGGCATTGTCGGAAAAATTCGACAACTATTCTCCTGCCAGCTTCAGGCTGAGTATGGCGGAAATTGACGCGTTGATCGCTCAGTTAAGCCCGCGCGAATTGGCGGACATCAAGTTCGCGCAGGAACAGGTCCGCAATTTCGCACAAGCGCAACGTGACAGCATGCTCGATATTGAGGTTGAAACCATGCCCGGGGTCATCTTGGGTCACAAGAACATACCGGTGCAATCGGTCGGGTGTTATGTTCCGGGCGGGAAATTTCCAATGGTGGCTTCTGCGCATATGTCCGTCGCCACGGCTTCGGTTGCCAAGGTGCCGCGCGTCATCGCCTGCACGCCGCCCTTCAAGGGCAAACCAAATCCGGCGGTGATCGCCGCGATGCATCTGGGCGGCGCGCATGAGATTTACGTCATGGGGGGTATTCAGGCGGTTGGGGCCATGGCGCTTGGGACGGATACCATTGAGCCTGTGCACATGATCGTGGGTCCGGGCAATGCGTTTGTGGCCGAAGCCAAACGGCAGCTTTTTGGTCGTGTCGGCATTGATCTTTTCGCCGGTCCCACGGAAACCATGGTGATCGCGGATGACACGGTGGATGCGGAGATCTGTGCCA